>NZ_PKRO01000024.1 GCF_002855495.1 Porphyrobacter sp. TH134
ATCGTCTGCCTCTCTCGGATCAGGCGCTACGCCTGTCGTTCTACATCACCCTCGCCGCCAGCGCCCCTCCCGCGAAGCGGGTTCGTGCACCGACCCCGAAACCGTCATTGGCAGAGCGGCTTGAGGATTGTTCGAAGTGAACAGTTTCGGGGTGGTGGCTGCTCTCACGTCACGTTGAAGGTCACAGTCCCGTTCATCCCATGCCCGTCCGCAGCGGCGGCCTGCCAGCGCACTTCGTAGGTGCCGGCGGGCAGCGGCTTTCTGAGAGTCAGGGTCATGGTCTTACCCCCATCCGACCAGCTTGCGGTGAAATTGCGGATCGGCATTTCGCCATGGTCCGCCATGCCCGGCATCGCGGTCATGACGATGCTGGCCGCCGCCGTGGCCGGATCGACGGGCTGGCTGAAGGTCAGGGTGATGGCCTTGGGCGCCTTGGCTTCAGCGCCCGCAGCGGGCGTGGATGCCGTCAGCTGAACATGGGCCAGCAGCGCGGCAGGCGCGAGCGCCGAGAGGGCAAGGGCAGCGAAAAAGGCTGGGATGCGCATGGGTGATCTCTCCTTCAATGTGATCAGAACCAGAAACGGATGCCGACCAGAAGGCTGGTCGCGGATCGGTCTTCGCCGCGCGCGCGGGCGAAAGCGGCGCTGCGTCCAGTGTGCCAGGATTGTTCGATGCCGACATAGGGGGCGAATTCGCGGGCGATCTCGTAGCGCAGCCGCGCGCCGACCTCGATCTGGTCAAGCCCGGTGCCGATGCCGAGTTGGGGAATGTTTTGCGCCGAAAAGTTCGCCTCGATGCGGGGCTGGAGGATGAGGCGCTGAGTGATGCGCTGGTCGATTTCGGCCTCGATGCGTGCCGTCAGGTCGCCGCGGGTGCTCAGGAACAGCGCGGCGTCGACTTCGAACATGTAGGGCGCAAGGCCCTGCACGCCGATCACCGCATGGGTCGTGTCTGGCCCGGCGATGTCGTGCCGAACGCCTGCCTGCACGTCCCAGAAGGGCGCGAAGGCTTTGGCGTAGAGCGCCTGGGCCTCGGCGTCCTCGGGATTTTCGCCAAATGCACCTTCGCCCTCGCTCTTGAACCACAGCCGCTCGGTCGGGCCGCCGTAATAGCCTTGAATGTCCCACAGGTATATGGCCGCGCCATCGCGCACCTGCGCCTCCGCCCGGTCACCCTGGAACCATAATACCGGGAAGTCGCCGTGGGTGCGGCGCAAATCTTCGCGCGAGGCGGCCATGGCTTCGATGCCCCAGATGGCATCGGCAGCGCGCGGCGGGCCGCTGCCGGCGGCGGTAGGGGGCGGGGTTTCCATGGTCGGGCCGGGGGATGCTGGCGCAGGGGACGCTGGCTTTTCCATATCGCTCATATCGGGCCCTGCGTGCGGGTCTTGCGCGCCGACCGGCGATGCGGCGAGCAGGACGACAGAGAACAGAGCTGTTTTCACAGCCCCCCCTCGGGCCCCATAACCGTGACGGTCTGCATCATCCCGCCGTGCATGTGGTAAAGCAGGTGACAGTGAAACGCCCAGTCGCCCGGTTCATTGGCGGTGAGATCGAACTGCGCGCTCGCCCCGGGCTGGACGATGACGATGTTCTTCCTCGGTTGGTGGGCGGCATCCTCGCCATTGACCAGCGTGAAGAACATCCCATGCAGGTGGATCGGGTGCGCCATCATGGTGTTGTTGACGAGCTTCACCCGCACCCGCTCGTTCCACGCGAACCGGATCGGCCTGTCGCGAACGGTGGAATACATCTCCCCGTCGAACGACCACATGTAGCGCTCCATATTGCCGGTAAGGTGCAATTCGAGCAGGCGGGTGGGCGTGCGCGTATCGCGGTTCGGTTCCAGCGCCGAGAGCATCCGGTAGGTGAGCACGCGGTGCCCCACATCGCGCAGGCCAAGCCCCGGATCGCCCAGCTTGTCGACCGGGGCCATGGAGACCATGTCGATCCCCGGCCCCACCTTCACATCGGGCGGCAGCAGCAAGGTGTCGCGCATTTTCATGCCCGCCATGCTGTGCCCGCCATCGCCATGGTTCATGCCCATGTCGCCCATGTCGAGCAGGGGCGGCTTGCGCGGCGGCGGAATGGGCGCACGCGCGCCGGGGCGGCTTGCCAGCGTGGCGAGCGCCATGCCGGAACGATCCATGCTCTCGGCAACGATCGTGTAGGCTTCGCCGCGCGGTTCCACGATCACGTCGTAGGTTTCCGCCGTGCCGATTTGGAACTCGTCCACCTCGACCGGTTTCACGTTCTGGCCGTCAGCGGCGATCACTGTCATGGCGAGGCCGGGGATGCGCAGGTTGAAGAAGGTCATCGCCGAACCGTTGATGACGCGCAGCCGCACCCGCTCGCCCGGGTTGAAGAGATATTCCAGTCCCTCCTTCGGCCCGCGCCCGTTGGCGAGGTAGGTGTAGGTCGACCCGGTCACATCGGCGATATCGGTCGCTGGCATGCGCATTTCGGCCCACATCCGGCGATCCTCGGCGGAGAGCGGGTAATCATCGGTCCAGGCGGTCTGCTGGTAGTTGAAATAGCCTTCCCCCTTCCGCAGTCGGTCCATGATCTTGTGGGGGTGGAGCGGGGTGAACTCGCTCAGGAGGAGAATATAATCGCGGTCAAATTCCGCCGGCTCCGCGCCTGCCGGATCGATGATCAGCGGGCCATAATGCCCCTGCTGCTCCTGAAGGCCTGAATGCGAATGATACCAGTAGGTGCCCGCCTGCCGCACCGGGAATTCGTAGGTGAAGGTCTGGCCCGGCCTGATCCCCGGAAAGCTGATCCCGGGCACGCCGTCCATGTGGAACGGCACCAGCAGTCCGTGCCAGTGGATCGAGGTGTCCTCGGCGAGATGGTTGGTGACGTTGAGGCGAACGGTCTGCCCCTCCTTCAGACGGATCAGCGGGCCCGGAACGCTGCCGTTGACGGCAATGCCGTGCCCCTTGCGCCCCTGCACCACGCGCGGGCCGTGGCCCACCGCAAGGTCGATCGCCATGCCCGACACTTCATCAAAGCCGACGCGGATCGGCGCGCCGCCTTGCATGCTGTGCCCCGAACCGCCCAAGGTATGCCCCTGTGCCCAGGCAGGCAGCGCGGCAAAGGCCGAAGCGGCCCCCGCTCCGGCAAGCAGGCGGCGACGGGTAACAGGTGGAGTGGTCATGCCCCCTATACGCGGGGGTGCGGGTCACCCCTCACCAGCTGCGACAATTTCTGCCGCGCCCGATAGAGGCGGGTCTCCACCGCCTTGGCGCTGATCCCCAGTGCCTCGGCGGTCTCCTGCTGATTGAGGCCTTCGATCGTGCGCAGGATCAGCACCTCCTTCAACGAGGAAGGCAGCTCGGCAATGGCGCGAGCGGTGGCCACCAGTTCGTCCCTGCTCGCGACCCGCGCTTCGGGAGAGGGCGCATCATCGGCAATCCAGTCGGCCGCAAGCTCGGGCAAGGGCAGGCCGAGGAACCGACGCACCGCCCGTCGCCGCGCCCGGTCGCGGCACTTGTTCAGCGTGATCGCGGCGATCCATCCGCGAAACGGTCGCGCCGGATCATAGCGCGAAAGCGCGCCGAAGGCTGCAACAAAGGCCTCCTGCGTGATGTCGAACGCCTCGTCAGCATCGCCCGTCGCGCTGCGCGCAAGGCGATAGACTGCCTCGCGGTGGCGCTCCACCAGAGCACGCGCAGCCTGCGCCTCGCCCGCCAGTGCCCCGCGAACCAGCGCCGCATCCGGATTGTCGCTGCTCACTGGCCCGTTTGCGCAAGGCTTTCGGCGACCGCCGCATCGAACTTCGCCTGCTGGTCGGCACGCAGGATTGCCCGCATCGCAAAGATGTGTTCGAGCGTCGCCTTCTGAAGTTCGCCCATGGCCACATGGGTCGCATCGACCGCTGCCGAGACGCGCGGGCCATACTGGTGCTCGGCCGCAATCGCTTCTGCCAGCTGGGCATTATCGGCCTTGAGCCGTGTCTCTAGCACTGTGCGTCTGGCGGCGAAATCCCGCTCCAGCGCCTCAAGCGCGCGTTCCTGTGCCGGGTCAAGATCAAGCCCCTCATGCATCAGCGCGTGGAGCTCTGCCCCGCTGTGATGCGCTTGGGGCTGCATCATGCGTCCGATCCAGACCCCGACCAGAGCCAGTGCGACCACCGCAACAGCAGCCATCACAAGGGCGCGCAGGCTCATGGCTGCCCCAGCGCGATCAGCGGCGTCAACGATGGCGCGGGGCCAAAGGCAACCAGTGGAGTTTCCGCTCGTGTCTCTCCGGACAGGCCGCTGACCACTCCGATGCCAAGCGCCGCAAGCATGGCTACACCCAGCGTGGTGCGCGCCCGCAGTGCCTCAACCCGCGCCTGCGTCGCCAGCGCAGCGCCGTCGATTGCAGCGAGCCCGGGCACCGGGACCGCAGACAGCCGCGCGAGATTGTCGTCGAGATCCATCACTTTTCTCCTGCGAGGTGTAATACGCAAGACGGCAGGAAACCCCTCACCCCTTCTGCTGCACAAAGCAATGGTTCGAGCGGATGATGGCTTGCGCCGCCCTAGAGCGGCCATTCGCCTATCCACCCATGACCGGCCATGCGCCGGGCCCCCGCGCGATCCTGAAAGCGGCATGTCGGCTCCGCTTCGCTTCTGGAAAAATCCTGCCGTTCAGCAAGCGACCCCGAAGCGGACACCCCCATCGGCCCTGAATTGAGATTACTGATGTTTTCGCAGGTCGGGCAATATTTGTTGTCGGCATGACGATCTCGGCGACGGGCGGCATCTATTGAATAAAGGCGCTGTCCGAAGTAGTCGAAGCCCGAAAAAATGCATCGCGCTAAGCCTCGGAGTGAGCGCAATTCGAAGCTCGACGACAGCGGAACCCAAGGGAACGCATGAGAGGCGTGAAGCGTTGTAAAGGCATGTTATTCCGTCTTGCAATCGCCGCGCTGCTGGCTGAGTTGCCTGCCATGGCAGGGGCGCAGAATGGTCCCTCTCTAGCCCCAACTCAGGCAGATGAACTGTTGCTGCCTCCCGATCACATCATCCGCGTCAAGGTAAACGGCGTGCCAATGCGCCTCCTCGTCACGGCGGAAGCCGACGGTCCTATGCATGTCAATCCCGCAGTTGCGGTCCGTCTCAATTGGAAGGCGCAAATTGCGGGCACCCATTATGTTCATAATATTAACGACTTCCTTTACCTCCTCGCTCGTTACCGAACAGTCGATATCGAGGGCAAAAAGCAGAAGATACTAGTAATGTGGAGTACCCAGCCAATTACCGACGTGGCGGATGGGGTGATTGGCATTCACCATCTGCCCTACAATCTGGTGACCTTCCCGCTGGGCCCTCCAATCGGGGACCAGACTGTGCAGCGCCTCCCCTTGAAGCAGTTTGGTCGGCGCTTCAACGACACCGTCGGTACCGAACTGGATGCAGACGGTGAAAAATTCAAAGTGTTCTTTGGGCACAGATTGGCCAACAATCTTGTCACCGCGCCATCAGCAAACTTCCTCGCCTCGCGCTTCGGCGGCGGCTTCATTCCCGGTAGCGATAGCGAAGTGGCGATCGATTACGACATCAAGCGCCCGGTACGGATGATGAAGCTCGCCCGCCCGCTAAAGCTCGGCGATATACTGATCGATCATTTCTCGGTCCGGTATCGTGATTGGGGAAATACCAACAAAGTGGCTGAGATAGGACCCGACGATCCGCCCTTCGATCCCAACGAGATCATAGTCTGGGATAGCAAGCGACGCGGACGGCCCGATTTTTATACCAGCATTGGCCGGAACCAGATCGCGCATTGTTCACAGATTACCTACGATTTCGAACTGCGTGAGATCCGCCTGACATGCGGCGCCCTGCCCAAGTGATCGCGCCGGCACGTCCGCTTAGGAATTCGCGTTTGCCGCAATCCGCTTTAGCACGCCAGATGCGGATGGCAGAACCCGGGCCACGCTATCATTTGCTCGCCCCTCGATGTGCCCGCGTTGGGTGGCACACGCCATAACCTTACACTAAAGGGTTTAGCCGACTGGGATGAAAGTCTGATCTACAAGCGGTAGATTGGCATCAAGAAAGCCGCAAAGCAGACATTCGCCTTACCACCCACTTGCGGTCATTGGGCACTTTTGCGTCATTTTCTAAAAGCGGACATGTGAGCAGGGCGTCGTTCCGCCCCCTTGACCTTCACCGGAACCACGGCGATCTATCTTAAGGCATTGAAAATCAACAGTATGTAGCTCTACCTGTCGGTTCCACGGGCCTTCCCCCACTGCCGCGCCGCCGTATATCCCAGATAACCAGTGCCAAACAGCGCATAAAGCGGCTCCGGCAGACCGGCGAGATAGGCGTTCATCCCTGCTGCAATGTCGCGCGCGGCCATCGGGTGGAGGGCGCTCAGCACCCCCATCGGCAGGGCAGCGAGCAGCAGGATATACATCACATACAGAAAGCTCGGCCGGGCGCGGCTCGTCCAGGGGTCGGCGGAATTGGCCTCGGCGACGATGGCTTGAAGTTGCGCCTCGATCATGCGCATTTCCTGCGTGCCTTCGAGCGCGATCAGTTCCAGCTTGGCCTTGGCCCGGGCCTCCTTGTCCGGAATGATCTTGTCGATGATCGAGGCGATGGGGCCAATGAGGGCATCAATAAGGGCCATAGTGCGCTCCTGATTGCGTGAGTCGCGCCATAAATGACCACATAGGTTAAAGTAGGAAACTCATTTAACCTAACCCTCGCCCGCCTCAGCCAGCAGCCGCTCCGCCAGTGCCAGATGGGGCCGGTCGAGCATCGCGCCGTCCAGCGCCACCACACCTGCGCCGGGGTGATCGGCAAAGGCCTGCACCACGTTGCGGGCATGGGCCAACTCCTCAGCGCTCGGGGTGAAGGCTGCGTTGATCGGATCGACCTGCGCCGGGTGGATTGCCAGCATCCCGGCAAAGCCCTGCGCCCGCACCCGCCGCGCGCGGGCCGCCAAGGCCTCAAGATCGCGGAATTCGGGCTGCACGGTCTCGATTGGTGCTACCCCTGCCGCCGAAGCGCCGATCAGGCACAGGCTGCGCGCCATTTCGTAGGTATGGGCATACTCGCCGTCCGGCCCGCGCTGTTCACGCGCGCCCAGCGCCGAGGACAAGTCTTCTGCACCCCAGCTCATGGCGACCAGCCGGGCGCGGCCCGGATAATCGCCTGCATAGTCCCCGGTGCGGAACATTGCCGCCGCCGTCTCGGTCACCAGCGCTGCAATCAATGTGCGGCCCTGCGGGATGCCGTTCGCAGCCTCCAGCGCAGTGAGATAGTGGTGCAGCCGGGTAATGTCCTGCGCACCTTCCGCTTTGGGCAGGAACACGCCACCGGGCTGCGCGGGGATCACGGCGACCAGATCGGCGATGCAATCGGCGGTGCTAACGGGGTTGATCCGCACCCACAGCCGCGCGCGGTTGTCGCTGGAAGCGATCATCTCGGCCACCATCGCGCGGGCCGCCGCCTTGTTTTGGGGCGACACGGAATCTTCAAGATCAAGCAGCGCAATATCGGCCGCGCCGCCAATGGCCTTGCCCATCTTCTTCTCGCTGTCGCCCGGCGCAAACAGCCATGACCGCATTTTGGGCAGGATTGGGCGGGTCAGGGCGGGGGCGGTGTGGGCCATCGGGATCATCCTCTTGTCGTTGCCATTCGCTTACGAAGGGCCGCTGCGGCCTGCAAGCCTGCGTCATTTGCCGGAGGGCAGGGATCGGGCGCGCCCGCGTCTTTCTGTTAGGCGGCGCGCCTACAGGTTGCTATGCGAGACGCAAATCAACCAGCGGGAGAGCCAGTCGTGGCAATCGCATTTTCGGTCAATGGCAAACCGGTGAGCGTGGAGGCTGATGCCGATACGCCGCTCTTGTGGGCCTTACGGGATGATCTCGGCATGACCGGGACCAAGTTTGGCTGCGGGATCGCGGCTTGCGGGGCCTGTTCGGTGCATATCGATGGCGCGATCGCCCGGTCATGCAGCGTGCCGGTCAGCGATGTTGCGGGCAAATCTGTGACCACGATCGAGGGGCTGAAGGCTGCCGACGGGACGCTCCATAGGGTTCAGCAGGCGTGGATCGATGCGCAGGTGCCGCAATGCGGCTACTGCCAGTCGGGCCAGATCATGGCGGCGGTGGCACTGATCGAGCAGGTCGGCTCGCCCAGCGATGCGCAGATCGACGAGGCGATGACCAATATCTGCCGCTGCGGCACCTATCCGCGCATCCGTACCGCGATCCTCGCGGCGACAGGCGCAGCCGCTCAGACGGGAGAGGCATGATGGCTGATAATCCGACGCCCGATCTCGATATTCCTGAAGCCATCCAGCCCGAGGCCAAGCCGCGGAAGAAAGGCGTGAAGCGCCGGATCTTCCTCGCCGGCAGCGCGCTGCTGGTAGGCGGCGGCATTTTTGGGGTCTGGTGGACCGACAGCAGCGTCAAGGCCAAAGCCAAGGCACTCACCGTCGGCCCGGGCGAGCACGGTTTTCAGACATGGATGAAGATCGCCGAGGACGACACGGTCACCCTGTTCTCGCCGCATATCGATTTTGGCCAAGGCTCGCACACGGCGCTGGGTCAGATGCTGGCAGACGAACTGGATGCCGACTGGACCCGGTTAAAGATCGAACAGGCCCCGGCTGATCTCAGCTTTGCCAATATTGCGCTGGGCAAAGGCTTCCTGCCCGAGATTGTCGGCGAGGCGGTTGCCGGATTGTTGCCGGATGCCATCATCGGCATGCTGGTGCGTTCCATGCCTTTGATGATTACCGGCGGTTCATCCGCGATCCGCTTCACTGGCGAAGTCGGCATGCGCAAGACCGGCGCCGCGGTGCGCGCAGCGCTGATCGCGGAAGCGGCAGACCGGCTCGGTGTTCCGGCGGACGAGCTGACCACGGCGGACAGCAAAGTCACTCACGCCAAATCGGGCCGCAGCCTGCGCTATGGCGAGCTGGCGGCGGGCGCTGCCACGCGCTCGCTCAGCAGCGATCCGGTGCTCAAGACCCGCGACCAGTGGAAGCTGATCGGCCAACCCGTGCCGCGGCGCGACATTCCGGCCAAGGTTGACGGCAGCGCTGTTTACGGGATCGACTTTACGCTTCCCGATATGCGGGTCGCCACCATTGCATCGGCTCCCGTGCGCGGCGGTAAACTGGAATCGGTAGACGAAGCTCCGGCGCTGGCGGTCAAGGGTGTCGAAAAGGTCGTGAAGCTTGATGACGCGGTGATCGTGGTCGCCAAAGGCTATTGGCAGGCGCAAAAAGGCCTTGCCGCGCTGTCGCCAAAGTTCACCGATGGCGGCCATGCGGCGGTCTCCACGTCCGCGATTTACGCTGCGCAGGAAAAGCTGCGCAAGGCGGGCGGGGAGCCTGACAATCAGGGCGGCGATGGCGATGTCGATGCGGCCTTCGGAGCAGCCGACGCCAAGGTGATCGAAGCGGATTACCGCGTCCCCTTCCTCCACCATGCGATGATGGAGCCGTTTGCGCTCACCGGCCATTTCAAGGACGGCACGCTCCACCTGTGGGGCGGGCTGCAAGACCCGCTCAGCACCCGCACCAAGGCCGCCAAAGCCGCGGGGCTTGATGTCGACAAGGTCGTCTTCAACCCGATGATCATGGGCGGAGGCTTTGGCCGGCGCTTCCCCGATCTGGTCGAGATCATCGATCAGGTCGCGGTGCTGGCCAAGCAGGTGCCCTATCCGGTCAAACTGATTTGGAGCCGCGAACAGGATGTCCGCACCGGCACTTATCGCCCGCAATCTTCGGCAGGGCTGAAAGCCTCGCTCAAGGACGGGGCGATTACCGGCTGGCGCAGCGATTACGTGCAAAGCGGCAATGCCGAAGGCGAAGTGCCGTTCATCTACAACATCCCGGCAACCTCGCGCCGCCATTTCGCCTATCAGTCGAACCAGATTGACGGGCCGTGGCGGTCGGTGAATGCGACCCAGATGGGCTTTTACACCGAAAGCTTCATGGACGAACTGGCCGCTGCCGCAGGCGAGGAACCCTATCGCTTTCGCCGCAAACATCTCGCGCCCGGATCGCGCCATATCGCGGTGCTTGACGAAGTGGCCAAGCGCTCGAACTGGGACAGCCCGCTGCCTGACGGCGTTGGCCGGGGTATCGCGATCGTCGAAAGCTTCGGCACAATCGTTGCCGAGGTGATCGAGGTGAGCCTGAAGGACGACGGCACCCCCAGGATATTGAAAGCCTTCGCGGTGGTCGATTGCGGCACCACGGTGAACCCCCTCAATGCCGAGGCGCAGATCATGGGCGGCCTGATCATGGGCCTGTCGTCAGCGATGGGCGAACAGATCACGCTCGACAAGGGCGCGGTGATGCAGAGCAATTTCAGCGATTACCCGATCCTCAAGCTCGCCGATGCGCCGCCGCAGGTCGATGTTCATTTCATCGAGAGCGGGGCGAAGACCGGCGGGATTGGTGAGCCGGGCCTGCCACCCGCATCGCCCGCGCTGGCCAATGCCATCGCTGCTGCCAGCGGCAAACGGATCCGAAATCTGCCGCTGGTCGATCAGGCCAAGGCGTAAATTGCAGGGCTGGTCGGCGCTGATCCTTGCCGGCGGGGCAGGGCGGCGCTTTGGCGGGGGGAAGCTTACCGCTAACCTTGCCGGCGTGCCGATCATCCGGCGCGTGGTGGCGGCAGTCTCGGCGGCTGGCTTTGCCGAGGTCTTGGTCGTGACCGGCGCTGACGAGGCAGGCGTTCGCTCCGAACTGGCTGGGATGGATGCGCGCTTCATCCATGCGCCGGATTGGGCCGAGGGCATGGCCGCCACCCTGCGCGCCGGTATCGGTGCGCTTGCGCCAAGGGCTGATGGCGTGTGCGTGTTTCTGGGGGATATGCCGCTGGTTCAGGTGGCGGATTGCCCCGCGCTGATCATGGCCGCCGAACAATCGGGTTACGCTGCCCGCCCGCGGTATGAGGGCAAGCCTGCCCACCCGGTCGCCTTCACCCGCGCCGCTTTTGCCGATCTGATGGCGCTAGAAGGCGATCAGGGCGCAAACGCGCTGTTGAAGCAGCGCCCCCAAGTGGTGGCCTATCTCGATACGGCCGACAGCGGCGCACTGCTGGACATCGACACGCCCGCCGACCTTGCAGCCGCGACACGGGCGTGGAACGCCTGCGCGACCTCTGCCACCAGCGACAGCGCCACGTCGCGCGGGGCCTTGCCAAACCCGTAAAGCCCGATGGGTGAGTGCAGGCGCGCAATCGCGGCCTCGCTCACCCCATGCGCGCGCACCCGTGCCCTTCGCGCATCCAGCCGCGCGCGCGCGCCGATGGCGCCCACATAAAAAGCCTCGCTCTGCAAGGCTGCCGCAAGACCGCGCTCGTCATCGTCACGGTCGTGCGAAAGCACAGCGACTGCCGTCCAGCGATCGACGCCAATCGCGGTGAGCGCGGCCACCGGGTCATTGCGGCGATAGGCGATGCCGGCAAACGGCGGCTCGGCCGGTCCGCCGGGCGCGATCAGCGCCACTTGCCAGCCCATCTCCAGCGCCAGGGCCGCCGCGCTTAAGGCCGCGCCATCCTCGCCCACCAGCACCAACCGCAGGGGCGGGGTGTAGAGGCGGGTGTAACGCGCCCCGTCCCAGGTATCGCAAGGCGCCTCGTCGCTTGGGGCGGCAAAGCGCGCGCGTCCATCGCTCGACCATTGCACCGGACGCCGCGCATCCCAGCCTTCCAGCATGGCCGCGACGGCCGGTTCGTCCGCCGCGACCGGCTCAACCAGCACGGAGATCCCCGATCCGCAGGCGAGTTTGATATCGATCCACGGACTGCCCTCGCCATAGCGCAGCAGCCGCGGCGCGCCTGTCGCCAGCGCCTCGCGCCCATGCCGCGCCACATCAGCCTCGATGCAGCCGCCCGACAGGAAGCCCCAATCATAATCCTCGGTGATGAGCATCTGCGCGCCCACATCGCGCGGAGCCGAGCCGTCCACCTCCACCAGCGTTGCTAGTGCAAACCGTTCGGGCACGCTCGGGCCGGCTCGTAAGGCAGCGCGAATATCGTCAATGGGGGCGGCAAGACGCCAGCGGCTCATGGAAAAAGGGCTTTCGTGACAGCAAGGCCACCAGCCTAACCCGCCCGCACCCCGCGCGCAATTGCTGGCGCGGCGCGGTGAGGGGGGTGGAAAAGGGGGAAAACCACTGGTCGGGACGAGAGGATTCGAACCTCCGACCCCCACACCCCCAGTGTGATGCGCTACCAGGCTGCGCTACGTCCCGTCACCAGTGGAGCGGGGCCTATAGGGTGCATGATTGGGGCTGGCAAGCGGGTTTGGGCGTGTTTGTTTTGTGATCGTGCTGCGCCAGCGATAGGTGGCCCAATCATTGCCGCACGCTTGCAATGCTGCTAGGCGCGCCCACTTGAACGGCCAAGGGCGTGACCCTTGCAAATCATTTACGGGATCCTGACGGGCTTTACCTATGACATTTGACCTTCTCGCCGCCGCTGGTGCGGGCGCTGCCGCCGAACCGCCGGCCTGGATCAGCTTTCTGCCCATCATCGGCATGATCGCGATCTTCTGGTTCCTGATCATCCGCCCGCAGATGAACCGCCAGAAAGAACATCAGGCCAAGATCGCTGGGGTCAAGAAGGGCGATCAGATCGTCACAGCGGGCGGCCTTGTCGGCAAGGTCATCAAGGTCGATGAAACCTATGTCGAACTGGAACTCGGCCCCAACGTACGGGTGAAGGCGATCAAGGCCACGCTTGGCGATATCATTCCGCCGGGCGGCAAGCCGGCCAACGACTGATTGTCCGGGCGCGCCGATTGTGACCGGTTAGCCCGCCATTCTCCCCCTTGCGTGTGAGACCTTGACGCAATGCTTGACTTTCCCCTCTGGAAAAAGCTCAGCCTGTGGGCGGTTACGCTGGCGGCCTCGCTGCTGGCGTTGCCTTCGTTGGCCAATGTGGCAGGCCTCGATTGGCCGGCTGCGCTCCCGAACCCTCAGGTCAATCTCGGGCTTGATTTGGCCGGTGGCTCGCACCTCTTGCTCGAAGCCAAGGCCGGCGATGTGCGCGCCCAGCGGCTTGAAAACATGGAGGAGACCGTCCGCCAACTGATGCGCAATGCAAACCCGCGCATTCGCATCGGCGACGTGTCGACGGCCGATGGATCGCTGTCCTTCATGCTGGAAAGCGCCGGCGATATCGACCGGGCGCGCGGGCTGATCGAGCCGGTGATGCAAGGCCAGACCACAGTGCGCGAGTGGGAACTGAACGTGGTTGATGGCCAGCGCATGGTGCTGAGCCAGACCGACGCCGGGATCGAACAGGCCATTGACGATGCGATGGACAGCGCGACCGAAGTGGTCCGCCGCCGGATCGACGAACTTGGCACGCGCGAGCCGACGATCATTCGCCAGGGCAATACCCGCATCGTGGTGCAGGTGCCCGGCTTGCAGGATCCCGATGCGCTGAAGGACCTGCTGGGCCAGACCGCGCAGCTCGAATTCAAGCTGGTCGATCTCAACGCGCTACCGTCTAACGTGCAGGCCGGCATTGCACCCCCGGGTAGCGAGATTTTCCCCTTCGCTGGCGGCACGGCCGAACAGGGCGCAGCGATTGCCGTCCGGCGGTTGGGCGGTATTCGCGGTGACAATCTCACCGGCGCGCAGGCCGGGGTCGATCCGCAGAACAACCGCAGCGTCGTCAATATTGCCTTCGATGCGCAAGGCGGCGCCAAGTTTGCCAAGCTGACCACGGAGAACGTCGGCAAGCCGTTTGCAATCATTCTGGATGGCGAGGTGCTTTCCGCGCCCAATATCGACGAACCGATTGTCGGCGGGCGCGCGCAGATTTCGGGTAGTTTTACGCCGGAAACTGCAAATAATCTGGCAATTTCGCTGCGTTCGGGCGCGCTGCCGGTGCCGCTCGCGATTGTCGAGGAACGCACGGTCGGGCCTGATCTGGGCGCGGATTCGATCCGCAAGGGTCTGTTGGCGATGGGGATCGGCAGCCTTGCGGTGATCGCGCTGATGGTGGCAACCTATGGCCGCTTTGGCATTTATGCGACGGTCGCGCTGGTGTTCAACGTGCTGATGCTGCTGGGGCTGATGGCGCTGGGCGGTTTCACGCTGACCTTGCCGGGGATCGCGGGCTTCGTCATCACCATTGGCGCAGCGGTTGATGCCAACGTGCTCATCAACGAGCGTATTCGGGAAGAACGCGCGCGGGGCCGCAAGGTTATCGCTTCGGTCGAAACCGGCTACAAGGAAGCCAGCCGCGCGATCTGGGACGCCAACCTTACCAACGTCATTTCGGGCGTAGCGTTGTTCGCCTTCGGGTCGGGGCCGGTCAAAGGTTTTGCTGTGGTGCTGGTTATCGGCATTGTCACCTCGGTGTTCACCGGGGTGACGCTGACCCGCATGTTTGTCGCCGGGTGGCTGCGCAAGGCGCGCCCCAACGACATCACGATTTAAGGAGCAAGCCCGCCATGAAACTGCTCAAGCTTGTCCCTGACAACACCAATATCAAGTTCCTGAAACTGCGCGTTCCGTTCTTCGTGCTCAGCCTTGTGCTGATCTTCGGGAGCTGGGCGGCGGTGCTGGTCAACGGTCTCAATTTCGGGGTCGATTTTGCTGGTGGTCAGGAAGTGCGCATGACCTTTGCCCAGCGCGAGACGGCCCCGATCCCGCAATTGCGCGAGCTGGTGGGCGGCCTTGGCTATGGCGATCCGGTGGTGCAGGAGTTTGGCGGGCCGCAAACCGTCTCGATCCGCGTCGCCTTGCCCGAAGGGACCGAGAACACCCCCGGCGCTGCCACCGCCATCGGCGACAAGGTGATCGCCACAATCACCGCCGAATATCCCGACGCGCGCAAGGACGGCAACGACACCGTGTCAGGCAAGGTTGCGGGCGAATTCCGCAATCAGGCGATCCTCGCCTTGCTGGCAGCGATGGCAGCGGTCTCGCTCTACATCTGGATCCGGTTCGAATGGCAGTTCGGCGTCGGCGCGATGTTTGCGCTGGTGCATGACGTCTCGGTCACCGTGGGATTGTTCGCGCTGACCCAGATGGAGTTCAGCTTGCAGATCGTGGCGGCGATCCTTGCGATCATCGGCTATTCGCTCAATGACACCATCGTCGTCTATGACCGCATCCGCGAGAACCTGAAGAAATACCGCAAGATGCCGATGTTCGAACTGCTCGACCTGTCGGTGAACGAAACGCTGGCGCGCACAGTGATGACCTCGCTGACGCTGTTCGTGGCGCTGATCCCGCTGCTGATTTTCGGCCCGCCGAGCCTGTTCGGCATGGTTGCAGCCATCACGGTGGGCCTGTTCATCGGCACCTATTCGAGCGTGTACATGGCTGGGCCGTTGCTGATCTGGATGGGCGTTACATCAAACAGCTTCGTGCCAGCAGAAAGCCCGACAGACCGGCAGGAAAAGCTCGCGCGCGGAGAAGGGTAAGCCCGCCGCACCGCGGCAGGCTGGCGCGCCTTAGCCGGCAAGCTGGGCGTAATGATCGGCCAGGGCCGCGGCATTGGCGTCCCAGCTGAAATGGTCGGTGAGGGCCGCCACGGCCGCGCGCGGGGGGGGATCGGCAAGAACCGCCTTGATCCCGGCCGCCACCGCCTGCCAGTTGCGCTCCACCAGCCGCCCGGCCGTATCGCAGGCAATCAGCTCGCGCGCGCCGCCGACATCGCAGGTCACCACCGGAGTGCCGCAGGCGAGCGCTTCGACCCAGGCATTGGCAAGGCCTTCGCTGACCGTGGGCAACACCATCACATCCGCCGCTGACAGGATCAGCGGCATCAGATCATGATCGAGCGATCCGGTAAAATGCACCCGTTCGGCCACGCCTTCGCTGGCGGCCAGCGCGCGCAGGCGGCCTTCGTCCTCGCCCTTGCCGATCAGCACCAGCCGCGCGCCGGGAAGGTCGCGCAGCGCGGTGATGGCGATCCCCTGACCCTTGCGTTCAATCAGCGCGCCGACACAGGCCAGCAGCGGCGCATTGTCGGGCATGGCAAAGCCCAGTTCCTCGCTCAGCTGGCGGCGCAATTGCAGGTGGTCGAAGGGTCGGAACCGGTCGCGATCCAGCCCGGTGTAATGCACCGTGATCTTGCCCGCATCCATCCCCATCGCTGCCATCTGTCCTGCCAGATCACGGCTGACGGCAAGCAGGCCGGTGGCGGCCCGGGCTGCGTCCAGCATCTGCGCGCGCGCAAAGCCCTGTTCGCCCCAAAAGCTGATATCGCTGCCCCGCGCCTTGATCGACAGCGGCAGGCCCAGCGGCCCGGCAATCTGCGCAGCGGCAGGGCCATCGGGGAAGAAGAACTGCGCACCGATGACATCGATCGGCGTCTCGGCATGGATGCGCTGCACCAGCGGCAGCGCCGCGCGCGCGATGGCCGCGGCATTGCGGCGCACACCGATGCGCGGGATCAGCGTAAAGCGCGGGCGGTGGACGATGATGCCGCCTTCCTCGCTCACCTCGGGCAGGTCGGCCAAGGGCCGGTACCGCCCCAAAGCCAGCGGCGGCAAGCCGATCGGATTGACCAGCGTCACGCGCCAATCGCCGCGCCGCGCCAGCGCCTCCAGCGACCGCGCAACGAATGTGCCGAAGCGCGGATTGACCGGATTGGGATAGAGCGTGGAAAGGGCAAGGACGTGTTTCACGGGCAGCTTCCTATCTGCGCGCCGGTTAAAGCGGCCTGACCAGCATGAAGGCGACCGCGATCCAGGGCGGGTTGTCGACCACCACCTGTTTCTGCCCTGCGCCGGGTGGCAGCAGGCCGACAAGGCTGCCGCGCCGGTCGATCAATCGGCCAAAGGCAAAGCGCCCGCCGGGCTTGGGCAGCAGACAGTCGCGGTTTATGGCGCTGGCTGCATCGGCCGGGTCAAGCGGGCGCAACCACAACAGATCGCCGGGACGATATTCGCCCACACTTTCGCGCACGGCCAGCACCAGCGGGGCCGGGCCTTCCTCGGCGGCAAAATCGCTCGGCAGCAAGGCTTCGCGCGGGGCGGTGAGCGCTTCGGGGCCGGCGGCGGCGAGTTCGGCCACGATCTGCGCTGTCGCGGCGGCCTTGGCCCGCATCAGCGCGGCCGGTTCCACCGCCAGCGCGGCGGCGATCCGGTTCATCCAGGTGAGCGACAGCTGGCGCATCCCCGTCTCAAGCCGACCGATGGTTTGCGCGGTCGTGGGCGGATCGCAGGCCGCGGCCAGATCGGCCAGTGTCAGGCCCTTGGCCTTGCGGATGTCGCGGATGCGATTGGTCATGTCACGCCCTCGTGTAGCAAGGCGGCGGGTGCACAAGAACGCGCCTCAATTAACCGAATTGGTTTTTGCTTTCCTACAGATGTGCGCGCTTGGCAAGTCTGGCGCACTATCCAAGCGGAGGAACCGATATGCCACGCCAACTCGCGAACCGCGAACTCACCCCCGAAGGCCCGCGCCGTGGCGCAATCAAGCGCGGCGCAAACCCGCGCCGATCCGTGACCGTCAACCTCGCCGAAAGCCCGCTGGCCTGGCTGCACGCGCGCGGGCATTTGTGCGACAGGCTGTATGATGCGGGCGAAGCGCTGCGCAGCGATTACGAACGCGCACAGCTTTCCGCCAGCATCACCATGCGCTGGGATCCGGTGCGCGTGAAATCCACCGGCGAGCGGGGCCTGGCACCGAGCGAAAAGCAGATGGCCGCCCGCCAGCGCTTTGACGGCGCGATCCGCGCGGCGGGGCGGGGGCTGGATGATATCTTGTGGCGCGTGGTGTGCGCAGGCGAGGGCTTGCCCGAGGCCGAAAAGACGCTGGGCTGGCCGGTGCGTAGCGGCAAGCTGGTGCTGAAGATCGCGCTGGAACGCGTGGCCGAGTTTTACCGGATCACCTGAGGCTGGAGTAAGGCCGCAGTGCTCGGCGCGGCCTATCCTTCAACCTGTTCGGCCAGCATCAGCCAGCGTTCTTCGGCCGCATCCTTTTCGGCCCGCGCGTTGGCGATGCCCTGGCTGATCGTGGCAAACCGCGCTGGATCCTTGGCATAGAGCGCCGGGTCATTCAGCAGCGCTTCGCCTTTGGCGATCACGCTGTCCAGTTCGGCGATCCGGGCGGGCAGGATTTCATAATCGCGTTGGTCCTTGTAGGACAATTTTGCCGCCACTGCGGGCGGTTTTTCAGGGGCGTTTTGCGGGGTGTTTGCGCGGTTCAAGGCAGGGTTTGACCCCGGCTTGGCCCCGGTTTGCGGGGCTTTGCGCTTGGCTTCCCAATCGGCATAGCCGCCCGCCACAATATCCACCTTGCCCGACCCGTCGAGGCCAAGCGTGATGGTCACCGTGCGGTCGAGAAAGTCGCGGTCGTGGCTGACAATCAGCACGGTGCCATCGAAATCGGCGATCACTTCCTGAAGCAGATCAAGCGTTTCGAGGTCGAGATCATTGGTCGGCTCGTCCAGCACCAGCAGGTTGGCAGTGCGGGCAAATTCGCGCGCCAGCAGCAGGCGCGACCGCTCGCCGCCGGACAGGATGCCGATCTTGGTGTCGACCAGAGCGGGATCGAACAGGAAGTCCTTAAGATACGCCTGAACATGTTTGCGCACCCCGCGAACATCAATCCAGTCGCCCCCTTCAGCGAGGATTTGCCGCACTGTCGCGCCCGGCTCCAGCAGCTTGCGCTGCTGGTCGATCATCACGCCGGTCAGCGTGCGGGCGTGGGTTATGGTGCCGGTGTCAGGCTCCAGTTCCTTGGTGAGCAGCCGCAGCAGCGTCGTCTTGCCCGCGCCGTTCGATCCGACAATCCCGATGCGATCCCCGTTCTGGATCCGCAGTGAGAAGGGTTTTATGATCGCACGGTCACCGTAAGACTTTGAAATATTTTCAGCAACGATCACCGATTTCGACTTGAAATCATCATCGCTGGCGAGCTTCAGCTTGGCGGTGCCGGCCCCCGCAATCATCGAAGCACGCGCCGCGCGCATCTGATACAGCTTCTCCAGCCGGCCTTGGTTGCGCTTGCGCCGGGCGGTCACCCCGCGTTCGAGCCAATGCGCTTCCAGCTTCAGCTTGGCGTCCATCCGTTCGGCTGCGCGGGCTTCTTCGGCGTAGACCTGTTCTTCCCACGCCTCGTATCCGCCAAAGCCCACTTCCTTGCGCCGCAGGGTGCCGCGGTCGAGCCACAAGGTCGCGCGCGTCAGGCGGGTGAGGAAGGTCCGGTCGTGGCTGATGGTGATGAAGGCCCCGCGATACCGGCTGAGCCAGTCTTCCAGCCAATCGATTGCGCCCAGATCCAGGTGGTTGGTCGGCTCGTCCAGCAGGATCAGATCGGGATCCTGCGCCAGCGCCCGGGCAATGGCGGCGCGGCGCCGTTCCCCGCCGCTGGCGGTGTTGGCCGGGCGGGTCATATCGATGCCAAGCTGGCCGGCGATTGCCTCGACCTCGTGCAAGGCCGGTGCGTCATCGCCGCCAATCGCGAAGTCCATGAGCGTTTCAGCGCCTGCAAAATCAGGCTCTTGCTCCAGAAACACGATCCGCGTCCCCGGCTTGACCCGGCGCTGGCCGCGGTCTGCGTCGATCCGCTCCATCACCAGCCGCAGCAGCGTTGTCTTGCCCGCGCCATTGCGCCCGATCAGCGCCAGCCGATCACCGGGCAGCACGTGAAGATCAATCGGCGCTGCGCCAGTGGTGGGAGTGGGGCCGCCAAACAGCCAGCGCCCTCCCTGCTGGAGTGCGATGCCTTCAAGCGACAAGATCGGGGGCTGTGCCATGCGATGCGCCACCTAGGGGCTGGGCGGGCAAGCGGCAAGCCCGCGCGGCGGTTTGGTTCAGTCCTGCGAAAGCCGGGCCGTTGCACTAGCGCGGCGAACTGGAGGCTTACTGATGATGAAATCTGCTCTGATCCTGATCGCTGGCTCGGCATTGACGGTGCCCGCTGCGGCCGGCGCCGCGCCGCAGATTGACATTGCCGCGACCGGCCCGGTCGTCGAACTGAATGTCTACGAAAGTGTCGAGGTTGCCCCCGATCTGGCCACGATTGGTGCAGGTGTGACCACCGAAGCGCCCAGCGCGACCGAGGCGCTGCGCCAGAACTCGGCCGAGATGCAAAAGGTCATCGCGCGGATCAAGGCGCTGGGTGTGGCCGAGAAGGATATCCAGACCACCGGCATCAATCTCAACGCGCGCTATGATTACGACCAGCAGACCCAACGCCAGCTGTTTCGCGGCTATCAGGCGTCGAACCGCGTCAGTGTGATCCTGCGGGATATCGACGATACGGGCCGGGTGCTGGATGCGCTGGTCGAAGCGGGCGCGAATGATCTCAATGGACCGAACTTCAGCATTGATAACGACACCGCCGCCAAGGAAGCAGCCCGCAAGCGTGCGGTCGAACGGGCCAATGCGCAGGCCAAGGCCTACGCCGCGATGCTCGGCTACAGCGGCGCCAAAGTCTTGGCGATTGCCGAGGGAATGACAGGCGGTGGCCCGATGCCCGAGATGGCCAAAGCCCGCGGTGTCGCCGCGATGGCAGCGGATGCTGCGCCGGTGCAGCCTGGCATGGTATCGGCGGGGATCAACATCACGGTCACCTATGAACTGGTCGGCAACAGCGCTGCGTCCGCGCGGTGAGGCCATTCACGGCTTGTTCAATGGACTGGGCCTAGGCATGTCCGTGTGATGACAAAGCTTTCCTCTCTTTTGCTTGGCGCGCTTGGTGCTGCGATGCTGGCGGGCGCGCCTGCCGCGGCGCAGGATCAGGCGCGCGGCGATCAGGGTGAGGCGCGGCGCGAGGCGCAGGCGGGCAACATCATGCGCTCGGGCGAGATCGAGGCGCGGATTCTGCCGATGATGCGGGATGCCGAATACCTCGGCTTTGCTTACGATTCGACCGCGCGGGCTTACCGGCTCAAATTCATCAAGGATGGCCGTGTGACCTATCTCGATGTCGATGCCCGCACGGGCAAGATCATCGGCCGGTCACGCTGACGGTTGACCGGCATGCGCGATCAATGGGGGAAAGCCGCCCGATGGCCCGGCGGCGTTTGCTTGACGCTGGCCGCCCGAAAGCGCACGACCCGGCGCGGTAATTTGCAGGAAAATGGTGGATCATGCGCATTCTGATCGTCGAAGACGAACCGACCCTTGGCGCGCAGCTCAAGTCTACGCTGGAAGGGCAGGGCTATGCCGTCGATCTTTCGACCGATGGCGAGGACGGGCACTTCATGGGCTCGACCGAGGATTATGACGCGGTGGTGCTCGATCTGGGCTTGCCCGAGATTGACGGGCTGACCGTGCTGGGCATGTGGCGGCGTGAAGGGCGGGCCTTCCCGGTGCTGGTGCTGACCGCGCGCGATTCGTGGTCGGACAAAGTGGCCGGGCTCGATGCGGGCGCGGATGATTATCTCGCCAAGCCATTCCAGACCGAAGAACTGATCGCCCGCCTGCGCGCGCTGATCCGCCGCGCTTCGGGCAACACCTCGTCCGAACTGACGGCGGGCGACGTGCGGCTGGACACCCGGTCGGGCCGCGTTACGCTGGCCGGTGAGCCGGTCAAGCTCACCGCGCAGGAATACAAGCTGCTGAGCTACCTGATGCACCACAAGGGCAAGGTCGTCAGCCGCACCGAGCTGATCGAGCATATCTACGATCAGGATTTCGACCGCGATTCCAACACCATCGAAGTCTTCGTTACCCGCATTCGCAAGAAGCTGGGCGCAGACGTGATTACGACTATCCGTGGCCTCGGTTACAGCCTCGACGATCCCGCCGACCAGCCCCGCGCCTAAAGGCGCGCCTGAGGCTGGGCCCGACGCTGGGGCAGGCGGCAGCCATGCCTCTGCGGCTATGTCTGCGCCTGAAGCGTCGGCTGGGATAGGCGCGGTCATCGCAGAGCAGCCTCGCGCCAGCCTTGCGCGGCGCATGGGGCTGATCGCGGCGGCGTGGATTTTCGTTCTGCTGCTGGGCGGCGGGATCGCGCTGGAACGCACGCTGACCACGCAGGTCGAATCCAATTTCGACGAGCAGCTCGATTACATCCTCACCGCCATGATTGCGTCGGCGGAAATCGACGCCAGCGGCGAGGTTTATTTCTACCGCACCCTTGGCGATCAGCGCTTCCTTGAACCGGGTAGCGGGCTGTACTGGCAAATCAGCGGCGGCAATTACGAACCCTGGCCATCGCGCAGCCTGTGGGACCGCACCCTGAAGTTGCACGGCGTGGCAGCCAAAGGCGACACTTTCGACAGCGAGGTCCATTTCTACAATTCGGATCAATTCAGCGGCGAACCGCTGCGCATTGCCGAACGCACGGTGATCCTGCCCGGCAGCGAAACGCGCTGGACCTTTGCCGTCGCCAGCGCGACCGAGCAGATGGATACCCAGATCGGGCGGGTGCGGCTGATCCTGATCTGGAGCTTTGCGGTGCTGGGCCTTGGCCTGCTGGTGATGGCGCTGCTGCAAATCCGGTATGGCCTGTCGCCGCTGCGGCGCGTGCGCGCGGCGATCCAGAACCTGCGCACCACCGGGGCGGGCCGCATTACCGAGCCGCTGCCGCTGGAAGTGCAGCCGCTGGTCGAAGAACTGAACGGTCTGCTCGAACATTCCGAGCGCCAGGCTGAGGAAGCCCGCCGCCATGCGGGCAATCTGGCCCATGCATTGAAGACCCCGCTGACCGTGCTGACTAACGCTGCCACCGCCCGCGCGCCCGATCTGGGCGATGCGGTCATGCGCGAAACCCGCACGATGCAGCGCCATGTCGATCACCACCTCGCCCGCGCCCGCGCCGTCGGCCGCCGCGCGGTCGGCCATGCGCGCACCAATGTCATGCAGAGCGCCGAAGCCGTCCGGCGCGCGGTCGAACGGCTTTACCCTCAGGGCCGGCTGGATATTGCCGGATGCCGCAAGGCCGCTGTCGCGCTGGAACGGCAGGATCTGGACGAATTGCTGGGCAATCTGATCGAGAACGCGGCCAAATATGGCGGTGGCAGCGTGTTCGTGACGATCGACCCCGAAGATAGCGCCGTGCCGCGCGATCCCAAGATGTGCCTGATCTGGGTCGAGGATGACGGCAACGGTATCCCCGAAGCGGAACGCACCCGCATCTTCGATCGCGGGGTCCGGCTGGATACGGACAAGCCCGGAACTGGCCTCGGCCTTGCGATTGTGCGCGATGTGGCAGAAATCTACGGCGGCAGCGTGACCCTATCGGAAAGCGAGGATTTGGGCGGGCTGCTGGTCGAACTGCGCCTGCCGCGCGCAGATTGACACCTGCACGAAGGGTTTTTGCAAGGTCGGCGTTGTAAGGTCAATCATCCAGTCAGACCCTAACGCAAACGGGGCCTATTGCGCATACCTATGAACGCTAGTGGCCAGCCTTCGACCTCTGCTCTGCCCGTTGCGCCGCCGGGCGATGATGCGGCGTTGGCAGCGCGGCTGGCGGCGCGTGATCCCGAGGCGCTACGCGAAGTGATCGCCCACCATGCCGCCGTGCTCCACCGCACAGCCTTCCGCATGACCGGCGATGCGCACGAGGCCGAAGATATTGTGCAGGAAGCCTGCTTGCGATTGTGGGATCAGGCGCCGAAAATCGCTGCGCGCCATCCTCTTGGCAGGCAGCCTGCGGCGGCGCTGCGGCTGGGCGCGTGGCTGCAACGGGTGGTTACCAACCTTGCCATCGACCGCCTGCGCCGCGCCCGGCGGCTGGCGGACGGCGACGTGCCCGACCATGCGGACGAAGCGCCGCTCGCCGACCGATTGCTCGAGGCGGGAGAGCGCGATGACACCGCCCGTGCGCTAATCGCCGCGCTGCCTGAACGGCAACGCGCGGCAATTGTGCTGACCTATTACGAGGAGTTGTCCAATGCCGAAGCGGCCGAGGCGATGGAGCTGAACATCAAGGCCTTCGAAAGCCTGCTGCACCGCGCCCGCGCGGCCTTGCGCCAGGCGTGGACGGCGCAAGGAGGCGCGTCATGAGCGTGAATGAACAGGATCAGGGCGCGCCCATCGTGCCCGGCAGCCCCTTGGCCCGCGCGCTCGGCGAATACGCAGTGCCCGGCCTTTCCGCCGGTTTTGCCGACCGCGTCCTCGCGGCCGCCGAAACACGCCCGGCGCCGCTCCCCGATCTGCGCCGGCAACACGGCACGCGCGGCTGGCGGTGGGGGCGGGGGATTGCCATTGGCGTCGTTAGCTTCGGCGCGCTTGCCAGTGCGGCAGCAGCGACGGGGATGCTCGAACGCTTCGCAATCCCCGTGCCCTCTGCCCAAAAGGTCTGGGCGAGCCTTACGGGCAAGTCTGCTGCGGAGGCCGTTGCCAGCCCGTCTGCGCCCTCCCAGCCGGCGCGCCTTGCGCAGGCCAAGATCGCCGGCCCGATCGATACCCCCGAGGAACTCAGCGAAGCTTTCCGCCGGATCGATGACGTGCGCGAGCACCGCCGGGCCGTTCGCCGCGATCGCGTCGACCAGCGCATCGCAAGCGCGATCGAACGCCGCCAGGCCGCCGGCTTGCCTGCGCTGACACCCGAGGAGGAAGCCGCGCTACGCGCCAAAATCACCGCCGCGCAGGCCCGGCGCGATCAGCTCGCCAATGATCGTATCGCCGCCCGGCGCGAAGACCTGCAACGCAAGGTTGAAAGCGGCGAGGCGCTGACCCGCGAGGATATTGTGCGCCCCGCGCCGGAGGATGCCGACGCTCCGGAACGGCGCGAGCGGTTGCGGCAGTGGCGGGGCCTCTCGCCGGAACAGCGGCGCGAGGCTCTGCGCCAACTTCCGCTCGAAGAACGGCGCGCGCTGATCGAGAACTATCGCACGCGCCGCACCGGGGATGCTCCGCGCGTGCCGCAAACGCCTGTTGAGGCTGAAACGCCGGCCCAATTCGAAACCCCTGCCGTTCCCGCAGACTAGGGCAGCGCGCAAGGCGCGGGCAGTTCAGTTGCGGTTCACACCGCGCAGGCGATTGAAACGCAACCACAAAGCCGGAGAAGCACTGGCATGATCGCGGTCCGCTCAAGCATGATAATTGCCGCCGCAGCCGTGCTGAGCGGTTGCGCTTCGGCGGATTCGCTCGAATACGGGCGCACCGTGTTCCACAATCCTTACGCCGCTCCGGAGATCGACCGCACGGGGGTGGGGCCGCAATGCGAGGTGGATCTCGGGCGCGATGCCACGTGTCTCAACGGCGCGGTCATTCGGGGGCGGCGCGGGCGGACCGCCATCCTCAGCAATGGGGAGACCGTGCGCCTTACCCGCGTACAGGCACGGTTGCTTCGCCAACAGGCTGACTTGCGGGAGGCGCAGCGCAATCTGCCGCCACAGCCCGCTCCACCGCCGCCGCCAATCGCACAAGACGGCAGCGATCAGCCCTAGCCAGCGGCTGCGCGTTCGTGGTGGCGGATCACTTCCTCGATGATGAAGCGCAGGAACTTTTCGGAAAATTCCGGATCAAGGTCGGCATCTTCCGACAGCTTTCTCAACCGCGCGATCTGGCGGGCCTCGCGGTCGGGATCGGCCGGGGGCAGGGTGGCCTTGGCCTTGTATTCCCCGACCGCCTGCGTGATCCGGAACCGTTCGGCCAGAATGTGGATCAGCGCGGCATCGATGTTGTCGATGCTTTTGCGGAAGGCGGCCAGGACCGGATCGGGCGCGGCTGATGTTTGCGTGTTGTCGGACATGGCCCGCGAAACTAGCAGCAATTCTGCGCTTGCCAAGCACGCGCGGGCCGCCCTAGAGCCGTGCCTAGTATGAGTGCCGACATCCTTCCCCTGCCGCGCAAGGCGCCGACACTCGATCCCATGCTGTCGCTGACAGCAGCGGGCATGAATTCTGTCAACGCCGTGATCCTCGACCGGATGCAGAGTGAGATCCCGCTGATCCCGCGTCTGGCCGGGCATCTGATTTCCGGCGGCGGCAAGCGGCTGCGCCCGATGCTGACGCTAGCGGGGGCAGAACTGGTCGGGTACAAGGGCACGCGCCACCACAAGCTGGCAGCGGCAGTGGAGTTCATCCACACCGCCACGCTGCTGCATGACGACGTGGTGGACGGCAGCGAGCTGCGGCGCGGGAAGGCCGCGGCCAATATCATCTTCGGCAATCCGGCGACCGTGCTGGTCGGCGATTTCCTGTTCAGCCGCGCGTTTGAACTGATGACCGAGGATGGAAGTTTGCGCGTCCTCTCGATCCTGTCACGCGCCAGTGCAGTGATTGCCGAGGGCGAAGTGTCGCAGCTTTCCGCCCAGCGCCAGATCAACACCAGCGAAGAACAATACCTCCACATCATCGGCGCCAAAACCGCCGCGCTGTTCGCCGCCGCCAGCCAGATCAGCGCGGTCGTGGCCGAATGTTCGGACGAACAGGAACGCGCGCTGGAATCCTATGGCCGCAATCTCGGCGTGGCGTTCCAGCTGGTCGATGATGCGATTGATTACGATTCCGATGCCGCTGAAATGGGCAAGGATCAGGGCGACGATTTCCGCGAAGGCAAGATGACCCTGCCGGTGATTCTCGCCTATGCTCGCGGGAACGAGGAAGAGCGCAAGTTCTGGAAGGACGCGATCATCGGGCACCGCTCGTCCGATGCCGACCTTGCCCACGCCATTGCGCTGATCGGCAAGCATAACGCGCTGGAAGACACCCGCGAGCGCGCCCGCCACTTTGCGCACCGTGCGATCGACGCGATCTCGATTTTCCCCGATGGCAAAGCCCGCGCGGCGATGGCCGAAGCCGCACAATTCGCGGTCGCGCGGGGGCATTAGGCCCTGATTCCGTTCGCCCTGAGCTTGTCGAAGGGCCGTTCTTCTTTATGCCACCTCGCTCGAAGCCAGGACGATGCTTCGACAAGCTCAGCATGAACGGTCTTTAGCTTTGAACCCCGACCTGCCCATTACATCGGTCCTCCCGCAAATCCACGCCGCGCTCGCAGAGCAGGGCTCAGGCGTGCTGATCGCGCCGCCGGGCGCGGGCAAGACCACGGCGGTTGCGCCTGACCTGCTGGGCGAGCCGTGGTGTACCGGCCAGATCATCCTCACCTCCCCCCGCCGCGTCGCCGCTCGCGCAGCGGCGGAACGCATGGCCGAGATGCTCGGCGAAAAGCCGGGGGAGACCGTGGGCTACATGACCCGGCTCGACAGCAAGGTTTCTGGACGCACCCGTATCCTTGTCGTGACCGAAGCGATCCTTGTGAACCGGCTGGTGGACGATCCCGAGTTGCCCGGCGTGTCAGCGTTGCTGTTTGACGAGGCCCACGAACGCAGCCTCGATAGCGATCTCGGCCTGGCGCTGGCGCTGGAAACCCGCGCTGTGCTGCGCGAGGATTTGCGGGTGCTCGTGATGTCGGCCACCATTGATGGTGCGCGCTTTGCCCGGCTACTGGGCGAGGATGCGGCGATCATTGCGAGCGAGGGCCGAAGCTTTCCACAGCAAATAAAATGGCTTGGCGGCATGTCTTCGCAATCTATCGAAGATCAGATGGCCGCCGCCGTGCTGACCGCGTGGCGCGAGGAGGCTGGCGACATCCTCGCCTTTCTCCCCGGCGTGCGCGAGATCGAACGCGTGCGTGAACGGCTGGAGCCGCGCCTCAGCAATGTGCCGATCCACGCGCTCCACGGCCAGATCGAACCTGCCGCGCAGCGCGCTGCCATTCGCCGCGATCCTGAAGGGCGACGCCGCATCGTGCTGGCTACGGCAATTGCCGAAACCTCGCTGACGCTGGACGGGGTGAGCGTGGTGGTTGACTCCGGCCTCGCCCGTCTCGCCGAATTCGACCGCGCGGCAGGCACCACGCACCTCGTTACGCGGCGGGCCAGCCAAGCCTCGGCTGCGCAGCGCGCCGGGCGTGCGGCGCGGCAGGGACCGGGGGTGGCCTATCGCTTGTGGGAAGAAGCGGGCCACGCGGGCCGCCCCGAATTCACGCCCGCCGAGATTTTGCAGGCCGACCTTGCCCCGCTGCTGCTGCGGCTGGCAAAGTGGGGGACGGGCAACCCGCAGGCACTGCCGTGGCTCGACCCGCCGCCCGAAGCCTCTGTCGCGGCGGCGCGCGGTGCGTTGGAGGCCTTGGGTGCGCTTGACGAGGCCGGGCGGATCACGCCGCTGGGCGAGGCCATTGCCAGCCTCCCCATGTCACCCGATCAGGCCGCCGCCGTGCTCCATGGCACGCAGGCGGGCTGCGGCGCGGATGCGGCGCGGCTGGTGATGTTGTTGCAGGAACGCGGGCTGGGCGGGCGCGGCGAAGACCTGCTCCAACGCCTGGCCCGCTGGCGCGGTGACCGGGCGCCGCGGGCCGCTGCGGCGGCGCGGATTGCGCAGGGCTGGGCGGGGCAGGCGGCCAAGCTGGCGAGCATCATCGGCGCAAGCCCGGCGACAGATGCCGCCGAAGCGCTGGCGCTGGCGCGCCCCGATTTCGTCGCGCGCCGCCGCGATCCTTCGGGCGAACACTGGATGAGCGCAGGCGGGCGCGGTTATCAACTCGACCCGGCCTCCCCCTTGGCACGGGCCGAGTGGATCGTGATCGGCGATGCGCAAGGGCAGGCGAAGGGCGCACGCATCACGGCCGGCGCAGAAATCGCTCCCGACCGCATTGCCGAACTGTTTGCCAAGGAGTTACAGGAACGCGTCATAACCCGCTGGAATAGCGATAAAGAACGTGTCGAGGCCCGGCGTGAACGACGGCTTGGCGCGATTGTGTTGGCGAGCATTCCCGAACCTGCACCCGATCCTGCGCTGTGTGTGGGCATCCTTGTGGAAAAAGCGCTGGAAAAGCTGGGGGCAGTGTTGCCCGCAGGCTTCCTGGCCCGGGCCCGCTTTGCCGGGATCGAGGCGCTGTGCGACGATGCCTTGCGCGAGCGGGCGGGCGAATGGCTCGCGCCGCTGCTCGCCGGGCGGCGCGATCTCGATCTGCCGCCGCACCGCTTTGCGGAAAGCGCGCTGGGCCTGCTCGACTGGAATGAGCGTCAGGCGCTCGACCGCGCTGCGCCGACCCATTTCACCTCGCCGGCCGAGACCCGCCATGCCATCGACTATGCGGGCGACGATGCGCCGAGTGTCGAGGTGCGGGTGCAGGGGGTGTTCGGGCTGGATAGCCACCCGATGATCGGGGCGACCCCGCTGTTGCTCAAACTGACCAGCCCCGGTGGGCGTCCGGTGCAATCGACCCGCGACCTGCCCGGCTTCTGGCGCGGCAGTTGGCGCGATGTGGTCAAGGACATGAAGGGCCGCTATCCCAAGCACCGCTGGCCGGATCAGCCGTGGCTCGAAAAGCCGAGCATGAAGACCAAAAACGCCTTCAACCGCAGCGATTCGTGATCTAAAGGGCGGGCTATGAGCGCTAGAATTTTCCAAAAGACCAAACACGCCATGCAGTCCGGCAAGGCCCACACCGATGAGTGGGTGCTGGAGTTTGAGCAATCCGAAGCGCGCTTTGCCGATCCGCTGATGGGCTGGACGGGCAGCGCGGATACGCAGTCGCAGGTGCAGCTGACTTTCCCGTCGAAGGATGCGGCCAAGGCCTATGCGGAAAAGTACGGCATCGCGGCCCGTATCCACGCAACCCCGCCCAAGCGGCTCAAGCTGCAAGCCTACGCGGATAATTTTCGCTGAGTTGATTTTTCTGATCGGCCGCGCCATATGGTGCGCGGGAGTCGGGTGGACGTTTGCGTCCGCTCACCGAGTCAGGTCCGGAAGGAAGCAGCTCAGGTGGATTGCGGCGGGTCGCCCGGCTCCTTTTTTGCAGTGATCGCAAATGACAAACCGCGCCCAAGCGCCTAGTTTGCCGTGATGAGCGATTCCGACCCCAATCTCCCAGATGATCATGACGCTGCCCCAACCGCGGCGGAGCTGGAAGCGGCCGGTCAGAATGCGCTGTTCGGTGACCCCGCGCCGCCACGCCCTGCCACTTCGTTGACCCATCCAGATCCGGTCATGCCTGCGCCAGATGCGGTGTTGACGCCCCCTGCCGCAGCGCAGCCTTACCGGGTGCTGGCACGCAAGTATCGCCCGCAAACCTTCTCCGAACTGATCGGGCAGGAGGCGATGGTGCGCACGCTTGCTAACGCGATTGCCCGGGGGCGCTTGGCTCATGCCTTTCTGATGACCGGGGTTCGCGGGGTCGGCAAGACCTCGACCGCGCGGCTGATTGCCAAGGCGCTCAACTGCATCGGCCCTGACGGCAAGGGCGGCCCGACCATCGATCCTTGCGGCGTGTGCGAAGCCTGCACGGCCATTGCCGAAGGGCGCCACATCGATGTGATCGAGATGGACGCGGCATCCAATACCGGCGTGGATGATGTGCGCGAAATCATCGAGCAGGTGCGCTACGCGGCCGTTTCGGCGCGCTACAAGATTTATATCATCGACGAAGTTCACATGTTGTCGCGCAATGCTTTCAATGCCTTGCTGAAGACACTTGAGGAACCGCCTGCGCATGTGAAGTTCCTGTTTGCCACCACCGAGGTCGACAAGCTGCCCGTAACAGTGCTGAGCCGCACCCAGCGCTTTGACCTTCGCCGTATCCCGGCGCCGATGCTGGCCGACCATTTTGCCAAGGTCTGCCGGTTGGAGGGGGTCGATGCCGAAGCCGAAGCACTCGGCATCATCGCCGCTGCGGCCGAAGGGTCGGTGCGCGATGGCCTTTCGATCCTCGACCAGGCGATTGCACACGCTGACCTGGACGGGGAAGGGCAGGTTTCTGCCGTCCGGGTGCGCGACATGCTGGGGCTGGCTGACAAAAGCGCACAGCGCCGCGTTCTCGGTCACCTTTTGTCAGGCGATGCCAAGGCGTTGCTGGCTGCTGTTGACGAACAATATGCGCTTGGTGTCGAGCCGCTGGCGCTGATCCGGGCGCTCATGGATCTCACGCACCGCGTGACGCTGGCACAGGTTTCAGGCGGCGAACCGGACGCGCCTGCCGAGGAAGAGCGCGCTGCGCTTGCCGATTTTGCGGCCCGTCTCGGAGCGGCAGAGCTGCACCGCTTGTGGCAATTGCTGATCAAAGGCCATGACGAGGTGCGCACCGCACCCGATCCGCTCGTCTCGCTCCAGATGGCGCTGCTGCGCATTCTCCACGCCGCGCAAATGCCTGATCCTGCCAAGCTTGTGCGGCGGATCGAGGAACTTGCCGCAGGCGGTTTTGCCGCCGCCCCTGCTGCACCGGCCGCGGCTGGCGACCCTGTCGCACCCGCTCCGGCCACCTCATCGGCTGCGCATGATTGGGCAAAGCTGGTGGAAGCGGTCGATGCGTCGGGGCAGCTGCGCGTCGCCCAGATGATGCGTGACCGGGTACGGGTGATCGAGATTGCACCAGAAAAACTGGTGTATCAGCAGGCCGACAATTTTCCCGATGATCCGGCGCCCGATATCCGTGAGGCACTGTTCAAAGTGACCGGCAAGCGTTGGCTTATCGAGCGCGGCGCAGGCTCGGCCTTGCCTTCGCTGCGGGAAACTGCCGAAGCCGAAGCGGCTGCGGAGGATGCACGCATTCGTGCCGACCCGCTGGTCAAAGCCGCCTTTGAAGCCTTTCCCGGTGCCGAATTGATCGGTGCCCCGCACCCTGCCGCTGCCAGTGCTGGCGCGGGCAGCCCCCCTTGGAATTGAGGAGTAACCCCCGATGAAGTCGATGGAAGAAATGATGGCCGCAGCCCAAAAGGCCGCCGAGACCATCCAGAAGCAGATGAACGAGATGCAGGTAAAGCTGGATTCGATCGAGGTCGAAGGACAGGCGGGCGGGGGCCTGGTCAAGGTCCGCGCCAGCGCCAAGGGCCGCATTCTGGGTGTTGCCATTGATGACAGCCTGATGGTGCCCGATGACAAGCAGATCCTCGAAGACCTCGTGACCGCCGCCTTCAATGACGCCCGTGACCGGGCCGACCGAGTATCGGAACAGCAGATGAAGGAAATGCAGGGCTCGATGGGCTTGCCGCCGGGGTTCAATCTGCCCGGGCTGGGCTGAGGCGCACTGCGTCCACAGCCACGCTTGCATCCCCATTGCGGCCCGCCTGACCCCTACCCATATTGCCTTCAAAGGCAGGCCCACATGGCCGCCGCGGACATAAAACAATGACACAGACTTACCCTCTTCTCCCCTTGCGCGACATCGTTGTCTTCCCCGGCATGGTCGTCCCCCTGTTTGTCGGACGCGACAAGTCGGTGGCTGCGCTCGAAGCAGCGATGGAGGCATCGAAGGACATTGTCCTGCTCGCGCAGCTCGATCCTGGCTGTGACGATCCCGAAGGCGATGACCTTTACGACGTCGGTGTAATTGCGCAGGTGCTCCAGCTGCTCAAGTTGCCCGATGGCACCGTTCGCGTGCTGGTGGAGGGCAAGACCCGTGCCCGGCTCTCGGCGCTGGAAGATGTCGGCACGCATCTGCTGGCTGCGGTCGACGAGATTGCGCCGGAAACCGTTGCGGGGAGCGAAGTCACTGCACTGATGCGGCAGGTGACCGAGCAGTTTGGCGAATATGTGAAGCTCAACAAGAAGATGGGCGAGGACGCGGGCGTTGACCTCACTGATGTCGACGATGCCGGGCAGCTTGCTGATACCATCGCGGCCGCCATCAGCGCCAAAGTGTCGGACAAGCAGGCGCTGCTGACCGAGGGCAATCCCCTGAAGCGGCTCGAACTCGTGATGGCCTTCATGGAAGGCGAGCTGTCGGTGCTGCAGGTCGAACGCCGCATCCGCGGGCGCGTGAAGCGCCAGATGGAAAAGACCCAGCGCGAATATTACCTCAACGAACAGCTGAAGGCGATCCAGAGCGAGCTTGGCGGCGGCGATGATGGCGAAGGCAATGAAATCGCCGAACTGACCGAGAAGATTGAAAAGACCAAGCTTTCCAAGGAAGCCAAGGCCAAGGCGCTGAGCGAGTTGAAGAAGCTTCGCGGCATGCAGCCGATGAGCGCCGAGGCGACGGTGATCCGCAACTATCTCGACGTGCTGCTCGGCCTGCCGTGGGGCAAGAAGTCGAAGCTGAAACGCGACATCGCACAGGCGCAGGCCGTGCTTGATGCCGATCACTATGCGCTGGAGAAGGTCAAGGACCGGATCGTCGAATATCTCGCGGTGCAGGCGCGCACCAACAAGCTGAAGGGGCCGATCCTGTGCCTCGTCGGTCCTCCGGGCGTCGGCAAGACCAGCCTCGGCAAATCCATCGCCAAGGCGACGGGGCGCGAATTCGTGCGCCAGTCACTCGGCGGCGTGCGGGACGAGGCCGAGATCCGCGGCCACCGGCGCACCTATATCGGCTCGATGCCGGGCAAGATCGTCGCCAATCTCAAGAAGGCCGGCACGTCGAACCCGCTGTTCCTGCTCGACGAGATCGACAAGCTGGGTCAGGATTTCCGCGGTGATCCGGCATCCGCGCTGCTCGAAGTGCTCGATCCCGAACAGAACGCCAAGTTCCAGGACCACTATCTGGAGCTCGATCTTGATCTGAGCGACATCATGTTCGTGTGCACCGCAAACAGTCTCAACCTGCCGCAGCCGCTGCTCGACCGGATGGAGATCATCCGGCTGGAGGGTTATACCGAGGACGAGAAGGTCGAGATCGCACAGCGCCACCTGGTTCAAAAGCAGGTCGAGGCGCACGGGCTGAAGAAGGGTGAATTCACCCTTGAAGAAGAAGCCCTGCGCGATCTGATCCGTTATTACACCCGCGAGGCCGGTGTGCGCACGCTGGAGCGCGAGATCGCAAAGCTCGCCCGCAAGAGCCTGCGCCAGATCCTTGAAAAGAAGGTGAGCGCTGTCACGATCACGCCCGAAAATCTTGGTGACTTCTCTGGCGTGCGCAAGTTCAAGCACGGCGTTTCGGAGGATGAGGCGCAGGTCGGCGCAGTGACCGGGCTGGCCTGGACATCGGTGGGGGGCGAGCTGCTCACCATCGAAAGCGTCACCACGCCCGGCAAGGGCGAGGTCAAGACCACCGGCAAGCTGGGTCAGGTGATGAACGAAAGCGTCTCTGCCGCCTTCAGCTTCGTCAAGGCCCGCGCGCCTGCGTACGGGATCAAGCCGAGCCTGATTGGCCGCAAGAACATTCATATCCACCTGCCCGAAGGCGCGGTCCCCAAGGACGGGCCGAGCGCGGGGATCGGCATGGTCACCTCGATCGTGTCGACCCTCACGGGCATTCCGGTGCGGCCTGATGTTGCGATGACCGGGGAAGTGACGCTTCGGGGCCGCGTTCTGGCGATTGGCGGGCTGAAGGAAAAGCTGCTCGCAGCCCTGCGCGGGGGCATCAAGACAGTCCTCATCCCCGAGGAGAACGTCAAGGATCTCGCCGAAATCCCGGCCAATGCCAAGGCAGGATTGGACATCGTCCCGGTGGCCCATGTCGATGAAGTGCTGGCCCGCGCGCTGACCCAGCCGTTGGTGGCAATCGAGTGGACCGAGGCCGATGATCTGGCCAGCCAACCGGCCGCTTCCAGTTCGGCTTCAAGTGTTGGATCGGGAGAGGTGCCAACCGCGCACTGACACGCTAAGAGCGGCGAACTTGCCGTGATTCGCGGCAGGGTCGTATTTTTCCGGAAGCTTGCATCGACGAGGCGAGCCTGTGCCCCACCCATGTCAGGCGCATGGGCTCGCATGGCTTTTCGCGTGGTCGGTTCGACTGGGCTATTTGGCTTTGACAGTCTTTGTAAAAACGTCTCAGTTTGCACGCTTTCGACAAACGCGATTCACAGATCAAACGATATCCTGACACGAGGGGGTTCCCAGATGAACAAGAACGACCTTATCAGCGCGGTCGCCGACGCCAGCGGTCTTTCGAAGAATGATGCCTCAAACGCTGTCGAAGGCGTATTTGATGCCATCACGAAGGCCCTTTCGGGGGGTGATGAAGTGCGGCTTGTAGGCTTTGGCACTTTCTCCGTGGCCAAGCGCAAGGCGTCGACCGGACGCAACCCGCGCACCGGCGAACCAATGAAGATCAAGGCCTCAAACCAGCCCAAGTTCAAAGCGGGCAAGGGGCTGAAAGACGCGGTGAATTAACCGTTTGGATTGGTGCCTGAGCGCCCGAGTTTCCCCGTCAGCCTTGCGGCTGGCGGGGTTTTTCATGGGCGCGGTTCAGGCGATCAGCGTCCGGCAGTGATCAGCGCTGTCGGGATTTGCTTGGACCGCGCATTGATCTGCCACGTCAGCACTTCACCCGCTGTGCCAGCGATGGGGCCTTCATCGGTGTTATTGGCCAAAATGCGCAGTCCCGGGCTGCTGCGCACGGTGAAGGTCCCGTCGATCGCAGGGATGGATTTCAGCGCCTCGGCTTCGGCGGAGTTGCCCGCTTCGCTTGCGCCCATTGCCGCCAATCCCGCAAGCGAGCCCATTCCCATCATCGCGCCCAAGCCGCCGCCGGCATCGTCGTTTTGCGCGCTAAACCCGGGTGCGTTGATGCGGATCTGCCCGCCTTTCCGCAAATAGACCTGAACGAAGGGATTAACCGACGGGAAGCCTTCGATCATCGGGAAGGTGAAGTCATGCCCCATTGTGCCGGTGACGCGGTAGCTGACGTCGAATACGCCGCCGCCTTTGTGCACCACGCGTTCCCAGCCCCTGTGGCGTTGCAGCAGCTTCACAAGCTCATCGGCAGCTTTGGGATCGGACGGGTCTATGCCGCCCATCATCACTGCCATTTGTTCGGCCTGCTTTTTGGCCTGTGCGGCGCGTTCGGCCTCAGCGGCATTCCACGCATCGCGTTGTTCCGCTTCTTCTTCGGCGGTGCAATCGCGGCTCTCGTAGGTTTCCTCGTCATAGCAGTTGGCGGTAAAGGCCGCGCTGCCAGTGGCCCCCATCTGCGCCAGCTTTGAAAGGCCGGCGAAGAATATTTCGCCGTCGTAGCTGAAGGTAAAGCTGTCAGGTCCGGTTAGCGCCAATTCGGCGGTGAACTTGCCCGGTGACATAAAGCAGCCGCTCAGCGCCAGCGCGCCTGCGGCCAGCACAGCCGCCGCCCGCAGGCGCATCATGGAAAACTTGGACATGTTAATCCCCCCCTGACCACGCCCCGCAGGCGGCCGCAATCCCTGCCTTAAGCCTAGCTTCTGGTCGCCGCCGCATAAAGCGCGATTGCGGCTGCATTGGAGACGTTGAGGCTTTCGATGACCGACGTAATCGGCAGCTTGGCGAGCACATCACAATGAGCAGCAATATTTTGGCGCAGCCCTACGCCCTCAGCCCCCAGCACTATGGCAAGCGGCCCAGTGGGCATGATGTCCGCGAGCACGGCCTCGGCCTCGCCTGCCAATCCAATGCGCCAATACCCGGCCTCGGCCAGTTCTTCCAGCGCGCGGGCAAGGTTGACGACCCGCACCCACGGCACAGTCTCCAGCGCACCTGATGCCGCCTTGGCGAGCACGCCGCCTTCAAGCGGGGCGTGACGGTCCTGCGTGACAATCGCCGCTGCCCCAAAGGCGGCAGCCGAGCGCAGGATCGCACCGACGTTGTGGGGATCGGTCACCTGATCGAGCACCACAATCGGGCGGTCCGCCTCGCCAAGAGCGACCTCATCAAGAAACACATCCTCAAGGCTTGCGCATTCCAGCACGAGGCCTTGATGGGGCGCATCTTTGGCCACCAATCGCGCCAGATCAGCAGCTTGGGCGCGTTCGATCGGGAAATGCGGCGGCAATTCACCATCAAGGCTATCAAGCCCCTCCGGTGTCGCCCACAATTTGCGGTGCTGGCGTTCGGGATTCTTGAGCGCGGCCTCGACGGCGTGACGGCCCCACAGACGGACCTGTCCCGCGCTACCCTGTCCGGATCCGCGCCCGCCTTTCATGCGTCCTGCACGGCCCCGCAGGGCGCGTTTGCGTTCAACCTTGGCCATCATTGCTCCTTGCTCGAAAGCTCATGTGCGCCCCCTGCCAGCAGGGGCATTGACAGGCAAGCAGTGCTTCGCCAAAGGGGCGCCTCTCGGCAACGGGGCCCCTGCGGGACTCGTGCAAGATTAGAGCTGTTTGTGCTCAAGAATGCCTCTGTGTGGACAGGTGGCCGAGTGGTTAAAGGCAGCAGACTGTAAATCTGCCCGTGCAAGCGTACGCTGGTTCGAATCCAGCCCTGTCCACCAACCCCTTATCCGCAGGCTTCCGCAAAACCCCATAGAAATCCAGGATTTCCTAGGGTATTTTGCCCTTACTCATCCGCAAAAAGCCGCTCCCGTTTGCATGCAGCCGGAGCCTAGTGTGGGGGTAATGTGGGGGTAAAATGGGTTACCCCCACACTTCGACTACCCCGGTGTGGGGGTAAAGAATGTGGGGGTAGATTATGGGCAAACTCACAGCAGTTGCGGTCAAGGCAGCCTTGGCGAATCCCGGCACCTATCAGGACGGGGAAGGGCTGTTTCTCAAGGTCGACAAGCGCGGCGGCGCCTACTGGAATCTCCGAGTCCAGCAGGATGGCAAGCGACGGGACATCGGAATCGGCAGCGCCAAGCTCCTGACACTGGCGGATGCACGTCACAAAGCCGCCGAACTGCGCCGAGCTATCAAGGTCGATCAGCGCGATGTTCTGGCCGAGAAGAAGGACGATGCCGCCGCGAAGGTCACCTTCCGCCAGGCTGCGCTCCAGTATCACTCCGAGAATGAGGCGGGCTGGAAAAGCACGGTCTATGCGCGCCAGTGGCTCGCCACTCTGGAAAACTACGCGTTCCCGAAACTGGGAGACAAGCCGACTGGCAGCATCACCAGCGCCGATATCATCACCGTGTTGACCCCGATCTGGCAGGAAATCCCCGAAACCGCCCGCCAGGTGCGCAACCGGATCTGCACCGTGCTCGATTATTCCCATGCCAAGGGCTGGCGATCGCGCGAGGCCCCATCGGGCAATGGCAGCCTGAAAGCGGGCAGGGGCCTTCCGCGACAGGTGAAGCAGGCGGACAACCGCAAGGCCATGCCCTATGTCGCGATACCCGGTTTCATGATCGCCTTGCGGCGCAAGCCGACCTACACGCGTCTGGCGCTCGATCTTCTCATTCTGACGGGCGTTCGCTCGCAAGAGGTGCGGCTTGCGACATGGGATGAATTCGATCTTGAGCAACGCCTCTGGACGATCCCAGCTGAACATATGAAACGCAACAGGGCGCAAATCGTGCCGCTCTCGGACGCGGCTCTGGCGGTACTCGCGAAGGCGGATGCGATGCGCCTTGAAGGAGCCGAGGTGGTCTTCCCCGGCATGACTGGCAAGGCGATGTCGAACATGACGCTGCTCAAGGTCATGCGCGACATGTGCGAACCCTACCATGTCCATGGCTTCCGCTCCACGTTCACCGATTGGGCCGCAAACGAAGGCTTCCCCGATGCCGTGGTCGAGGCAGCACTGGCGCACAAGACGCCCGACGCAGTGCAGGCCGCCTATCGCCGCACAACCTATCTCGGCACGCCCGACCAGCCGGGCATGCGGGTGAAGTTGATGGAAGCGTGGGGGCGCTACTGCAATGGCGTGGCAGCTGATGCAGGCAAGACTGCGCCGCCGGAGTGAGGGTGGGTACAGCTAGCCCGGAAAATGGCTGAAAGGGCCATAGTTCAGATTTGCCTGTCACGGGGATGCTTACGAGCATCGAATTTACTTTTCGATGCTCCAATTCCCTCAGTCACAACCGTCCGGCAAGCATGGGCACGTAAGGCCGGGTGAGAACTGCTTACCTTAGCTGCCGCGCGACAACTGGGATGAAAGGCGAACTTTCATCGTGAAGTGCGCTCTGCAATTCGGAGCGATCGCTAAGAACGCCAATGGCGAAGCACATCGCGGACATATCTGGGCGTCTCGCCATTCCGAGGTATACCGCCCGCGCGTTCGACTGCACCTGGACCGGCATTATAGGCCGCCAAAGCGAGGTGAACCACTCCGAACCTGTCGAGCATCTGCCTCAGATACCGCGCCGCGCCGAAGATATTGGCCATGGGGTCAAATCGATTGGAGACACCGAGTTCTTTTGCCGTTGCTGGCATCAGCTGACCAAGGCCAACCGCGCCTGCTGGGCTGACTGCGAGCGGATTGTAGCGGGACTCGGTCCAAACGAGTGCGTCGAGCAGGCCAGTGGGTAAAGAATACTTGGCTTCTGCCGCATATATGTGGGGCAGGTAGCTCGCCCGTCGGAAGCCGGATGGGCCAGACTTCTCCTTGCGCTCGTATTCAGATGGCAGGTTGACCCGGCCATTGTCTGCCACGGTCACGCTCGGTGCTTGGGCGACCTGCACGGATTGCCAGAGCCCATGCTCGACCAGCTGGAAACCGTTTGATTCTTTGGCAATCCTGATGCCGTCGGAATAGCTGGCGGGGACGTCAACTAATACTGGCATCGGCAATTCCTGAGCATTGGCAGGCATGACTGATGCGATGGCAATGCCACTCAACAGTAGAGCTCTTTTTATCATCTCTCGATCTTTCTATAGCCGAATCGAGTGAGAACATATAAAGAACATAGTGCGTAGGAAAATGGTTTGGCGCTGGTGCAGAGCGGAGGCTGCACGGGGAAGGCACCTCTATCGGAGTAGGTCGATGCCCCAGCTAAAGAATGCTCATCAACTCGAACGCCGCGCCCGCACAATTGTCGAACGCCTCAACGGAACATGGCGTCATGGCAAAGGCATGTGTTGCTGCCCAGCGCATGACGACCGAACTCCTTCGTTGAGCGTGACGCTGGGCCGAAAGGCGATCCTGTTTCATTGCTTCGCGGGATGCTCGAACGAGGATGTCATCGTGGCACTGGACCGTCAGGGTGTTCGCAGCCGTGACCTTTTCGATGGCTCTGGCGCGGTGGCCGCTGATCCACAGGAAAAAAGAGACTTCAATTCCAATGCACGACGTTTGTGGCACTCTGCGACGGCGATCTCCGGCAGCCCTGCCGAAGTATACCTCGTGCAGCGCGGTCTCCAGCACGCATCAGACCAAGTCCGTTACCTGGAACGTACGCCGCTTGGGCCGCGCGGGGCGGTCAAATTTCTCCCTGCGATGTTGGCGGCGGTCACGACTGACATTGGCATTATCGCAATACACAGGACATTTCTCGACCTGCCGAACGGCAAGCTGGCCGGTTTCGAGCGGCCCAAGCGCGCGCTGGGCAGCCTTGGCTGTGGTGCTGTCAGGATTGCGACTCCAGTGCAGGGGCGTCTGGGGCTCGCCGAAGGTATCGAGAGCGCACTTTCCGCAATGCAGCTGTTTGGGATCCCTTGCTGGGCAACGCTTGGGAACGAGCGGTTCGGTCTTGTTGCGATCCCGGAGAGCGTGCGCGAGCTCTACTTGTTTATCGACAATGACGCCGGGGGCGCTCTTGCGGAGCAGCGAGCGCTGAAGGCCTACGCTGCGCCCAATCGTGTCATCCATTCACGAGCGCCAGCCTCACCCGGTTTTGACTGGAACGATGAGCTTAAGTCCCGGCTTGCCCGAAAACCTGATCCATCGGGCAGAGGGGAGGGGGCCTTCGACTGATTGAGGCCTGCCCGCCGCAGGACCTCGTCAGGAGGTTCCCATGTCAAATTCTTCCCTCGCCTTTGCATTCGATGAACCATCACCGCCCGTCGTTGTGATGGCGGCTCAAGCCATGGCTTCTGAGCTTGCTGCAGGCCGCGCGCTGTCACGCAGCGACGTAACGCGTATCATGACTGATCACTTCGGGGGCAGCGATGCTCTCGGGCGTTGGTCCGTTCGTGACGCTCACGCAGCACTTGAGCTCGCACAGGTTCAATACCTGCAAGCGTTCGATCAAATCCAGCTCTCAACCCCGATCGACGAGGCGGAACAGTTCTTCTGCTCCCTCGATGCACGACTTCCGACCCAGACCAACCGTAGCGACGAGCAGATCGAATGGCAGCAGTTCGCAACGCCGCCGCACTTTGCCTGGCTAGCTGCCCGCGCCTGCGCGCTGGCAACCGGCGAGCTCGTGCTGGAACCGTCGGCCGGGACGGGGATGCTTGCGGTCTGGGCTGCCAAAGCCGGCACACGCCTTGCCCTCAACGAGATTTCGCCGCTGCGTCGCGATTGCCTGAGTGCCCAGTTCTCGGCTGCCCGTGTGACCGGACACGACGCCGAATTGATCGATGAGCTGCTCGATGTAGCCGTCATCCCGAACGTCGTGCTGATGAACCCGCCCTATTCTCAAGGAATCGAGCGGGGCCACGATGGTCGCACAGGGGCAAGGCATCTGCGCTCCGCGTGGAACCGGCTTGCCCCTGGTGGTCGACTTGTCGCGATCATGCCCGAATGGTTCGACTGCGGGAGGTTTCTAGCCGGCGTGAATGGGCCAGTATCGTTGCGGCTCAATGCCGCGGTCGAACGTGCCTTCATCAAGAATGGCACCGGGATCACCACGCGGCTGCTGGTACTCGATAAGGTGGAAAGCTCCGACGAGCCTGTCGCGATCCGCACAAACGACTTTCGTCAGCTGACCGATCTTGTCGATGCTTTCCCGCCTCGCGCCAGCCTGGAGGCTGTTCCCGAGCAATCGCGCCTCCCGCTTCGTGCGCCGTTCCGCCTGGTGGCCGCGCCGCGCAGGCCGCTGCCTACACCAGCCAGGATCACACCTTCAGCCTCCGCCATCGGGTCGCTCACCTACCAGTCGCTCGAAACCTCTGCGCCGGTCGCCCCTCAGGTCGGCCACTATCTGCCCTATCGCCCGAGCAGGATCATAATCGATGGCGCGGCCGGGCATCCGACGCCACTTGTAGAGTCCGTCGCCATGGGGTCGATCGCTGCTCCGATGCCTGACGCAGTGCCGCAGCTTCCCGACGGGCTGATTGCCAAGGGACTGCTGTCGGCTGCTCAGGCGGAGACCCTGATCTATGCTGCAAGTGCCCATGCGCGCGACCTTCCCGGCCGGTTCGAACCCGAGGACAAGGGCTGTTCGCTCAAGGCCTCGGCAGAAGGCCACACCTACCGGCTGGGCTATTTCCTCGGGGACGGAACGGGTGCCGGGAAAGGCCGACAGGTTGCGAGCGTCATCCTTGATCGATGGGTGCGTGGTGAGCGCCGCCATATCTGGATTTCGAAGAACGAGGCGTTGCTCGAAGATGCCCGACGCGACTGGGCCGCCCTTGGCGGTCTCCCAATCGACATCCAGCCGCAGGCGTCCTGGAAACTCGGCACCCCCATCGCGATGCGCGACGGGATCCTTTTCGTGACCTATCCGACGCTGCGTTCGGGTCGGAGCGACGCAACCCGGCTCGACCAGATCATCGCCTGGGCTGGTGAGGATTTCGACGGCGTGATCGTGTTCGACGAAGCGCACGCCATGGCTAACGCTGCTGGTGGCGAAGGGTCGCGGGGCAAGGTCAAGGGGTCGGAACAGGGTGTCGCTGGCGTCCGCCTGCAGAACCTCCTGCCCCGGGCGCGCGTGCTCTATGCCTCGGCAACCGGTGCGTCCGACATCAACAATCTGGCCTATGCGACGCGCCTAGGGCTCTGGGGTCCGGAGACCGCCTTCGCCAATCGCGATGCCTTCGTTGCCGACATTCGTGACGGCGGCATCGCAGCCATGGAGCTGGTGGCTCGGGATCTCAAATCGCTCGGCCTCTACACCGCGCGTGCGCTTTCGTTCGCCGGTGTCGAATATGAGATCCTCGAGCATTGCCTGACCAAGGATCAGATCGCAGTCTATGATGCCTATGCCGAAGCCTGGGCGATCATTCACGCCAACCTGCGCGAAGCGCTGGAAGCCACGCGGATCGTCGACAGCGAAACCGGCGGGACGCTCAACTCCGGTGCCAAGTCTGCAGCGCTTTCGATCTTCGAGGGAACCAAGCAGCGCTTCTTCGCGCAGCTCCTTCTGTCGATGAAGCTCCCCAGCCTGCTGCCTGCGATCGATACGGCTATTTCCGATGGTTACGCTGTGGTCGTCCAGCTGGTCTCGACGGCAGAAGCCATGCTCAACCGCCGGCTTGCCGACCTGTCTGACGAGGAGCGCGAAGCGCTGGAGATCGACCTGTCCCCGCGGGAATATGTGATTGACTATCTCACCAAGAGCTTTCCTGTCCGGCTGATGGCGGTGTTCACCGACGAAAACGGCAATCCTCGCTCCGAGCCGATGAGCGACGAGCTCGGCGCGCCAGTACTGTGCCGATCGGCACTCGCCGCGCGCGACCGGATGATCGAACAGCTCTGCGCCTTGCCGCCGATTGCTACCGCGCTCGATGCTATCATTGAGCGCTTCGGCGTTGACCAGGTTGCAGAGGTGACTGGCCGTACGCGACGGCTTATCGACGGCCGGGATGGTCGCCAGAAGCTGCAATCCCGTTCGCCACGCGCCAACGTCGCTGAAACCCAGGCATTCATGGACGGCTCCAAGCGCATCCTCGTGTTCTCCGATGCCGGAGGAACGGGGCGCAGCTACCATGCCGATCTCGCATCCAAGAACCAGGCCCGCCGCGTTCATTTCCTGCTCGAGCCGGGCTGGCGGGCTGATGCCGCAATCCAGGGGCTTGGCCGGACCAATCGCACCAATCAGGCCTCTGCGCCGCTGTTCAGACCGGTGACCACCGATGTGCGCGGCGAACGCCGGTTCATCTCGACCATCGCGCGGCGGCTCGACAGTCTTGGCGCTCTGACGCGCGGACAGCGCCAGACCGGCGGGCAGAACCTGTTCGATCCGGCCGACAATTTGGAGAGCATCTACGCCAAAGAAGCGCTCCATCGGTGGTTCGGCCTGTTGTTCAGCGGCAAGCTTGAGGCGGTCAACCTCGAACGCTTTCAGGACCTGACGGGCCTCAGGATCGAAGCGCCCGATGGGTCAATGGTCGATGACCTGCCCTCCATCCAGCGGTGGCTCAATCGTATCCTCGCGCTGCCTATCGCCCTGCAGAACGCGATCTTCGACGAGTTCATTGGGCTGGTTGAGGCGCGCATCGATGCCGCCCGGCGGGCTGGCACGCTCGACCTCGGCCTTGAGACCATTGCGGTCGAGGACTTCGCGGTCTTGTCGGACACGCTGCTGCGCACCGATCCGGCCTCGGGCGCGACCACCCATCTGCTCGAACTGGAAATCGCCAGAGCGCTGAAGCCGCTCACGCTGAAGCGGCTCGAGGAGATCCACGGCCTCACGGGGCTGCGGCAGCGGCCCGTTCGGAACGCCCGCTCGGGTCGGGTCGCGCTGCTTGTGCCAGCACGCGGTATTCTTGCCGATGACGGAACGCGGATTGCCCGCTTCGAATTGCTGCGGCCCTTGACGCGCAGCCACATAACCGAGGATCAGCTGGCTGAGAGCAGCTGGGAGGACATTGCCGTTGACGCTTTCCGCGAAGTCTGGGCGGCCGAGGTCGAGGAAGCGCGGACCAGCCACAAGCGCGAGCGTCTGTATCTTGCGACGGGCCTCCTGCTTCCGGTCTGGGACAAGCTGCCATCGGATTTCGTGAGGGTCAGTCGCATCTCGGCGGCGGATGGCCGCTCGCTCCTCGGCCGGGAGGTTCCCGTCCACTGCGTGACCGAACTGTGCCGAGCGCTCGGTCTGGAACGCGATCAAACGCTCTCTGCTGATGATGTTATCCAGTCCGTCCTCGCTACGGGCAGAGCCATGGAATTCGCGGGCCGCGAGACGCTCATGGTGAAACGCAGCCTGGTCAATGGCTCACAGCGACTTGAACTCACGGGATGGAGTGCTGCTCGGCTCGACTGGTACAAAGCGCAAGGCTGCTTTACCGAGATCATCCGCTACCAAACCCGGCTTTTCGTGCCGATCGAGGGCGCAGCGAGCGTGATCGCCAAATTGGCATCATTGGTATAGATACTTGCCAAATGGCATTATTGCGCGCATATACTGCCATATGGAGGAATGCCATGCTGGCCCTGCAACCCGTTGATACTGCCGTTACCGCCTTCCGTCCCGATCCGATTACCCAGGACGAGGCGGCTGCCATGTTCCGGGCAGTCCTCAATCTGTTCAGCAAGTGGGATCTGACCGACGAGCAGGCTGCAACCCTGCTCGACATGCCGGTTCGCTCCTATCGCCGCTGGAAGGCGGAAGGGCCGGGACGCGTTTCGCGTGACGGTCGTGCGCGTCTGTCCAACCTCATGGGCATTCACAAGGCGCTTCGGATCATCTTCTCGGAGGCCACCCGCGGGTATTCTTGGATCAGAGCTGCCAACGATGCGTTCGGCGGAGCCAGTGCGCTCGACGTGATGCTGGGAGGCGAGCTAACCGACATTATGCGGGTGCGTCGCTACCTCGACGCCGAGCGCGGTGGCTGGTGAGCGAAGCGGCGGATATCCCCGTTTCCCGAGTTGAGTGGAAGGGCGCTGTTCGGATCATCCGCAGTGCCTTTCCGCCAATCGACCTGTTCGAAGATATCGCTGATCCAGCTGACTGGCCGCTGCTGATTTCGGCAGAGCAGAAGACCAATCCTCGCATCATGGCGACGATTGGCAATCTCGACCTGGTCCCGGTCGCCCGGCGCGTCGGCGGCAGCGGCGCATCCTACCTGATGGCGCCATTCACCCACGTCAGCACCGACAGGCCAAGCCGCTTTACCGATGGCAGCTACGGCGTTCTCTACGTCGGGGATCGGTTCGAAACAGCACTGTTCGAGACAATCCACCATCATACCCGTTTCATGGCGCGAACCCGGGAAGCGCCGGGATGGACCTCGCAGTTCCGGGAAATCGTCATGTCAGTCGATGCAGATCTGCATGATCTCCGAACTCTCGCGGGGGAGCCGGCTCCGGAGCTCGATCCCGACAGCTATGCCGCATCTCGAGCATTCGCACGGCACCTAAGGGGCGCGGGATCGAACGGGATTGCCTACCCGAGCGTCCGGCATCCAGGTGGGGAATGCGTTGCGCTCTTCTACCCGGACTGCGCGTCAAATCCCCTGCAGGGGCGACACCTCGACTACCACTGGGATGGCGCGCGCGTTGACCTTGTCCGCGATGCCGGATCCGGGGCTGTTTTCCGTGTCGTCGACTTGCCCATCGATCCTGTCTGACCGCCTAGGCTGGGCTTCCAGCCGAGTGCTGCAGGATCTCCGGTCGTAGGTGACGGCTAGAAGGCTCATGCCTTCGTACCAGCTTTCACGAGTTCATGAAGGGCTTTGTCCGGCGAGACCGGGCCCTTGTACAGCGGGCTACATGGCGTCTCTGCTAGCTTGACCGAAATCGCCAAGAGGTCGTCATCATCGCCCTTTTCATAGGCATAGGCGGCCAGCCAGAACTCGGTCTGTCGAACAAACTCATTGAGGATTCCCACCACGCTTCGGTTCGCAGTCTTTGCGTACTGGGCCTGGCCCATCCGCCAGACTTCCTGAGCGATGAACTCTGATGGAACGCCGTGCTCCTGCAGAACCAGCGCCAATTGTGCGGGAAATCTTCGAGCCAGGGTGTCCGCTGGGGCGAGCGGGATCAGGACGGGAAGCAGCGTGCGCTCCGAAACCAGTAACGCGACTTGCGGCTTCCAGAATAGGACGGTGGCGTACCAGTTGCCCAGCACGGTGTCGCTTTGCCCGGGTACAGAGATCTCGGGGTTGATCCGATCAAGGAGCTTCTTAGTGCAATGGAGGTGGAACATGGTGGCGAGGGATAGTGCTCGCTGTCGAGCGCGTCCACTGACGATACCGGCCAGACCGCTGGAATGGAAGGGGCCGACCAGCTCAAGACACTCTGCGTAGTTGATGCGAACGTCGGCTGTTGCCGTAACGGCCATTCCGGTCGCCATCACGGCTGGCTCTTGCGCCCCAATCTCGGTCGTCCAGTCGACCAAGACCCGAGCGTAAAACCTGCCTTTCAGCCATCTCGTCGAAGTGCTGGAAAGAACAGCTGTCAACGGCGGAGTAAAAGTCGGCCATTGGGCGGCGCAAAATCAGGCCACTTGATCCGCGCCTTGGCGAGCGCTGGGAGGGCGTAGCCCGAGCGG
>NZ_PKRO01000025.1 GCF_002855495.1 Porphyrobacter sp. TH134
CATCCAGACTTCAGTCAACGGCAGCGCCTCCTCAGCGCCGCCATTGAATCAACCGATCACGTCTCGCGCAAGCAATTTAATGGGGCCTGAGCCTAGACGACGGAGAAGCCCATTCAGCCATTATGTCTGCTCGCAGCAAGGTGGCCTTGATTGCACGTGTCCATCAGCTTCTCTATCAAAGCGGAACCCACAACCGTGTTGATATGAAGATCGCTATCGAAGAGATTGTTACCGATTTGGTCATCTCTGCAGGACGAAGTGATGTAGATTTAGAATTTAGTTTCTTGGGCGACTTGATGATTAAGATAAGTCAAGTGAGCCCACTCGTACTGGTTCTCAACGAGATCGTTACAAACTCACTCAAATACGGCCTGAGTTCAAAAGAGCCAAGGTTGTCCATTTCCGCTGTTCGATCCAGCGAACAGATCACGCTGGTCATCAGCGATAATGGCGCTGGCATATGTCCTGCGGCGGCTGAGGAAAAGTCTGGTCAAGGGAGCGAAATTGTTGAAGGTCTCGTTCATCAGATGCGTGGTGAAATCGTGACCCAAAGTGCTAGCACCGGGACAAAGGTCGTCTTGACGATACCGACCAAGCCTCAGTCATCTAACGTAAAAGGCGCGAATTAATGAAGATATTGGTCGTCGAAGACGAATTCATGGTCGCTATGACACTGAAGGCCTTGTTAAAAAAGCAGGGACATGATGTTGTAGGCATCGCGGATGATGTAGTCTCGGCCGTAAATGAAGCGGAACGTGCCCAGCCACAACTCGCGTTTGTCGATATCCAGCTGGCGAATGGTAGCTCAGGCCTCGACGCAGCGGCTGAACTTCAGAAGAATGGAGTCATTTGCATCTTTCTTACGGGCAACCCACCAGATGGGCCAAGGCCCGATCTTGCACTAGGTTGTTTGCCCAAGCCGTTTTCAGACAGATTGCTGGCAGGTTCAGTCAAAATTGCCGAAGCGGTAATTGAAGGATTGCCGCTTCCGGCAGCGCCGCCCGGACTTGAATTGTACCGGCACTGACGGGTTTTCAGGACATATGGACCAGTTGTTGTTCGATGATGGAGAATAGCAAACGGGTACCGATGGCCGATTGGCCAGAACAATAGCGTGCTATCGTGAATTAAATGCGTATCCCCATGGGGTGAGGGGCCGGCAGCAATGCCAGCCCCCTTCTTTGTGCCATCAAGGTTGCCAATTGCGGTCACGTGCAGCTTGTTCCTTAGCGGCATCGAGCGCGCGACCCGCTGCGATATCCTGCGCTACTGCCTGTTCGGCCAAGGGCGCGTTTGCGACACCCCCGAGGACGCCGCGCCATTGGGTGTGCGCGGCCAGCTTCTCTCCCCGATGGACCCACAATTCCGGCGTCTGAGCCCTTTATTTCCGGGGCGCAGAATTGCCCTTGCTTATGCGACTAACTCGCAGTAGCGGGATCGCAATTGCACTGCGAAAGGTTCTCTCAAATGCTACCGAGTTTGCGCGTTGGGCTCCTGCTCAGCTGTTCTGTGATTGCTGTTCCAGCGGTCGCTGAAACGGCTGACGCCAAGGCTTTGGCCGCTGACTTTGCCGCACCTGCCGCCGCATCTGCCAGCGCGGCCAAGCCTGCGACGGAAATCGTGGTCGTCGGCAACCCGGACGAAGCTGACGAGATCGCCGGGTCTTTTGCCACTGTGACCAATGATGACCTGCGCCGGACCCGCGTACTGAATGTCAATGATGCGCTGCGCCAGGTGGCGGGCGTGTTCGTGCGCGACGAGGAAGGCGCCGGGATGCGCCCCAATATCGGCATCCGCGGCCTCAACCCGATCCGTTCGACCAAGGTGTTGCTGCTGGAGGATGGCATCCCGCTCGGCTTTGCGCCTTACGGCGACAACGCGGCCTATTATCACCCGCCGATCCAGCGCTTCAGCGCGGTCGAGGTGCTCAAGGGCGCGGGCCAGATCCGCTTTGGTCCCCAGACCATCGGCGGCGTGGTGAATTACATTACCCCGGAAGTGCCTGAGGAGTTTGTCGCAAGCGGCACGGTCGCAGCAGGCAATCGGGATATGCTGATGCTCGACGGACAGGTTGGCGGCAAGCTGCTGGGCGGGGGTGTGCTGGTGCACGTCAACCACAACCAGACCGATGGCAACCGCGACAATCAGGCGCTGCGCTTTACCGATATCTTCATCAAGGGCGCATGGGAGCTTGGCCCCGATCACGGCCTGACCGTGAAGTTGTCGCGCTTCCGCGAGGACAGCCAGGTCGGCTATTCGGGCCTGCGCCGTGACGAATTTGCCGCCGATCCGCGCGGCAATGTGTTCGTCAATGATGATTTCCAGACCGAGCGGTTGAACGCGACAATCGCCCATCGCTGGGATCTGGATGAGAACCTGCGCCTGCTGACCACCGGCTACTACCATTACTTCACGCGGGACTGGTGGCGGCAGTCTTCCAACAGCGGACAGCGCCCCAATGATGCGAGCGATCCCACCTGCGGCGGGCTGGCCAACCTGCTCACCACCTGCGGCAATGAAGGCCGGCTGCGCGATTACGATACTTACGGCGTCGAAACGCGGCTGAGCGTGGATCACGGCTTGCTGGGCTTGGACGGCGCGACCGAAATCGGCGTCCGCTATCATGAAGAACGCCAGAGCCGTCAGCAGCTTAATGGCGACACGCCCAACGCCCGCCGCCCCGGCACCGGCGTGAACGCAGGCGTGCGCGAAAACAACGAGCGCGATACGACTGCCTTTGCTGCCTTCATCCAGTCGAACTTAGTTTTCGGCGATCTTTCCATCACCCCCGGCGTGCGGGCAGAGTTCATCGACCTGACCCGCCGCAACCTGCCGATCGATGTGCTCGTTAATGGTCGGCCCTCGGGCACGCTGACGGAGGCCACCAGCGGCAGCCAGAGCCTGAACGAGGTGCTGCCCGGCATCGGCGCGACGTGGGCGCTGACCGACAGCATCACGTTGTACGGCGGCGTGCACCGCGGCTTTGCCCCGCCGCGCGTGGAGGACATCATCACCGCAGCGGGCGGCTCGGTCGATCTCGATCCGGAGCTGAGCTGGAACTACGAAATCGGCATTCGCGGAGACATCGTGCGCGGCATCAACGCGGATGCGACGTTCTTCGTGATGGACTTCGAAAACCAGATCATTGCGCAATCCGTGGCGGGCGGGATCGGGACGCAGCTGACGTCTGCTGGCGAGACCATGCACCGCGGCGGCGAGTTTTCGCTCAATGCCTCGTCCCGCGATGCGGGCTGGACCGAAAGCGAGACCGATGTGTTTGCGCGGCTGGCGGTAACTTGGGTTGCCGACGCCAAGTTCAGCAGCACGCGCATTGCCACCGCACCCTGCTTTGACGGCGCGGTTTCCGGCACCCCGGTCGCCACAGGCTCCGGCCCGGCGGCCTGCGGGGTGGCCCGCAATGTCGAAGGCAACCGCCTGCCCTATTCGCCGGAATGGCTGGTGTCGGGCGCAGTCGGGGTCGAACACAAGGGCTTCACCGGTCAGCTGGAAGTGGTCAGCCAGTCTTCGATCTTCGCCGATGATGTCAACCTGATCCCGGTCACGCCCGATGGCCAGCGCGGGCTGATCGAAGGGTGGACGCAGGTCAACGCGGCGGTCTCCTATGGTCCCCCGCAGGGCAATTGGGAGGTGTTCACCACGGTGCGCAACCTGTTCGACCGGCTCTATGTCGTTGACCGCGCGCGGGGCATTCTGCCGGGCCAGCCGTTCACCATTCAGGCGGGCGTGACTCTGCGATATTGATAAGGTCGCAGGTCAGGGTGATCGAAGCGCAAAAAGCGGTCGGAACAGCGGCGTTGTGATCAACAAGCGCCGCTGTCATCGCCGCGCCCGCCCGTACCCTTGCCCGCCAAGTAAAGCCGTTCCAGCAGCAACCGTAACTCCACCAGATTGGCGATCCGCAAGCCGAGTTCGAACACGTCGAACGGTTTGGTGACGATGTCCCGCGCGCCCAGCGCCAGCGCGCGTCGACGCGCCTCGATCGAGGTGTCGGCCGTCAGCACCATGATCGGCACCGGATCATCCGCCACGGCGAGCCGTCTGAGCCGGTCAAGCAAGGCATAGCCGTCAATCCCCGGCATCATCAGGTCGAGCAAGACCAGATCAGGACGGAACGCCAGATAGCGGTCAATGGCATGGCGCGGATCGGGCACGGTTTCGACGCTGGCGTAGCCTTCCCGCGCCAGCACCGCCGCAACCAGGGCAAGGTTGGCTGGCTCATCATCGATCACCAGAATCCGGGCATCATCGGCAGCACGTGTCACTCGTCCGCAACGCCTTCTGTCAGCGCGCGTTCCAACTGCCCAGCAAGAGCAGGCACATCAATCGGCTTGGTCAGGACGGCGCGCGCGCCGCGGGCGGCCCAATCGGCCTGTGCGGCAAGCGCGTCGGCGGTCAGCAGAATGACCGGCAGGGCCGGGATGGTGCGCCGCAGTTCTTCCAGCACCCAGTCCCCATCGCGGTCCGGCAGATGCAGGTCCAGCAGCACCAGATCGGGGCGGTGCTGCAAGGCGAGGTCAAGGCCAATGCGCGCCTGCATGGCGTTCAGGACCCGCGCATCGGGCAGGTGACGGGCAATCACCGCTTCGATCAGCTGGGCATTGGCAAGGTTGTCTTCGATCAACAGGATCGTGACCGCGCGCGGCTGCACAATCGCACTCGAGGCCGGGTCGCCTTGGGCAAACTCGGCCGGCAGCGGCGTTTTAGAAACCGGCAATTCGATCCAGAAGCACGCCCCTTGGCGCCCATCGTCACGCGGGGCATAGCCGATAGCGCCAGCCATCGCCTCGACCAAGGCGCGCGACAAGGACAGGCCAAGGCCGGTGCCTTCAGAACCTGCCGCCCCCGCCGCCAGCCGGGTGAAAGGCTGAAACAGCTGCCCCGCCTGCTCGGGATCAATCCCGATGCCGCTATCGATGACGTCGATCCGCACGATGCCGCCCACTCTTTGCGCGCGCAGAACCACGGTTCCACCATCGCGGTTATATTTGATCGCATTGCTGAGCAGGTTGAGCAGCACCTGCAACAGGCGGCGCGGATCGGCGGCAATCGGCGGCACCCCGCCCGCCTCGCAGATCATCGTCACGCCGCGGGCCTCGGCCTGAGGCCGCACCAAGCCGGCCGCTTCTGCCATCACCGCAGACAGCACCACCGGGGCAATTTCCAGCCCCAGTTTACCCGCTTCGATGCGGGCAATATCGAGCACTTCGTCGATCAGCGCCAGCAGATGGCGTCCGGCGCGCAGGATATGATCGATGCTGCCCCTGTCCTGCGGGCTATTGGCCGTGCGATCGAGTTCGAGCAGCTGGGCAAAGCCGAGGATCGCATTGAGCGGCGTTCGCAATTCATGGCTCATGCGTGACAGGAACAGGCTTTTGGCAGCGCTTGCCGTCTCGGCTTCCTGCCGGGCAATCTCCAAGGCTTCCTGCGCGCGGCGGCGCTCCGTGATGTCGCGGGTGACCTTGGAAAAGCCGCGCAGTGCGCCGGTTTCGTCATACAGCGCGGTGATCACGACATTGGCCCAGAACCGGGTGCCATACTTGCGCACCCGCCAACCTTCGTCCTCGACCCGGCCTTCGCGCATGGCATCGGCGAGGTTGCGCATCGAGCGGCTTCTTGCGTCCTTGCCGGGGTAGAAGACCGAGAAATGACAGCCCATAATCTCGCTGCTGTGCCAGCCCTTGATGCGCTGCGCTCCGGTGTTCCAGCTGATCACATGGCCCTGTGTATCGAGCGCGAAGATGCCGTAGTCGCGCACGCCTTCGATCACGAGGCGGAAACGCTCTTCGCCGTCGCGCAGCGCCTGTTCGCGGGCGCGCAGCAGACGGCTGGCCTCGCCCATGCGTTCGGCCAGCAGCCCGATCTCGTCGCGGCCATCCTCGCGCCCGGTCAGCACATCGCCCTGCGCCAGCAGCACCGCATCGCGTTCAAGCCGCTGGATGCGGCGCACGATCCCGCTGGAAAACAGGAACACCGCAAACAGGCTGCCACCCAGCCCCGCCAACATAAGGATGCCGGTCGCCAGCAACCCGCCCGAGCGCAGCCGGTCAAGCCGATCCTGACGGGCGGCCAGCAATTCGCGTTCGCGCGCCTGCATCCCTTCGATCTGGGCGCGCAGGGCATCCAGCACGCGCTTGTTGGCGGCAAGGCCATCGCCGATCGTCGCCTGATCGAGCGTACCTGTACCCTCGCGCGCCGCCAGCAGCGCGGTCAGCCCATCGCGCTTCTGTTCGGCCAGCGCTTCGATCCGCGCCAGCCGCCGGGCCGCATCAGCATCACGGATGGCCGCCTGAAGCTGCGCAAACAGCGCTGGCAGCGTGTCTTCGGCCCGCTGGTACGGTTCAAGAAAGCGCCGTTCGCCCGTCAGCAAATAACCGCGCACCCCGCTTGACGCCTCGGCAAGAAGGGCGTGGACTTCATTGATGTCGGTCTGGATTGCGATGGTCAGGCGGACATCCTGTTCGGCCTCCGCTTCCATCCGGCTGATGGCAAACAACACCGCCACCGATCCCAGAAAGATCAGCAGGGGCAGCGCCACGACCACCAGCCCCTTGGTCGCAAGCGCGCGGTTGGCCCACCAGCCGGCGATGGCGTGCCCGTTCATCCGGAGCGCCGTGTGCGATGTTCGACCGCCAGAATTGCCGCCTGCGTCCGGTCGCGCACGCCAAGCTTGCCGATCAGTCGTTCGACATGGGTCTTGACCGTTCCGGGACTGATGCCGAGCCGGCCAGCGATTTCCTTGTTCGTCAGCCCATCAGCCAAGGCGCTCAGCACTTCACTTTCGCGCGGGGTGAGGTGGTCCAGCGCGACAAAGGCAGGATCGCGGTGGGTCAGCTTGACGGCGCTGCGCATCAGAGCAGGCGGAAAGGCGACCGCGCCGGCAGCGACCTGCGCAAGCGCATTCAGCAATTCCTCGCGCGAGGCATCCTTGGTAATGAAGCCCCGCGCGCCCGCAGCAATCGCTGCACGCAGATAATCGGCGGTCTCGTGCATTGTCAGCATGACGATGCGGATGTGCGGCAAGGCCTCGGACAACCGCCGCGCGGCCTCCAGCCCATCGATCCCGCCTGCGCCTTGCGGGCCGTAGCGGATATCGAGCAGCGCAAGATCGGGCTTGAATTCGGCGCACAATGCCAAGGCCGCCTCGGCGCTCGCCGCCTCGCCGACCACGGCAAATTGGCCGCTCCGCTCGAGGATCGCACGCAACCCTTCGCGGGCCAGCGCGTGGTCGTCTGCGATCACAATGCGAGCAGGCGCGGTGTTCATGCAGCAGGCAGTTCGGCGGTAATCATGCTGCCCGCGCCGGGCGTGCTGGTGATGACGAGCTGCCCGCCAAGCAGCGCAATCCGTTCGCGCATATAGGCAAGGCCAAGCCCGCCCGCAGCGCCCGGTTGGCGCAGCGCAGCCGGATCGAACCCGCAGCCATCATCGCGTACGCAGAGCGTGATATTGGCGCCTGCGCGGCGCAGTTGCACCACCACTTTTGTCGCCGGGCCGGCATGCATCCGGGCGTTGTTGAGCGCTTCCTGCACCACCCGGAACAGCGTTGTCTCAGTCGCGGCGGCTGGGCGTTCGTCAGGTGCAAGCACGAGGTCGAGCGTCACTGCGAGACCTGCAATGGCCGCATCCTCCGCCAATTGGCGCAGCGCCGGGACAAGCCCGAGATCATCGAGTACCGGCGGGCGCATTCCGGCGATCACCCGTCGCAGCTCGCCCACCAGCGCCTTGGCCTGCTCGCGCGCCATCGCAAGGTCGTCCGGATCGCCGTCACCTGCCAGTTCCAGCCGGCGCATCAACGCGGCTGCACTTTGCGCCACGCCATCATGCAATTCATGCGCGATCCGGCTGCGCTCCGCCTCGTGACCGCCCAGCAGTTTTCCCAGCAGCATCGCCAGCCGGCGCTCGCGGGCGCGGGCAGACAGGCTTGCACCAAGCAATTGGCACAGCAGGCCGAGCGTTTCGCGGTCTTCTGCGCCGGGTTCGCCGCGGCGCTCCTCCAGCACCAGCACGCCGATCTCCGTCCCGTCACTGCCCGGGGCCTTGAGATCGAGCACAAGAGTGCCCGGCATCGCCGCTGCCACTTTATCCGAACTGGCCACATACCCATTGGCAAAACCGGCAAGATGCGCCGCCGCCCGCGCGACATCGGCGGCCACCGCATCGAGTGCCTCCGGGCTTGCCGCGGCCAGCGCCTGGCCGGCATCGGCCAACACTCTCAACCGCGCCGCCCGATCTTCGGCAGCGCGGTACAACTGCCGCAAATCGGCAGCGTTTTCAGGCGTCGGTGCGACGAGCGGGGCAGGCATGGCCGGACAGCCCTAACGCCCGCGATGCGCTTTGTCATATGCCATTCGGCATAGGCCATCAGGCCAGCCATCCAGCCGACGCGCGGCTTTGAGAGCTGCGCCATCTCCGGTGGCATCAGTGCCAACCATTTTGATGGAGCCCCTCGTGAAGATGACCCTGTTGGCGACCGCTGCTGTCGCCCTTATCACCGCCTGCACGCCCGGCTATGCCGAAGCCAAGTCGCGCAAACCCGCCGCCACCCCGGTCGCGGCCGAAGCAACGGCCGACTGCATCACCGAGAAGGAAGTCGTTGCCGCGCAGAAGGCGTGGGGTGATGGCATCGTCAACATCGGCAAGGTCTATTCGAGCGGCGGCGATTACACCGTGGCGGCGGCAGCCCACATCGATCAGTTCTACGCCTATGATCTCAGCCTCGTACTGTTCAAGCCGACACTCGCATCGGTCGATCAGTTCCGCACCTCGTTCGATTCCGCGCTGTCCTATTTCGTTGGCGGCAATCCTACCTATCCCGAAGACAAGGGCTTTGCCATCAAGCCTTGGAGCAAAGTGCGCTGGAAGAATGTCGGGATCACCAATAATTCGTGCACCATGGCTGTGGCGATGGGCAATTACTGGTTTACCGCTGCGGGTGCTGCCGAGGAAACCAAGGTCGAATACACCTTCGGCTATATCCGCGACCCGAAGGGCGCCCTGAAGATCGTCGTGCACCAGTCATCGGTTCCGTATAACGGCGCCTGATTGTCCTGAAGCCACCGGGGCGCGGCCTGCACGGACGCGCTCCGGCCTGGAGTATCCGCTTGCGATGACCCTGCGTCTGTTTCCCCTCGCCTGTCTGGCCGCTGTTTGTGCGGCACCGGCCTTTGCCGCAGAGGACGATGCCAACATCTGGCTTGGCCAGTTCGCCACGATCAATGCGACCGACAAGGTCTATGTCCGGCTCGAAGCACAGGAACGCTTCACCAATGATGCCGAGCGGCTCGGCCAGTTGCTGCTGCGGTCGCTGGTCGGCTATCGCATCGACAAGGATGTGAATCTTGGCGTCGGCTATGCCTATGTCCGCACCGATCCGGTCGGCCCGGCGCTGCTGAACGAACATCGCTATTACCAGGAGCTCAACGTGCGCCTGCTTTCCAGCCAGGGCGGCGTGACGCTGGATTCGCGCACCCGTCTGGAACAGCGCACATTTGAAGAACGCGAAGACACCTCGTGGCGGCTGCGCCAGTTCGTGCAGCTGCGGGTGCCTGTCAGCGACAACAACAAGCTGGTCGCCTACACCGAACCGTTCTTTGACCTCAATCAGACCGGTGTGCAGCGCGGCGGCCTGTCGATCTGGCGCAATTTCATCGGCGTATCGGTGCCACTGGCGAAAAACATCGAAGTGGTGCCCGGCTATCTCAACCAGCATGTCGTGCGCGACGGACGCGACCGGTCGGATCACACGGCCAACGTAAACCTGTTCATGACCTTCTGAACCCGCCGGTAATCGCGGCTTCCATCAAATCGGCGTAATCTCAACCCATCAAACGATTGCCGTGTTGCCATGCGTCAGCCTGTCCGTATTGTCTCAGCATATCAACAGGTGGCTGAGGGCAAGATGACAAAGCGAGGATCATGGAGGGCGGTTGGGGCGCTCGTGCTGGCAGGGGTGCTGATGGCCACCGGCCCGCTGCGCGCGCAGCCGGCAGAGCGTGAAGTCGTCTTCACCAATGTCCGGGTATTTGATGGCACCGCCGACACGTTGTCTGCGCCGACCACTGTTGTGGTGCGCGGCAATGTGATTGCCGCGATCGGGCCGGACTCCCCGCCTGCGTCTGCTGAAGCAACCGTGATTGACGCAGCCGGCCAGACGCTGATGCCAGGCCTGATCGACAATCATGTGCACATGATGTTCAACAGCCTCTCGCCCGCGCAGATGGCCGCGCCCGACATGAGCCTTGAAAAGGTGATGGCACTGTCGGCGGAGCAATCGCGCGCGATGCTGCTTCGCGGCTTTACCGCGGTGCGCGATGTCGGCGGGCCCTCGTTCCAGCTGAAGCGCCTGATCGACAGCGGCAAGGTGATGGGCCCGCGCATCTGGCCGGCGGGGCCGATGATCTCCCAGACCTCGGGCCATGCCGACTTGCGCCACCCCAGCGAGCCTTCGCGGCGGTTTTCAGGCAAGATGTCCAAGGCCGAAGAAATCTGGGCGAGCGTCGTCGCAGACGGGCGTGACGAAGTGCTGACCGCCGTGCGCGAGAACCTGCGTCTGGGCGCAAGCCAGATCAAGATCGCAGCCGGCGGCGGCACCAGTTCGGAATATGATCCGCTCGACGTCACCCAATACACGCTCGACGAGATGAAGGCGGCGGTGGATGCGGCGTCGGACTGGAACACCTATGTCACCGTCCATGCCTATCACCCCAAATCGGTGCGCCGCGCGATCGAGGCGGGGGTAAAGGTGATCGAGCATGGCAACCTGCTGGATGAAGACACGCTCAAGCTGATGGCGGACAAGGGCATCTGGCTGTCGGGGCAGATGCTGGTCGATTCGACCGAGGCGATGGACCCCAAGCGCCGCGAAAAGCGCAAGCCGGTGATCGAAGGCCAGAAAATCGTCTGGCCGATGGCCAAGCGTCTGGGCGTGAAACTCGCCTGGGGCACCGACTTCCTGTTCGAGCCTGAACTCAACGCCCAGCAAAACGCCTATATCCTGCGGCTGAAGCCCTACTTCACGCCTGCCGAACTCCTGCGGCTGGTGACGTCGGGCAATGCCGAACTGCTTGCGCTGTCCGGCCCGCGCACGCCCTATGAAGGGCGGCTGGGTGTGGTCCAAGAAGGCGCGCTTGCCGACCTTATTCTTGTGCGGGGTGACCCGCTGGCCGATATCGACCTGATCGGCGATCCGGCGCGCAATTTCACCGTCATCATGAAGGACGGGGTGATCGTGAAAAGCGCGGCGGAATGATCCGCGCAGGGTTGTTGGCCGCCGCCCTGGCGCTGGCGGCGGGTGGGTGCGTTTCCTATCCCGATGTGCCCGCGCCGCAAGCCACGGCGACCCCGCCCGGCCCGGCTCCGGCCACTCTCAGCGTGATGACCTTCAACCTCGAAGGCCTCACCTGGCCCGCGCGCACCGGGCGAGGTCCGTTTCTCGAAGCCATCACCGCCGAGTTTAAACGGATGGAAGCGGGCGGCGTGTTGCCTGATGTTATCCTGTTTCAGGAAGCCTTCAGCACCGATGCGCTGCGCACAGCCACGTCGACTCCGCATCCCTACGCTGCCCTGGGCCCGCGCGCACCGATGCGGTCCGGCCTGCCCAAAACCCGCGACCCCGTGCTGCGCAAGCGCAACGTGATGCGCGGCGAATGGGGTGTGCGCTTCATGGGAAGCGGGATCGCAATCGCCTCGCGCTATCCGATCACCGCAAGCTTTTCCCAGCCCTATGGGCCGACCTCGTGTGCGGGGTGGGATTGCCTCGCCAACAAAGGCGTTATGCTGGTCCGGATCGCGGTCCCCGGCCTTGCTGACCCCATCGAGATCGCCACCACCCACATGAACGCGCAAGGTGCTTCGAAGGCCCCGCCGGAAAAGCACCTTGCTGCCCACAATGCCCAGTCGGCCGAGCTGGCCGATTTCCTTGACCGGGTAAGCCTGCCTGCCAGTCCGCTGGTGCTGGCGGGCGATTTCAACATGCGGCGAAACCCCGCGCGGCTCGATGCGTTTGAAACCCGGAACGGGTATCAGCTGGCGCGGCGTTATTGCCTTGAGGCGCGTGATGATCCGGCCATGCCGCCGTGCGATATCCGGGTCAGTTTCGACGGGGATGCACCCTGGCTCGATACGCAGGACCTGCAAATCTACGACAACGGCGACCGCATCGCCCTGCGCCCTGTGCGGATTGAAGCGTGGTTTGACGGGCCAGACACAGGCGGGCGCTTGTCCGACCATGATGCGTATATCGTGACCTATGCCATTGAGCCGCTCGCCGCACTGAAGGCAGCCGCCGCACCGGGCGCGCGGGTCGAACCACGGCGTTGACGCGCAGCCCGTCCCAAATCGCTGGAAAACTCTCGGCCGCACCTTTGCGCGGGGCCGCTGCCTGCCTAATCCCCTGCGGGTGACAGCACACATCGACATCGGGCGCGACCAAAGCGGACAGACGATCGGGATCGATCTGGCGGAGCTGCTTGCCACGCGCCTGCTGGTGCAGGGCAATTCCGGCTCGGGCAAATCGCACTTGCTGCGCCGACTGCTGGAGGAATGCGCCGGACAGGTGCAGCAGATCGTGATCGATCCCGAGGGCGATTTCGTCACCCTCGCCGACGAATTCGGCCATGTGGTGATCGATGCAGGGGCCTATTCCGCGCGTGAGATCGAAGAACTGGCGCTGCGAGTCCGCCAGCACCGCGCATCGGTGGTGCTGGCTCTCGACGAGCTTGAGGTGGAACAGCAGATTCGCTGCGCGGCGCTGTTCCTGACCGCCCTGTTCGATGCCCCGCGTGAGTATTGGTATCCTGCGCTGGTGGTGGTGGACGAGGCACAGATGTTTGCCCCAGCCGCTGCGGGCGAGATGAATGACGACACCCGCCGCGCGACCCTGTCGGCGATGACCAATCTGATGTGCCGTGGCCGCAAGCGCGGCCTGGCCGGGATCGTCGCCACCCAGCGGCTGGCCAAGCTCGCCAAGAACGTCGCCGCCGAAGCATCGAACTTCCTGATGGGGCGTACCTTCCTCGATATCGACATGCAGCGTGCGGCTGATCTTCTCGGCATGGACCGGCGGCAGGCCGAACGGATCCGCGATTTGCAGCGCGGGCAGTTTCTGGGGCTCGGCCCGGCGATCAGTCGGCGCCCCGTGGCCGTCCATGTCGGCGCGGTGCGCACGGCCGGGCGCGGCGGCGGACAGGGGTTGATCCCGCTGCCCGATGCCGCCGAGGGCGCGATGGAAGCCTTGCTGACCGAACGGCTGACCGAAGCAGCGGCCCAGCCCCAGCCCGTCCGCCGCGCAGCGCCGCCGCCCGCCCCGCCGCGCGCCGCAGTGGAACAAGCGCTCGCCGCACCGCGCGATCTGCCCGACGTGGTGCCCGGTACCGCGCCAGCGCGGCCCGCTCCGGCCCCGGCCCCAGCGCTGCCTCCCGCTCCTGCTCCGGCCCTCTCACAATCGACCGACAACCTTGAGGCCGTGGTGCGCGAACTGGCGCTGAGCGAGGGCGCAACCTTCCGCTCTGCGACCGCGCTGTTTCGCGATTTCGCGGTCCGCTGCCGCCAGCGCGGCATCGCCAGCGCCCATATCGACATGGCCCGATTCCGCCGGATGTTTGCCTTTGCCGTCAGCGGGGCCGACCAGATCGGAAGCGCGGGCCTTGCCGTGATCGCCCAGGCGGCAGAGGGCGTGGAGGATGATGTGCTCGCCCCCTACCTCGCCATCCTGATGGCCGCCGCGCAGGGCACGCCCATGCCCGGTGAAGACGAGTTGGGACGGCTCTACGGCAGCTCATCCCCCAGCCGGGTGCGCCGGCTGCTCGACCACCTCGAACGGCAGGGCCTGATCGTGGTGCGCGAGGATTTCGGCGGGGAGCGCACAATCACTGTGCCGCACGCCCTGTCACTGGCCGACGCGGCGGAATAGGCGGCGGCGGGCGCGCCCGGCCTAAAACAACCGCGCGCCCAGCGGCACATCGCTATCAGGCGCAAACAGCACCACATTGCCCGCCGTGTCGGGAAAGCCGAGCGTCAGCACTTCGGACATGAACTTGCCGATCTGGCGCGGCGGGAAGTTCACCACTGCTGCCACCATTCGCCCATCCAGTGCCTCGGGCGTGTACAGCCCGCAGACCTGCGCTGACGAACGCTTGATCCCGATGCCGGGGCCAAAGTCGATGGTGAGCTTGAAGGCCGGTTTGCGCGCTTCGGGAAAGGCGTCCACCCGGATGATCCGCCCCGCGCGAATATCGACTTTGAGGAAATCGTCGAAGGCAATCGGCGCCGCGGCCGGATCGGCGGGATCGTGAAGCATGTGCATGGCTGCCAAACTAGCGCACCGCCGGGCAGCCTGTCTATTGGCGCGCGATGATGGGTTGCATTTGACAATCCATCATCGCGCTCGCAGTCTGCGCGGCGGAGAGAGGCTCTCGAAGGGGATCACATTCATGCAAGCGCAAATACTCGCGCCCGCCGCCGTGCTGGTGGTGTGGACGCTCATCATGCTGTTCTGGATGGCGGGCGTGCGGCTGCCCGCCTTGAAGAAAGCCGGGATCGATCTGGGCGCGCGGCCCGGCGGCCGGGGACAGGATCTTGAAGGGAAGCTCGACCCGCAGATCAACTGGCCTGCCCACAATTATTCGCACCTGATGGAGCAGCCGACGGTGTTCTATCCCACGGTCGTGATCCTTGCGATCATGGGCGCGGGCGCCGTGGATGTCACGCTGGCTTGGGCCTATGTTGGTCTGCGGATCGTGCATTCGGTCTGGCAGGCGACAGTAAACAAGGTGCCGGTGCGCTTCCTGCTGTTTCTCGTCTCAAGCATGGCGCTGCTGGCGCTGGCGATCCGCGCTGCGATGGCAACCCTGCTGGCCGACCCTTCGGCCCTGCCCGTTTAAGGAGAGACCTGATGATCGGAATGGATATTCTCCAGCCCGTGGTGGCGCTGTTGGCGTGGACGATGGTGATGTGGGTGTGGATGTACGCCACCCGCATCCCGGCGATGAACAAGGCCGGGATCGACGCCAAGAACCTCGTGGGCAGCAACGGCGCCAGCCTGCGCGCGAAGCTGCCCGATAGCGTCAGCTGGAAAGCCGACAATTACAACCATCTGCACGAAGCACCTACGCTGTTTTATGCGGTGGCGATCGTATTGGCGATCATCGGTCAGGGCGATGGGTTCAACACCACGCTCGCCTGGGCCTATGTCGGCCTGCGCATCGCGCACAGCATTGTGCAGGCGACCATCAACCGGGTCATCGTGCGGTTTGCGCTGTTCGCCTTGTCAAGCTTCGCGCTGATGGCGCTGATCCTGCACGCCGCACTGGCGGTGTTTTGAATGGGCGCGGCGGCGGATTATTCCGCCGCCTCGGCCTCCTGCACCGCATGCGCGCGCTCGGCAAGGTAACGCTCTCCATCGAGCGCGGCCATGCAGCCCATGCCCGCTGCGGTCACCGCTTGGCGATAGACATGATCGGTCACGTCGCCGGCCGCAAATACGCCGGGGATCACGGTCTTCGGCGTGCCGGGTTCCGTCAGCAGATAGCCGCTTTCGTCCATCGGCAGCTTGCCGACGAACAGCGACGTCGCGGGCGCGTGGCCGATGGCGACGAAGGCCCCGTCAACCTCCAGCGTCGATGCCTCACCCGTCACGGTGTCGGTCAGCGCCAGGTGGTGCAGCATCCCGTTCTCGCCCGCTTCGAAGCTGGCGACTGCCTTGTTCCACAGCACGGAGATCTTGGGATTGGCGAACAGACGCTCTTGCAGGATCTTCTCGGCCCGCAAACTGTCGCGGCGGTGGATCAGGGTCACGTTGTCGGAATGGTTGGTGAGGTACAGCGCCTCCTCGACCGCGGTGTTCCCCCCGCCGATCACGGCGACGGTCTTGCCGCGGTAGAAGAACCCGTCACACGTCGCGCAGGCGCTGACGCCCTTGCCGCCCAGATCCATCTCGCCCGGAACGCCGAGCCACTTGGCCTGCGCACCGGTGCAAATGACGAGGCAATCGGCGATATATTCATCCCCGCTATCGCCGATGGCGCGGAACGGCGAACCATGATCGAGATCGACCGAAACGATCGTGTCCCACATCATGCGCGTGCCGACATGTTCGGCCTGCGCGCGCATTTCCTCCATCAGCCACGGGCCCTGCACCACATCGCGGTAACCGGGATAGTTTTCGACATCGGTGGTGATGGTCAGCTGGCCGCCGGGCTGAAGCCCTTGCACGACAATCGGTTCGAGCATGGCGCGCGCGGCATAGATCGCGGCGGAATAGCCCGCCGGGCCGGAGCCGATGATGAGCATCTTGGTGGTATGGGTCGCCATGGGAGTGCCTCGGATGGATTTCAGAAAGACGATATGGGAAAGGGATGCCGCATTGTCACGTCACCAGCTTGGCGCGCAGACGCTCTTTTCTTGGGCTATCGACACCTAAGATTGTCGCCAGATACGCGTCAAGCGATCCGTGATCGTGGGTTACCTTGGCGATGTAAGTATCGAGATACTCGGGCAGAACACCCATCAGATTGTGCAAGGCTTCAGGTTCGATCGTTCCGTAATGCGCCTGCATCCGGGGAAGCGACTGGCGTTCGAGGATGGCGCGCGTCGGCGCATCATTGGTCAGCAGAAATTCGCTCACAATATCATCATGATGCACGCCGAGAACGTGGAGCAGCAGGCTTGCCGCGATGCCGGTGCGGTCTTTCCCGGCAAAGCAATGCACCAATGACCCGCCATCATTTTCATCCAATGCTTTGAAATAGCGCGTGAACATTGCGATCATCGCCGGGTTCACCGGCATCCGCGTATAGACCGCCAGCATCCGCTCGCGCGCCTTTTGCGGCGTCATCACGACCTGGCCCCCGCCCCCTTCGTGCGGCGGCGAATTGCTGGTTTCACCATCGTGCGCAATGACTTGCGCGGCAAAGCTGGGATGGCGTCTGCACGGAAACCCTTCCCGCTCACTGGTTCCGCGCAGGTCAATCACGGTGCGGATGTCAAGCGCATGGATCAGCGCCAGATCATCGTCGGACGCTTCCATGTGCTGGCCCGACCGGAACAGCACACCGCTGCGCACCTGCCCGCCGCCGTCCGCCCGGTAGCCGCCATAATCACGAAGGTTATGAATGCCTTGCGTGACATAGAACGGGCCAAGGCGAGCGCTGTTGGCAGCGGTATCGAGAGAATCGCGGGTCATGGCGAGAACCAATACAGGCCCACCAAGACAGGGCAAGCCGGGGTCTGGCAGGCGCCTAGGGAGCTTTGCGAGGGGTCTGGCCAAGCCAAGCGGAACGGCTTCAAGGTTAATCCGGCGCGTCCCAACAGTAACCTTGCAACAAGGCCCCGCGCCATGGCCCGTATTCTGATTGCCGATGATGACGAATTGATCGCCGAACTGGCGAGCGAACTGCTGATCGATGCGGGTCATGCCTGCGGGTGGGTCACCTCGGCTGCGGCGGCGTGGCAATGCGTTCAGCGCAAGCGGCCCGACATCCTGTTGCTCGACCAGTCGATGCCGGGAGAATCCGGCATGACGCTGCTGCGCCGCCTGCGCCGCTCGCCCGAACTTTACGATCTGCCGGTCATGATGTTCACCGCGATGAGCGGCGAACAGGACGAGGTGCAGGCGATCTATGCCGGGGCGCAGGATTTCCTGTCCAAACCGTTTGATCCGGTCGATCTGCTCGCCCGGGTCAGCCGCCTGATCAAGCTGCGAGGGAGCCGCCCGCGCCATGTCGATATTGTCAGCGCGGTGGTCGGCAACCCGCTGCGCAGCGAGGTGGATAGCAGCGTGGTGCGGCGCCTGATCTAGGCGGCTGCTACTGCGACGACGGCGACGGCGGGCGCCTGCCCGGCCAGCAACCCGCGCCCGATCACCTGCGCCTGAATCTCGGCTGCGCCTTCGAAGATATTGAGGATGCGGGCATCGCACAGCACGCGGCTGATGGGATATTCCAGCGCGTAACCATTGCCGCCGTGGATTTGCACGGCATTATCGGCAGCGGTCCATGCCACCCGCGCCGCCAGCAATTTGGCCATCCCGGCTTCAATATCACAGCGCGCCCGCGCATCCTTGGCGCGGGCGGCGGCATAGGTCAGCTCGCGCGCCATCACGATTTCGGCTGCCATCAGCGCGAGCTTGTCAGCCACACGAGGGAATGCCGTCAGCGCTTGTCCGAACTGCTTGCGCCCCAGCGCATAATCCAGCGCCAGGTCAAACGCATTCCACGCCACCCCGATCGCGCGCGCCGCTGTCTGGATCCGCGCGCCTTCAAAAGTGCGCATCAACTGCTTGAAGCCTTGCCCCTCTCGCCCGCCCAGCAGCCCATCGGCAAGAACTTTAAAGCCATCCAGCCCCAGCGCATATTCTTTCATGCCCCGGTATCCGAGCACTTCGATTTCGCTCCCCTCGATCCCGGCATCGGGGAACGGCGCTGCGCACGTACCGCGCGTCTTGGGCGCCAGCAACATCGACAGACCAGCATAACCCGGCGCGTCGGGATCGGTGCGCACCAGCATGGTCATCAGATCGGCGCGCGCAGCGTGGGTGATCCACGTTTTCGCGCCCGTCACCCGCCAGCTGCCATCTTCAGCCCGCGCCGCGCGGGTACGCACGGCGGCAAGATCGCTGCCCGTATCAGGTTCGGTGAACACTGCCGTCGGCAGGCACGACCCATCAGCGATGCGGGGGAGAAGGGCCGTTTTCTGCTCAGGCGTCCCGTTTTCGGCGATCAGTTCGCCCGCAATCTCCGAACGGGTGCCCAATGATCCGGCGCAAATCCAGCCGCGCGACAATTCTTCCGAGACCACCGCCATCGCCAGCTTGCCGAGGCCGAGGCCGCCATATTCTTCGGGAATGCACACACCGAACACGCCCAGCGCTGCCATCTCGGCGATCACACTATCGGGGATCAGCGCATCGGTAAGGTGCCACTGGTGGGCGTGGGGCGTGATTGCATCGGCGGTGAAGGCGCGCATCTGGCCGCGCACCTGATCGAGCGCGTCGTCGCCCAGCGCATCTTCGGGCCGCACGCCGTCAGCCAGCAAAGCGGCCAAGGCGGCGCGGGTTTCAGCCGTGTTGCCTTCGGCCAGCAGCCGCGCCGCCGCAGGGTCTGCTGCGAATATGCGCGCTTCGTTGTCGGCGGCAAAGCTCGCCGGACGCACAAATTCGTTCGCGCTCATCGGCAGGCCGCTGGCAAGCTGCGCCAGATATTCGCCAAAACCGATCCGCAAGGTCAGCGCTTCCGCCGGGCCGAACCGGCCCGCAGCCTCACCCCGCACGGCCCAATCCAGCGTCGCTTCCATTGCTGCAATCGTAGCGGCGATCCAGGCAAGGCCATGCACACGGTGCTGCGCAAGGGTAAGGCGGGCAGGATCAATTGCGCCATTGGGCGCCGTATCCTTCGTAACGCGCAGCCGTACGGCTTCTGCATAATCCCGCGCCGCCGCCAAAGCAGCGCGCCCCACACCGATCCATTCGTTCATCCCGCGATGGTAGCAGAGCGGCCGTGCCCAAGCGAAGCCCCAAATTCGCGCAGGCTCTGGCGGGAATGTTGCCCTCGTGTCACAGTGCCGGCGCAAAACCTTGCTGGAAGCTGAATAGGCCGCTTTGGCACTTACCACCAAATGCCAGAAGCGTAATACTAGACGCTACGTTGCCTCTTGGCAGCGGCATGAATTATATACGAGGGTGACAGGTACAGGGCGAAAATGCCCGGCCCCTCATTCTCGCGCAGGAAGAACCGAACAGCGGCCGTTGACGGGGGCAGGTCTGCCTCATCGGCAGCGGCGCTGGCGAACACGACAGAGCACTGCAATGCCATGCAGCATTGCAGGCCGGTCCCGGTAACACCTATGCGAGGGCACATCATGCGCATTACCAAGTTCTCCCGTCATTCCGCATCGCTTCCGGCGCTGGCTGCGGCCATGCTGGTCGCCGGGCTCACCCCGTCGCAGGCCAACGCGCAAGATAGCGTCGCCGATGAAAGCCCCGCTGCCGAGGACGCGGAAAAGCCGATCGTCGTCACCGGTTCGCGCATTGCCCGCGATCCCAACATCGGCTCGCCGGCCCCGATCCTCGCTGTGTCGGCTGAAGAATTGCAGCGCGCGGGCACATCCGACGTCGTCGATACCCTGCGCGATATCCCCGCACTGTCGACCTCGACCACGTCGGAAGGCTCAATCGACGGCCTGTTTTCCGAAGGGGTCGGCCAGTCCGTCCTGAACCTGCGCGGCCTCGGCTCGAACCGTACCCTGACGCTGGTCAATGGCCGCCGGCACGTATCGGGCGTGGCGGGCGAACAGGCGGTCGACATCAACTCGATCCCGACCGCGCTGATCGAACGGGTCGAAGTGCTGACCGGCGGCGCCTCGTCGATCTACGGGGCGGACGCGGTGACAGGCGTGGTCAACTTCGTGCTGAAGGACGATTTTGAAGGGCTGGAGGGCAACGTCCAGACCGGCATTTCCTCCGAAGGCGATGGCTGGCGCATCAATGGCGATCTGACATGGGGCGCAAACTTTGCCGACGGGCGCGGCAATATCACGATCTCGGGCGAATACGCCCGCAATGACGAAGTGCGCGATGGCGACCGCGACTTTTCGCGCGATAACCGCATCGCCGACGATCAGGACAATCCCGCGCTGCGCTTCCAGCAGGGTGATATCGGCGCGAGCACGCCCAACTTCGCACGCTTTTTTGCCGTGGGAGCAGGCGGCTTTCCAACCGGCTTCCCGATCCCTTCGGCAGCTGACTTTGGTGACCAGTTCCTCGACCTGTTCGGCGTTGCTCCCAACCTGACGGCGACCGAACTGGCCTTGATCGACCGCGCCGCCAACGCGCCGCGCCGGTTCATTGCGTCCGACCCGCGGTTTTCGTTGTCTTCGGCCGGCGGGGTGATTGCACCGGGCGATATCGGCCTGTCCGATGGCCCGGACATCAACAACAACGGCCGGGCCGACTGCCTTGAAAGCTCGGTCGGGTTCAACTCCACCTTCAACCCCGGTGCCTTCGGCTTGGCGGGCGGCTGCGCCGTGATCGGGCCCGACGGCACGCTGGGCGTGTATAATGACGGGACGATCACCGGTCTGTTCAACGGATTTGGCGGTCCCGGCATTCCCAACAGCTTCAACCAGAACTCGCTGATCCCCGAAACGGAACGCTGGTCGGTCAACGTCAATCTCAACTACGAGATTTCGAGCGAGGCGCAGTTCTTCTTTGAAGGCAAGTATGTCTCGAACAAGGCTGAGTTTCAGGCCCAGCCCAACACCTTCTACGACCTGCTGACCGTGCGTGAGGACAACCCCTTCATCACCGCGCAGCAGCGCCCGTTCATCGGCGAGCTGTTTTTTGGCGACGGGGTGCAGCGCGGGTTCTACATCACCCGCGACCCGGCCGATCTTGGCGCCAACCGCGATCGCAACGAATATGAAACCTGGCGTTTCGTGGGCGGCCTGCGCGGGGACATCACCGATCACTTCGCCTACGAAATCAGCGGCAATTACGGCAAGTTCACGCAGACCCGCATTGATAACAACCGCGTTATCATGGACCGCTGGTATGCTGCGATCGACGTGGTACGCGGCCCGGGGGGCGCCCCGATCTGCCGTTCGGACATCGACAGCACGCCGCCCGCCACCACGCCGTTCGGCATCCCGACGGGCGATCCGGGCTTCTTCACCTTCAACCCCGGCGATGGCCAGTGCAAGCCGGCCAATATCCTTGGCGGCGTGGGCGGAATCAGCCAGGACGCGATCGACTTTGTGACCACAACCGTGATCGACACCTTCGAGCTTGAGCAGATGGTGTTCGACATGATCTTCACCGGTGACACCGGGGCGTTCCTTGAACTGCCCGGCGGGCCTATCGGGTTTGCCACCGGGTTCGAACTGCGGCAGGAAAAGAGCCGTTCGACCTTCGATCCGCTGGTGCTCGGCGTCCTGCCAGTCACAACGCCCTTCGGAAACGAAGGCGATCTGCTGCGCGATCTTCCGGTGGCCCAGAACTCGCTGGTGTTCGACCCGGATTCGATCATCAACAACGCCAGCGGCGACTTCACCGTTTACGACATTTTCGGCGAAATCCGCCTGCCGCTGCTGAGCGGTGTGCCCTTTGCCGAAACGCTCGAACTGAACGCGGCGGCGCGCTACTCCAACTACTCGACGATCGGCAGCACCTTTACCTGGAATGTCGGCGGCATCTACGCCCCCATCGAAGATATTGCCTTGCGCGGCACCTATGCCGTTGCGGTGCGGGCGCCGAACATCAACGAATTGTTCAACCCGGGTCAGGGCGCCTTCTTCCGTCCGTTCGATCCCTGCGATGTCAACAACATCGCGACGGCACCAAATCCGACGCAGCGGCGGGCCAACTGCGTCGCGTCGTTCGCTGCCATCGGCTTTGATCCGACCTTCGGCACCGGCACCTATTCCTATGTCGATCCGCTGACCGCGCGGTTCTCGGGCTTGCAGCTTGGCAATCCCAATCTTCAGGAAGAAACCGCCACCACCTGGACCGCCGGGGCCCAGTTCACACCCAGCTTCATTCCCGGCCTGGTGCTGAGCGCGGATTACTACAACATCAGCATCGACGATTCGATCAACTTCATCTCGGCGCAGGACATCGTCGATAACTGCGTCGACAGCGCTTCGATCAACAACCAGTTCTGCGACCTGATCGAACGGCGTCCGGGCAATGGCGGCTTCCGCTCGCTGCGGCAGATCACGCTGAACTTCGTCCGGCAGAAAACCGCCGGGGTCGAAGCCTCGCTGCAATATGGTTTCGATGTCGGCGAGCACCGCTTCACCCTGGCCGGCAGCGGCACCTGGGTCGACAAGCTCAACGATTTCTTCGACCCCGAAGATCCGACTGCGATCGATCCCGAGCTTGGCGAATTGCAGCGGCCCGAATGGGCGGCGCGCGGTGCGGCATCGTGGGACTGGAAGGGCCTCACCCTGACCTGGTCGACCACCTGGCTCGGCAAGCAAGCCCTGCGTGCCGTTGAAATCGAGGATGTCGGCAATACCGGCGCCGACAACTTCTCGCCCGAAAACGGCCTTGCTGATGATACCTTCATCCACGACATCGCCTTCGGGTTTGAAGCCAGCGAGCGCTTCGAGTTCTACGGCGGGGTGAACAACATCTTCAACAAGAAGCCGTTCATCACCGAGCAGGCCTTCCCGGTCAGCCCGCTGGGAACCTACTTCTTCCTGGGACTGCGCGCATCGATGTAAGATCCGCGCCTCAGCGCCAATAGAAACGGGCGGAACAGCATATCGCTGTTCCGCCCGTTTACTTTCGTCCAGCCTGTGAGACCTTCAGCCGCGCGTGCCCAGCAAATTGCGCGCCACCACCCAGTTGTGGATCTCGCTCGGCCCGTCATAGATGCGCATGGTGCGCAGCTTGTTGCTCATCAGATAAAGCGGCAATTCGCGGGTCATGCCCATGCCGCCAAACAGCTGCATCGCGTGATCGACGATTTCGTAAGCGCTTTCGATGCAGAAGGATTTGATCATCGAGATTTCGCTGCGGGTATCGCGGCCTTCGTCAATCTTCCAGGCGCAGTCATAGGTCATCAGCCGCATTGCGTGGATCTTGGTCGCGGCATCGGCAACCCAGTTCTGCACGGTCTGGCGCGCCGACAAGGGCTGGCCAAACGTGACGCGCTGCGGGGCATAATCGATCATCATCTCCAGCGCGCGGCTCGCCATGCCAATCGCCCATGACGCCATTTCGATCCGCCGCGTGCCAAGCCTGACCTGCATCGGCGCAAAGCCTTGGCCCCGCTCACCCAGAAGTTTCCACCCAGGCACCCGGCAATCGTCGAGCGCGATTTCATAGGTCGCTGTCCCATCGATCATCGGGATCTTCCGGGTGACGTTGAAGCCGGGCGTATCGCGGTCGACCAGAAATGCCGACATGCCGTTGCGCCCGTTAGGGTTCTTGTCGGTGACGGCCATCAGGATGGTAAAGTCCGCTTCGGCCCCTTTGGTGATCCAGATTTTGCGACCATTGATGATCCAGTCATCGCCGTCCTGCACCGCCGTCGTCTTCATGCCAGCCGGATCAGCACCCGCGCCCGGTTCCGAAATGCCGATCGCGCTGATGGTCTCGCCGCGCACATAGGGCTCCAGATAGGCGACGCGCTGGCGTTCGTCGGCGGCAACCATCAGCATGCGCAAGTTGGGCGAATCGGGCGGCAGATAATAGGGCACGACGGTGCGGCCCAGTTCCTCGGACACGCCCACCATCGCCACCATCGGCAGGTTCATGCCGCCCACTTCCTCGGGCGCGTCAAGACCCCACAGCCCCAGTTCCCGGCTGACCGCATCGACCTTCGCGGTCTCTTCAGGCGTAAGATAGGTGCCCTGGCCGACGTTTTCACGCGCAATCACTGCCGCTTCATACGGCATCAATTGATCGGCCACGAATTTGCTGACCAGCTCCTTCAGCATCACGTGTTCGTGGGCAAGCTCGAAGTTCATGTCTGTTGTCGTCCCCTATCCTTGCTCCGGGTTTGGCAGCGCCCCTGACACCACACATTACGCAAGCTGTCACCCGCAGGATTGAGAGGGTGCGCCAAATTCACGCGAAAACCTGCGCGGGCAATCGTGCCCGCAGTGCAGGCTTGTCGTCGCTGGTTGACGTCCAATGCCGAATCACATACCTCTATATGTGCAAGACTGCAAAATCTTGCAGGTGACGAGGGAGAGCAACAGCATGCCCAGCCGGCTTATCGCATCGCGCGAGCTTGCCGACATGTTCAAGCTGCTAGCCCATGCCGACCGGCTGCGGCTGATCGAGGAGTTGCGGGCCGGCGAAAAGGATGTGACCGGGCTTGCTGTGGCGCTCGGCCTGCCCACTACCCGCATTTCCCAGCATCTGGGCCTGCTGCGAGCCCACCGCCTCGTCGAAGAACGCCGCGATGGGCGCAGCCATTTCTATCGGCTTGCCCACCCCTTCATCGCCGACTGGATCATCGACGCCCTACCCCTGGTCGATATCCGCCTGCGGCTCAAAGACACCGATCACATCGATGCAGCACGCGCCCTGTGGAGCGTGCGTGACCCCAACTCAGCCTGTTGAAAAGGATCGTTTCAATGCCTCATTTCGCCCACGGCGTCGTCAAGTTTCAGCGCGAGGTGTTCCCCGAAAAAGCCGAGCTGTTCGAAAAGCTGAGCACCGGTCAGAGCCCCGAAGCGCTGTTCATCACCTGCTCGGACAGCCGGATCGAAACCGCGATGCTCACGCAGACCGATCCGGGCGAGCTGTTCATTTGCCGCAATGCCGGCAATATCGTGCCGCCGCACACCAACCAAACGGGCGGTATGACCGCGTCGATCGAATTCGCCATCGGCGCGCTGAAGATCCCGCATATCGTGATCTGTGGTCACACCGAATGCGGGGCCATGAAGGGCGCGATGAACCGTGCGGCGCTGACGAGCCTGCCGCATGTGCGCGAATGGCTCGGCTATTCGCAGGGTGCGGTCGACATTGTCGAAGCACTGGGCGCCGGCCTCGATCCCGAAGCCAAGATGCACATGCTGCTCCAGCAGAATGTCATCTTGCAATTGCAGCACTTGAAGACCCACCCGGTGGTTGCGGTCGCTCTGGCGCAGAATGCCGTGCAACTGCACGGCTGGGTGTATGACATCAAGACCGGGGAAGTTTCGGCCTATGATGATGCCACCGGCACGTGGGTATCGGTCGAGGATCGCTATGCCGCTGATCTTGCTTCGGCGGTGGTTGCCCATCACGCTTGCTAACGCGGCGGCGCCTATTCTTGCTGACTGACAGCCCCTCCCCCGGAGACCTTCACTGATGAATGCTGCTGCATCCGCCCCGCCTACCTCTGCTGCCATCGGCCGCGATTTTCTTGCGTCGATCGTGGTCTTTCTGGTCGCCTTGCCCCTTTGCATGGGGGTGGCGATTGCGTCAGGGGCGCCGCCTGCGCTTGGCTTGATCACCGGCATTGTCGGCGGGTTGGTGGTTGGCAGCATTGCCGGATCACCCTTGCAGGTCAGCGGGCCTGCCGCCGGCATGGCCGTGCTGGTGTACCAGCTCGTGCAGGAACACGGGCTGCTCATGCTCGGCGTGGTCGGGCTGATCGCGGGCGCGCTGCAATTGCTGGCCGGGGTCTTCAAGCTCGGCCAATGGTTCCGGGCGATCTCGCCCTCGGTCATTCACGGGATGCTGGCCGGGATCGGCGTGCTGATCTTCGTGTCGCAAATCCACGTGATGCTCGATGATGCGCCGCGGGCCAGCGGTCTGTTGAACATTGCCGCCATTCCCGAGGCGATTGTGAAGGTCTTCCCCGTTGATGGCTCGGTCCACCATCTTGCGGCGATGGCAGGGATTGTGACGATCGCCACGATCGTGCTGTGGAACCAGTTCAAGCCCAAGGCGCTGGCGCTGCTGCCGGGGCCGCTGCTTGGTGTGATTGTCGGGGCTGTGTTCGCGCTCATCTTTGCGCTGCCAATCACGCTGGTCGCTATTCCCGACAACCTTGCGAGCGGTCTGAATATCCCCACCGCCGAGGCGCTGGCCGGGTTCACCAATCCCGATATCCTGACGCTCGGCCTTGTCTTTGCTTTTGTTGCGAGCGCCGAAACCCTGCTGTGCGCCACGGCCGTCGACAAGATGCACATCGGCACACGCACCGATTACGACAAAGAACTGCGCGCCCAAGGCATCGGCAACATGATCTGCGGCGGATTGGGCGCACTGCCGATGACCGGGGTGATCGTGCGGTCGGCTGCCAATGTCGAAGCGGGCGCGACCACGCGGCTTTCCGCGATCCTGCACGGCGGCTGGTTGCTGCTGGCGGTCGTTGCCTTCCCGTTCGTGCTGAACGCGATCCCGACCTCGGTGCTGGCCGCGATCCTCGTCTACACCGGGTACAAGCTGGTCAATGTCGCGCAGATCCGCAAGATCGCCGAGTTTGGCCGGCAGGAACTGGTGATCTATTTCGCCACGCTCGCCGGCGTCGTGCTGATCGATCTCTTGACCGGGGTGGTCATCGGCTTTGGCCTTGCGACCCTCAAACTGGTCTATACCTTTTCGCACCTCGATATCCGGCGCGAGCATGACGAGCAGACGGGCCGGGTCGATCTGTGGATGACAGGATCAGCCACGTTCTTCTCGATCCCGCAATTGGGCAAGGCCCTGGAAAGCTCGCCCGCGGGCGCCGAAGTCCACATCCACGTCGAAAAGCTCGACTATATCGACCACGCCTGCCTTGAAATGCTGTCGTCGTGGGAAAAACTCCACCAAAGCACCGGCGGTTCTCTTGTGGTGGAATGGAGCGAGCTGGTGGAACGCTACGGTCGCCGGTCGGAAGACCCCAGCAAGACCGAGATACCGGGCCTGATGATCCGCCCTGCCGCATAACTTTGACGCAGGGCGGCCCTCCGGTCAGGCCACCGGTTCGACCGCCTCTGCGCTCCACAACCGCTTGGCTTGCTGAATATCGACGGGTGTAGCGCGGCTCAGCCGGTGAGCGATAAAGTCGATTCCGTCGATCAGCCAGGTCGCCAAATCCGGCTGCGCCAAACGATAGACGCGCTTCTGCCCTTGGGTTTCGGTTTCGACCAAGGCAATCGCCCGCAACACCCCAAGGTGCTGCGAGACACGGGTGGGCGAGATTTCGAGCATGTCGCCCAACTCGTTGACGGTCTGTTCGCCCGCTTGAAGTTTCAGTAACAGCCTGATGCGATCAGGATGCGATATCTGCCGCAACACATGCGCCAATTCATTTGCAACAATCTTACGGCTGGGCATCAGGCGACCTTTCAAAAGCAACAAACTGGTGATTGTTTACGACACAACGCGCAATAAGGGTGATTGGCTCCCGGAAATTGCAGTTTGTGCAATTTTTATCGCGCGCCACGGTGGTTGGTCGCGCTTGCTGACAGCCGCGCCCTTGCACAGCATGGAAATGAAATCGCTATCGCTGACCTGCGTCAGGTAAGGCGCATCGCCGCCCCGGCCCGATGTGGTCACGCCGCTATCACGCAACTGCGCCCAGCCTGCGTAGAGCCGCCATGCCCCGCGGGCCGCGCCGCCTTCATGCAGCACCAGCGCCAGCGCGTGGATCAGCGCCGGCGCGTCAAGCGGGATACGGGTCAGTCCTTCGCCAGCGATCTCGCATCCTGCCAGTCGCAGGCCGCGCCCATGCCACAAAATCGGCCATGCTTTGCGCACCCCGCTGACTTCGCTCAGCAGCGTAAACACAATGCTGCGCACATCGGGCATGGCGATGATCGCATCCCATTGTGGGCTACCTGCCATTAGCGCTGGCAACGCCTGCTCGATCGTCAGGATATCAAATGCGGGTGCCTCGTGGGTCAATCCCTTGCCGGCGGCCAGCAACTGGCGGGCGAGCGCATTGCGCTGCCGGGCGTGGACGATGATCGCAAGCCGCTCGCGCCCCTCGGCATGGGCGGCGCGGATCATCCGGCGCATCAGGCCCGCGCGCGGCAACGGAACACCGCAGTCCTCATCCACCGGACATTGCGCCGGATGCGGGCTCAACAACATCAGATCGAACCCGCGTTGACTGGCAGCAGCGCCGCGGGCGTGATCGATGAGATAACTCGCGGCGAAATCTGCGGGCGGCAGACCGGCGAGGCCGCCATACTGAAAGGCAGCCGGGCTCCAGCCCATCCACGGCGAAAAGACCGGCGGAGCGGGTACAGCATTGCTGCCAGCAAGCGCCCAATCGGTCATACGCGGCAAGCGGCGCGAACGCGCAGCCGGCACGAATTCAACCGCAATCCCCAGCCAATCCAGCAATTGCGCCAGCGCAGCGCTCCAATCGTCCGGGGCGCATTCGGCAGGCTGTGCAAGCCGCAACGGCGATGTCACGACCGACAATTGCGGGCCGCGCGCGGACATCATGCCTGCACGAGCGACAGCCGATTGCTGGTCGGTGATGTGACTGCTGTGGTCCATATGCCGGATCCCTTGCGTGCCCGAGAGAAGACAGAGGCCGCCTGTTAGACCCGCGTGCACCTCCAGAAAAATTCAATCTTTCTTCGCAAACGTTCTAAAATATGAATGATTGCAGATTTATGCCTCCTGTGCGCGCGCTGTACCGCGTCTTGCAACCGCGGCATCGCACAGGCATCATCGCGGCGGGAGCAGAGGGGGATGGTACGACAATGATACCCGCAAGATTGCGCGCCGGTGCGGCGCTGGCGCTTGTCATGGCCGCGATCAGCGGCGCGCAGGCCCAGAACGCAAGCGAGGCCACGCGCGTAGCACAAGCCGCCGCCCTCGCCGCCTTGCCGGACGAAGGCGCCCGCGACGCCGCGTTTTCCACGCGCGGTTTTCTGGCCACTGGCACGCAGCCGCTGATCCTCAATGCCGCCGGAAAACCTGTCTGGAACCTTGCCGCCTATGATTTCGTCAAAGGTCCGGCGCCCGATACGGTCAACCCCAGCCTGTGGCGGCACATGACCCATCTGAAGCACCACGGCCTGTATCAGGTCACCCCCAATGTCTGGCAGGTGCGCGGGTTTGACGTATCGAACATGACGATCATTCGCGGCGCAACGGGCTGGATCGTGATTGACCCGCTGACCAGTGTCGAGGCCGCGCAGGCCGCACTGGCGCTGGTCAATGCCACCCTTGGCCAGCGCCCTGTCAGCGGGTTGATCTATTCCCACAGCCACGGCGATCATTTCGGCGGAGCGCGCGGCGTGGTGGAACCCGACGCTGTCAAAGCGGGCCGCGTGCCAGTGATCGCGCCTGAAGGCTTCATGGAAGAGGCCACATCCGAAAACGTCATGGCTGGCGGCGCGATGATGCGGCGCGCAGCCTACCAGTTTGGCACCGGCCTGACCCCCGGCCCCGCAGGGCAAATGGGCAGCGGGATCGGCATGGGGCTGTCGGCCGGCACGCTGTCGCTGATCGCGCCGACTGACACGATCGCCAAAACCGGCGAGACGCGGCTGGTGGACGGCATCAGCCTCGAATTCCAGATCGTGTCAGGCACCGAGGCTCCGGCCGAATTCAATGTCTTCATCCGACCCGAAAAGACCTTTCTGGCCGCCGAGATTGCGACCTGCACCTTGCATAACATCCTTACCCCGCGCGGCGCGAAGGTGCGCGATGCACGGGCGTGGGCGCATTATCTCGATGAGGCCGCCCGCCGCTATGCCCCGGCCAGCGATGTGGTGATTTCAAGCCATTGCTGGCCGATCTTCGGGAGGGCCGAGGGCACAGCCTGGCTGACCGCCCAACGCGACAATTACCGCTGGCTGCACGATCAGACCGTACGCCGCATGAACCGGGGCGAGACGATGCACGAAATCGCCGAAGCGCTCGAAAACGCGGCCCCGCCGGGGTTGGCGGGCGAGTGGTCGGCGCGCGGCTATTACGGCACTGTCAGCCACAACGCCAAGGCGATCTACCAGTTCTATCTCGGATGGTATGATGCAGTTCCTGCTAATCTCCACGCCCATCCGCCAGTCGCGCGGGCGCAGCGGTTGGTCGAGGCGCTCGGCGGGGCGGAGCGGACGCTGGCGCTGGCAGAGACGGCGATGGCAGCCGGCGATTATCGCTGGGCATCGGACTTGCTGCAAAACCTTGTGTTTGCAGCGCCTGACAATGCGGCTGCCAAAGCCAGGCTGGCGCATAGCTATCAGCAGCAAGGCTATCAGGCTGAAAGCGCGATCTGGCGCAACCAATTCCTCGGCGCGGCAAGCGACCTCACGCGCGGCCGCGCGGCGATGACGGCGGCCCAAAGCGCCGATCTGATCGCAGCCTTGGCAACACAGGAACTGCTCGATTCAGCGGCCACCCGCTTTGCGCCCGAACGCTTCGGCACCCGCCCCCTGGTGATCGGGATTGACCTGACCGACCGCAACGAACAGGCCATGATCGAGGCCAATGGTCAGGCAATGATCGGCCGTGTCGGCACGCTGCCCAAAGCGCCGGATGTGACCATTCGCGGTCCGCGGCTGGCCTTGCTGGCTCTGTTCTTCCTGAAGCAGCCGGTCAGCGCGCTGGAAGGCGGCGGGCTTCAGGTCGAAGGCGACAAGGCCGCTTTGCAGGGCTTGATCGATGCGCTCGATCCGATGCCGCAGGGCTTTGAAATCGTCACGCCTTGAAGCGCGTCAGAACGAACATTCGGCCTGCACCGCGCTGTCATCGCGGGTGATTTCGCTGATCTGGAGGGTAAAGTCCCCCTTCGATGCGAAAGTCAGCCGTGCGCCCGCCGCATCAAGGCAGGCCGGCGTCAGCACCATTTCGCGCCAGCCCTTGCCTTCAGCGACGGACAGGCCCTGCGTGATATCGAGCGACTTGCCGCCTGCGGTAACCGTCACCGGCCCGGCCGGGCGCTGGCTGACCTGATAGGCAATCCGCCATGCCGCGCCGCTTTCAGGCCCGGTCAGGGTGAGTTTCGCTCCCGGTGCAAAGGCGATCCGGCGGGCATCTTCCTGGGCGCGGCGATCAAGGCCGGTCGCGGTGATACCATTGCCGCCGCCCCGCAGGTCGGGCAGCAATGCATTGTCCGCCACTGCCTGAACCTGCATGCCCAGCTTGCCATTGGCAAACCACACCGCGCCCGTATCGGCGGTCAGCGCGGCGCAGGTTTCGTCCAACGGCAACAGCGTCCGCGCGCTCTCGAACGCGAGGCCGAAGCCGACCGGAAACAGCGCGGCTTGCGCATCATTGACCGGAGCGCCCTCGCACGTTGCAGGCCAACTGAACGACAGGCGCCCGGTTGGCCGGCGCTGGCCGAACAGGATATCGGCTACCCCTGCCCCTTCGCTGCCCGGCAGCCACGCGGCCACAAAGGCATCGGCGGCGTTCAGCTCGCGGTTCACCCACAAGGGGCGGCCCGACAGGAACACCGCGACGGTGCGAATGCCGCGCGCGCGGTAGGCTTTGAGCAGCGCCAAGCCCTCTTGGTCGCGGAAGACCAGATCCTTCCGGTCGCCCACGAATTCGGCATAGGGTTCCTCGCCAAAGACGACGATGGCGACATCCGGCGTGCTGGCCGTGCTGCCCTTGGGTGCCAGCACCGCCTCGCCGCCGCCCGCCTTGACCGCAGCCGCGATCCCAGCCCAGATTGACGTTGCACCGGGGAAATCGGCAGCGGTCAGATCGCCGCCGCCTTGCCATGTCACCGACCAGCCGCCCGCTTGCTGCGGCACATTGTCCGCCGCGCTCCCGGCGACTTCGATCCGCGCAGCCGGGTCAAGCGGCAACAGCCCGGCGTTCTTCAGCAACACCTGCGACTTTGCTGCCGCCTCGCGCGCGATGGCGCGGTGTTCGGGCGAACCGAGCCGGTCCCACTTGCCGCCCAGCGCGCGGGCCGAAGGCGTCACCTCGCCATCGAAAATCCCCAGCTTGGCCTTCAACCGCAGCACCCGCAGCACCGCTTCATCCAGCCGCGCCATCGGGATCGTGCCATCCTTGACCTGTGCCAGCAGGCTGGCGTGAAGCGCCTTCCAGTCTTCGGGCACCATGTACACATCAAGGCCCGCCAGCAGCGCCTGCGGGCAATTGCCATTCGTGCAGCCGGTAACCTGCCCGTGGCCGTTCCAGTCGCCGACCACCAGCCCTTCAAATCCCAGCGTGCCGCGCAACTCGCCGGTAAGCAGCGGCGCGTTGCCGTGCATCTTGGAGCCGTTGATCGAATTGAAGCTGGCCATCACACTGGCAACGCCTGCGCCGATAGCGGCTGGATAGGGTGCCGCATGGATGGCCATCAGGTCGGCAAGGTTGCCGTTGACATCGCCCTGATCCACGCCTTGCGCCGTACCGCCATCGCCGAAGAAATGCTTGGCCGTGGCGGCTACCTTGCCTTCCCCGAGAAAGCCGGGCTCGCCGGGGCGGCCTTGCAGGCCCTCCACCATCGCCGCACCAAGGCGGCTGACCAGCACCGGGTCTTCGCCATAGCTTTCATAGGTGCGGCCCCAGCGATCATCGCGCGCGACCGCGATGGTGGGGGCAAAGGTCCAGTCGATCCCGGTCACTTCGATTTCAGCCGCGGTTGCAGCGCCGATGCGGCGGATCAGGTCAACATCGCCGGTCGCTCCCAGCGCGATGTTATGGGGGAACACCGTCGCGCCAATCACATTGGCATGGCCGTGCACCGCGTCGGTCGCCCACAGCGCCGGGATCGCCGGTTCGCCCCCCGTCAGCGGCGCGGTGGAGGCTTGCCAATATTCGTCGGCGAGCTTCAGCCAGTCTGCGGCCGGGGCCTTGTCGTTGCCGTAAGGGCCGGAATTGCCGCCGTTGAGGATCGTGCCGAAACGGTAACGGCGCATGTCCTGCGGCGTGATCGCGCCGATATCGGGCATGATGATCTGGGCCACCTTGCGCTCCAGGCTCATGCGCGCCAGCAAGGCTTCAGGCGTGTTTGCGCTGGCCGTGGCGGCGGCAGGCGCGCTGGCGGACCGAACATCGGGCACGGCGGCGCATCCGGCCAAAAGCGCTGCCAGCGCTGCCCCGCCAGCCAATCGGCCCAACCCGTTGCGTACCATCAAACCAGTCCCTCCCAAGACCTGCTGCTCATTTTGAGAACGTTATCAACGTATGCCGCCGCCCGCCCGCTTTGGCAAGCGATTAGGCGCGCTTCAAACCCGCCGACCAAGGCTTGCGAGCAGCACCGCACTGCACAGCGACAGCGCGGCAAACAGCACAAACAGCCCTGCATATCCGAAGCGCGGGACCAGCAACACCGTCAGCCATGGCATCACCATGCCGGGCACTGTGTTGGTGAGATTGAACACACCAAGATCGCGCCCCCGGTGTTGAGGGGCGGGCAGCACCCGCAAGGTCTGGCTGGCATGCAGGGCCAGGAACACCGCCGCCGCTATCGCAAACAGCACGTAACCCGCAATCGCCAGGGGCAGCGTGCCTGCCGCTGCCATCACCAGCATGCCCGCTGCGCACAGCAGGGCCGCCGCCATCAACGGCACCACCGGGCGGGCGCGGCGATCGGACCAGCGGCCCACCACAAGGCTGATCGGCACCGCACACACCAGCACCGCGCTGAAGATATTGGCCGCGCCGTTTTCGGGGTAGCCCGGCGCGATCGACCGCAGCCAGTACAGCAGAAAGGCAAACATGCCGCCTTCGGCCACCTGGACAAGCAGCCGGGCCGCCCACATCCGCGCCATCGCACTCTGGTGCAGCGGCGAGGTCCGGCGGATTGCCTCGCGCGGCACCATCAGCGCTGGCCGCACGCGCTGGGCGCCGCACAGCAGAACTGGCAGCACCAGCGCGCTCACCAGCACGGCAACAAGCGCAAGCCGTGCCTCGGGCACCACCAGCCCGGCATAGGTGACCAGCGATCCTGCCAGCGCGCCCAGCGCCGGCGACAGCGCCAGCGCCCCGCCCAGCACGCCCTTCTGTGCATCGGGAAAGCAGTCACCCGCCCACGCCATCAGCGGCGCAAGCATCAGGTTGAGCGCCACTTGCCACATCATTACCAGCACCACGATGGCAGTCACACTGCGCGCCTCGCCCACCGCCAGCAGCAGCACGTTTGAAAGGACAAGCCCCACCGCGATCCACGGCCGCCGCGTGCGGCTGCGATCACTCATCATGCCCACCGCGATATTGGCAAGGCTTGCCATGACTGCGCCAAGGAAGGTGACCTGCGCCAGCGCGGTGACATCTTCGCGGCCCTGTAGTTCGGCGATGCGCTGCGGCAGTAGAACTGTCAGCAGCGGCACATAGGCCACCGCGCCTCCGGCCGATGCCAGCGCAAACAGCGCCAGAAACCAGCCCGGCTGGCGTTCTGGCTGCGGCGCAGGCGCTGCGTCCGTCACTTCCGGTCCGCAGGCGGCGGCGCGGTGGAGGCGCGTTCGACCAATGCGGCGGCAACTTCGATGACAGTATCGCCGTCACCATCGGGCCGGCGCGCAATCAATTGCTCCACCGCGCGCGACACCGTTTCGGCAATCGGCTGATCGATCGCAGTCAGTGGCGGTTGGGAAAAGCGAACGATCGGCGTATTGTCGAAAGAAATCAGCGACAGATCATGCGGGACACCAAGCCCCCGCTCGCGCGCGACTTCCAGTGCGGCCAGCGTCATCTGATCGCTCGATGCGATAATCGCGGTCAGATCAGGATTGCGGTCGAGCAACGCGCGTGCGGCGCGGGTGCCGGATTCGTAACCGAAATCGCCGACTTCAAGCAGGCCTTCATGCGGCAGCCCTGCTTCGACGAGCGCGCGCTTCCAGCCTTCGATCCGCCAGCCGCTCAGGCTGTATTGCGATGGCCCTGCGATCATGCCGATGCGGCGGTGGCCAAGCGCCATCAGATGAGTGGCGGCAAGATGCGCTGCGCCCGCATCGCCCATTGTCAGCGCGATCCCCGGTCCCGGCGCGTCCGATCCGATCCGCGCAAACGGGATGCTCCGGCTTGCCAGCAAAGCGGTAATCAGGCCGTTTTCCGAGTGCGGCGGGGTCAGGATCACGCCATCGGGCTGCAACGCCGAAAGCGCCGCGCCCAGTTCGCGCTCGACGTGATCGGAATGGGTATCGACCAATTCCACCATCATTCGGTAGCCGTGCTGGGTGCAGGTCAGGATCCCGCCGAGCAGCATCTGGTCAACCCAGTCGGTCCCCAGCCGGGCGCGCCAATCGGCGAGTGTACGTTCGCGGTCATTGATGGCCAGGATGATGTACGACCGCGACCCGCTCATCCGCTGGGCGGCAAGGCTGGGGACATAGCCCAGCCGGTCAATCGACGCGCGCACCTTGTCGCGCAATTGCGGGCGCACGTTCGGTCCGCCGTTCACCACCCGGCTTACCGTCTGAAGCGAGACGCCCGCATCTTCGGCGACGTCCCTGATTGTGACTGTCTTGCGCACCCGCGCCATTGCCCGTTCAACCCTGCCCTGCCCACCGCATGCACGCGCGCGTCATTGCCGGATCACTAGCGCAAGCGGCGGCCCTGATCCAGCCGGTCGCGCTGCCGGCGCCGCACCGTTCTGCGGGGCGGTCACCAACGCGCAAAACAGCAGGGCTGCCGCAAGCCTTACCGCCTGCCGCAGCCCTGCCCATTTATCGCCTGATCACCCGTCAGAATTCGAAGCGAGCAAGGAAGGTGTAGCGCCGGTCATTGCGGAAAGCGGACCGTGTTACCCGGTTGCCATCGAAGTCGACAACCTGGCTGGTGCGGGTCACTTCGTCGAGCAGGTTCACGCCCTGCACCCCGACTTTCAACCCGTCCATCACCGTCACGAAAATCGAAGCATCCAGCTGCCCGGTGGCCTCTTGCCAGATCGGCGAGAACGGGAAAATGTCATCACGCGGCGTAATGAGGAAGTCCGACCGCCAGTTGTAGGCTGCCCGCATCGACAGCCAGTCCTTTTCGTAGAACACCGTCGCGTTCAGCGCGTGCTTGGAAATCCCGGCCAAGGGCTGCCCGGCAACAAATGCGCCGCCGTTGAGCTGGTTGGCCCCCGTCGCCACCGATGGCGCACCCACGCCCGACAGGTTCGGGTTCGAAAAATCACTGCCATCGACATAGGTGTAAGTGAATTGCGAACCCAACCCGCTCAGCACACCCGGAAGGAAATCATAGGTTTGCTGATAGGCAAACTCGACACCCTTCAGGATCCCGTCCTGCGAATTGACCGGGCCTTCCAGCGCCACCTGAACCGGCGGGTTCGACTGGTAATCGACTGTGCTGAAGCCGGTATCAATAAAGCCGCTGACATCCTTGACGAAGCCGGCCAGCGTCACCGAGCCAACGTCGTCAAAATACCATTCGACCGACAGATCGTAATTCCAGATCGATACCGGCAACAGATTGCGGTTGCCAGTCTGCAAGGCGAATAGCGGGCCATTGGCCAAGGCCTGACCGCCGGCAATTTCAAGCGCATTGGTGTTATCGGCAATCCCGCCGCCGGCGCGGAACAATTGCAGATCGGGGCGCGAGATGTTCTTGGATGCCGCGACCCTGAACAACAGCCCGCCGCCGACGTCTAGCTTGGCATTGAAGCTGGGCAGCCAGTGTTCGAACACGATGTTGCGATCATCCACCAAGACTTCGCCGGTATGGGCGGCGGCGAACTGGGCGAGGCGCTGCGGCGACAAGGCGCAGTACCCGCGCTGGATACCGGGCACATCCGGGGTCGAGCACAAGGCCTGCAATTCGGACACCTGGACGATGCCATCGCCATTGGACACATTGTTGGCCGGGTCATCGAAGCGCGCCGGATCGGGCAAGCCGATGCGGCCTAGGCTGGTGACTTCGGTCTCGACGTAACGCAGGCCGATATTGCCTTCGATGTTCCAGCCATTGCCGAAATCCGTGCCGTAATCGACGCGGGCATAGGCGGCCTTGGTCACTTCGGTCACTACCGAGACTTCGCCCGGACAATACACGCCTTCGATATTGCAGGGCACGATCTCGCCGGTGACAGGGTCGGGCCGCTGGCGGCCGTTCACACCGTAGTTGAAGCGTTCGGGCGAAAGACCGAAAGCCTGGATCTCGCCGATCTGCTTGTCGGTCTGGCCGGACAGATATTCGCCGAGGAAATCATCGCCGCCAAAATAGAACGCACCGCCGTTCTGGATCGGCGTCGGCGCGGCGCCGCGCTGGAAATTGTCGCCAAAGGGGGTGCGATATTGCGCGTAGGCGGGGAAATCATCGACGAAGGCACCGCCCGCAATCGCAAACTCCTGGTCTGGAAGCCCAGTGTAGTAACGGCCCGGGATGAACCCGTTGCCGAACGGCCCCGGCCCTTGCGCACCGCAGCCCGACCCCTCGCCCCAAGGCGCGCAGCCGGCCCGGCCAGCCCAGACCGCAGACAGGTTGCCCCAAGTGCTGAAGTTGGTGTTGCGCGTGGTGCGATCCCGTTCCGCCCAGCGCGCACCGAACCGTGCGGATTTGAAAAAGCCGGTATCGCTGATGTCATATTCGGCATCGAAGCGCAGGCTTTGCAACTCGCCTTCGTTCTTTTCGCGGCTGTCGAGGCCGAACCAGTAATAGCTGTCCCGCCCGGAGGTGAAGTAATCGGCCGGGGCGCCCGGAGGCGCAATGAAATTGACCTGCGGAACCTTGCCCGTCAGGTCGAGGTCGACATTGGCAAAGGTGCTCAACGCCCCAAACACAGAATCGCGCGACAGATCAGACGTGATGTTCTGCGCTTCGAAATTGATCCGGAACCGGTCCGTAATGTTCCATTTGATGTCGAGCGAGAAATCTTCCGTCGTTGTCTGGGTATCCCGCAAAAAGCGCAGCGAATCCAGCGGAATGCCGCCGCGGCCGAAGGGGGTCGCATAGGCATCGCCCGGACGCTGGGTCAGAACCCCGCGCTGGAAGAACCCGCGATCGTCGAACTGCAAGGTGCTGCCAGCCGCGGCAACCGGGAACAGCAATTCATCGTCAACGCGCGAAATCAGCGCGAATTCTTCGGATTCAAAGCCCGCTTCGGCCCGCAGCCATTCAAAGGTGGCAACGAAATTGCCGGTAGGGTCTTCGTATTGAACAACCGCCGACCAGGCTTCGCGGTCGCGATCAAGATCGGTGGTGCGCACACCTGCACCCTTGGGCACCAGCACGGCGCCAGCGGGCGGGAAGTTGTCCGGGGTGAAATTGGGATCGCCCACAAACCCGCCCGATCCGACCGACTGTGCGCGCAGGCACGGCCCGCCAAGGCCCGAAGCGCGGTAGCACGGGTCAGCCACCTGCGAGGCATCGGTGCGGCTCAGCAGTTCCGACTTGGCGTAGGACAATTGCACGCCCACCGCACCGGCGGCATTTTCAAAAGTGGTCGAACCCAGCACCGAAAAGCCCGGCGACCATTCCTGACGCAAGTCGCCGTAATTGGCCTCAAGCGTACCCGCGATGTGCGTGCCCGGCTTGTCGAGCGGCTTGCGGGTGACGAGGTTGACCGTGCCCGAAGGCCCGCCTTCGATCATGTCGGCGGTGACGTTCTTGAACACTTCGACCCGGCCGAGCAGTTCGGGCGAAACGTCGTTGAAGCTGAGTTCGCGCCCGCCGGTTGCCGAGAAGATGTCGCGTCCGTTCAATTCCGACCGGGCGAAGGGCAGGCCGCGGATGATGACGCCGGTGCCTTCGACCGAGAAGCGGTCCGGATCGGTGGTCTTCTCAAAGCGGCCAATGGTGATGCCGGGGATGCGTTGCAGCGTCTCTGCAACCGAACGATCGGGCAGCGCGCCGATGTCTTCGGCGGTTACCGCATCGACAAAGGTGTCGGAATCCCGCTTGATGTTCTGTGCCGATTGCAGTGACGCGCGAAAACCGGTGACGATGATCGCGTTTTCTTCATCGCCCTCGCCTGCAACGCTCGCCTCGTCGGCGGATTGCGCGGCTGCCTCGTCCTGCGCCAGCGCGGGGCTGGCTGCGGCGATGGCTATCGCAGAGGCCGTGCCAAATGCGAACAAGCGCCGACGCGGCGCAACAGGTGCGGTGTTCATGATGTTCAACTCTCCCCATGCCGCGCGACAATATCGTGCCTGTCGCTGCGGGTTGCTGGCCGGTTGTAGCGTAAGTTGAGAGCGTTCTCAAGACTTGTAATCTTGGGTTCATATTGCATTCTGGCAACACTTGGACGCGGCGCTATACCGGCGTTGAGATGGCCCGCAGAGGCTGGACAGGGATCGAGGAAAACGTGGCGATAGAACGGATTATCATCGTTGGCGGCGGCACGGCGGGGTGGATGGCAGCAGCCGCGCTGTCGCGCATCAAGGCCGGACGGGCTGTGGATATTACGCTCATCGAATCCGAGGCGATCGGCACCGTCGGCGTTGGCGAGGCCACGATTCCGCCCTTTGTCGGCTTCAACCAGCTGCTCGGGATCAACGAGGCAGAGATGCTCGCGGAGGTTGGCGGCACCTTCAAGCTGGGCATTCAGTTCGAAAACTGGGGCAAGCTGGGCGACAGCTATATCCACCCCTTTGGTGCCTATGGCTACACGATGGGCGGGATCAGCTTTCATCATGTCTGGCACCGGATGACCCGGGCCGGCGACAAGCGCCCCATCCAGGTCTTCAACCTGGAAACAATGGCGGCCTATTTCGGCAAGTTTGCCCGCACCGAGGATTATACCCGCGACGATCTGCCGCCGGTCAATTACGCCTATCACCTCGATGCGGGCCGCTACGCCGCCTACCTGCGCCGCTTTGCCGAAACGCGCGGCGTCGTGCGGGAGGAAGGCCGGATCGCCGATGTGGCGCTGGACGGCGAAACGGGTTTTGTCACCAGTGTAACGCTGGATGATGGCCGCCGGTTTGCGGGCGATCTGTTTGTCGATTGCTCCGGCTTTCGGGGGCTATTGATCGAACAGGCGCTGAGGACAGGTTACGATGACTGGAGCCATTACCTCCCCTGCAACCGCGCGGTCGCCCTGCCCTGCCAGCGTGAGGACGGCAGCCCGCCCCCGCCCTTCACTCGCGCCACCGCCCATAGTGCAGGCTGGCAGTGGCAAGTGCCACTGCAACACCGCAACGGTAACGGCCACGTCTATTGTTCGTCCTACATGGAAGACAGCCAAGCGCTCGACATTCTGCTCGGCAATATTGCGGGCAAGCCGCAGGCGGAACCTAACTGGCTGCGCTTCACGACGGGACGCCGGAAGAAGTTCTGGAACAAGAACGTGGTCGCCCTCGGACTGGCGGCGGGCTTCATGGAGCCTTTGGAGTCGACCTCGATCCACCTCGTCAACACCGGGATCGACAAGCTGATCTCGCTGTTGTCGCTGGACGGGATCACCAAGGTGCAGGAAGACACCTTCAACCGCCTGACGGGCCGCGAATATGCCCGCATCCGCGATTTCCTGATCCTGCATTACAACGCCACACAGCGCAGCGATTCCGAGTTCTGGAACTACGTCAGGACGATGGCAGTGCCCGATACCCTCACGGAGAAAGTCGAAATCTTCCGCGCTAACGGCCAGATTTTCCGCGAGGAAGATGAACTTTTCACCGAAACCAGCTGGGCTGCCGTGATGATGGGGCAAGGCATCACCATGGGCGGGCACAACGCGATGGCCGATGCGATCGACAGCCCGGCAGCCCGGGCCGAAGTCGACGAAATGGAAAAATCGATCCGCTACATGGTGCAGCACATGCCGGGTCACGGCGACTATCTGGCGCGCTATTGCCCGGCACCAATGGCGGCGTGACACACATTTACGGATCGCCCGCGCGGGATTCTTGACAAACCGAGGTCGCGGCAGGAAGGGGAACGCCAGCCGTCTCCTGCCCCTTCCCGCCCGAGGTTTTCCGCCATGACCCACGTTCCGCCCGGCTGGACCGCGCTGGTGCTGGCCGGACAGCGCCCCGGTATCGATCCGGTGGCCGCGCAATTTGGGCTGGAAGCCAAGGCGCTTGTTCCGGTGGCGGGTGAAGTGATGCTGGGCCGGGTGCTGATGGCGCTGGCCGATACGCCTGAAATCGCCCGGATCATTGTGCTTGCGCAGAATGCGCCAGAACTGCTGTTGCACCCTCACCTTGCCTGGGCCGCAGCCGAACCGCGCATTTCGGCCCGCATATCGGGGGCCACCATCAGCGGATCGGTCCTTGCGGCGATCGGCGATCCGGCCACGGGGTTACCGGTGCTCGTCACCACCGCCGACAATGTCATGCTGACCCCGGCCAGCGTCACGGAGTTTATCGGCGGGGCAGGTGCAAGCGATGTCAGCGTGGCGCTGGTCGAGCGCGCCAGGCTTGAAGCCGCTGTCGGGCCCAACCGCCGGACGTGGCTGACCTTCAAGGATGGGGCCTTCACCGGTGCCAACCTGTTCGCCCTGACCGCCCCTGCCGCCGCCAATGCGCTGAGGTTTTGGGAAAAGGTCGAACAGGACCGCAAGTCGGTGCTGCGCCTCGCGTCGCATTTCGGCCCAGTGCTGATGATCAAACTGCTGGCGCGGCGGATGACGGTTCATCAGGCGCTCACAGCAGCCGGCGCAAAGCTCGGGGCCAGCGCCGCCCCGGTGCTGCTGAGCGACGGACGCATGGGCGTGGATGTGGACAAGCCTGAAGATCACGCACTGGCCGAACGGCTGCTGGCGGAGCGGGGCTGACACCGCGTGCCGCACATTGCTCTTTATGATCTTGACCGCACGGTGACGCGCGCGCCGACCTTTACGCCGTTCCTCATTCACATGGCGGCGTCAGGCAATCCGTTGCGGCTGCTGGCGGTCCCGCTGTGGGTGCTGGCGATGCTGGGTTACAAGGCGAAGCTGTATGGCCGCAAGCCGCTGAAGCAGTTCGGTCTTCGCATCATGGTCGGAAGGGTGGTGCGCAGCCCGCGGCTGCAACCGCGCATCGATGCCTTTGTCGCGCGCCAGATTGCACGCAATATCCAGCCCGGCGCGCGAACGCAGATCGCAGCCGACCGAGCGGGCGGGATGCAACTTGTGCTGGTGACCGCAGCGCCCGAAATCTATGCGGAAGGGATTGCGCAGGCGCTCGGGTTCGATGCATGCATCGCCACCCGGCACCTACGCGATGCGCAGGGCAACTTGCTGGCGCTGATTGATGGCGAAAACAATTATGGCGGCCACAAGGTTGCCAATGTTCAGGCATGGCTTGCCGCCGCAGGGCTGACCCGGGCTGATGTCCAATGCACAGCCTACACCGATCATGCCAGCGACGCCCCGATCCTCAATTACGCTGATACCGGCGTGCTTGTCGGCCGTTTCGCGCGGCCCGATCCCGGCTGGACCCAGGCCGACTGGAGCACGGCGGCATGAAGCGCATCTGCTTCCTTTTCAACCATGACCAGATCCACCAGCTGGCCCACAGCCTGCCCATCGCGATGGCGCTGGCCGCACGCGGCGAGCATCGGATCGTGCTGGCCTTCACGCGCGTATCGATCCGCAAGGAGATTGAGCGGCAGACCGATCCCGCTTTGCTGGCGCGGGTGGAGCTTGTGCGGCTGCGGCTGAAGCGTGGCGGATCCCAATGGCTGGCGGCCACGCTGGAGCAGCTGGTGCCAGCCACGAAGCTGCTGATATACCGCGATAATCTGGACTTTTTCCAGAGCTTTGATGCTGTCGTCGTCTCGGAAAAAACGTCACTGCTGTTGAAGACCGTCTACGGACTTGAAGGCCTCAAGCTGATCCACACCCGGCACGGGGCGGGCGACCGGGCGATCGGTTTCAACCGCGAAAGTGCAGGGTTTGATCTGGTGCTGGTTTCCGGGCCCAAAATCCGCGATCGGCTGATAGCGGAGGCCGGTCTGCGGCCGGATCAGATTGCGTTGGTCGGCTATCCCAAGTTCGATCTGTGTGCGGGCAACCGCTTTTCCGACTCGTTCCCTGCGCCCCAGCGCCCGACCGTGCTGTATAACCCCCACCCCTCGCCCAAGCTGTCGAGCTGGTTCAAGCATGGCGCAGCCGTGCTGCAATCGTTCCGCGATCAGGACCGCTACAATCTCATCTTTGCGCCGCACGTCATGCTGTTTGAACGCAAATGGGTGGTCACGCTTGACCCCCCAAGCCTCGCACGGGTCGTCCCGCCGGGCCGCAGCCTGCGCGCAGCCCCGCGCATTCACTGCGACACCGGCAGCGCTGCCAGCAGCGATATGAGCTATACCAACCGGGCCGATATCTACCTTGGGGATGTCAGCAGTCAGGTTTACGAATTCCTGCGCGTGCCCCGCCCCTGCCTGTTCCTCAACAGCCACGGGGTCGATTGGCAGGATGATCCCAGTTACCTGCATTGGCGGGCAGGGCCGGTGCTGGATAATCCCGACCGTCTGCTTGATGCGATTGATGCTGCGGTTGCCGCCCATCCGGACTACGCCCCGATCCAGCAAGGACTGGTCGACGCCACCTTCTCGCTCAGCCAGCGTGCGTCAGCCGACCGTGCGGCAGATGCGATCATCGCATTCCTCGAAGGATCAACCACCGGTGGCTAGGCTCGGCGATTTTTGGCGGTACGGCGTGGTCAAGACGCTGCGCAAACTGAAAGCCGCAGCGCTTTCGCCGGTGCTGGCGATGCGCGCAGGAAGGCCGGTGCGCTCAGCTTACGGCGTGCTGATGACCCCGAACTGGCAGGACACCACGTTTCGTTATTGCATCTTTGGCACCTACGGCCGGGATCTGGCCGATCTGTTGCTGGGACAGAGTGATGATTTCGTGTTCGTGGATATCGGCGCCAACCAGGGGCTTTACTCGCTTGTCGCGGCGCAGAACCCCCGGTGCCGCCAGATCATCGCGTTTGAACCTGTGCCCGCAACCCACGCGCGGCTTGCGGCCAATGTCGCGCTGAACGGCGGGGCCGCGCGCACGGTGCTCCACCATGTTGCCATCGCTGACAGCGTGGGCGAGGTCACGATCAGCGTCGCCGAGGGCCACACCGGCACGGCAACGCTGGCCGGGCGCGACAATGGCAAGCCGGCCAGCGGAGGCGTGACCATCCACACCATCAACGCGCCGCTGCTTGACCCGCTGCTGGCGGGCGATCTTCCGTTTGTCAACGGCGGAGTAAAAGTCGGCCATTGGGCGGCGCAAAATCAGGCCACTTGATCCGCGCCTTGGCGAGCGCTGGGAGGGCGTAGCCCGAGCGGG
>NZ_PKRO01000026.1 GCF_002855495.1 Porphyrobacter sp. TH134
GCCGGCTTCTGATCCCTTGCATCAAAAGACACCCCCCTGTCCTCACTCGATGTCCCAGAAAAATCAAACTGGCCCGGCTTTCGCAACAGGTCTAATCTGGGGTCACCAAAAGCCAGTCTGTGCAGGTTCATCCGTGCGCCTTATAAGACGCTGACCACAAAAGGAACCTGCGCCATGCCCCGCCTATCCCTGCTTGCCACGCTTGCTGCTGCCCTTGCGCTGTCGGCGTGTGCGACCACACCTTTCACCGGACCGGTCGAGGTCACCCGCTTTGTCGCGCCTGACCGGGCGGGCCTCGGGCAAGGGCCCATCGTGATCTATTTCCCGGACGAGATCGCCAATGCGCAGGCCAAAGCGGCGATCACGGCGGCGGTGACGCAAGAATTGCAGGCGCTGGGCTACACCATCGCCGCGCAGGAAGGCCGCGGCGTTCAGGTTGCGGCCATCCGCACCGCCCGCACGCCGATTGCCGCCACCATCGATAATCGCCGGGGGCCGGTGAATGTCGGCGTGGGCGGGGGAACGGGCAGCTTTGGGTCGGGCCTTGGCATGGGCGTCGGCATCAATCTGGGCGGGGGCCGCGAAGGGCCGGCGGTCAACACCGAACTGTCGGTGCGGATCACCAATGATGCCAACGCCGCCCTGTGGGAGGGCCGCGCGCAGCTGGCGACCGGGGTGAAGTCGCCCTATTCGCAAATCGATACCAGCGCGCGCACGCTGGCTTCCGGGTTGTTCCGGGACTTTCCCGGTGGCAATGGCGAGACCGTAACAATCGACGTCAAGAAACTTCAGGGAACCCGATGACCGCTCTTTTTATCGATGCCGGATTCGACAGCGGCAATATCGACGTGCTGGGGATCGACGGCGCCACCGCGCGCCTTGCGATCCGGCGCGACAATGCTTCGGAGTTTTTCCAGTGGTTCCATTTCCGCGTCACCGCGCCCGCGGGCGAAGAGGCGGTGCTCAAGCTGACCGGTCTGAATGCCAGCGCCTATCCCGGCGGCTGGCCCGACTATGACGCCTGCGTCTCGGAAGACCGCGATTACTGGGCGCGTGCGGCAAGCACCTTTGACAAGGACGAGGACGGCGGCACGCTGACCGTGCGTTATGTGCCGGCCGGCGGCGTGTTCTGGGTGGCTTACTTTGCGCCCTATTCGATGGAACGGCACCACGATCTGATTGCCGAAACCGCGGCCTGCGAGGGCGTGGACTACGTCCGGCTGGGCACCACGCTGGACGGGCAACCGATCGATTGCCTCGAACTGGGCGAAGGCGACGTGCAGGTCTGGCTCTATGCCCGCCAGCATCCGGGCGAAACCCAGGCCGAATGGTGGATGGAGGGCGCGATTGAATGCCTGATCGATCCGGCCGATCCGGTCGCGCGCGCACTGCGCAAGGCCTGCCGCATCCACATCGTTCCCAACTGCAACCCGGATGGATCGCGCCGCGGGCATTTGCGCACCAATGCGGTGGGCACCAACCTCAACCGCGAGTGGGCCGATCCCACGCCCGAACGTTCGCCCGAGGTGCTGGCGATCCGCAACCGGATGGACGAAACGGGGGTCGATTTCGCCATCGACGCGCATGCCGACGAAGCCATCCCCGCGGTGTTCATTGCCGGGTTTGACGGCATCCCTTCGTGGACGCAGGCGCAAGGCGATGGCTATGATCGCTACCAGCGCATTCTTGATCGCCGCACGCCCGATTTCCAGACCAAGCTGGGCTATCCCAAGGCCGCACCGGGCCGCGCGAACCTGTCGATGAGCACCAACCAGCTCGCCGAACGCTTCGGCGCGGTCGCGATGACGCTGGAGATGCCGTACAAGGATCTCGCCGACTTCCCCGAGCCTGAACAGGGCTGGTCGCCCGAGCGCTGCAAGCTGTTGGGCCGCGAATGCATGGCCGCGCTGGTCGAGTGGCTTGAGGCCAAATCCGCCTGAGGCGTGAAGCCTAGCCTAAGTGCGAAGGCCCGAAGGCGTGCGGCAGCAGCGCTGACAGCGTGATGCGCCGCACGCCGTCCTTGGCTACGCACAGCACCAGCGGATCGGTGCTGCCCAAGGCCGCGACTTCGTTCAGCACCTGACGGCAGCGCCCGCAGGGGGTGATCGGCTCGGCATCGGCCTTCAGCCCGACCACCGCGACCGCCACCAACCCGCCGCGCCGCCCTTCGCCCAGCGCCTTGGCAACCGCGACCGTCTCAGCGCACAGGGCAAGGCCGTAGCTGGCGTTCTCGACATTGCAGCCGGTGATCACCGCGCCGTCATCAAACAACAGCGCCGCGCCGACGGGGTAATCGGAATAGGGTGCATAGGCCTGCGCCGCCGCCGCAAAGGCTGCGTCAATCAGCGCCTGTTCCTGCGCATCACCCAGCGTCATTTCTGCACCACCACCCATTCCACCGGCTCCTCGCTCGCTTCGGTCACCAGCGCGCTGTTGGCGCTCCATAACAGCCACGGACGGCCCGCATAGTCCGGCCGCGCGCGGTCGCGGGCCAGCCACAGGTCGCGCGCCAGCGTGGTCGCGGTGCTGTGACGCTCCTGAAAGGCGGGCGTCAGCTTGAGAATCACCGACCGGCCGGCATGGGTCTCGATCTGGTTGATGAGCGTCATCAGCTCGCTTTCCACCGCCGCATCGCTGACCTTGGGCGCACACGTGTCAGCCAACCGATCAAGGCCGATGGCGGGCGGCAGCAGGTCGGGATCACGCGGGACCATCTGGGCAAACAATCCGCTTTGCGCATCGGCGCCTGCGCAAGGATCAAAATGCAGCAACACGCCGACCTGCAAGCCCGCCTCCTGCGCGCGGGCAAACCGGTCGGCAAAGCCACCGGGCGCGTCGGTGCCGGAGGCTCCGGCGGCCAGCGGCAAATAGACAAACTGCGCGCCCACCGCCTTCAAGGTTGCAAAGCGCACATCGGCGCCGCTTGCGGGAACCAGCGCGCCTTGTTCGGGGTACATCGCCGGGTCAGGGCGCCAGGCGCGCATGTCCCACCACAGCCAGGCGGCGAAAGCCATGGCGAACAGCACCACCAGCGCCGCCAACCGCAGCAACCAGCGCCTGGGCGCCCGTAGCGCCCTGGCCTTGCCCCCTTTTGCCATGCCTGCCTGCCCTGCCCCTCAGCCCTTGATGTGCAGCACGCAGATCAGCGTGAACAAGCGCCGCGCTGTTGCAAAATCGGTGTCGACCTTGCCGTCCAGCCGCTCCAGCAGCAGTTCGGCCGCGTTGTTGTGAATGCCGCGCCGGGCCATGTCGATCGTCTCGATCTCGGCCGGGGTGGCCTTGCGAATCGCCTGATAATACGAATCGCAGATCGCGAAATACTCGCGGATCGGGCGGCGGAACCGGCCCATGCCGATCAGCAACGTTTCCAGCAGCACGTCGCCGGTATCGCGGATGTCCATCACCAGCCGCCCATCGGTCACCGACAGATGCAGGTGGTACGGCCCCGGCGCCCCGCGTTCGGCCGAGCGCAGCGGCTTGAAGCTGTTTTCCTCGATCAGATCATAAATCGCCACACGGCGTTCCTGTTCGACATCGGCATTGCGCCACAGGATCGTTGCTTCATCCAGCGTGATCTGGGCAATGCGATGCGCACCCGCGGCCCCGGGCGCGGGAGAAACAGGCAGGGAATCGGACGGCGGATGGCCCATAACCCCTGCCTTCGCAGATCGGGGGGCGACACTTCAAGCACTTCGATAGGGTTGGGGACGCGATCTCCCCACTATCCACAGCGACCAAAATAAAAATTGCGCGCCCTTACCCTTGCGCGCAGCCGCCAGTCGCGCGCATCAGGCGGCCATGGCCGAACCCGAAAAAGTCACCCCGATCAAACCGCAAGCTGGCGACAGCGAAGCTGTGGCGCGCAAGCTGCCCTATAATCTTGATGCCGAGGCCGCGTTTCTTGGCGCGGTGCTGATCGACAACCGGGTGATCGAGGAATTGCCGGTGCCGATCCGGCCTGAACATTTCTTCGAAGGCCTGCACGCCCGCATCTATGAGCGGGTGCTGACCCTGATCGAACGCAACGCCACCGCCTCGCCCGTGACGCTGCGCCCGTTTTTCGAGGCGGACGAGGCGCTGAAGGAACTGGGCGGCACATCCTATCTGGCGCAGCTGACCGCCAGCGGCGCCGGCCTGCTGGTTCCGCGCGAACTGGCCCAGCAAATCTATGACCTCGCCTTGCTGCGCGAACTTGTCAGCGTCGGGCGCGGGCTGGTCGAAGGCGCGCTTGATACCTCGGAAGACACCTCGCCGCTGGACCGCATCGCGCAGGCCGAAGCCGATCTGTTCCGCGTGGCTGAAGGCGCGGCGACGGGCCGGGAAGCGGCAACCTTCCGCGAAGCTGCCATGCATGCGATCAAACTGGCCGAAGCGGCGATGAATTCGGGCGGGGGCCTGTCGGGCAAGACCACGGGCCTTGCCACCATCGACCAGAAGACGAGCGGCCTGCACAGTTCCGACCTTATCATTCTGGCCGGACGCCCCGGCATGGGCAAAACCTCGCTCGCCACCAATATCGCCTTCAATTGCGCCGAAAAGCATCTTGAATGGCAGCGCGACGGGGGCGAGTTCAACTATGGCGGGCCGGTGGCCTTCTTCAGTCTGGAAATGAGCGCGGATCAGCTCGCCACCCGTATTCTGGCGGAACAGGCGGAGATTTCATCGGAAGCGCTGCGCAGCGGTAAATTGTCGCGCGAGGATTTCCAGAAGCTGTCCTATGCCAGCCAGCGGCTGGCCGAACTGCCGCTCTATATCGACGATACGCCCGCGCTGACCATCGGCGCCTTGCGCACCCGCGCGCGGCGGATGAAGCGGCGGCATGACATTGGCCTCATCATCGTCGATTACCTCCAGCTGTTGCAGGGATCGGGCCGCGCGAACGACAACCGGGTGAACGAAATCTCGGAAATCAGCCGGGGCCTGAAAACGCTGGCCAAGGAATTGCAGGTGCCGGTGATCGCGCTGTCGCAGCTTAGCCGCGCGGTCGAACAGCGCGAGGACAAGCGCCCGATGCTGTCCGACCTGCGCGAATCCGGCTCGATCGAGCAGGACGCCGACATGGTGTGGTTCATCTTCCGCGGCGATTACTATCACCTGCTGGTCAAGCCCGACACGCCCGATGCCAGCAGCACGCCCGACGTGCAGGAAAAATACCGCGCGTGGGAAGAAAAGTTCGAGGCGATGGTGGGCCGTGCAACGCTGATCGTGGCCAAGCAGCGCCACGGGTCGACTGGCAACGTGCCGCTCCACTTCCAGAGCGACATCACCAAGTTTACCTCGCCCAATTACAAGGACTATTCGGACTACGGTTACGAATAGCGCATCAGGCCGGGTCGGCGGGCGCAGCGTCGGCGGCCTGTTTCAGGAACGCGATCACCTTGGGCCAGCTATCGGCCCGCGCGGCGGCATTGCCGGCGATGCTGCCACCATATTCGCCCAGCCGGTCATAAACGGGGTGTTCGCGCGCAATCGGCGGGCCGAACACGAAATGGCCAGCGTCCTTGTAGGCCAGCACCGTGACCGGCGGGCCGCGGCGCGCCGTGCTGCGGGCGGCGACCTGCCGCGCCATCGGGCAGGCGGGCCACATGGTTTCAGCCTCTCCGCACACCAGCAGCACCTTGGCCCGCGCGCGTTCGACCGGGATCGCGGCGCGCGCGGCGGCGGCCTGATGGGCGGGGTCTTCGACCTTGCGATAGACGCTGATGATGCCTTGCGCCTGATCCCAGTCGCCAAACGGCATGGTTGCCACCTGCTGGCCGCCTGCCGTCCACGAGGCATATTCGGACTGCCCGCCGCTGGCCCAGTTGACCCCGTTCCAGGCAACGCTGGTTGGCATCCCGGCGATGGCGGCGACCAGATCGGGGCGGCGGGCGGCGACCAGCAGCGCGGCCTCTGCCCCCTTGGACGCGCCCATCACCGCAATCCGCGCCGGATCGACGCCGGGCTGCGCTTTCAGCCACGCCAGCCCCTCATCAAACAGTTCCAGCGGCACGCGCTCCAGCGCATCGGATTGCCCCGGCGCACCGAAATAGGCGAGGTGGAAGACGGCAAAGCCTTCCTTCTGCAAGGCCAGCGCCATCACATGCGTGCCGCTGCCCAGCCCGCCTTCCGATCCGCCCAGCAGCAGCACCGCCGGGTGCTGGCCAGTGGCGGAAGCTAAGGCAGAGCCAGCGGCAGGAAAGTAGTTGCCGAACAACCGTCCTTCCGTAATCCGCTGCCCCGTCTTGCCGGGTGCGAGCACTTCGATTTCCGGCAGGCCGTAACGGTCAGGCGCCAGGCCTTTGAACAACGCCGCTGCGCCCAGCAGGCCCGCGATCGCTGCGGCTGCCATCACTCCTTTGGTCCATGTCATCGGCTTGGCTCCCATGTTTCCGATACAGATGCCGCCGGGATCGGGGACGCGGCAGTGCAGGGTGTCAGCGCGGCGGGGTGACAAGCGTCATGGTGCGACTCACAACCACCCGCGATCGCGCGCGATGCGTCCGGCTTCGATCCGGCTGGCGGCATAAAGCTTGGCCGAGGCTTCGGAGAGGTAGTTGCGCACCGTTCCGGGCGACAGATCAAGCTGGCGGGCGATTTCCTTGTTCGACCGCCCCTCGTCCGCCAGCCGCAGCACATCACGCTCCCGTTCAGTCAGGGGGTTGGCGGGCGCGTCCCACGCCAGTTCGGCCAGTTCAGGCGCGATCGCGCGGCCACCGGCGGCCACCTTGCGGATCGCAGCCGCCAGCGCGTCGGACGGCGTGTCCTTCAGCAGGTAGCCGCGCACGCCTGCATCCATCGCGCGGCGCAGATAACCCGCCCGTCCGAAGGTGGTGACAATCAGCACGCGGGCCGCCAGCCCTTCGCGCGCGATGGCTTCGGCCACGTCGAGACCGCTCATTTGCGGCATTTCGATATCGGAGAGGAGAATATCGGGCTTGTGCTCACGCACCGCGTCGAGCGCCGCGGCGCCGTCTCCGACGCGGGCGATGATGTCGATGTCATTCTCCAGCCCCAGCAGCGTCGCCAGCGCGCCCAGCACCAGCGCCTGATCTTCGGCAATCACCAGCCGGATCATGCGAGCGCTCCTTGGGGCAGACGCGCGGTGAGGCGGGTGCCCTGCGCATCGCCATGCACCGCAAGGTCGCCGCCCGCTGCGGTCAGGCGCGATGTCAGCCCGGCGATCCCGCCGCCAGAGCGAACCGCTTTGCCATCACCATCGTCGCTGACCATCAGTTCCAATCCCCCCGGCTGCTGGATCAGCGCGATGCGGCAGGTGCGCGCGCCGGAATGGCGGATCACGTTGGTCACCGCCTCGCGCAGCGCCATGGCCAGCACGGCGCTGGTGCCCGGATCGATAGCCTCGGCATCGCCTTCGATCTCGCAAGCGATCCCGGCGGCGGCGAGCGCGGCCTTCGACCCGGCGATTTCCCGCGCGAGGCTGGCCCCGGTCATCCCGCTGACCGCGGCGCGCACTTCGGCCAGCCCTTCGCGCGCGGCGGCGGCGATGTCGCGCATTTCAGCGGTCGCCTTGTCCGGCGCAGTGGCCGACAGGCGCGCGGCCAGATCGGCTTTCAGCGCTATCAGTGTCAGCGTGCGGCCCAGCAGATCGTGCAGATCGCGCCCGATCCGCTCCCGCTCGGCCGAGGCGGCAAAGTTGCGCACTTCCTCCTGCGCGGCGGCGAGCGCGCGGTTCTTGTCCTGCAAGGCCGCGCGCGAGATATTGCCGATGCCGACCATGATCATCAGGAACACGCCCAAAAGCCAGTAAATCGCCGGCTGGCCGGTCACCCATGCCAAGCCAGCGCTGGCCGCCGCAAAGCCGCCCACCGCAAAGCTCGCGCGCCGGGCCGGGCGCAGTTCGGCGATCATGGCGGCTGCATAGACCGCGATCACCGTCCAGTTGCTGCCCGTAAAGGCGAGCGCGAAGGAGAGCAGCAGACAGGCCACTGCCAGCGCCACCAGCCGCCCGCCCGCCGCGCTCATCGAGGCGAAATACAGGCCGAGGAACACCGCCAGACCAATCCCGGCGGCGATCATCTGCACCGGGCTGGGCAAGCGGATGAACCAGGGGATGAAGAACAGCGGGAGATAGGCCAGCCAGATGGCCGGATGATCGATGGCTTCCCATCGCAGCATCCGGCCTTTGGCCACCTTGGTGTCAGCGCCTGTCATGTCACCCGGCCTGCTGACGCTCACCCGTCCAGGCGAACAGAGCGGCGGCCAGAGTAATCAGCGCGAGCGGGCCAGCATGGAGCCACAGGTTGGCCGCATCCGACTTGCCCACCGCCATCAGCGCGATCTCGCCCAGATGGTAGGACGGCAGCGTCCAGGCCAGAGCCTGCATCGCCTGCGGCAAGACGGCAATCGGCATCCACAATCCCCCCAGCACAGCCATCGCCAGAAACACGATATTGGCCACCGCCACCGCGCCTTTCTGGCCAAGCCGGTAGCCGATGCCAAGCCCGATCAGCGCAAAGGGAATGATCGCCAGCGTGTGCACCGCGATCAGCGCCGCCCAGCGCCCGGCCGGCAGCACCACCCCGCCCGCCAGCCCCAACGCATAGAGCAGCACGAAGGCCACCATGCTGAACACCGTGGTCGCCGCCACCTTGGCGGCGATCTGCGCGCCAGCAGGCATGGGCGAAAGGCGCTTCAGTTCCAGCTGGCCGCTTTCGCGTTCAGCCGCGATATTGGCACCAAAGCCGAACAGCGCCGGGCCCATCACTGCAAACACCCCGAAGGTCGCCAGCGTGCGGGTTGCAACCTCGGCGCTGCCCTGCCCCATCGCCAATGCGAACAGCGCGTAGAATGCGGGCGGCAAGGCAATCGTGGGAATGATGAACTGCGGCATCCGTGCCGATTTGACGATCTCTGCCCAGCTTTCACGGGCATAGACGGCGGGTGCGGGGGCGATCAGAGCGGCGGACATTATGCAGCCTCCTTCATGGTGCGGTTGGCGGTGACAAGATTGGCGAGTGCGTCTTCCAGGCTCGCGCTGGTGACTTCGAAAGCTTCGATCGCTGGGTCGAGCGCGAAGGCCGCTTCCAGCGCGGCGCGCGGGGCGGTGGTCAGGATGGCGAGATCAGCGCCGACCGTCTCCACCTTGACCACGCCGGGCAGCGCCGCAAAGCGCTGCGCGGCAAGACGCGTGCGCAGTTTCAGCACGCTGGCGGCGACCTGCGCCTTGATTGCGGCGGGCGGGCCATCGGCGAGGATGCGGCCATCGGCGATCACCACGATCCGGTCGGCCAGCGCCTCGGCCTCGTCCATGTGGTGCGTGGCGAGCAGCACGGCGGCCCCGGCTTCAGCCTTGGCGCGCACCACCTGCCACATCGCCCGGCGCGCTTCGGGATCGAAGCCGGTGGTCGGCTCGTCCAGAACCAGCAGATCGGGCGACCCGGCAATGGCGAGCGCGAACTGCACCTTGCGCGCCTCCCCGCCGGAGAGACGGTCGCAGCGGCGGTGCGCCAGATCGGTGAGGCCCGCCTGTTCGAGCACATCGCTGGTCGGCAGGCTGCGGGCGAAATAGCCCGCGTGCAGCGCCACCGCTTCGGCCACGGTCAGGGTTTCGGGCAGGCCGCCCGCTTGCAGCATGATCCCCAGCCTTGCCCGGGCCAACGGCGCGCGCGGGTCGAGCCCGAACAGCTGCACCGTGCCCGCATCAGCGGCAATACGGCCCGTCAGCAACCCGGCCACCGTCGATTTGCCTGCGCCGTTGGGGCCGAGCAATGCGGTCACCTGTCCGGCCTCCAGCGCGAAATCGAACCCATCGAGCACGCGGCGGCCCTTATAAGCCTTGGTTACATGGCCCAGCATGGCGACAGGCGGGCAAGCGTTGAGCGGCATGATCGGTCCCTTTCGTTGATAACGAGACCGAAATAGCCTGGCTCCGGGCCAGCAGGCAGTGCGGGGTGTCAGGGGCGGGATATGACGGATGTCACCCCCGGCCTATCAGCCCCCTAACCCGTGCCCGCCTTGCTGATGCGGTAATCAGCCAGGCTCATCCAATAGGCCAGCCGCCAGCGCAGCCGGTTGAACACCGTGCTTTCGCGCGCGTACCATTCCGGCGTGATCGGCATGCTGGCCGCTTCCATATGATCGATCAGTTCGCGCAGCCGCGCCGCAAGCCCGGCATCCTCGATCCGCACCATCAGCTCGACATTGACGCGGAACGACCGCTTGTCGAGATTGGCGCTGCCGACATAGCTGATGTCATCCACCACCAGCAGCTTCATGTGCAGCTTGCAGGGGGTGAATTCAAAGATCTTGACGCCCGCGCGCAGCAGCTTGCCATAGAGCAGCCGGGCCATGTCGATCGCGGCGGAAATATCCGATTTGCCCGGCATGATCATCCGCGCGCTGCCGCGCCGCCCGATCCGCGCGAACAAGCGGCGGAAACTGCGCGGCGGGGAGAAATAGGCCGAGACTGTGTCGAGCCGCTTGGCCCCCACCAGATCGCGGCGCAGCACCCAGGCCCAGTGGCCCTTGCGCACCAGCGGGCCGCCAACCAGCAGCCGCACCGGGCCATCTCCGCCGTCCCATTCCTTCACGATATCGCGCAAGGCCCGCAGCTGGCGGGTGCGCCCCGCTTCCTCATTGGCGACCCAGCGTTGCAGCAGGCCGAACCAGCGGGTGAACTGATCCGCCACCGGCCCTTCGATGATCGCCGACAGATCGCACCAGCCATTATCGGCAGGGATCGCAAAATAATGGTCCGAGACATTGGCCCCGCCAGTCATCACCCGGCGTTCATCGGCGATCACAAACTTCTGATGATTGCGCACCAGATAGCGCTTGCCCCATTTGGGGGAAAAGATCGCAAAATTGCCGCCCGCCTCGGTCAGCGGCGCAAAGAAATCGGCGCCCGCATCATTGCCGAAATCATCGACGATCAGTTCAACCGTAACCCCGCGCCGGGCCGCTTCCACCAGCGCATCGCGCACCATCGTGCCCGAGATGTCGCTATCAAACAGATAGTAGAACACCCTGAGGCTCGCCTCAGCGCTGCCAATCAGATCCACCAACGCGCGCAGCCGGTCTTGTCCGCGGGGATAGAACGTAAATTCGTGTCCCGCCGCTGTAAGGCTGAAGGGTTCCAGATCCGCGTAGTCGCAGGCTGTGTCAGCCGGGTCGGCGGCGGGCGATTCGGCGTGAGGTGTGGCCATGGCAGGATGTGTAGCCTGAAACCGCGGTCAGTTGACAGAGCCGCGCGGTAAAGCGGTTACCCTGTGCGGGAGCCGTAGTTGATCGTCCAGGCTCTTGACCTGATTGCCTACCAGCGGGATAGACAAAGCCATGCTGTCGCAGAAGACCCGCTATGCCATCAGAGCGATGCAGCACCTCGCCGATCATTATCGCGAGGGGCCAATGCAGCTGGCCGCGATTGCCGAAGCCCAGAAAATCCCGGCCAAGTTTCTGACCGTGATCCTGTCGGAACTGACACGCGCAGGGCTGGTCGAATCGCAGCGTGGGCGTGACGGCGGCTATTGGCTGGCGATCCCGCCGGTCGACATCACCTATGGCGATCTCATCCGGCACATGCGCGGATCCTTGGCGCTGGTGCCCTGTGCCAGCCGCTATGCCCATGAAAAGTGCAAGAATTGCCTTGAGGAAGGCGAATGCCGGACCCGCGCGCTGTTGCTGGACGTGCGCGACCGAACCGCGCAAATCCTTGATGGCATTCGGCTTTCCGACCCGATTGAGCCCGTGCCTTCGTTCGGTCAGGACACCGCCTGAACGATCAGCGGCCAGCATCGCGGCGCATAAACCCCACCTTTTGTCGCAATGCAGAAAATCTGTTCGCGAAGCCTATTGTCAAGTAAATCGCTTGAGTTTAATTGCGTCGCTGCGGACAGACCCCGCGCAACGAAAGGCCCATCCATGGACCGCAACGAGAAACTCTCTACCCCCGGCGGCATTCTGCCCGAAGCCCTGGCCGTGGTCAGCGATGCGCTGAGCCGGCTGCGTTACGGCGCGATCCAGCTGACGGTGCATGACGGCAAGGTCATGCAGATCGACGTTACCGAAAGGAAGCGGCTGACCGATTGATCGGCCTGACCCGGCCGGCGCAGCCACGATCCTCTCACATCACCACACCACACCAGGGACCCGCAGACCGGACCACCGGATGCATGATGCCCGCTTGCAAAGGCGAGACCATGTATCCGATTTCCACTCGCAGCGTCTTGCTGCTCAGCGCGGCGCTGGTCGCGGTCCTGCCCGCGCCTGCTGCCGCGCAGGACGCAGCGCCGGCCGAACCTTCCTCCGACGCCGCACAGGAGCCTGCCAGCAATGACATTATGGTCACCGCCCGCCGCCGCTCCGAAAGCGCGCAATCCATTCCGCTCGCCGTGTCGGTGATCGATGCCAAGCAGCTGGATGAAACCGGCTCGTTCAACGTGGCGCGGCTTCAGCAATTGACGCCGACCTTGCAGTTCTATTCGTCCAACCCGCGCAACACCGCCGTCAACATCCGCGGCCTTGGCGCGCCGTTCGGGCTGACCAGCGACGGGTTCGAACAGGGTGTCGGCATCTATATCGACGATGTCTATTATTCGCGCGTGGCCTCGGCGACGTTCGATTTCCTCGATGTCGCCCAGATCGAAGTGCTGCGCGGGCCGCAGGGCACGCTGTACGGCAAGAACACGACCGCGGGCGCGATCAACATCACCACCAATCAGCCGACCTTTGCCTTCGAAGGCCGGACAGAGGTGAGCCTTGGCAATTTCGATTTCCGCCAATCCCGCCTGTCACTGTCCGGCCCGCTGTCCGAAACGGTTGCGGCGCGGGTGGCGGTGTCGGGCACCACACGGCGCGGGACGATTACCAATGTCGTAACCGGACAGAACATCCAGAGCCTCGATAATATCGGCGTGCGCGGGCAGCTGTTGTGGGAGCCGGCGAGCAACCTGAAAATCACTCTGGTGGGTGACTATAACAAGCAGGATGCGGTGTGCTGCGGATCGGTGTTTGTCGGCACCACCGCGACCCAGCGCCCGCTGAACCGGCAATTCGCCGCGCTGGCCGCCGCGCAGAACTATGCACCGCCCAGCACCAACGCGTTCGACCGGCTGAGCGATCTCGATGCTGAACTCCGGGCCGCCAACGTCATTGCGGGCGCGGCGCTGCGGTTGGTGTGGGACATCGGCCCGGGCACCTTCACCTCGGTAACGGCGTGGCGGTATTGGGACTGGATCCCGCGCAATGACCGCGATTTCACGGGCCTGCCGATCGTCATCGCCTCCAACAACCCTTCGCAGCAGAACCAGTACACCCAGGAACTGCGCTACGCCTACACTGGCGACGCCTTCGATTTCGTGGTCGGGGCCTTCGCTTTCGATCAGCGGATCGACACGCAGGGTCTCGAAGCGCACGGTCCGGCCTCCAGCCGCTGGACGATTGCGCCCAATAACCCGCTGTCGAATGATCCCACGGTGCTGAACGGGCTGACCGCGCGCAACACCCAGTTCCTTGAAAGCACCAGCGCCGCGCTGTTCGGGCAATTGAGCTGGAAGGTCACCGATGCCTTCACGATCCAGCCGGGCGTGCGTCTCAACTATGACGAGAAGCGCGGCTTTTACGAGCGCCGGGTCTTCACCGGCACCGGGACCGAGCTGACCGGCACCGAAACCGACGCCCGCAGCCGGGCGCAGCTGGGCGTGTTCCAGCCGCAGCAAAGCGCGCCCGAGGATACCGACTGGAACCTCACCTACGATCTGACACTGAGCTATGAACTGGCGCCCGATGTGCTGGGCTACGGCACCTATGCGCGCAGCTTCAAGACCATCGGGATCAATCAGAACGGCCTGCCCACCGATGCCAATGGCGTGCCGATTGCCGAGGCGGGGACGATCCGGCCCGAAACCGTCGATCACTTCGAAATCGGCCTGAAAAGCCAGTTCTGGGATCGCCGCGCAACGCTCAACCTCGCAGCCTTCCGCACCGACATCCGCGATTATCAGGCAACCGTCACCAATGGCCAGTTCGGCGTGCTGCGCGGCTTCCTCGCCAATGCGGGCAAAGTGCGCTCGCAAGGGGTTGAGGCGGACTTCAGCATCCGCCCCAGCCAGCGGTTCACCGCCTATGTCAGCGGGGCCTATACGGACGCGAAGTATATCCGCTTTGTCGACGCGCCCTGCCCGCCGGAACTGGCTGGCGGCACCACGGCGGCGCCCGGACAAACCCCGTCCGCGCCCGGCACACCCGGCGGGATCAGCCCGGCCAATTGCGACATTTCGGGCCAGCGCCTGCCTGGCGTGTCGGAATGGTCATTTTCCTTCGGCGCAGAAGGCAATCTGCCAGCCAGCGTTTTTGGCAAGGATGGCGAGGCCTATCTGGGTTATGACGGCAGCTACCGGACGGAGTTTTCATCCAATGCCTCACCATCGGCCGCGACGCAGATCGCAGGCTACCACCTGTCGAACTTTCGGGTCGGCTTCCGCGCCGATGACGGCCTCAACCTGTTCGCCTGGGTGCGCAATGCCTTTGACCAGAACTATTTCGAGCAGCTCTTCGTCGGGCCCGGCAATACCGGGCTGATTGCAGGCCTGCCCGGCGATCCGCGCACCTGGGGCGCGACTGCCAGCATTACTTTCTAGATCCTGCCCTGACCCTGCTCCATGCAGAGAGGACCGCCTCATGCCTGATATCATCCCGCTTCTGATCGACATCGCTCCCTTCATCGCGATCGGCATGGCCGCTCAGATGATCGACGGTGCGCTGGGCATGGCCTTCGGGGTCATCACGCAGACCCTGCTGGTGAGCGCGCTGGGCGTGCCGCCGGCAGCGGCTTCAGCCAGTGTCCATCTGGTCGAACTGTTCACCACAGGGGCATCGGGGGCGAGCCATATCTGGCACCGCAATGTCGATTGGGGGCTGTTCCGGCGGCTGGTGCCCTTCGGTGTGCTGGGCGGGGTCAGCGGGGCCTATCTGTTGTCGAATGTCGATGCGTCGGCCGCCCGGCCCTTCGTCATGATCTACCTCACCGGCATCGGCTTTTACCTGCTGTGGCGCGGTATCCGCCTGTCCAAACCGCGGTTTGCAGACCCGCGTTTCACCAGCCCGCTGGCGGCGGTGGGCGGGTTTCTGGATGCAGCGGGCGGCGGCGGGTGGGGGCCGGTGGTGACCTCCAACCTGCTGATCCAGGGCGGCGATCCGCGCAAGATCATCGGGACAGTCAATTCCGCCGAATTCCTGCTGACCCTGTCGATCTCGATCGCCTTCATTGCTTCGATCGGCTTTGCCGCCTTCACCTTCATCACGGTCGGCCTGATTATCGGCGGGGTGATCGCTGCGCCCTTCGGTGCAATCCTTGCCAGCCGCGTGCAACCCCGAACGCTGCTGCTGGCGGTCGCGGTGGTTTTGATCGTCACCAGCGCCTTCAGCATCTACAAAGCGTGGCCGATCATCTGACGCAGGAGCGGGCGTGATGGACACCGAACTGATCCTCATCTGCGCGCTGACGGGGATCATCAACCTCATCGGCGCGCTGGCCTATGCTGCGCGCATAGCGGGGGTGCGAACCGGGCGCATCGCGCTGTCGTTTGCGCTGTTCAACGTGCTGCTGCTGGTTTCCCGCACGTCGAACGGGTTTTTGGGGCCCTTCCTTGCCAAGCGGATCGAAACCGCGCTGGCCAGCGGCGGGGGCGAGGCGCTGCTGCTCGATCTCAGGCTGGTGCTGCTGTCCGCCGCGGCGGCGGTGATGCTGGGGATCGTGCTGGTGCCAACCGGCCAGCGCCTGTTTGCGGCGGCGATCACGCATTTTCAGGCCCATCGCTCCACCACCCGGCTGCTGCTGCGGAGCGTCACCCCGGCAGGCCTTCGCACCATCCGCGAAGCGGTTGCGATTCCGGCCAGCGGCACCCTTCGCGCACTCAAACAGCCGCGCGGCGTGAGCTGGGCCGTGCTCGCCGCCAATGCGATGGCGCAGGGCCTGCTGGCGGTTGGCGTGATCGCCTCACTTTATGCCGGCTACCTCGTACCCGAATTCCGCGTCACCGCCTCGCAGATGACCGCCATCGTCAACGGGTTTGCCACGATCCTGCTGTTTGCCCTGATCGATCCGCAAATCTCGGCGCTGACCGATGATGTGGTCGATGGCAGCGTGAGCGAGGCGACCTTCCGCCGGGCGATGGTGTGGGTATCGCTCAGCCGCCTTGCCGGCACGCTGGCTGCCCAGGTGTTGCTGGTGCCGGCCGCAGTGGTGATCGCCTGGGCGGCAGGGTGGATCTGACCCTCCGGCGCCCATGGCTGCACCGCTGGGCCTGGCCGTTTTCCTTGACTTTGCCCCCCTTGAGGCTTAGCCCGCCCGCTTCCCTTTCCCGAATCCGTCAGAAGGCCGCCCATGGCACGCGTTACCGTTGAAGATTGCGTCGACAAGGTTTCCAACCGGTTCGACCTCGTATTGCTTGCTGCACAGCGCGCCCGTGAGATTTCCGGCGGGAGCGAACTGACGATTGATCGGGACCGTGACAAGAACCCGGTCGTTGCCTTGCGCGAAATCGCGGAAGAAACCATCGGCCCGCGTGCGCTGCACGAATCGCTGGTGACCAGCCTGCAAAAGATCCTCCCCGATGACGAGGACGAGGCCGACGAAATCGGTTCGCTCAGCCAGTCGGCCGAAGCGCTGCGGATCACCGCCTCTGCGCCTGCCCGCACCTCCTCGCTGGGCGGCGATTACGACGGGTAATCCTTTCGTTTCAAATTATTAGCCTGATTTCAGGGGCGGTCCAGACCCGGTTTAGCCGGGTTTAGACCGCCCCTTGATCGTTTTGTCGTGCCACTTGACCGGCCCAGGGCTGGGTTTGACCGGTTCTTGACGCTGCCGTGCAGGTGCTTGCCATGGGCGATGCCCGCGTTATCCCTGTATGTTGTAACGATCCGGTCACAACACGGGGCAGCACAGGGCGCATGGCATCGATCGCGATTTACAGCGTCAAGGGCGGGGTCGGAAAGACCACGCTGGCCGTCAACCTCGCCTGGTGTGCCAGCACATTGTCGCGCCGCAAAACCCTGCTGTGGGATTTGGACGCAGCCAACGGCTCGGGCTTTCTGCTGGGCGTTGATCCCAAAAGAAAACACAGCGCAGACAGTATCTTCGCTGACGGAAGCGATACCGCCAAGGTCATTCAGTCCACCGCCTACCCGGGTCTCGATCTGCTGCCCGCCGACGAAAGCATCCGCACGCTTGACCGGCAGCTTGACCGGCTTGGCAAGAAAAAGCGGATCGCCCGGCTGACCGAGGGGCTGAGCAAGGCCTATGACCGGATTATCTTCGATTGTCCGCCTGTTCTCAATGAGTTGAGCGCCCAGATCATGCGCGCCGCCGATGTCGTGATCGTGCCGCTGCCCCCGTCGCCGCTTTCAGCCCGGGCGCTTGATGTGGTGGTCGAAGAAGTGCGCGGAAGTGGCAAGGGCCATCCTCCGATCCTGCCCGTGCTGACAATGCTCGATCTGCGCCGCAGCCTGCACCGCGAGGCGCGCGATGCCAATCCGACCTGGCCGATCATCCCGCTTGCCAGTGCGGTCGAACAATGCGCGGTGGAACGCCAGCCTGTGGGCGCCTTTGCGCCGCGCTCACCGGCGGCCCGGGCCATTGCCCAACTCTGGACCGCGATCGAGCGCAAGCTTGCGCAGAAATAGCCGGTTTTGCAGGTGCGCCAAATCGGCCTATACCAGAGCCGAATGAAAACACGGGGGCGCGCGGCATGAACGCATTGGGCGAAGGGATCGGCGCAGCGATCGAGGGCGGATTGCTGGCGCGTGCGGTTGAACCGCAGGCGGGCGAGGTGAGTGGCCATTCCCCTACCGGCGCCGTATCCTGCGCCAATTGCCGCGCTACCTATCACGGTCATTTCTGCCCCCAATGCGGCCAAAAGGCGCACATTCACCGCAGTCTTGCGGCCATCGGGCACGATATCATGCACGCCGTGCTGCACCTTGACGGGAAGATGTGGGACACGCTGCCGCTGCTCACCTTCAAACCGGGCGAGTTGACCCGGCGCTATGTCGCCGGGGAACGCGCCAAATTCGTCAGTCCGATGGCGATGTTTCTGTTCACCATCTTTGCAATGTTCGCCGTTTTTCAGATGGTTGGCATCGGCGCGCCGACGGATATTGCGTCCGATCTGTTCGGGTCGGACGATGACACGCCGTTTCAGGCCGATGTGCGCGAGCAGATCAACACCCTGGAAAAAGAACGCGCAGCCCTGCCGGCCACCAGCCCGCGCCGGACGGAAATCGCCAACGAACTCAAAGGCCTCAACTTCGTTCTCGCCAAGGCCGCCAGCCGGTCCGGCGGATCGAACAAGGTCGTCAACGTGAACACCGGGATCGATTGGGTCGACAAGAAGCTGATCGCCAAGTGGCAGAAGAACCCGGGCCTGATGATCTACAAGTTACAGGCCAATGGCTATAAATTCAGTTGGTTGCTGATCCCCTTGTCGGTGCCGTTCTTGTGGCTGATGTTCGCCTGGCGGCGGCAGTACAAGGCCTATGACCACGCGGTGTTCGTGACCTATTCGCTCAGTTTCATGTCGATGCTGTTCATCGTGATGTCGATCCTCAGCACCATCCCGGGCGGTGGAGGGTGGGCGGTACTGCTGTTCCTGATCGCTTCGCCGCTGCACCTCTACAAGCAGTTGCGCTATGCCTATGGTCTGAGCCGCTTTTCGGCGTTCTGGCGGTTTGGCATGCTGCTGATATCGAGCCAGATCGTGCTGATGCTGTTTGTGCTTATCCTGGGTGTGCTGGGCGCGTTTTGAGCCCGCAGGTGCGGCGCATAAGCCCGTAATGACACCCGGGGTTCAGGTGGAGCAAGCAGTGGCGATGCGCGATTACGCATAGGTGGCCTGGACACACGAAAAGGGCGCCGGAATTGCTCCCGGCGCCCTGTGTGATGCTGCAATAAGTGTCAGGCTCCTTGCGGCGCTCCATCGCCGCCCGCTTCCTTCGGGCCGAAGCGCTTGCCGGCCTTGGGAATGGCAGACCCACGCACCTGCACAGCAACGCTCGGTCCACGCGGCGCATCCGGGCGGTCGATCCGGCCGTTTTCAAGCAGCGCGTTGATCTCATCACCGGTCAGCGTTTCATATTCGAGCAGGGCCTGTGCCAGCAGGTGGAGCTGATCCTCGTTGGTCTTGAGGATATCCGTCGCCCGCTTGTGCGCCCCTTCGACCAGACCCTTGATCTCGTTATCGATCAATTCGTTGGTCTGGCCCGAACGGAAGGTCCGCTGCGAGGCGCCCATGCCGAGATAGCCTTCGGACTGCTCTTCATACTGGAGCGGGCCGAGCTTGTCCGACATGCCCCACTGCGTCACCATGCTGCGCGCCAGATTGGTCGCGTACTGGATGTCGGAAGACGCGCCGGAGCTGACCTTGTCATGGCCGAAGATGATTTCTTCCGCCACGCGGCCGCCCATGCTGACCGACAGGTTCGCGTGCATCTTGTCACGGTGGTAGGAATAGCTGTCCCGTTCCGGCAAACGCATCACCATGCCCAGCGCGCGGCCGCGCGGGATGATGGTGGCCTTGTGGATCGGATCAGACGCCTTTTCGTGGACCGAGACAATCGCATGGCCGGCTTCGTGATAAGCGGTCATCTTCTTTTCGTCGTCGGTCATCACCATGCTGCGACGCTCGGCGCCCATCATGACCTTGTCCTTGGCGTCCTCGAACTCCTGCATCGCCACCAGCCGCTTGTTACGGCGCGCGGCCAACAGGGCGGCCTCGTTGACGAGGTTGGCGAGATCGGCGCCCGAGAAGCCCGGGGTGCCGCGCGCAATCACACGCGAGTTGACGTCAGGGGCCAGCGGCACCTTCTTCATGTGCACAGCAAGGATCTTCTCACGCCCGTCAATATCGGGGATCGGCACGACCACCTGACGGTCAAACCGGCCCGGACGCAGCAGGGCGGGATCGAGCACGTCGGGACGGTTGGTCGCCGCGATGATGATGATGCCTTCGTTGGCTTCGAACCCGTCCATTTCGACCAGCAGCTGGTTCAGCGTCTGTTCGCGCTCGTCATTCGAATTGCCAAGGCCGTTACCGCGCGAACGGCCCACAGCGTCGATTTCGTCGATGAAGACGATGCACGGCGCGTTCTTCTTGGCCTGTTCGAACATGTCGCGCACACGGCTGGCGCCGACGCCCACGAACATTTCGACAAAGTCCGAACCCGAAATGGTGAAGAACGGCACGCCGGCTTCGCCTGCAATGGCGCGGGCGAGCAGCGTCTTGCCGGTACCGGGCGAGCCGACCAGCAGCGCGCCCTTGGGGATCTGACCGCCGAGCTTGGAGAAGCGCTGTGGATCGCGCAGGAATTCGACGATTTCCTGCAATTCTTCGCGCGCTTCGTCGATGCCCGCGACATCGTCGAAGGTCACCTTGCCCGACCGTTCGGTCAGCAGCTTGGCCTTGGACTTGCCAAAGCCCATTGCTCCGCCGCCGCCGCCCTTCTGCATCTGGCGCAGCGCGAAGAAGGCGATCCCGAGGATCAGGATAAAGGGCAGTGAATTGAGCAAGATGAACAGCAGGACATTCTGCCCTTCGCGCGCCTTGCCGGTAAAGCGCACGCCGTTGTCTTCCATCAGCTTGGTGATTTCGACATCATTGGGCACCGGAACAGTGCTGAAGGCCTCGCCGTTCTTGAGCGTGCCGGTGATCATGTCCGTGCCCATCTGCACGTCCTGCACTTCGCCTTCGGCGACAGCAGCACGGAAATCAGAATAGCGGATCGCAGCGCCGCCGGACTGGCCGGCATTGCTGAACATGGTCACCACCAGCAGCAAGGCAAGAAAGATCCCGCCCCAGATCATCAGCTGCTTGACCCAGGGGTTAGGGCCTTCGCCTTGCGGCTGGGGATCGTTTTGCTGACTCATTACAGGGGATTCCTTTCGTCAGGTCACAATGTAGGACGGCTGCGGCGAATGGCAAGATAATGCGCCCCCCGGCACTTGATGCTAATTTTCGAACAGCGTGATGCGAATTATCGATGGCCGGGAGCTGCATAGGCCGCCAGGAACACGTCGACCGCGCCGCGAATCCGCCGGCGACTTTCATCGGCATCAAGGCGGGCACCAAACCGCCGCTCAAGATCGCCCATGCCCTTGCACATCGAGACGAACTGTTCCGCTGCCAGTTCCGCATCGTCGATAACGAGATCGCCGGTCACCGCAGCGTGACGCAGCCAGGCCGCAAAGCCCGCTTTCATGCGCCGCGGCCCGGCTTCCAGAAAGGCTGCGCCAATCGCGGGGTCATGTTCGGTTTCAGCGGCGATCCGGCGTTCGAACTGGATCATTTCGGGGCGGAAGAGAAAGGCAAAAATCGCCTCGCCAAGCATGGTCAGCCGTTCGCGGATGGTCCCGTGCGGCATCGCGTCCATGCTGAAGCTGCCGCGCATCTTTTCGCATTCGCATTCGACCGCAGCGGTAAACAGGGCCCGCTTGTCACCGAACTGGTTGTAAATCGTGACCTTGGAAACGCCCGCGTCTGCGGCGACCTGCTCGATGGCGGTTGCGGCGTAGCCGTGGTGAAAGAAATGATGCGCGGCCGTCTCAACAATCACGGCGCGCTTGGCCGCATCAAGCGGACGGCCAACCTTGCGGCGACCGGATTTTTTTTCGGGTTCAGATGAACCGCAGATTGACAAAATGAACGGCTCCGTTCAATTAAACGCTGGCGTTCACTAATCATGGACCCGTTCGCCAACCCGTGCAACCCTCTCTGCTCGTAAAGGTGTCTGACCGTTGCTCTGGATCGCCATCAGGATGCTCACCGGAGACGCCCAGAAGTTTTACGGGCTGTTGTTCGGCATCGGCTTCTCCACCTTGCTCATCACGCAGCAGATGACGATCTTCGTCAATCTGGTCGAACGCGGCGCCAGCGGCGTCTACAACGCGCCCGAGGCTGAGGTATGGGTGATGGACCCGGTCAGCCGCACCACCGATGTCAGCTATGCGATGCCCGGCACTGCATTGGACCGGGTGCGGTCGGTCCCCGGTGTCGAATGGGCGGTGCCGCATCTGCGCGCAGTCGCCAATGTCCGCACCAAGGACGGCGATCTTGAAGGCGTGGGAATCGTCGGGGTCGATGATGCCACCCTGATCGGCTTGCCCGAGCGCATGGCGATGGGCGACAAATCGGTGCTGTTCGCCCCTGATAGTGTGGTGATCGACGATGTCGGCACCACCCGCCTGTTCCCCGATGCAGACAGCGCGCTGGGCGAGCGGCTCGAACTGAACGATCAGCGCGCCGTGATCCGCGGCATTTCCGACGCCATCCCCAGCTTTACCAGCACGGTGGTGCTCTACACCCGCTATTCCAGCGCGCTGAACTTCGTGCCTGGTACCCGCAACCGCCTCAGCTTCGTGCTCGTCGGCGTGAGCGAAGGGCAAACCCCCGAAGCTGTGGCCGCCCGGATCGAGGCGGAGACCGGCCTCAAGGCCGAGACCCGCGAAGAATTTGCGCAGGCCGGGGTCAATTTCATTATCGAGAACACCGGCATCCCGACCAATTTCGGCATTACGGTATTTCTCGGCTTCGTCGTCGGGATCGCGATTGTCGGCCTCACCTTCAGCCTGTTCCTGCGCGACAACATCAAGCAGTTCGGTGCCTTGAAGGCGATCGGCGTCACCAATGCCAAGATCGTGCAGATGGTGGGCGTGCAGGCCGGAATGGTCGGCCTGATCGGATATGCGCTGGGCGTGATCGGTACAGTGGCCTTTATCAAGGGCTTCAGCACCAATCCGTTCTTCAAGGGGTTCTACATCCCTTGGCAGATCCCGCTCATCAGCCTGGCGGCGGTCGTGGTGATCTTGGCCATCACCGGCCTGATCGCCATCCGCAGCGTGCTCAACACCGAACCGGCCTCGGTGTTCAGATGAGCGGGGAGGTGACCATGGACACGTCGACAATCGGCAACCGCGCCTCCGAAGCGGCCATCTGCGCGCGCGGCATCGCCCGCGATTTCGAGGCCGGGCAAACCACCATCCGCGTGCTGCACGAGATCGATACCGAGATCCGCGCGGGCGAGATGACCTATGTCGTGGGCGAAAGCGGATCGGGCAAGACCACGCTGATCTCGATCATGTGCGGGATCCTTTGGCCCACCGAAGGCGAGGTGAAGGTCTTCGGCACGGATATCTACAAGCTGTCGGATACCGAACTGGTCAACTTCCGCCTCAACAATATCGGCTTCATCTTCCAGCAGTATAACCTGATCCCATCGATCGACGTCGCCAGCAACGCGGCTGTCCCGCTGATTGCACAAGGCGTGCCCCGCGCCGAGGCACGCGAACGGGCCAAGGTGCTGCTCGACAAGCTCAATATCGGCAATCAGGCGGACAAGCTGCCGCGCCAGCTTTCGGGCGGGCAGCAGCAGCGCGTCGCCATTGCCCGCGCGCTGGTGCACGAACCGCGGCTGGTGGTGTGTGACGAGCCGACTGCGGCGCTGGATGCCTCGTCGGGCCGCCGGGTGATGGACCTGCTGCGCGAAGTCGCGGTCGCACCCGACCGGGCCTGCATCATCGTCACCCACGATAACCGCATCTTCGATCTGGCTGACCGGATCATCGTGCTTGAAGACGGGCGCATCACCCATGACGGCAAGGAAATGCCCGATGGCCATTGATGCTGCCCGTCCCGCTTCCCTCCTTCTCCCGAACCCGCCGAGGACGCCATGCTGCGCAATCTGAGTTTTGCCCGACAGATCCTGCCGATTGCCGCGCTGATCGGCATCGCTGTTGCCGTGTGGCTGGTGTTTGTCGGCCTGCCCGACCGGTCGACCGCCGAGCCGGCTGAACAGCCCCCCAAGGCCGTCGGCAAGCTGGCCAATGAACCGCGCGTTGCCGGCGCAGGCATCGTCGAACCGGCGAGCGAGGTGATCGACATTGGTTCGGCCCTGTCCGGCCTTGTTATCGACGTGCGGGTCCGGCCCGGCGACCGGGTGGCCAAAGGCGAGGTGCTGTTCACCGTCGATGCCCGCGCCGCGCAGGCCAGCCTCGATCAGGCCAACGCGGCGATTGCCGAAGCCCGCGCCTCCATTGCCGAAGCCAGCGCCGCGCAGAAGACAGCGCGCCAGCAGCTTGATCTCTATCGCAGCCTCACCGATCCCGCCGCCGTCAGCCGCGCCGAAGTGATCCGCGCCGAGGGTGAGGAAGCGGCCGCAACCAGCCGGCTGGGCCTTGCCCGCGCGCGCCTTGCCGCATCGCAATCGGCCGCCGCTGCCGCCCGCACCGAGATCGAACGGCTGGTGATCCGCGCGCCGATTGCGGGCGAGATTCTGGCGGTCAACATCCGGCCCGGTGAATTCGTCGCCACGCAGGGCGGCAACAGCATCCCGTTCATCCAGATGGGCGAAACCAACCCGCTTCACGTGCGCGTCGACATTGATGAAAACGAGGTCGCGCGGGTCAAGCTGGGCGCGCCTGCGGTGATTTCCCCGCGCGGCGCGGCGGAACTCCACGTCGATGCCACCTTCGTGCGCGCCGAACCGCAGGTGGTGCCCAAGCGTTCGCTCACCAACAGCGCGGCGGAACGGGTTGATGTGCGCGTGCTCCAGTTGATCTACGCCCTGCCGCCGTCAGAGGCGTTCCGCGTCGGCCAGCAGATCGACGCCTTCATCCCCGCCAAGGCCGGTGCGGCCGCCAAGGCGGAGGGCTGAGGCGATGCGCCGCCGCCTCCCCGCTCTCCTGCCGCTGGCGCTTGCCGCCTGCGTGATGCAGCCCGCCCCCGAAATCGACACGCCTGTGCCCGAACTGCCGCCAGCCTTCTTCTTCCGCCCGGAAGCGAGCACAGGGGCCGCGCTCGCCGCGCTGTTGCCGCAGAACGATCCAGCGTGGCAGACGCTCTCTTCCGCCGCCATCGCGCAAGGCCCGAGCCTTGCCGAGGCGCTCGCGCGGATCGACACCGCCCGCGCCGGGGCTCGCCGCGCCGAGGCCGAACGCCTGCCCAACGTCACCGCCGGGGCCGACGTCACCCGCAACCGCATCAACCCCGCGCAGTTCGGGCAGGCGGGGCAGCAGGGCTTCATCCCGCGCGAACAGACCTCTTACGGGGCCGACATCACCGCCAGCTGGGATATCGACATCTTCGGGCGATTGAAGGCGCAGGAACGCGCCGCCATCGCCCGGATCGATGCCGCCAGCGCGCAGGCGCAAGGCGTGCGGCTGAGCCTGCTCGCCGAAATCGCTGGTAGCGTAACCGATTGGCGGGTGCTTGATGCCCGCGCCGCGGCGATTGCAGCCGATGGTGCCGCCGCCCGCCAACTCGCCAGCCTTGCCAAGGTGCGCGAGGATGCCGGTATCGCGCCGGGTTTCGACCGTGTGCGGGCCGAGGCGACGGCAAGCTCGTCTGCCCTGCGCCTTGCCGCGCTGGATAGCGAGCGCGCCCGGCTGATCGGGCGGCTGGTCACCCTGACCGGACAGGATAGTGCCGCCGTGCGCGCAGCCTTGGCGGCCCCTGCGCCAATGCTGGCACCCGCACCCGCGCCCGCCGCCCTGCCCTCCGATCTGCTCGCCAACCGGCCTGACGTTGCCGCTGCCGCGGCCAATCTCGCCGCCAGCGATGCCGATCTTGCCGCCGCCGCCCGCGCCCGCTTTCCGCGCATCACGTTGTCAGGCGTGATCGGGCTGCTGTCGTTCCGGCCGGAGGATTTCTTCAACGATTCCATCATCGGCACGCTGACCGCCGGGATCGCCGGGCCGCTACTGGATTTCGGGCGTGTGGGCGCCGGGATCGATCTTGCCGCCGCTGACAAGCGCGCCGCCTTTGCCGCCTATCGGGCTGCGGTGTTCACTGCGCTTGGCGATGCAGAGGCGGCTTACGGCGTGGTGAGCGCTGCCGATGCCGAGGCACAGCTTGCGGTGACCCAGCGCGACCAGCTGAACCGCGCGGCCGCGATTGCCGAAACGCGCTACCGGGCCGGCCTTGCCAGCTTCCTCGAAGTGCTCGAAGCCCGCCGGGCGGCCGATTCCAGCGGCGAGAGCGCAGCCGCTGCCCTGGGCCGCGCTAACCGCGCGCGGATCGTGCTGTGGCAGGCGCTGGGCGGCGAGGTGATGGCGTCACCCGCGCCGGCGGATCAGGGCTGACCGCTCACACCGGCACACCACGTCATCGCGCTGGTTCCACATTTCGTGAACCCAGGTGACAATGCCAGCATCGGGGCGGGATTTGCTTTCGCGCAATTCCTTGACCTCGGACGTGGCCCGCAGCGTATCGCCGATAAACACCGGCTTGGGCGTGACCACCTTGTCGAAGCCGAGGTTGGCGACCAGCGTGCCCAGCGTGGTGTCCCCCACCGACAGCCCGACCAGCAGGCTGAAGGTGAAAGTCGAGTTCACCAGAATCTGCCCAAACCCGCTGGCCTTGGCCGCCTCGACATCGAGGTGCAAAGGCTGCGGATTGTGGGTCATCGTCGAGAAGAGCAGATTGTCGGTTTCGGTCACGGTGCGGCGGATCTCGTGCTCGATCCGCTCACCCACCACCCATTCGCCAAAAAACTTGCCCGCCATCAGGCCGCCCCCCAGCTGGCAACCACATCCGCGCCGTCATCCGCGCTAGAACGCACGGCGCCCGGCGTGCGGCTGAAACGCGGGGCAGGCGCAGTGTGCCACAGGCCGTCATGCTCCACATAAGCGCCGCGGGCCTGCATGTGCGGGTGATCGCGCGCCTCATCGATCCCCAGCACCGGGGCGAAACAGGCATCGGTGCCTTCCAGCAGCGCGCACCATTCGGCCTGGGTCTTTGTCAGGAACAGCGCGGCAAGCTTTTCAGCGTAGTCCTCCCAATTGGCGTGGATCATCTGTCCCTGCGCCAACTCCGCCGGAGCACCTGTGCGCTGGAGCATTTCGGCATAGAACTGCGGCTCGATTGACCCCAAGGAAATCTCCTTGCCGTCAGCGCAGCGGAAGCAGCGGTAGAAATGCGCCGCGCCGCCCAGCATCCCCTTGCCGCGTGTCGTGGAGAGGTGCGGCACCTGACGCACCCCGAAGAAGAAGCTCATCAGGCTGGTTGCCCCGTCAACGATCGCAGCGTCGACCACCTGGCCCTTGCCGCTGCGTTCGCGCTCGTACAGCGCGGCCATGATCCCGAAGGCGCAGTACATCGACCCGCCGCCGAAATCGCCGACGAGGTTCTGCGGCGGGGTCGCGGTCTCGCCCGCCTTGCCCACGGCGGCCAGCGCGCCGGTGATCGCGATGTAATTGATGTCATGCCCGGCGGCCTGCGCCAGCGGCCCGTCCTGCCCCCAGCCGGTCATCCGCGCATAGACGAGGCGTGGATTGGCTTCGAGCAGCACGTCCGGCCCCAGCCCCAGCCGCTCCATCACACTGGGGCGGAAGCCTTCGATCAGCACGTCGGCCTTGGCGGCGGCGGCGCGCACCTGCGCCTTGCCGTCCTCGCTTTTCAAATCCACTGCAAGCCGATGCCGCGCACGCTCCACCACGGGGTTGCTCACCCCTGCCCCGGGCCGGTCGATCCGCACCACCTCGGCGCCAAGATCGGCGAGCAGCATCGCAACATGCGGCCCCGGCCCGATACCGCTGAATTCAAGGACGCGCAGGCCGGCCAGCGGCCCTGTCGAATGGCTCATATTTCTCTCCCGTTTGGCATGCTCTGTGGCGCGGGCTGCGGGCAAGAGCAAGCCCCGCGAGGCAGGTCCGCACGCCCAATCTGTGCCATCGGCAGCCCAAGCCAAAATTGCTTGTTTTGTGCATTGCAGCGTGTAGCACGCGCAACCATGCGCAGTCTGACCCATCTCGAACGGCTTGAGGCCGAGAGCATCCATATTTTCCGCGAAGTCGTGGCCGAGGCGGAAAACCCGGTCATGCTCTATTCGGTGGGCAAGGACAGTTCGGTCATGCTGCATCTGGCGCGCAAGGCGTTCTATCCTGCGCCGCCGCCCTTTCCGATGCTGCACGTGGCGAGCGGATGGGACTTTCAGGATCTGCTGGTCCACCGCGACCGCACGGTGAGTGAATATGGGCTGGAGCTGATCGTGGCCCAGAACGACGAGGCCGAGGCGCAGGGGATCAACCCCTTCGACACCGGCAGCGCGCTGTACAGTCAGGCGCAGCTGACCGATCCGTTGAAGCGCGCGCTGACCGCCCATGGCTTTGATGCAGCTTTCGGCGGCGGGCGGCGCGACGAGGAAAAGGCCCGCGCCAAGGAACGCATCTTCAGCTTCCGCAGCAGCGCCCACCGCTGGGATCCGAAGAACCAGCGCCCGGAACTCTGGAACCTTTACAACGCCAAGAAGACCAAGGGCGAAAGCATCCGCGTCTTCCCGATCTCGAACTGGACCGAGCTCGACATCTGGCAATACATCGCGCTGGAAAACATCGACATCGTGCCACTCTATTTTTCGAAAAAGCGCCCGACGGTGGAGCGTGACGGGATGATCCTGGTGGTCGATGATGATCGCTTCCGGATGGAGCCGGGCGATACGGTGGTGGAACGCTCGGTGCGCTTCCGCACGCTGGGGTGCTACCCGCTGACCGGCGCGACCGTCAGCGAAGCGACCGACATGAACCTGATCATTCAGGAAATGCTGCTCGCCACCAGTTCCGAACGGCAAGGCCGCGCGATCGACAAGGGGCAATCGGCCAGCATGGAAGACAAGAAGCAGGAAGGTTACTTCTGATGGATACGCCCTCCAGCTTCCAGACCGACAGCCTCATCGCCGAGGATATCGACGCCTATCTCGAACAGCACCAGCACAAGAGCCCAATCGATCACGGATTATCCCTTGCGCAACCAAACCATCCTTGCCCTCGCCGGGTTCGCCGTGCTGGTCCTGGCGCGCGCTGCCGCCGACACGCCGCACGGCAGAAGCGGGGGCACCCCATGATCGGCCGCGTTCTCTGGTTTGCCGCGCTGGGATCATTCGCGGTCCTCACCGCATTTCTGCAAATCGACAAGCAGACGCAGATAACGCCGTCGCTGGCAGCGACAGTGCCTGGTCCCCTGCGCAATTTTGCCCAGGTCCCCATCACGCTCGCCGCGTTGCAGAGCGAGGATACAACGCGCGCCTTGGCCGAAGCCGAGCGGCTGGTGAACCGGCGTCCTGTCCCGGCTGAATATCTCAGCCTGCTCGCTGTCGCGCAGGCGCAGGCCGGGCAAGCCGGACCATCATCGATCACGATCCAAATCGCCGGGCAACGCGGCTGGCGCGAACCCTTGGCCCAGGAAGCCGTGCTGCGCCTCGCACTTGCCAGCGGCGACACAGCCGAAGCCGCCCGCCGTTACGCTGCGCTGTTTCTGCGCAGCGAAGCGCCGCAGGAGCTGTTGGCCGAAACAGGCGCGCAGGTGCTCGGCACAGCTGGCGGGCCGGGACGCGAGACCATGACCGCCATCGTGACCGGCGGAGAGCGGTGGCATAACCTGTTCCTGCGCCGCGGTGTGGCCGTGATGCCCGCCGATGCGTTCAGCGATATTGCGACGGCCAGCCTTGCCCGCGGGGCCGCGTTCAACTGCCCGCAGCTCGCCGCAGCGATCAAGGATCTGGCGCGGCGTGATGCTGTCGCTGCCGAACGGTTGGCCAAGGCAGCGCAGGCGCGCTGCCGCTAGCCGGCGATCACAGCGTGCGGATAATGCCCGAGAAATCGGTGCCCGCGTTGTCCTTGGCAAAGGCTTCGTAAATCGCGCGGGCATGCTCGCCCAATTCGACCTTCGCCCCCGCCGCACGCGCTGCTTCCATTGCCAGCTTGAGGTCTTTCAGCATCAACCCGGCGGCGAACCCGCCCTGATAGCCATTGTCGGCCGGGGTCACGGGGCCAACGCCGGGCACGGGGCAGTAAGACGTCATCGACCAGTTCTGGCCGCTGGAAACGCTGGAGATGTCGAAGAAGGTCTGCGCGTCCAGCCCCAGCTTTTCGGCCATAGCGAAGGCCTCGCAGGTGCCGATCATGTGGATCGCGAGCAGCATGTTGTTGCAGATTTTGGCGGCCTGCCCGTTGCCCGCGTCGCCGGCATGGATCACCGCCTTGCCCATCGCGGCAAGGATCGGCTGGGCACGGGCAAAGGCTTCGGCGGTGCCCCCGACCATGAAGGTCAGCGTGCCGCCATTGGCTGCCGCAATTCCGCCGCTGACGGGGGCGTCGACCATTTGGTAATTGTGCGCCTCGGTCACCGAGATCACCTCGCGCGCGGTGGCGACGTCGATGGTGGAGCAATCGAGCAGGATCGCACCTTCGGGGGCGTGACCGATAACGTCGTCCCAGTAGACCTGTTTCACGATCGCGCCGTTGGGGAGCATCGAGACGACCGCCTCGGCGGTGGCGCAGGCCTCCTTGGCGGTGGTGAAGGTGGTGCACCCCGCCTCGCGTGCAGCGGCCAGCGCGGCTTCGCTGAGATCAAAGGCGCGGACATCGTGGCCCGCCTTCACCAAGTTCGCGGCCATCCCGCCGCCCATATTGCCGAGGCCGATGAATGCGATTTTCATTTTGGCTTCCCTCTCAATTCGTCGTTGCGAGCGACCGAAGGTCGCGCGGCAATCCATGGCGCAGCATGGGCCAAATGGTGGGTCATGGAGTGCTTCGTCACTGCGTTCCTCGCAATGACGAGTTTTGGCAGGTCTACCGCCCCTTCCACTGCCCTTCGCGCTTCTCGATAAACGCGGCCATGCCTTCCGCCTTGTCCTCGCTTGCGGTGAGGATCTGGAAGATCCGGCGTTCGACGATGAGGCCCTGATCGAGCGTCATTTCGAAGGCCGAGTTCACCATTTCCTTGTTGGCGATGGTCGCCATCGGCGGCATCCCGGCGATTGTGGCGGCGGTCTTGAGCGTTTCGGCGATCAGTTCCTCATGCGGCACCACGCGGGCCACCAGATTGCTGCGCTCGGCCTCTTCGGCGTTCATCATGCGGCCGGTGAGGCACATTTCCATCGACTTCGACTTGCCGATCGCGCGGGTGAGCCGCTGCGATCCGCCCATACCCGGCGCCACGCCCAGCTTGATCTCGGGCTGGCCGAACTTCGCCTTGTCCGACGCGATGATGAAGTCTGCCATCATTGCCAATTCGCACCCGCCGCCCAGCGCGAAGCCGTTGACGGCGGCGATCCACGGCTTGCGGGTCTTCTTGACGATCTCGGCCGTCCACGGGCTGAAGAAATCATCGAGGAAGAAATCGGCCGCGGCCTTGTCGCTCATTTCCTTGATGTCAGCGCCCGCGGCGAAGGCCTTGTCGCCGCTGCCCGTCAGCACCGCGCACAGCTGCGAGCCGTCCGCCTGATAGGCGGCGAAGGCGTGGATCAGTTCTTCCAGCACCTTGGAATTCAAGGCGTTCAGCGCCTGCGGGCGGTTGATCGTCAGCAGCGTCACGCCCTTCGTGCCGCGCGCATCAGCTTCGGCGGTGATGGTTTCGTAGGTCATAGGGGCTTCCATTCCTCATCGGCGGGCAAGGGTGCGAAGATCGCGTCGAGCAGATCATCGGTCACATCCTCGGGCGTTGCCGGGTTCCATTTGGGATCATTGGTCTTGTCGACGATCACCGCGCGCACCCCTTCGGCAAAGTCCGGGCGGGTCAGCACGCGGCTGGCGATGCGATATTCCATTGCCATATTGTCGGCAAAATCGGTCAGCGCGGCGCTTTGCGCGAGCTGCCGCAGCGCCACCTTGCAGGTCTGCGGGCTTTTTGTGCCGAGTGTATCGCGCTCCTTCATCGCCCAGTCGTCTCCTGCATCTGCCGCAGTTTCGAGGCTGGCGAGAATGTCCTCGTAGCGATCGGAGGCAAAATGCTTGGCGATCTTGTCGGCGTTGGCCTCGATCCGCGCCTTGGGCGGGGTGCCAACCGGCTCGCTGAGAATGCCCGCGATCCGGTCCGGGTGATCGTGGATCCGCGCCTTGATATCTTCCAGCATGGTGTGCGGCACGTAATGGGTGGCAAGCCCCGTCCACAGGCACTCCGCGCCATCAAGCCGCGCGCCCGTCAGCGCGAGAAACTGACCGAGCCTGCGCCCCAGCCGCGACAGATACCAGCCGCCGCCGACATCCGGGAACAGGCCGATGCCGGTTTCCGGCATGGCAAAGCGGGTGTTCTCGGTTGCCACGCGGAATTTGGCGGGCTGGCTGATGCCCACACCGCCGCCCATGGTGATCCCGTCCATGAAGGCTACGATCGGCTTGGCATAGGCGTGCATCTGGTGGTTCAACTGGTATTCGTCGTGGAAGAACTTGCGTCCCGACACCCCGCCGTCATTCAGCGCCGAATCGCGCAGGAAAGCGATGTCGCCGCCCGCGCAGAAGCCCCGGCCTTCGTGATGATCGAGGATCACTGCCCTGATGGTGTCGTCGCTGGCCCACTGCGTCAGCGCCGCGCTCATCGCGTGGCACATCTCCAGCGTTAGCGCATGGAGCGCCTTGGGGCGATTGAGGCTGATATGGCCAATCGGGCCATTCACCCGGATCAGAACGTCGTCGGTCATTGCCCCATGTCTTTCGGTGTTTCTCTCGGTTCGATCAGATCCCAGCGGTTGCCGAAAGGATCGCTGAACACGGCCACTGTGCCATAGCGTTCGCGGCGCGGTTCTTCTTCGAATTTCGCCCCTGCTTCGACCAGCCGTGCATGGGTTCCTGCGAAATCTTGCGTGTGGGCGAAAAAGCCCACGCGCCCGCCGGTCTGGTTGCCGATCGCGGCAGCCTGCGTGTCATTGGCGGCCTTGGCGAGCAGCAAACACCCTCCATCTTTTCCGCCAACGACCACCCAGCGCTTGCCCGCGCCCATGTCGCTGTCCTCGATCAGATCGAAGCCGAGCGCACCCACGAAGAACGCGATACCCGTATCGTAATCGGGCACCACCAGCGTTGTCAGGGCAAGCCGGGCACAGGTCACTGGCGCAGCAGATCCCGGCCCACGACCATCCGCATGATCTGGTTGGTGCCTTCGAGGATCGAATGCACCCGCAGGTCGCGCCAGAAGCGCTCGATCGGGTAATCTTGCAGATAGCCGTAGCCGCCGAACAATTGCAGCGCGCGGTCGACCACGGACGAGCCATTATCGGTCGCCAGCCGCTTGGCCATCGCCGAAAACCGCGTCTTGTCAGGCGCGTTGTCAGTGACCTTGGCTGCGGCGAGATAGAGCAGCGCACGCGCTGCCTCCAGATCGGTTGCCATGTCGGCGAGCATGAACTGGGTGTTCTGGAACTCGGCCACGGGCTGCCCGAACTGGGTGCGTTCCTTGGTGTACTTGATCGCTTCGTCGAGGCAGCGCTGCGCGCCGCCCAGCGAGCAGGCACCGATGTTCAGCCGCCCGCCATCCAGCCCCATCATCGCGATGCGGAAGCCTTCGCCTTCCCCGCCGACAAGGTTTTCGGCCGGCACGCGCACGTCTTCAAGGATCAACTGCGCGGTCGGCTGCGAATGCCAGCCGAGCTTCTTCTCGTTCGCACCGAAGCTGACACCGGGCATGTCCTTTTCGATCACAATGCAGGAGATGCCCTTGGGCCCATCCTCCCCGGTGCGGACCATCACAGCGTAAATCTCGTTCGCGCCCGCGCCGGAGATGAACTGCTTGGTCCCATTGAGCACAAAATGGTCGCCATCGCGGCGCGCGGTGGTGCGCAGCGCGGAAGCATCTGACCCGCTCGAAGGCTCGGTCAGGCAGTAACTCGCAATCTTGTTCATGGTGACCAGATCGGGGAGATACTTGGCCTTGACCGCTTCCCCGCCGAAGCGGTCGATCATCCACGCAGCCATATTATGGATCGAAATGAAGGCACTGGTTGACGGGCAGCCATAGGCCATCGCCTCCATAATCAGCGCCGCTTCAAGCCGACCCAGGCCGATGCCGCCTGATCCTTCGGAGACATAGATCGCACCAAAGCCAAGTTCGGCACTGCGCTGGATCGTATCGCGCGGGAAAATGTGTTTCTCGTCCCACTCCGCAGCGTGGGGCTTGATCTGGTCGGCGGTGAAGCGCTGCGCAACCTCGCGGATGGCAAGCTGGTCTTCGGTGAGCTGAAATTGTCCGTGCATGCCGGGTGCTCTAGCGGCCTTGAACCGCCGCGAAAAGAGCAGCGCGCCCACCCGGCCTGCGGAAATTTGCTAGTTCGCGCTGTTTGGGCCACATCCGACGTCCCAGTCCTTCCGTAAACCCCGCAATGACAAGCAGAACTTCGACCCTGATCTTCATCTATAACGCCGATGGCGGGGTGCTGGATGCGCTGGGCGATATGGTCCACAAGATCGTCTCGCCCGCAACCTACCCGTGTTCCTTGTGCGCGCTGACCTATGGCCCGGTTGCCATGCGAGGCGCGTGGCGACGGTTTCTGAAACGGCTAGGGCTGCCCACCCTGTTCCTGTATCGGGACGAGTTCAGGGGCGAGCTTGATCGGCGCGATCTTGCCCTGCCCGCCGTGCTGCTGGGCGGCGATGGCGAACAACCGGAAATCTTCGTGAGCGCACAGGAGCTGGCGGCATTGCCTGATCTGGCGGCGCTGATGGCCCTGATCGAAATGCGAATCGCCGCGCGCGCCTAACGCACGATGGCTTCAGCCTCGATTTCGACCTTCCATTCCGGGCGGCAGAGCCACGCGACGCCGGCCATCGTCGCGGCAGGGCGGGCCGCGCCAAAGAAACGAGCATGCATCGCGCCAACCGCATCCTGATCGGAGGGGTCGGTCAGCAACATCCGGGTGCGGACTACGTCGGCGGCGCTGCCGCCCAGTTCTTCGATCGCAGCCACGATAATCGCGCAGCACCGCGCCGCCTGCTCGGCCGCGCCGCCGGGCGTTGTCGTTCCGTCCGGTTCAACCGGGCCGGTGCCTGCAACTATGACACGATCGCCCTCTCGCACCGCACGCGCAAAGCCGAAAGCGGCCTCGAACGGCGAACCCGACGTCGTGCGCAGCCGCTCTGAAGGTGCGCCGCTCATCCGCAGGTGATGTCCGTGATGATCATCTGCGCGTCATAGCGCACGTTCACCCGGTCCTCGCGGTAATCCATCGTCCACGCGCTGTTTGGCGGCCCCCAGCGCAGGCTGCGCGCGCCGCTAGCCTTGAGAATCGCGTCACCGACCGCCTGATCCGCGCCGCGCCCGGCGAAGGATTGCGCCGGCGCCGCATCGCACACCATTGCGTTGGACGGCGGCGGAACAGCCTCGGCCCGGTCCGCGCCATTGCCAGCGGTGCTGGCCATGCAGCCCGGCAGCGCCCCTGCCAATGCCAACGCCGTGATCCGGATAAATGCCTGCTTCATCGCTTTCTCCCTCGATTACGGCACGGGCCTCCACCCAAGACAGGCGGGCGTCAGGCCTTGTGCTTGTCCAGCTCGTCGCCGGTCACGCTGACCACGTGCAGCAAGTTGGTCGCCCCCGGCGTGCCGAACGGCACCCCGGCGAGCACGATCACCTTGGCTCCCGCCTGCGCAAATCCGTGACGCAGGGCCATCCGCTTGCCCTTGCCGATCATCTCTTCAAAGCTGCCGATATCCTTGGTCGCCACGGCATGCGCGCCCCACAGGAGCGCCACACGGCGCGCGGTGCGGATCGAGGGGGTAAGCACCAACATCGGCGTGCCCGGTCGTTCGCGGGCGACGCGCCGCGCGGTCGATCCCGAGGTGGTGAACACCGTGATCGCGCTGATCGGAACGGTATCGGCGATGGTCATGCAGGCATGGGCCAGCGCGTCGGATGTGGTCGCATCGGGCGGCGTTTCCAGAAAGCGCACCCGCGCCCTGTAACCCTCGTCCCGCTCAACCTGCACCGCGATCCGGTCCATCATGGCGACCGATTCTTCCGGCCAGGCGCCAGCCGCGCTTTCGGCCGAGAGCATCACCGCGTCTGCCCCGTCATAGACCGCATTGGCGACGTCGGAGACTTCGGCGCGGGTCGGGGTGGGCGCTTCGATCATCGATTCGAGCATCTGGGTCGCCACGATCACCGGCTTGCCGGCGCGGCGGGCGGCGTTGACGATGCGCTTTTGCAACGGCGGAACTTCATAAGGTTCCAGCTCCACGCCCAGATCGCCGCGGGCGACCATAATCCCGTCTGCCAGTTCAATGATGGCATCGAGACGGTGGACAGCCTGCGGCTTTTCGATCTTGGCGCAGATGGCCGTGCCGTGCGTGCCGATGAGCTTGCGCGCTTCGGCGATATCCTCGGGCCGCTGGACGAAGCTGAGGCCGATCCAGTCCGCGCCGTGTTCGGTCGCAAAGGCCAGATCGCGGCGGTCTTTCTCGGTCAGCGCCGGGATCGGCACCTCGGCATCGGGCACGTTCACGCCCTTGCGGTCGGAGATGACCCCGCCCACTTCCGCGCTGCACAGGATACGGCTGGCGTCCGCTTCCAGCACCTTCAGCCGGATCTTGCCATCATTGATCAGCAGGCGCTGCCCGCGCTCCATGATGCCGAACAATTCGGGATGGGGCAGGTAGACGCGGTTTTCGTCGCCCGGCGTCTCGTCCCGGTCGAGCACGAAATGGCCCGAATGGCGGATGACCGCCTGACCGTCTTTGAAGGTGCCAACCCTAAGCTTGGGCCCTTGCAAGTCGGCGAGGATCGCGATCGGCCGCGCGAACTGCTTTTCCAGCGCGCGGATCGCGTGGACGGCGGCTTCGTGATCCGCATGGGCGCCATGGCTCATATTGAGGCGGAACGCATCGGCACCGGCGCGCACCAGCCGTTCGAGCATTTCCGGCGAGCGGCTGGCCGGGCCAATGGTGGCGAGAATCTTGACCTTGCGGCCGCGCGGGTCGATCCGTGACTGATCGCGTCGTGACATTTGTGGGTATCCCTCTTGAAGGCGAGCCTATGGCACAGGCGCAGTTCTACTCAAGGAAAAGCCGCGATGAATAGCAATGCCGATCCGCTCGATAATCTCGATGATGCACAGGCTGCCGCTGCCTTCCGCAGGCTGGTACGCCACCTGCGCCATCGCCACGATGCCCAGAACATCGAGCTGATGGGGCTGGCAGGGTTCTGCCGCAATTGCCTGGCCGACTGGATCAGGGATGCAGGCTACCCCGGCGACAAGGAGGCCGCGCGCGAAGTGATTCACGGGATGTCTGGCGCCGAATGGAAAGCCACCCGCCAGACCCCCGCCACCCCGGAGCAATTGGCGCGCATGGACGCGAGCATCGCGAAGAACGCACAGGAATAATTTGCACGGGCGGTTCAATCCCGGCTGCGGGCTGGCTATCGACCCTGCCAACCGATTCTCATTATTCCGATGGAGATACCCATGGCTGACGAAGCCCAATCGACCGACGACCGCCTGCGCCTGCTGATCGAGCGGATCGAACGCCTCGAAGAAGAAAAGAAGGGCATCGCCGACGATATCCGCGATGTTTACATGGAGGCCAAAGCGGTCGGCTATGATCCCAAGATCATGCGCCAGATCGTGCGCCTGCGGAAGATGAAGCCCGATGATCGCAGCGAGCAGGACATGCTGCTGGAGACCTACAAGACCGCACTCGGGATGGCGTGACCGGCTGAAGGTTGGCGGGCTGGTGCATCCTGACGAGGTGTCATTGAAGTTTTACCAAACTGTGTTATGCACCTAATACAGCAAGGCAAGGAGACACGAGCAATGGCATCCCCCTGGAAAGACGCACGCGGCGTCATCGTCAGCACCACCCCGACGCTCGAAGGCCGCCCGATTCAGGACTATCTCGGCATCGTCACCGGCGAGGTGATCGTCGGCGCCAACCTGTTCCGCGATCTGTTTGCCAATATCCGCGACATCGTTGGCGGGCGGTCGGGCAGCTATGAACGCATCCTCGCCGACGCGCGCAAGCAGGCGATCGAGGAATTGCAGGCCGAGGCTGCGGCGCTCGGCGGCAATGCGGTGGTGTCGATTGATCTTGATTACGAAGTAATCGGGCCCAATGGTTCGATGCTGATGGTTTCGGCAAGCGGCACGGCGGTCAGGGTGTAGCTGGCCCTGCCAGCGACAGGCCCAGAAACAGCGCATTATACGCCGCGTGGTAGCCGATCGCCGCAGTCAGGCCTGCGCGCGTGCGGATATAGGCCAGCAGCACCCCGCCAAGGATCTGCGGCAGCACCACCAGCACACCGACCGGATGGCCGATTGCGGTGTAATTGCCCAAATGTACCAGGCCGAACGCCAGCGTTGTGGCCCACACGATGGCCGTGAAATGGGCGATAAACCACGCGGGTACGCGCGTATCGCGCTGCCGGGTCAGCCCCCAGTGCACGACGCCCACCAGCGCCACTCCTGCTCCTGCCAGCGCCAGCGGGCGCGACCATTCGGGCGCAATCGTAACCCCTGCGAGCATCAACCCCAGCGCGAGCGCGCCATAGGCAGCGAAGCGCAAGGCAGCGACGCGCCCGCCCAACCAACCGCGAAACAACAGTTCCTCGGTCAGCGGCGCAACCACGACAAAGGAAAACAGGCTCGCTGCCACGCCCGTATCCTGCCGCACGGGTGAAGGCAGCAGACCGCTATCCCCACCCCATAGCCACAAGGGCGCCATCACCAGCACCGCAAGCACCATATGCACCGCGCCTGCCGCCGCCAGCGCCTGCGCGCCGCCACTGCGCCACGCCAGCGGCTGCGCAAGAAAACCGGGCCGCACCATAAACCGCCCCACCTCCGCCAGCCGCGCGCGTAGCGGCATGGCCTGCGCCAACCGGGCGCTTGCATCCCCCGCGCCTGCCGGAGTAAGGCGCGCGCTTCTCATTCCAACATTTCCGGTGACATCGTCCAATGGCAGGCCATTCCAAGTTCAAGAACATCATGCACCGCAAGGGTGCGCAGGACAAGAAACGCTCGGCGATGTTCTCCAAGCTCTCGCGCGAGATCACCGTGGCGGCCAAGATGGGCCTGCCCGATCCCGACATGAACCCGCGCCTGCGCCTCGCGGTCAATGCGGCCAAGGCGCAGTCGATGCCCAAGGACAATATCCAGCGCGCGATCGACAAGGCCGCGCAGGCCGGCGGCGAAGACTACATCGAAATCCGCTACGAAGGGTACGGCCCGGGCGGCGTCGCGTTGATCGTCGAGGCGCTGACGGACAACCGCAACCGCACCGCGACCAATGTGCGCACCGCCTTTTCCAAGAACGGCGGGAACCTTGGCAGCGAAGGCAGCGTCAGCCATGGCTTTGAACGGCGCGGGCTGATCGAATATTCTGCCGCTGCGGGCGACGAGGAGAAGGTGCTCGAAGCCGCAATCGAGGCTGGCGCAGATGATGTCGAATCCTCCGAGGACGGCCACACCATCTGGACCGCCGCCGATGCCCTACACGGCGTTGCGGGCGAGCTCGAAAAGGTGCTCGGCCCGGCGGACAATGTGAAGCTGGCGTGGAAGCCGGTGCTCAGCGTGGATGTCGACGAGGCGACGGCGGGCACGCTGATGAAGCTGATCGACACGCTCGACGATGATGATGACGTGCAGACCGTCTGGGGCAATTACGAAATCTCCGACGAAGTGATGGAGAAGCTGGGGTAACGGGCCCAATGTTCCTCTTTCCGTCACCCTGAACTTGTTTCAGGGTCCATCTCTCCGAATTGAACCGCAGCTCTGAGAGGAAGGATGGATGCTGAAACAAGTTCAGCATGACGGGGTGAGAAAGCCGTGATCATCCTCGGCCTCGACCCCTCGCTCTCCTCGACCGGCTGGGGTGTGATCCGCAGCGAAGGCGCGCGGATCAGCCATGTCGCCAATGGCCAGATTAAGACCGACCCGTCCGCCCCGATGTCTCATCGGCTCGCGGCGCTCCAAGCAGGGCTGGCCGAGGTGATTGCCACCCACCAGCCCGCCCGCGCGGCAGCGGAGGAAATCTTCGTCAACAAGAACCCGCAATCCACCCTCAAGCTGGCGCAGGCGCGAGGGAGCGTGCTGGCGGCGTGTGGGGCGGCGGGGCTGACTGTGAACGAACACGCCGCGCGGCTGGTCAAGAAAGCCGTCACCGGCACGGGCGGGGCGGAAAAGGCGCAGGTTGCCGCGATGGTCAAGGTGCTGCTGCCGGGCGTAGCGCTCGCCGGAAGCGACGCGGCCGATGCGCTCGCCGTGGCGATTGCCGACGCGCATCTGGTGCGGCCCGGCTGATCCGGTCGCCGCCGATTGCCTGACACCATGGCTGCGACCGACCATAAAGGACACGATGATGGCCCGGCTGATCCTTTTCAACAAACCGTTCGGCGTGCTGTCGCAGTTCACGGATCGCGGGTCGGAAACGGCACGCGCGACCTTGTCGGACTACATCGAGATCAAGGGCGTCTATCCCGCCGGACGGCTCGACCGCGACAGCGAAGGCCTGTTGCTGTTGTGTGATGACGGGCGGTTGCAGGCGCGCATTGCCGATCCGCGGTTCAAGCTGCCCAAAACCTATCGGGTGCAGGTCGAAGGCGATCCCAGCGAAGCAGCGCTGGAAGCCTTGCGCGGCGGCGTGATGCTGAAGGACGGCATGACCCTGCCTGCCCGCGCCGAAGCGATCGCCCCGCCTGAGCTGTGGCCGCGCAATCCGCCAATCCGCGAGCGCAAGTCGGTCCCCGATCACTGGCTGCAAATCACGCTGCGCGAAGGGCGCAACCGGCAGGTGCGGCGCATGACAGCGGCGGTTGGCCTGCCGACCTTGCGGCTGGTGCGCTGGTCTATCGGCGATTGGACCGTCAGCGGGATCGCGCCGGGCGAATTCAGGCAGATCACCGTCTAGAACGGTCAGTCTGCCTCCTCGTCCCAATCCCCGTCTGAACCCCCGTCATCAAGCGCGAGGCTGCCAGCGCCCACCAGCAAAGCGATCAATTCCAGCGTCACCGCTGAGGCAGGCTCATCCAGCACAAGCGCGCTGTGTGCGCAGATCGCTTCGGCAAAACCCGCTGTCTCAGCCGAACAAACAAAGCATTGCCCGTCAGCAAACAGCAGCACCGATGACGCGCTGTCGCGGGTAAAGGCAAATCGGCTGGCGGGGTTGCGGATCAGCGGCAAGCCTGCGGCCAGATGCGCCGCGATGTCGTCGGTGGTGACGGGCTGCTGCGGCCCCCAGTCGATCTCGGGGTTTTTGGGAGCGGTGTTGTATTGCCCGAACCAGCGGGCGAACCGGGCCGGGTCATGCAGCGTTTCGGCGATCATGCCTTGCAGCCGGGCGAGCGCATCGGCGCTGATTTCCCCGGGATTGCCTTGCTGCGCCAGATGCGGGTCTTCGTACCGGTCGCTATCGGGCAGATCGGTCGTGATGTCATCGGCCCAGGCCTCGATCAGTTCGCTGCGTGACGGCGCGCGAAATCCGATCGAATAGGTCATGCAATCATCGCCCAACGCCGTGCCGCGATGGGCGATGCGCGGCGGCAGGTACAGAATGTCGCCGGGTTCGAGAATCCATTCCTGCGTCGCTTGAAAATCCGCGAGCAGGCGCAGACCATCATGGGGCAGCAGCGCCGTGTCATCATCACACAATGCCCCGATTTCCCAGCGGCGCCGGCCAAGGCCTTGCACCAGAAACACATCATAATGATCGAAATGAGCGCCAACTCCGCCGCCGTCCACGGCATAGCTGATCATCACATCATCAATGCGCCAGTTGGGCACAAAGCGGAACGGATCGAGCAGCGCGGCAACGCTGGCCAGATGATGATCGACCGATTGCACCAGCAGGGTCCACGGGTCGCGGCCGGCCTGCGCAAAGCGGCTTTCCGGCACGGGGCCGTGTTCCAGTTCCCACGCGTGTTCCCGGCGAGTGATGATGCGCGAATCGACCAGCGGCTCGCAGGCGAGGCCCGCCAATTCGTCCGGCTCGACCGGGTTTGACCAGCTCACCCACGGCGATTTGATCAGCAGCGGCTGTTGCTGCCAGTAATCGCGCAAGAACGCCGCGACATCAAAGTCCCGGAAGCGCAGCCCTGCCCCTGTCACTTGCGGTTTTTGCGCGCAGCATAGCGGGCATCGCGCGCGGCCTTTTGTTCGGCATCGGTGCGCTTGGGCGGGTTGGCCGCCGCTTTGGCGCGGATTGCCTCGGCCTTCTTTTCTTCGGCGAGGCGCTGCTTTTCTTCCCGCATCGCGCGGGCCTTGGCGGCCTTGGCCTCGGCTTGCGCTTCGCGTTCGGCGCGCCGTGCTGCGCGTTCGGCCAGTTCGGCTTCAGTTGGCTGAGGCACGGCCTTCAGCTTGGCCAGCGCCTTGTCCTTGGCTTGCGACGAGGCGGCAGCCCGGTCCTGAAAGCTCGGTGCCTTGTAACCCTTCATGGTGTATTTCTCCTGCCGGGGTGCACACGCAGCACGGCATCAATGGGAATTGTCGGAATGTCTGCCGCGGCAGAGCGAGTGGGGCCATTTCTTGGCAGGTTGTGCCCATGTCGCCATCGGGCGAGCGTTAGGCAAGTACCGCGCCCCCTTAGGTTATCGCGGCCGCGATCAACAGGCCCGATTTTGAAATGTCCTACGATTGCCGTTGCACACGCGCGGCACAGCGCGGCGACAGGGGCGCAATCGCGCGCTTGCGAAGGGTATCCGGGTTTGGCCCGTCAGTTGGTTAAAGCAGCCTCCTCACGCGCCTCCCAGCGCGGAAAGCAAGGATAAATCGGCGGGGTTCATGGCAGCCGCAGATTGACCCTCGGCCGCCAGTGCCACGCCTTGGCGGACCTGGTTTCTACCGGACCGTTTGGCTTCATAAAGGGCCAGATCGGCCATCTTCAAAAGATCATCGACGCCAAGACCGGGTTCAAAAACGGCAACACCGATGCTGGCGCTGCATGCAAGACCATCGTGTTCTGGAAACTCCAGAGCCTCAATCCGGGCTCTGATGCGCTCGGCAACCGCCAGTCCGACATCCTGAGGGGCGTGAAGCGCGCAAACGGCGAACTCCTCGCCGCCCAGCCGCCCGGCCAGATCGTCCTTTCGCAGCACCGCGTTTACCGCCGCGGCGGTCTTTCGCAGGACCAGGTCACCGACATCGTGACCAAGCGTGTCATTGACCTTCTTGAAGTGATCCAGATCAAGCACGATAATGGACAACTCGGTCGGGTAACGTTCAGCACGGTCGATTTCTGCCTGAACACGGTCTCGCCACGCCTTGCGCGACATGAGTTTGGTCAGGCCATCGGTAAATGCGATCGTTCGCAGTTCAAGCTCTCCGACCACGAGATTCGCAAAGCTCTGAAGAATGGCGATTTCATGCGTGGTGAAGGATCTCGGCTCTTTGAAAATCACACAGAGACTGCCGACGATGTAACCATCGGACATCTTGAGCGGTATGCCGAGATAGGCCCGGATAAACGGATCGCCGGTGACAAGCGGATTGTCAGCAAACCTGGGATCACGCGCCGCATCTTCGATGACAAACGGCTCCTCCGCACGGATGGCATGATCGCAAATGGCGATGTTCCGGGGTGTCTGATTGACGCCCAATCCCCGGGCAGCCTTGAACCACTGGCGGTCGTTATCGATGAGAGACACCGCACAAATCGGTGCATTCAGCGTCGCCTTCACAAGATCGACAATCTGTTCGAACGGCGCTTCGACCTCTGAATTGGCCACGTTCAACCGATCAAGCGAGCGCTGACGGCCTGCTTCGTCGAACTTGGGTTTAGACAGGTAATTCAGGTCACAGACAGCGCTCATGACGGCAGGCCCTCAGTCTCTGATTTCATTTTGGTGGAGAAGCTCTCGGATGCCTTCTGGATGATCTGGACGACCTCGTCTTCGTTACGGCCAGACGCGATCAAGGCATCAGCAAGATCGAGCAGCGCCTGGCGATGTCGCTCGACGATCTCTTTTACCCGGTCCGGAACATTGGCGTGATTGTGCTCGCTGATAGCGAGGCCGACAAGTTCATTAGCGCTTTTCACAATATCTGGTTCTCGATCCGGAGAGGCCTGCCCATAGGCTTGATCCGCTTTACACGCAGTAAACACGATTCTCGTAGCGCGCCCTGGCCGCGCTTTTGAAGCGGCCTGCCGAGCGGTCGCTTGGGGACTATTGCGACGGCGGGAACCGATCAATCTTGCTTTACCGCAGTGTCGCTGGCGAAACGTGTGCGGTTTGTTAAAAGCCGTGGCAGGCGCGCGGCGCGCCGGGCTGCACCAATCGCACACGAAATCATGAGGAATGCCAATAGACCTGTTGCGAAAGTGGGGATTAGGGGATTCCCGTTTGGCGTAAAATCTGATTCACGCTTTGGATGCAGAGGTTTTGCGCTGAGCGGCTGA
>NZ_PKRO01000027.1 GCF_002855495.1 Porphyrobacter sp. TH134
CCACACCCGCTACGATCGATGCGCCCATACCTTCATGTCCGCCATCTGCATCGCCGCAATCGTCATCTTCTGGCTGCCGCAATGAGTCCTGAGCCTAGTTACTTCATCTGCTATCGTCATGGTTTTTATGATGATTGGGTTTTTGCGAGCTGCCGCGCGGTTGCGATACGTAAACTTGCAAGCGGTTTACGGCGCCTCGGCGGCAGAACTACAAGAGACCATAAAAGAGACAACCTTGAGCTTGAAAAATTGGTCAAAGCATTTTGTTTTTCCGGATGATCAGTTGGCAGGATTGAAGCAAAATCTCTCATCGGAATACAAAAGCGCTTTTGAAGATTTTGTGAGCGCGCGCCGAATTCTCGTTGAGCATCGCGATCAGATCGACGGCGCTCATTTAAGAGCCCAAGAAAAAATTCAAGAGCTGTGTAACGAAAGTAAAATTTCGATTAATGATTTGGATCAATTGAAAGGGGTCCTTAGCGAAGTACCCAATTTGCGCGACCGATCGGCTCGATTTGCGAGTGAGGATCCGCAAAAGATAGGATCTTTCATTTTGAGCCCCCAATATTATGACGAAAAGATTCAGAAGATAGTCAACAAAAATGACCCTGAATTGCCGAGGCAGGTGCGTGATACATTTTCAGGCCTATCAAGCTGGTCGTCAACTATTACTCGCTGGGAAAAGGCATTCTTCTTAATATACGATTTCTGGTTGGTTTGGCTTGCGGTCTTCTTAGCAAGCGCGGGTGCAATAATGCGATTGTTTTATTCTAACAGGCTCAATGGCTTTTTGATAGATATTGGGTGGCTGCCGATCACAGGGTGACCCCGAAAAGCCAAAACCCCGCCCGGCCCTGGAGGAAGGCCGGACGGGGTCAGGAAAAGCGCTGCCCCTCGGGTGGAAGGGGATGGGGGCTTGAGCGGCAGCGCTAGCTTGTTCTTACACTCAGGCGGGCAGGAACACGCCGTCGGTTACGTGGACAACGCCGTTCGACGTCATCACGTCGGCCTTCACCACGGTGGTCTTGCCGCCCTTGGCGTCGGTGATCACGACCTTGTCGCCGTCCAGCATCGCGGTGAGCGTGGCGCCGGCCACGGTGGTGATGGTGGCCTTGCCGCCATTGTCATTGATCAGCTTGACCAGATCGCCCGCAGTCACCTTGCCGGCAACCGCGTGGTAGGTGAGGATCGTGGTCAGGGTGGCCTTGTTTTCCGGCTTCACCAGCGTTTCTACCGTGCCGGCGGGCAGCTTGGCGAAGGCATCATCGGTCGGCGCGAAGACGGTGAAGGGGCCGGGGCCGCTCAGCGTTTCGACGAGGCCCGCGGCCTGCACGGCGGCGACCAGCGTGTTGTGCATGCCGGTGCTTTGCGCGGTCTGGACGATGTTCGCTTCAGCAGCCATCGACGCCTTGTGATGATCGGCCAGCGCGGGGGCGGCAACAAGGCCAGTGGTGGCAGCCAGAGCGGCGGCGACAACGGCGGTCAGGGTGTTCTTGGGGTTCACGGTGGGATCTCCGGAAAGGATTATAGTATCTCAGCAAGCAGGTGCTTGCATGATGACCTACGCCCGAGGCGGAGAAGTGGATGTCGGATCCGGCGCTATTGCGGATGAATTGCCGTTTTTGCGGGATGAGCCGCAGGCAGGTCAAACGCGGGTGAACGCGCCCTTGGCCACGACTGGGCCAGCATCCACACCTTCAGGCTTGCCGCCAATCGGTTCGCGGGTGAGCACAAGGCTCGCCCCGTCGCCGAGTTTGGCAGTGATAGCCGCGGGCAGCGTCATACTGCGTACCTCGCCCGGCGCAACCACGCCCAATGATTGCACCGCGGTGCCATCGGCCGGCACCAGCCACAATTCGTGATCGTGCACGCCGTCAGCGGTCAGGCCGATGGCGGCGACCAGCATCCGCTCGCTTTCGGGGATGTAGGTCACATCAAGGCGCAGCCCGGTCTCCCCGATCGGGACAGTCGCGACCATCGGTTCGGCGGCGGCAACCTGAACGGGCGGCGCGACGGGCGAGCCCAAGGGTGAGGAAAGGAACAGCGCCAGTGCCACCGCAGCCGCCATCGACGAAATCCCCGCCACCCACTGCCAGTGCCGCACCCGCGCTTCGAGCGCGGCCACGTTGACGGCAGGTGCCTCGGGCGATGCGGCTTGAACATCGGCAGTGGCCTGCTGGGCGGCGATGCGGGCGGCGATACCGTCCCACACCGCATCGCTTGGCTCGGCGCCGGGCACGGCGTCGGTCAGCGGGGCGAACCAATCATCCCACCATTGCTTGCGCCAGGCGAAGTCAGGGTCGGTCGCCGCCTTGCCGCGCGCGGCCAGCAGTTCCTCGCCTTCGAGCAGGCCCAGCGCCCATTCGGCAGCGATCATCGGATCGTCGCGGGCCGGTTCGGTCACGGTATCGTCAGCCCCGTTCATGCTGCCTCGCTCGCCTCAAGGCAGGCGCGCAGGCGTTGCAGCCCGCGGCGGATCCAGCTTTTCATGGTGCCCAGCGGAACATCGGCCGCTTCGGCCAGTTGAGCGTAGGTCTGGCCGTCGAAAAAGGCGGCGCGGATATGGCTCTGCGTGCGGGCATCAAGGGCGCCGAGGCACTTGTGGATCTGCGCGGCTTGCTGCGCGTCGATCAGCAAGATGTCGGCCAAGGGGCTTTCATCGGGCAGGGGGGCGGCTTCCTCCACCGGGACCGATCCCCCGCGCACCTTGCCCGTACGCAGACGATCAATCGCGCGGTTGCGCGCGAACGCCGCCAGCCACGCAATCGGGCTCGCGCGGGTCGGGTCGTAGCGGTCGGCCCGCTGCCACAGATTGACATAGACGTCTTGCAAGGCGTCCTCGGCTTCCTTTTGATCGCCCAAGATACGCAAGGTTATGCCGAATAGCTTCACCCGTGTGGCGCGATAGATTTCTTCCAGCGCAGACTGGTCGCCTGCGGCCAGCCGGATCATGGCATCGCGCAGCGCCTCACGCGCTTCATCGCTGGTCGGGCGGGGCCGCGCGGCCATCAGGCGCTGCCTCCGCAGCCCTGCGCGCAAGGATTTTCGCCGCTTTCGACCTGGATCGTGGCATGGCCCACACCAAAGCGGGCCTCCAGCGAGGCGGCGATTTCGCGCAAAGTTCGGTCGGGCGCAGGGCGGCCGGGCATCACCAGATGGGCGGTCAGCGCGACCTCGGTGGTGGACATCGGCCAGACGTGGAGATCGTGCACCGCTGTCACCCCGTCAAAACTGGCGAGATGCGTTTTGACCGCAGCCAGATCGATCCCGGCGGGTGCCGCCAGCAGGCCCATGGTCAGGCTGTCGCGCGCGAGGCCCCAGGTGCCCCAGGCGATCACCGCGATGATGACAAGGCTCACCACCGGATCGATCCACGTGAAGCCCGTGACGACAATCGCCAGACCCGCCACCACCACGCCCAGCGATACCAGCGCATCGGCAACCATGTGGAGATAGGCCCCGCGGATGTTGAGGTCTTCCTGACCTTTGAGAAACAACATGGCCGTCAACGCATTGATCGCGATCCCGATCCCGGCGACGATGGCCATCGCCATCCCCTGCGGCTCTTGCGGGGTCATCATCCGGTGGACGGTTTCGAACAAGATCGCCCCGATCGCCACGGCCAGCAGCAGCGCGTTGGCCAGCGCGGCCAGAATGGTCGAGCTTTTGTAGCCATAGGTAAAGCGGCCCTGCGGCGGGCGGCGGGCGGCGATGCTGGCAACCCAGGCGAGCGCCAATGCCAGCACATCGGACAGGTTGTGCCCCGCATCCGCGATCAGCGCCATCGAACCATAGATCAGACCCGCTGCTGCCTCGACCACCACGAAGACGATGTTCAGCCCGATCCCGATCAGGAAGGCGTTGCCGAAATTGTGCGGCCCATGATGGTGCCCATGGGCATCATGCAGCCCGTGGCAGTCGCTGGCCCCGGCGGGGCGGCCATGATGATGATGGGCGTGGGCGTGCATTGGCGATCAGTTGTAGACGCAAGCATCGAGCCCGTCACGCCTGACGATCCCGATCCGGCGTTCAATCCGGTTACCGTGGCGCGAGAGCCACCCGCCGGGGTTCTTGACGCTGCGTTTCTTGGGGCTGGGGAGCGCCGCGGCCATCCGGCTCGCCTCATCGGCGGAAAGGCGCGCGGCGGAGTGGCCGAAATAGCGCTGCGATCCGGCTTCGGCGCCGTAAGTGCCGATCCCGGTTTCCGCGACGTTGAGGTAGACTTCCATTATCCGGCGCTTGCCCCAGATCGTCTCGATCCAGAAGGTGAACCAGGCTTCCAGACCTTTGCGGAAAAAACCCCCGCTTTGCCACAGGAACACGTTCTTGGCGGTCTGCTGGCTGATGGTGGAACCACCGCGGATGCGCCCGCCTTCCATGTTTTCCCGCATCGCCTGCTCGATCGCCTCGGCATCGAAGCCGTAATGCTCGCAGAAGCGCGAATCCTCGGCCGCGATCACGGCGCTCACCAGATTGCGGTCGATGTTGCTGAGGCTTTCCCAGTCCTTGGTGATGCCGTTTTCGTCCATCAGCATGGTCGCGGTGACGGGGACGGGGACGAACTTATAGGCAATCACCAGCACCAGCGTCAGGGCGATGAAGGCACCAAAGGCTTTGGCCAGGACGCGCAGGACAGTGAACACGCCTGCCGCTCTAGCGCAGGGCGGTGCGTGTGGGAAGCATCGGCGCTTGCAGGCAGGGCAGCGGCGGGGCTACCACGGGGTCTGCAACCGGGGAGATTTTCATGCGCCTGTTCCACGCCGCCGCCGCCAGCGCCGCCACCAACGCGATCGCGCTCGTACTTGCTGCCCAGCCCGCGCTGGCCGAAGCGCCCGCCACCAAGGCCGCAATCGAGGCGGAGTATGACAATTACCTCGCCCCGCTGTTCCTCGATTTCCACGCGAACCCGGAACTGTCCTTCCTCGAAAACCGCACGGCGGCCAAGATGGCGACGGAGCTGAAGGCCGCCGGGCTGGAGGTCACCACCGGCGTCGGCAAGACCGGCGTGGTCGCCATCCTCAAGAACGGGACAGGCCCGCTGATCCTGCTGCGCGCCGATATGGACGGGCTGCCGGTGGAGGAGAAATCCGGCCTCGATTACGCCTCGAAAGCGATGCAGGTGGGCGAAGACGGCAAGGAATATCCCGTGATGCACGCCTGCGGGCATGATGTGCACATTACATCGATGGTCGGCACCGCACGGCGGCTGGTGGCAATGAAAGACCAGTGGAAGGGCACGCTGATGTTCGTCGTCCAGCCCGCCGAAGAAGGCGTGCGCGGGGCCAAGGCGATGATGGAGGACGGGCTCTACACCCGCTTCGGCAAGCCCGATTATGCGCTCGCATTCCACGTGGCGGCGGAACTGGAGACTGGCAAGGTTTCCGCGTCCGAAGGCATCCAGTATTCCTCCTCGGATTCGCTCGACATCCGTGTGCCGGGCATCGGCACCCACGGGGCAGCGCCGCATCTGGGCCGCGATCCGGTGTATATCGCTGCGCAGGTCGTCACCGCGCTGCAATCCATCGACAGCCGTGAGATTTCGCCGACCAAGCCGCTGGTGGTGACGGTCGGCTCTTTCCATGCCGGGTCCAAGCACAACATCATTTCGGACGAGGCGAAGCTGCAAGTCACGGTGCGCGCCAATGACGAGGAAACCCGCGAACAGGTGATCGCCACGGTTGAACGGATCGCGGTCAATATCGGCAAGGCGCACGGCCTGCCCGATAACATGCCGGTGACGGTGACGCGCCTGTCGGGCACGCCGACGACCATCAACGACACCGCGCTTGCCCGCCGCCTCAATGCGGTGATGCAACGCGAGCTGGGTGACGCCGCGTTCCAGCCGTTCGAGCAGAAGAACATGGGCGCGGAAGACTTCACCTATTTCGTCGGCCCCGATACGGGCGTGCCGGGCTATTACTTCGCGGTCGGCGGGACGACGCCGGAACGCCTCGCCGCGGCCGCGGCCGGCGGCCCGCCGATTGCCGGACACCATTCGCCCCTGTTCCAGATCGCCCCGCGCGAAAGCGTGGTGCTGGGCACGCGGGCGATGGTCGCCGCGGTGCTGGATCTGGCACCGGCGAAGTAATCGTTCCGCAAATGTTCCACGTGAAACATTGGCTGGCCTGATACGGAAAAGGGCGCTGCGATTGCCCGCAGCGCCCCTTCAGAACCGCGCCGTGATTGCGCGATTATCATGCAATGACGGACCAACTACGCCGCCACGGCAGCTGGGCAGTTACGCCATCCCCGGCAGCAGCCGCTCGCCTGCGATGCGCTGCATGGCCTTTTGCAGCTTTTCAAACGCGCGCACCTCGATCTGGCGGATGCGTTCGCGGCTGACGTCGTAAGCCTGGCTCAGTTCTTCCAATGTCTGCGGCTTTTCGGTCAAGCGGCGTTCGGTGAGGATGTGGCGTTCGCGCTCGTTCAGGCTGCCCATGGCTTCGGCCAGCATTGCCATGCGCATCTGCGATTCCTCAGCCTCGGCCACGGTTTCGTCCTGCAACGGGCGATCGTCGGTCAGCCAGTCCTGCCATTCGCCCGAGCCTTCCTCGCCGCCGCGCATCTGCGTGTTGAGCGAGCCGTCGCCGCCCATCATCATCCGGCGGTTCATGTTGATGACTTCCTGCTCCGGCACGCCCAGATCGGTGGCGATCTTGGTGACGTCCTCAGGGCTCAGGTCGCTGTCTTCATAGGCTTCGAGCTGCTTCTTCATCCGGCGCAGGTTGAAGAACAGCTTCTTCTGCGCCGCGGTGGTGCCCATCTTCACGAGGCTCCACGAGCGCAGGATGAACTCCTGCATCGACGCCTTGATCCACCACATCGCGTAGGTCGCGAGGCGGAAGCCGCGATCGGGCTCAAACTTCTTGACGCCCTGCATCAGGCCGACATTGCCTTCGGAAATCAGGTCGGCGACCGGCAGGCCATAGCCGCGGTAACCCATCGCGATTTTCGCGACGAGCCGCAGGTGGCTCGAAACCAGCTGAGCGGCAGCTTCCGGGTCTTCGTGTTCCTGATACCGCTTGGCGAGCATATATTCCTGCTCGGCGGTGAGAATCGGGAACTTGCGGATTTCCGAGAGATAGCGATTGAGGCTCTGCTCACCGTTCAGGGCCGGGAGCGTGGAGGACTTCTTTCGCACGGTTTGGGACTTGGTCACCATTTGCCTAACCTTTCTTGTGTCAGCCGCCTGCGCGGGACCCCTGATGGGCATCGCCGCGAACTGGGCCACGGGTCTGGGATATACGCGAATTTGCGGCCAAAGTATGCGCGTTTCATCGATTACAATGTCGCAGTTGGTCGATCAGTTCCGCCATGTCGGGCGGAAGATTGCTGCCAAAGCGGATGGATTCGCCCGTGATCGGGTGGACGAAACCCAATTCCGCCGCGTGCAGCGCCTGCCGGGCAAAACCGAGCTGTTCGAGCACGGGGCGCAAGGATTTGGGGGTGCGGCCATAAGCAGGGTCTCCCAATAGCGGATGACCGATTGACGCGCAGTGAACGCGAACCTGGTGGGTTCGCCCGGTTTCCAGCCGGCATTCGATCACGGCGGCGTCGTCCAGCCGTTCCTGCACCGTATAATGGGTGACCGCGGTTTTGCCGCGTGAGGAATTGTTGGGCAGCACGGTCATTTTCTTTCGGTCACCGTCCGACCGGCCCACCCGCGCATTGATCGTGCCTTCGCCCGGGCTGGGGTGTCCGGCACATACCGCGATATAGCGGCGGTGAACGGTGTGCGCGGCGAACTGCACGGCCAGCCCTTCGTGCGCGGCGTCGCTTTTGGCGATCACCAGCAGGCCCGATGTGTCCTTGTCGATCCGGTGGACGATGCCTGGGCGCGCGACGCCGTTGATGCCCGACAGATTGCCCCGGCAATGGTGCAGCACGGCATTGACCAGCGTGCCGGTGATATTGCCCACCGCCGGATGCACGACCATGCCCGCGGGCTTGTCGACCACGATCAGATGCGCGTCTTCATAGGCGATGGTGAGCGGGATGTTCTCGGGCAGAGCCTCGGCAGGCATGGCGGCGGCGATGATGATTCGGAACGGCGCGCCTTCGGCAACCTTCATCGAGGCCGACGCGGCGGTCTTGCCCGCAACATCGACCCGGCCTTCATCAATCAACCCCTGCACCCGCGCCCGGCTGAGGCCCGTCGCCTCGGCCAGCGCCTTGTCGAGACGGGCGTGGCTGGCAATGGTGCCGGTGATGATTTCGGGCTGTGACATGGCACGCCTCTAACCGTTCGCCCTGAGCTTGTCGAAGGGCCGTCTTTCACTTAGCTGTCTGGCATGTCGTTCTGGGCCTACATGCTGCATTGCCGCGGCGGCAAGTTCTACACGGGTCACACCGATGATCTGGAGCGGCGGATTGGTGAACATCAGTCGGGCTTGGTCAAAGGCTTCACGAGTAACAAGCTGCCAGTTGAACTGGTGTGGTCACAGGATTTTCCCAGCCGGCACGAGGCGCTCTCGGCGGAGAGGCAGATCAAGGGCTGGTCGCGGGCAAAAAAGCTCGCTCTGATCCGCGGCGATTGGGATGCGATTTCGCGTCACGCCAAAAGGAAGAACGACCCTTCGACAAGCTCAGGGCGAACGGGTTTGGAGGTTTCCGCTCATGCCATCGCCGCCATGCGCGCGGCGGCCCGTGCCGCGTATCCGCGTGAGGCGTGCGGGCTGTTGCTGGGCGCGGGCGGACGCATCACCGACGCGCAGCCGACCGCGAACCTCCATCCCTCTCCCGAAACCCATTTCGAGATCGACCCGCAGGCCCTGATCGGCGCGCACCGCGCCGCGCGGGCGGGCGGGCCTGAGCTGATCGGCTATTTTCATTCCCACCCGCACGGCCCGCCCGCACCATCGGCCACCGACCGTGCCTGCGCCGCGCGCGATGGCAAGGTGTGGGCCATCATCGCCGGAGACGATGTCCGGTTCTGGATCGACGGGGAACAGGGCTTTGCCGCACTTCCCTTATGCCTGATCGATGGCTAGGACAGCGCGATGATTTCCCAGACCGATCTTGCCGCGATGCTCTGTTCGCGCCTGTGCCATGACATGCTGTCCCCCGTCGGCGCGCTCGCCAATGGGTTGGAGCTGCTCGCCGACGAGACCGACCCGCAGATGCGGACCAAGGTTGTCGAGCTGCTCGAACAATCGGCCAAAATCAGCACGGACAAGCTGAAGTTCTTCCGCCTCGCCTTTGGTGCGGCGGGCGGCTTTGGCGAAGCGATCCCTGTGGACGAGGCCAAAGCGGTCATCAATGCGCTGGCTTCCGATGCCAAGCGGGTTGAGGTGCAGTGGGCGATTGCCGATGCCAGCCTGCCCAAGCCGGCGGTCAAGGTGCTGCTCAATCTGGCGCAGATCGCGCTCGACGCGCTGGTGCGCGGCGGAACGCTCGATATCGGCGCGGAACGGCGCGAAGGGGCGGTGGAGATCGTGGCCCGGGCGCGGGGTGACCGGATTGCCTTTGACGAAACCATCGGCCGGGCGCTGCAAGGCGATCTGGACGAAAGCGAGATCACCAGCCGCACCGCCGCCGCATACATGATCGCGGTGCTGGCCGAGGAAATGGAGGGCGGGCTCCAGTACAAGCTGGGGGACGGCGCGCTGGTTTTGGGCGCGGTGCTGCCTGAACCTGAAGGCATGATCGGCTAGGGCCGCGTTGATGTTGGGGGGCGACGACGCAGAATTGGTGCACCGCGAAGTTCCCTCGCCCAACCACGGCGAGCGCACGGCGCCTGTCAGCATGGTAGTGCTCCATTATACCGAGATGAAGCCGGTCGAGGCAGCGCTGGCCCGCATGTGCGATCCGGCCGCCTCGGTCAGCGCGCATTATTGCATTACCGAGGAAGGCGAGGTAATCAGGCTGGTGCCGGAAGACCGGCGGGCCTGGCATGCGGGCGCGAGCTATTGGCGCGGCATTCCCGATGTCAATTCGGCGAGCATCGGGATCGAACTCGATCACCCGGGCCATGCACCTGAAAACGGAGGCTATCGCGGTTTTGCCGATAGCCAGATCGAAGCGCTGATCCCGCTGCTGGCGCGGATCGTGAAGCGTTACGACATCCCGCGCGCCAACGTGGTCGGCCATTCTTGCGTCGCGCCGATGCGGAAAGTTGATCCGGGCGAGCTGTTTCCGTGGGACCGGCTGGCGCAAGTCAACCTGTGCCTGCCCCGTCCGCCCTGCCTTGCGGCGGGCAATCCGTTCCACAATGAAGGCGCGTTCTTCCTCGCGCTGGAACGGTTTGGCTATGATATCACCGATCAGGTCAAGGCGGTCGAAGCGTTTGAGCGGCGCTGGCGGCCTGAACATATCACCGGGGTGCCCGACGGCGAGATCGCGGCCATCCTGTGGCAATTGCTGCTCGACCGGGATCAGGGGCGCACCCGCTAGCTATTGTCGCAGTGCAAGCCTATAGGCGCTTCCGTCAGGGGGCCTGAGGCAGCCGCGTGTCCTTTAGGGGGCGCGAGGAAAGTCCGGGCTCCACGAAACAAGGGTGGCGGGTAACGCCCGCCGGCGTCCTTTCGGGGGCGCAAGGGAAAGTGCCACAGAGAGCAAACCGCCGATGGCGTCTGCCGAAAGGCGACGGACAGGCAAGGGTGAAAGGGTGCGGTAAGAGCGCACCGGGGGGCTGGCAACAGCAACCGCATGGCAAACCCCACCCGGAGCAAGGCCGAATAGGGGCCGCGCGCCCGTCAGCAATGGCAGGGTAGGGGAGTTTCGCCCCGAGCGGCCCGGGTTGGCTGCTAGAGCGCCGGAGCAATCCGGCGAGCAGATGAATGGCTGCCACCGTGCGGCAGGTCCCCTGGGGATACCGTGCGCGGAGACAGAACCCGGCTTATGATGGCCCCCTGATATGATTCTGGCGGTGGGCATCCCCCGCCGCCTTAGAGAAAGAACCAAGCCTCATGCAGGTCATCGGATCGACGATCACGCCGCGCCCCTCTGCCGTCCGTCCGCTTGGTCAGCGCCTCGCCATTCTTCTGGCGGTGGTGATGCAGATCGGCGCGGGCTTTTTGCCAAGGCTGGGGATCGGCGAGTTTATCGGCGACCGGTCCGATGCGGTTCGCACGCTGATTACGCCGGCGGGCTGGGCATTTGCGATCTGGGGGCCCTTGTTCGGCCTGTCGGTGGCCTTTGCGGTGTGGCAGGCGCTGCCGGCCCAGCGCAACAATGCCCTGCTCGCCCGGATCGGCTGGCCGGCAGCCATTGCCTTGGCCGCGCAGGGCGTATGGTCGGCCTACACCCAGGTGGCGAACCTCACGGCCATTTCGGTGATGATCATCCTCGTCTCGCTGGCGGGCCTGCTGATCGTGCTGCGCGCGCTGGTGGCTGCCCCCGCCTTGTCGCGGGCGGAGCGGGTCTTCGCAGCCCCGGCCTTCAGCGCGCTGGCCGCGTGGCTGACCGCTGCGAGCATCGTCAACATTGCGGCCAGCCTGCGATATTACGGGATCGGCGGCGGAGAGCCCGCGCCGGTGGTGGCCACAATGATGATCGTGATCGGCACCGCTATCGCGGCCATCGCAGCCGTCCGGTCACGCGGCGCACCGCTTTACGGGTTGGTATTCGCCTGGGCGCTGATCGCGATCTATGCGGCAGGCGGGCAGCAATCGTCGTTGCTCGGCTGGACCGCGCTGGGATGCATCGCGCTGGTGCTGGCGGTGACGGTGTGGCAGCTGTCGGACAGGCCCAACCGCCGCCACTGGTTCGGCGGTCAGGCGCGGCCGACGCTCACATAGGTGAACCCGGCGGCGCGCATGTCCTCGGGCTTGTAGATATTGCGCAGGTCAACCAGCACGGGCGCATTGGCCAGTTCCTTCACGCGGCCGAAATCGAGCGCGCGAAAAGCGTCCCATTCGGTTACGATCACCACCACATCCGCGCCTTCAATAGCGGCGTAGGGATTGGCGCTCATGGTGACGCCGGGCAGCAGCGGGCGGGCCTGTTCCATGCCCTCGGGGTCATAGGCGGCCACGTCAACGCCCGCGTCCATCAGCGTCTGGGCGACCGCAATCGCGGGGCTGTCGCGCATATCATCGGTGTTGGGCTTGAACGTCAGGCCGAGCAGCGCTGCCTTCTTGCCGCGCGCTTCCTCGAACCCGCCCAGCGCGTCGACGACCTTGCGGCCCATCGCGCGCTTGCGGCTGTCGTTGACCTTGACCACGGCTTCCACGATCCGGGTCGGGCTGTCGTAATCCTCGGCGGTCTTGAGCAGGGCGAGCGTGTCCTTGGGGAAGCAGCTGCCGCCATAGCCGGGGCCGGCGTGCAGGAACTTGGCACCGATGCGGTTGTCCATGCCGATCCCGCGGGAGACGTCCTGCACATTCGCGCCGACCTTTTCGCACAGGTCCGCCATCTCGTTGATGAAGGTGATCTTGGTCGCAAGGAAGGCGTTGGCGGCGTATTTGATCAGCTCGCTGGTGCGGCGGCTGGTGAACAGGATCGGCGATTCGTTGAGGAACAGCGGGCGATAGACCTCGCGCATCACCTCGCGGCCGAAGTCGTCCTCGGCGCCGATCACGATGCGGTCGGGGCGCTTGAAATCGCCGATCGCCGCGCCTTCGCGCAGAAATTCGGGGTTGGAGACGACCGCAAATTTGTGCGCTGCGCCGGTTTCGCCGATGATCCGTTCCACCTCGTCGCCGGTGCCGACCGGAACGGTCGATTTGGTGACGATGACCGCAGGGCCGCTCAGCTTTTCGCCGACTTCGCGGGCGACTTCGTAAACGAAGGTGAGATCGGCGTGGCCATCACCCCGGCGGCTCGGGGTGCCAACCGCGATGAAGATCGCCGCCGCACCGGCGATCCCTTCGCCCAGGTCGGTGGTGAAACTGAGCCGTCCGGCCTTCACATTGCTGTCCACCAGCGCATCAAGGCCGGGCTCGTAGATCGGCATGACGCCGGCGTGCAGCCGGTCGATCTTGTCCTGATCCTTGTCGATGCAGACCACATCATGCCCGAAATCGGCAAAACACGCCCCCGATACGAGCCCGACATAGCCCGAACCCACCATCGCAATCTTCATAAGCTGCTGCCCTCACGAGAAATCCGGCGCCCGCCGGTGCTGCCAGGCGCGTCGCTTATTGCGGCCGGTCGCCGTGGAATACCTCCACCACGCCCCTGTCGCCTGCCCTGGCCTGCAAGATGCGCCGCTGGTCGCCCTCCAGCACGAGCGCGGTAAGCACACCCGAACGGAAAGCGCCAGTGTCAATTCCGATCCGGTTGCCGCAATCCATCACCTGATTGAAGATCGTATGACCGTGCACCACGACCTTTTCGAGCGGACCTTCATGGTTCAGAAACCGCTCACGGATCCACAGCAGATCGCTGCGCTTCTGGTCATCGAGCGAGCGGGCCGGATCGATCCCCGCATGGACAAACACATAATCGCCCGCGCGGATCATGGTTTCAAACCCGGCGATGTAATCGCGGGTGGCTTGCGAGACCAGATGCGGCAGGCGGGCAAAAATGTCTTCGAGGCTGAGCGTGGACAGCTGCCGGGTCGACAGACCGTAGCTGAGCATCGTTTCGCGCCCGCCATGCTTGAGGAAATGCCGCAAGGCTTCGGGCTTTTCGAAGGCTTGCAGAAACATGTCCTCGTGATTGCCTGCCAGGATCCGGACATCGCGGGACTGTTGCCAGGTGCGGGCGCGTTCGACCACGCCGGCGCTGTCGGCGCCGCGGTCAACCAGATCGCCCAGCAGGATGATGCGATGCTCGATCCCCGCAGCGCCCGCAATTTCCGCCTCGATCGCGGTAATCATCGCGTCAAACAGATCCAGCCGCCCATGGATATCGCCGATCGCATAATACCGGGTGCCGTCGGGCACGGCCGGTAGCTTGGGCGGCGGCGGGGGCCTGAAAAAGTCGCGCAATTTCTGAAGCATGACCAGTTCGTTTTTCCGGATAATTGGCCCAGACAGGGGCGGCAAGGGGGCAGGCACTTCCGCTCTCCCCTGCGGACCCGCGCGCATACCCACCAACACGCACGGGTGCAACTCGCCCTCCGATATGCGCGACAAGTGGTGCGATTTTGTCGTTCAGTGGCTAAAGGTCCCGTCTTAATCGAGCGTGAAACTGACGGTCGTGACCACGCGGACCTTCTTGTAGGGGCTATCGGCAGAACCCCAGCCACCCGCCTCGCCGTCACGCGCTTCGATCTCGAAATACCCTTGCGTCGCGTCCTTGATCTTGCCGACGCCGGAGTTGGAATCCTGCGCAAATTGCTGGGCCGACGCGCGGGCATCCTTGGTGGCTTCGGCGACCATTTCGGGCTTGATGTCGTTGAGCTTGGTGAAGGTGTAGGCCATGCCGGATCCTTCTTCGAGAAACACCCCGCGCCCGACCAGATCGAACTGGCGCGCGACTGCCTTTTGCGCGCGGGCAATATCGGTGGTGCGCAAGGCCAGGCGCTGGCGCACGGTGTAGGTGGTGATGCCTTCATTGGTGAAACTGGTCACGTTCGCTCCGGTCGGCTGGAGCGCATCGGCGGGAAAGCCCAAGTCCTTGAAGAAGGCCTCGATGCTGGCCGTATCGCCGCGCACTTTCGCTTGCGCTTCGGCAAGGCTGGTGGAGGCGGCGGAGTATGAGATTGTCCAGGTGGCAAGGTCAGCGGTGACATTGCGTTCAGCCAGCCCGCGCACGGTAACAGCGCGCTCGGCATCCTTGGCGCGCAGCAGGCCGTTGCCCAGCAGATATCCGCCCGCAATCATGCCGACCGCCAGAATTGCTGCCGTGCCAAACCAGCGCAGGCTTGCAGGCTCGCGCAGCGCGCCATTCGTCGCAGTCACCGGTTGCACATCATCGCTGCTCATCCCATGTTCCCCCTGAAGGCGTTGGCGCGACGAGTTGTGCATCAACGTCGATGAACCGTTTTTGAATGGAAGTTCGCATGGTCAAATATCTCCACAGCATGATCCGGGTCACCGATCCGGACGCCACGGTCGCGTTTTTCAAGCTAATCGGGCTGGAAGAAGTCCGGCGGTTCGATGTCGAGGCGGGTCGGTTCACGCTGATCTTCCTGGCAGCACCGGGACAGGCGGGCGTGGCTGAGGTGGAGCTTACCTACAACTGGCCGCCCGAAGACGGCAGTCCGGCGCCGGCCTATGACGGCGGGCGCAATTTCGGGCACCTCGCTTACCGGGTCGAGAATATCTACGAGACCTGCGCCGCGCTGGCCGCCGCCGGCCACATCATCCATCGCCCCCCGCGCGACGGGCATATGGCGTTCGTCAAATCGCCGGACGGGATTTCGGTCGAATTGTTGCAGGACGGCCATCTCGAACCGGCAGAACCGTGGGTCAGCATGCCCAATATCGGCAGCTGGTGAACTGGCTGATTAACCCAGGGTTTGAAATTAAAGCGATTTAAACCAACAAAATATTGAGTGCTGTTGCATGGCGGCCCCGGTCAAGGTAACTTGTTGCCTTACTTGGGGAAGGGGGTCGCCTTGTCCATCTTGGAGCATGAACTGTGGCAGTGGCTTTCACTGCTACAGCACGAACTCTTGCTGTTTGCCGGGGTGTTCTTCCTTATCGGTGCGCTCGACGATGTCGCGGTCGATGTTGCGTGGATGTGGTTGCGGGCCACTGGCCGGACCATGACCGTTCATTGCAGCCGCATCGCGCTGCGTCAGCACAGCTTGTCCGGCCCCGTCGCCGTGCTGATCCCTGCCTGGCAGGAAGCCGCGGTGATCGGCCAGACCATTCGCCATCTGCTCGAAACCTGGCCGCAGCCTGACATGCGCCTGTATGTCGGATGCTATCGCAATGATCCGGCCACGTTGGGCGCAGGCGTGGCGGCAGCGCGCAATGATCCGCGCCTGCGGCTGGTCATCCTCGGGCACGACGGGCCGACCACCAAAGCCGATTGCCTCAACCGGCTCTATGCGGCGCTGGCGCTGGACGAGGAACGCAGCGGGCGCCGTTTCGCCTTTGCGGTGTTTCACGATGCCGAGGATATGGTCGATCCCGGCGCGCTGGGCTTGCTTGATGAAACCATCGCAGCCGGCGCGGATTTCGTGCAATTGCCGGTCGAGCCCCTCGTGCCCCGTCAGCGCAGCTGGATCGCCCGGCAGATCGGCAGTCACTATTGCGAAGAATTCGCCGAGGCCCACGGCAAGGCGATGATGGTGCGTGATGCGTTGGGGGCAGGCTTGCCAGGCGCTGGGGTCGGCTGTGCAGCGTCCCGCCGGGCGCTCGATCGGCTGGTGGCGCGCCAGAGCGGGGGTCTGCCATTCGCCAGCGATTCGCTGACCGAGGATTACGAGCTTGGCCTTGCGATTGCCGCAGCGGGCGGGCGCTGCCGGTTTGTCCGGGCGCGGGGAGAGGATGGCCGGCTGGTCGCGACCCGCGCCTTTTTCCCGCATCGCTTTGATACCGCAGTGCGGCAGAAAAGCCGGTGGGTGCTGGGGATCGCCTTGCAGGGCTGGGACCGGGTCGGCTGGGCGGGCGGAGTGGCTGAATACTGGATGCGCGCGCGCGACCGGCGCGGGCCGATGACGGCGCTGGTGCTGCTGGTGGGCTATGGGCTGGTGTTGCTGACCGGCGTGATGGGGGTGATGGTCGTGACCGGGGTGGCTGGCCCTGTCCCGCTGACCCCGCTGCTCAAGGGGGTGCTGATCGCCAATGGCGTCGCTTTTGCCTGGCGGATTGCCATGCGGTTTGCCTTCACCGCCCGCGAATACGGTCTTGCCGAAGGCATGCGTGCGGTGCTGCGGGTGCCGCTTGCCAATATCATTGCGATCATCGCGGGACGGCGCGCGATACTCGCCTATGTCCAAACGCTGAGCGGGCATGCCGCGCTGTGGGACAAGACCGATCACGACGCACACCCGGCGCAAACTGCTTTGCTGGGCCAGGCCCAGCCATGAAGGCGCGGCGGTGAAAACAGGGCCGCCCGCAAGCCGTCCCAAGGGGGGGCCGCTGGTCATGCTGGCGCTTCTGATTGGCGGTTGGAGCGTGGGCCGTGTGGTCTGGTGGGAAAATCCCTTTGCCACCGTAGCGTTGGCGCAGCAGGGGCTTGTCGTGATCGCGCCGGTGCGGCCGGCTGCCATAATGATCGCCAATGGTACGAGCCGCGATGCAGCGCCAACCGTTCGCCGCCAAGGCACCGCGCCAGGCCGGGGCGGCATGACCGCGCTGTTGCAGATGGCTGACGTGCGCTCCCGGCGATCCCGCGTGGCAGGGCGTCTGGCGGGCGTGCAGGCTGAGGGGGGCGGTGCGATGGGTGACCTTTCCGGCCCTGCCTTTTCGTCAGCTTCTGCTCGCGCTCAAGCTTCAGCCCCGGATCCAGCACAGGTTTCTCCCCCGTTCCTGCCAATGCCGCCCCCCCGGTCGGCGGGCGCTGCGCCCGGTCGCTGGTCGCTGGATGCCTGGGCGTTCTGGCGGCAGGGGTCGAATGCGGCGCCGGTATCGCAGGGGCGGGTGCCGATCTATGGCGCAAGTCAGGCCGGCGCGGTGCTGCAATTTCGGCTTGTACCTAGCGACCGGCGCGATCTGCGGCTGTATGCCCGCGCTTACCGCGCGCTGGTGCAAGGCGGCGAAAGCGAGCTGGCGCTGGGCACATCGCTGCGCCCGGTGCCGGCTGTGCCGCTGCGATTGGCGGGCGAAGTGCGCTATACCGACACGCCCTTTGGCACATCGCTGCGCCCGGCCGCCTATGTCGTGACCGAAATCGCGCCGGTGCCGCTGCCACACGGTGCGCGGCTTGAGGCCTATGGACAGGCGGGCTGGGTCGGAGGGGCTGGGCGCACCGCCTTTGCCGACGGGCAAGCCAGCATCACCGCCGCCCTGCCGCAGATCACGCGGGTCACTGACAACACGCTGCGCGTCAGCCTGGGGGCCGCGGCCTGGGGCGGGGCACAGCGCGATGCACAGCGGCTGGATATCGGCCCGACGCTGCGCTTCGATATGGCGATCGGCGCGGTGCCTGCGCGCGTGTCGGTTGACTGGCGCGAACGGATCGCGGGACAGGCCGCGCCCTATTCGGGGCTGACAGCGACGCTCTCGACCAGCTTCTAGCCCGCTGTCCATGCGCCGACGCCAACAGGCAAAGACAAACGGGGATCGGGAACAAGCGCAGCTTTAATCCCGCGGCGCGGTGGGCTAGGCCTGCACGCATGGACGTTTACCTGCCCATCGCGAATCTGTCGGTCAATGGCCTCTACATCGTGCTGCTGGGCGGGCTGACGGGGATTTTGTCAGGCCTGTTCGGGGTGGGCGGCGGCTTTCTGACCACGCCGCTGCTGATCTTTTACGGCATCCCGCCCACGGTCGCCGCCGCCTCGGCCGCAACCCAGGTCACCGGTGCCAGCGTTTCGGGCGTGCTCGCCCATTCGCGCCGCAAGGGGGTGGATTACCGGATGGGCGGGGTGATGGTGGGCGGCGGGATTGTTGGCGCGCTGATCGGGGCAGGCCTGTTCAGCGCTTTGCAATCGCTCGGTCAGATCGATGTTGTCATCTCGATCCTCTATGTCCTGATGCTCGGCTCGATCGGGATGCTCATGATGCGCGAGGCGGTGAGCACGCTGCGCCCCGGCCTGCTCGGCAAGATGGGCACACAGGTCAAGAAACGCCGCCACCACCCGCTGGTGGCCAACCTGCCCTATCGCTGGCGGTTCTATGCCTCGGGCCTGTATATCTCCCCGCTGGCGCCGGCCATTCTGGGGATGCTGGTGGGGATCCTGACCATGCTGATGGGGGTGGGCGGCGGCTTTCTGCTGGTGCCCGCGATGCTCTATATCCTCGGGATGAGCGGCAATGTGGTGGTCGGCACTTCGCTGTTCCAGATCCTGTTCGTGACGATGGTGACCACCATGACCCACGCGCTGACGACCAAGGCGGTCGATCTGGTGCTGGCGGCGCTGCTGCTGCTGGGATCGGTGTTGGGCGCGCAGTTCGGCACGCAGATCGCGCTGAAGGCCCGGCCCGAACTGCTGCGCCTTGCCCTGGCCGCGCTCGTGCTGCTGATCGCGCTGCGGATGCTCTACGGGCTCGGGGTGCAGCCGGACGAGATCTACACCGTGGTGCCGCTTTGAGGGCGGCGCGGTGAGGCTGGCGCAGCGGGCGGCGCTGGCCGCGCTGGCGTGGCTTACCCTTTCTGCCCAACGCGAGCCGGTGCTGGTGCCGGCGGTCAGCCAATCCCTGATCGAGGTGCAACAGGGTTTCACCGGCGCACGGCTGCTGCTTTACGGTGCGGTGATCGATCCGGCGGGGGCGGGCGCGCGCAGCGCGGATTATGACATCGTCGTCGTGCTCAAAGGCCCGTCCGAGGCCGTCCGCATCCGCGAAAAGGAACGTGTTGCCGGGATCTGGGCCAATGCCGGATCCAGCGATTTCCGGTCAGCCCCGGCGTTCTTTGCGGTAGCATCCTCGCGCCCGGTGCGCGAAATCGTCGATGAACGCACCGCGGCAATCTATGAACTGGGAACCGACTTCATCCAGCTATCGCCGTCCGGCCAGATCGAGCCGGAAGAACAGGCCCGCTTCGCCCGGGGGCTGGTCGAACTGCGGCGGCGCCAGGGGCTGTATCAGGAAGACCCGCGCGGGGTGAGCATTGCCGAAAAGGTGCTCTATCAGGCCCGCATCGATCTGCCTTCCAACGTCACCACCGGACGCTACACCGCGGAAACCTTTGCGATTGCCCGGGGCCGGGTGCTGGCCAGTGCGACGGCCCGGATCGAAGTGGTGAAGGCCGGGCTGGAAGGTCGCGTGGTCACTGCCTCACAGCGCTGGTCGTTCTTCTACGGGCTTGGCGCGATCGCGCTTTCGCTGGGGATGGGGTGGCTGGCTGGGCGGCTGTTTGCGCGCACCTGAACCGGAGCGGGCCGCAAAGACGTTGACCCGATCTTAACCCAACCCATCGTACCCCCCGGCCTCGCATAAGGCGGCGCAGGGGAAAGGCGCAAATGACCGATCACGGCAGGCAGGATTTTGAGCGCTTCACCGGACCCAATCCGACCGGCGCCGAAGAAGTGGCATCGGCCTATGCCACTGGCGCCCACGACAATTCGCGCCTGCCGATTGGCGTGGTGCTGGAAATCTCCGGCTCAGGCTCGCAAATCGCGCTCGACCTGCAACGCATCAACGAATGCATGGCCGATGCCGATCCCTCGGTGCAAATGGCCGGGCAGGTGGGCAGCCAGATCAAGATCCGCGTTGGCGACAGCTGGCTGCTGGCCAATGTGCGCGATCAGCGCAAGGACCGCCGCACCGACGGCGGGATCATCGCCCATATCGATTTCCTTGGCGAAGGCGGCGAGGAAAAGCTGACAGGCCGCATCAGCGGCTTCCGGCGCGGGGTCACCCGCTATCCGATCCCCGGTGCGATGATCTATCCCGCCACCACCCGCGATCTGGAACAGATCTATGCGAGCGATGGGCGCGCCAGCATCACCATCGGCAAGGTCTTCCCCACCAAGGATATCCGCGCCGGCCTGTATATCGACGCGATGCTGGGCAAGCACTTCGCGCTGCTGGGATCGACCGGCACCGGCAAGTCGACCAGCGCCGCGCTGATCCTGCACAGGATCTGCGAAGCCGCGCCCAAGGGTCACATCGTGATGATCGACCCGCACGGCGAATACTCTGCCGCGTTCCGCACGACGGGGCAGATCCTCGACGTGTCGAACCTGCAAATGCCCTACTGGCTGATGAACTTCGAGGAGCATTGCGAAGTGCTGCTGTCGAGCAGCGGCAACGAACGCCAGGTCGATAGCGACATTCTGGCCAAGTGCCTGCTGGCCGCACGCTCGAAGAACCGGCTGGCCCAGACGATGGGCAAGATCACCGTGGATTCGCCCATCCCCTATCTGCTGTCCGACTTCGGCAACATCCTGCAAGACGAAATGGGCAAGCTCGACAAGGCAACCTCGTCCGCGCCCTATATGCGGATCAAGGGCAAGCTTGACGAGATCAAGGCCGATCCGCGTTACCAGTTCATGTTCTCAGGGATGCTGGTGGGCGACACCATGGTCGACTTCATCGGCAAGATTTTCCGGATGCCGGGTCATGGCAGACCGATCTCGATCATCGATGTGTCGGGCGTGCCGTCCGACATCACCTCGACCGTGGTTGCGGTGCTCTCGCGCCTCGTGTTCGATTTTGCGATCTGGGGCCGCGAGGAAAAGACCCGGCCGGTGCTGCTGGTGTGCGAAGAAGCCCACCGCTACGTGCCCAATGAAAAGAACGCCGATGGATCATCGGTCGGCAAGATCCTCAGCCGCATCGCCAAGGAAGGCCGCAAATACGGCATCAGCCTTGGCCTGATTACCCAGCGCCCCTCCGACCTTGCCGAAGGCGTGCTGTCGCAGTGCGGCACGATTATCGCGATGCGGCTCAACAACGACCGCGACCAGGCTTTCGTGCGGTCCGCCATGCCCGAAGGCGCGCGCGGGTTCCTGGATTCGATCCCGGCGCTGCGCAACCGCGAATGCATCATCTGCGGCGAAGGCGTGGCGATTCCGATCCGGGTCAGCTTCGACAACCTTGAAGAACACAAACGCCCCGCTTCCGAAGACCCGAGCTTCGCTGAATTGTGGAGCACCGACGGCGGCGAGGAAGAACTGGTCGAACGCGTGGTGATGCGCTGGAGATCGCAGGGTTGAGTATTTGTGTTCCGCACCGCGTCAGCGGCGCGGAACCCTCGCTCACTCGGCCTAAAGGCCGCGTCGCTGCGGGAGGCGCCACACACTCACACTTGCGAACTGGCTCGGCCCGCCAACGGACGGGCCGCAAGGGCGACCGCCCGCCCGCAGGCGCTCGCGCGAAGTGCGAAACGCGCCGAGGACGTGCCCGCGGAGGCGGGCGCGCAAACAAGCTACGTTCCGCGCGTATCGCCGTAAAGGTGGATATGCAGCCGGTCGCTCATGCGGAACCCGTGCTTCAGGCAAAGGTCTGACAGCCACACCTGCCGTTCCCGCTGGGCCGCGCTGTCGGTGCCTTCGGCCATCAGAAACACGCGTTTGGGCCTGAAGCGGTAGCGCTGCTGAAGCGCCAGAACCTCTGCGACATCATCCGGCGCGGCGATCACGAACTTCAGGAACGCGCGCGGATCAGTCGCCCAAGCATCCAGCCGCTCGGGGATCAGCGCCAGATCGGCCGGGTTGCCCGAGTGCGCCAGTTTGGGGCTGACATTGTACTGATCGACCCGCACATCCAGCCGCGCTGGCGGGGCGACGGTGCCGTTGGTTTCGATCTCCACACTGATATCCGGCAGGTACGCCAGCATCTCCGCCAGCGCGCCCGCCTGCAACAGCGGCTCGCCCCCGGTGATGACAAGGCGCTTCTGGCCCAGCGCGGCGATCCGCTCCGCCGTTTCGGCAGGGGTCAGCGTCACCTGATTGGCGCGGCGATCAAACGCGATCCCATCGCGGTGCGGGCGGTTATCGCCTTCAAACCGCCAAGTGTAAGCCGTGTCGCACCACGTACAGGCGAGGTTGCAGCGTGACAGCCGCACAAACGCCACCGGCATTCCGGCAGACGGCCCTTCGCCTTGCAGGCTGGCGAAAATCTCCGGCCCGCCGTTGTCATCGGTGGCAAGGGTGAGGTTCATGCCGGGCTTACGCCGCCTCGATCGCTTCGAGCACGGTGCTGGCCGCCAGCCAGGCTTCTTCCGCTTTGGCCAGCGCATCGGCGGCTTCGGCCCGCTGGGCAACCAGCCGCTGCATCGCGCTGCCCTGCGGTCCGCTGGGCGCCGTGCTTTGGGCAAGGATCTGCTGGTCGAGCCGCTCCACCTCGGCTGACAGGCGAGCAATGGCGCTTTCCGCCTTGGTGAGATCGGACTGCGCGCTGCGCATGTCACTGCCCGCGTTGCCGCGCGCCCCCTTGCCCTTGGCCCCGCCACCCTTGGGTTGATTGCGGCCGAGGATGAAGTCGATGTAATCCTCCATGCTCCCGGCATATTCGCGCGCGGTGCCATTATCGACGAGGATCAGGCGGTCGGCGGTCAGTTCGACCATGTGGCGATCGTGGCTGATGAGGATCACCGCCCCCGAATAACTGTTGAGCGCCTGGATCAGCGCCTCACGCGCGTCGACATCCAAGTGGTTGGTCGGCTCGTCCAGGATCAGCAGATGCGGCGCATCGCGCGTGATCAGCGCCAGCGCCAGCCGCGCGCGCTCCCCGCCCGAAAGCTTGTCGACCCGCTGCTGCGCGCGCGGCCCCGAAAAGCCGAAGCGCCCCAATTGCGCGCGGATCGCGCCTTGCGAGGCCCCTTCCATCGCCCGGTTCATCAGATCGAGCGGGGTATCCTCGCCCGCCAGTTCCTCCACCTGATACTGGGTGAAGTATCCGACCTTGAGCTTGCCGGGCGCGTTGATTGCGCCCTCGGCTGGGGTCAGCTGCGAGGCCAGCAGCCGCGCCAGCGTGGTCTTGCCGTTGCCGTTGCGGCCCAGCAGGGCGATGCGATCATCGGCCTCGATCCGGAAGTTCAGCCGCTTGAGGATCGGCGGCGCCTCGCCGTAACCCACCGCTGCCTGTTCCACCGTAATCATCGGCGACTTCATTTCCGCCGGATCAGGGAAATCGAAGCTTAGCGTCGGGTCTTCCATCATTGCCGCAATCGGCTGCATCTTGGCGAGCATCTTGGCGCGCGACTGGGCCTGCTTGGCGGTCGAGGCGCGGGCGGAATTGCGGGCGACATAATCCTGAAGCCGCGCCCGCTGCGCATCCTGCGAGGCCTTCGCCGCCGCGAGCTGCGCGGCGCGTTCGGCCCGCTGTTTCTCAAATGCGTCATACCCGCCCGGATAGAGCGTCAGCTGCCCGCCTTGCAGGTGCAGGATGTGATCGACGACCTTGTTGAGGAGGTCGCGTTCGTGGCTGATGACGACCAGCGTGGCGGGATAGGATTTGAGGAAGTTCTCCAGCCACAACGTCGCTTCAAGGTCGAGGTGGTTGCTGGGCTCGTCCAGCAGCAGGATGTCAGGTTCGGAAAACAGCAGCGCGCCCAGGGCGATGCGCATCTTCCAGCCGCCCGAAAAGCTGTCGACCGGGCGCTGCTGCATTTCGTCATCAAAGCCCAGACCATTGAGGATCTTGGCCGCGCGCGCCGGGGCGCTGTAGGCGTCGATGGCGAGCAGGCGTTCGTGCACATCGCCCATCCGGTCCATGTCGGTGCAGGTTTCCAGCTCGGCGAGCAGCGCGGCGCGCTCGGTGGCAGACGCCAACACCACCTCCTCAGGCGTCATGCTGCCGCTGGGGGCTTCCTGCGCGATATAGCCGATCTTGGCGCGCGATGGCTTGCTGATTTCGCCGTCATCAGGCTCGATCTCGCCGATCAGCGCCTTCATCAGCGTGGATTTGCCAGCGCCGTTGCGGCCGATCAGCCCCACGCGCGCGCCCACCGGCACCGTCGCACTGGCGCGTTCAAGAATGGCCCGGCCGCCAAGCCGCACTGTGACACCGTCAATGGTAAGCATGCGCGCGCCCTTAACAGCCTATCGCTGGCTGCCCAAAGGAAATCACGCGGACGGGTGCAGGGGGGGGCTATCCCAGCCGCGCGAGTGCCGCCGTCAGCCGTTCCACCTCGCCCTGATGATGGGCGAGATCGGCGCGGGCCTTTTCGACCGCTTCGGGCTTGGCCTTTTCGGCAAAGGCGGGGTTCGCCAGGCGGCCGCCCAGCGACTTCGCTTCCTTTTCCGACGCCGCCAGCGCCTTTTCCAGCCGGGTCTTTTCGCCTGCGATGTCGACGATGCCTTCCAAGGGGATGACGAACACGTCTTCGCCGGCTGTCACCTGCATGGCGGGGCCTGCGGGCGCTTCGCCGATGGTCACCGGCGTCAGGCGCGCGAGGCGTTCGATTGCCGCGCTTGAGCGCTCGATGGTGCGCGCGGCGACGTCCGACGGCGCGGCAAGGAACGCCGCCAGTTTCGCGCCGGGCGCAATGCCAAGCTCGTTCTTCGCGCTGCGGGTGCTGGTGGTGAGGTCGATCACCCAGTCGATGGCGTCGGTTGCTTCCTTGCTGACTTCCGCTTCCGGCTTGGGCCACTGCGCCACGATCAGCTCGTACTCGCGCGCGCCCAGCTTGTGCCACAGCTCTTCGGTGATGAAGGGCATGAAGGGGTGGAGCATGACGAGGATCTGGTCGAGCGCCCAGCCGGCGACCGCTCGGGTTTCCGCCGCAGCCGGACTATCAGCTTCGCCCGAAAAGACCGGCTTTACGAGTTCAAGATACCAGTCGCAGAACTTGCTCCACGTGAACTGGTAGATCGCGTTGGCTGCCGCGTCGAAGCGCAGGTCGGCCATCGCCTTTTCGATTTCGGTCACGCAAGACCCTACCTCGCCGATGATCCACTGGTTGGCGGCGAGGCGTGCAGGAGGAGCCTTGACGCTAGCCGACGCCCCGATCCCATTCGATTGGCAGAACCGCGCCGCGTTCCACAGCTTGGTGGCGAAGTTGCGATAACCCTCGACCCGCTTTTCATCCATCTTGATGTCGCGGCCCTGGCTTTCCATCGCCGCCATGAAGAACCGCAGCGCGTCGGCCCCGTACTGGTCGATGAGGCCGAGCGGATCGACGACATTGCCCTTGGACTTCGACATCTTCGCCCCATCCGCCGCGCGCACAAGGCCGTGGAGATAGAGCGTGTCCCAGGGCTTCTGCCCCATGTTGTAAAAGCCCATCATCATCATCCGCGCATCCCAGAAGAACAGGATATCGAAGCCGGAGATGAGGAGGCTGTTGGGGAAGTGCTTTTGCAAGAGACCCGTTCGGGCACCATCCTCCAACTCCGCTCGTCCTGAGCTTGTCGAAGGACTGTCTTTCTTTTCGGCGCTGTCGGATGAAGTGAAGTGCAGCCCTTCGACAGGCTCAGGGCGAACGGAGGTAGGGTCTTCCGGCCAGCCGAGCGTGGCGAAGGGCCACAGGGCGGAGGAGAACCACGTGTCGAGGACGTCCTCGTCCTGCCGCAGCGTAATGCCTTCACCGGCGAGCGCCTGCGCGGCGGCTTCGTCCTCGGCGACAAAGCAGCGGCCATCATCGGCAAACCAAGCCGGAATCCGGTGCCCCCACCACAGTTGGCGGCTGACGCACCAGGGCTGGATGTTCTCCATCCAGTTGAAGAAGGTCTTCTCCCACGTCTTGGGAACGATCTGGATATCGCCCGAGCGCACCGCTTCGATCGGCTTCTTGGCGAGTTCGGCGGCGTTCACATACCACTGGTCGGTCAGCCACGGCTCGATCACCACGCCGCCGCGGTCGCCGAAGGGGGTCTGGATCACGCGCGGTTCAGCGTCGTGTTCGATCTCCTCGCCGTCCTTGGTCTTGGTGATGTGGGGGACGAGGTAGCCATCGGCCTTCAACCGCTCGACCACCGCCTTGCGCGCATCGAACCGGTCAAGGCCGAGGAAGGCGTCAGGGATCAGCCCATCGGCCACCTGCACCACCGCCGCATCGACGTTGAACATATTGAGCATCTCGCCCGCCGCGATCCCGGCGCGCTTGCCGACTTCGAAGTCGTTGAAATCATGGCCCGGCGTGATCTTCACGCAGCCTGACCCCAGCGCCGGATCGGCGTGTTCGTCGGCGATGATCGGAATGCGCCGCCCGGTGATCGGCAGCACGATGTGCTTGCCCACGACGCTGGCAAAGCGTTCGTCCGCCGGGTTCACCGCCACGGCCATGTCGGCTAGCATGGTTTCGGGCCGAGTGGTGGCGACGATCAGGTGATCGTCTCCGGCATCGGTGCGCACACCATCAGCCAGCGGATAGCGGAAACGCCAGAAGTTGCCCTGAATTTCGCGGGTCTCGACCTCAAGGTCGGAAATCGCGGTCTTGAGCTTCGGGTCCCAGTTCACCAGCCGCTTGTCGCGGTAGATCAGGCCATCATTATACAGGTCGACGAAGGTCTTGATCACCGCCTTGGTGAAATGCGGGTCCATCGTGAACTGTTCGCGGCTCCAGTCCATCGAACAGCCCAGCCGGCGCAGCTGGCGCGTGATGCTGCCGCCGCTTTCCGCCTTCCATTCCCACACCTTGTCGACGAAAGCTTCGCGCGAGTAGTTGGTGCGCTTGTCCGCCTGAGCTTCCATCTGGCGCTCGACCACCATCTGCGTCGCGATCCCTGCGTGGTCCATGCCGACCACCCACAGCGCGTCCTTGCCGCGCAGCCGCTCGTAGCGGATCACTACGTCCTGCAAGGTGTTGTCGAGCGCGTGGCCGATGTGCAGCGAGCCGGTGACGTTCGGCGGCGGGTTGACGATGGTGTAGGCTTCCGCCTCCGGACGGTCCGGGCGGAACAGCCCGCTCGTCTCCCAATGCTGATACCAGCGCGCCTCGATTTCGGCGGGGTCGAAGGTGGTGGGCAGAGCGGGGTGCGGCGTGTCGGTCATAATGCCTTGCGCCATGCCAGCACCGATGTTGCGATGCAATGACGGACAGGCCTGCCAGCGTGCGGCGGTTCGCCGCGAGAGCCTTGCCGGGGGGCAAAAATCTCCCCATAGCCTCATTCCGATGCAGGACGCCGCGCAATATTCGCTGGAAAAGGCCGGCGCCAATACCGACCGGCTGGTGCTGTCCGGGCATATGACGCTGGCGCATATCGGCCCGCTGGAACACAGCCTCAGCCGCCTTGAAGGGCCGCTGGACAGCATCGATCTGGCCGGCGTGGACGACATCGATACCGTCGGCGCATGGGTGGTTTGCCGCCTCGCGCGCGAGCACAATTGCGACATTACCGGCGCCAGCGAGGCAGCGCAGCGGTTGCTAAGCGCGGTGCGCGACATCGACGCAACCGGCCCGATGCGTCCGCCGCGCCCACCGTTTTGGGAACGGGTGCCAACGGCGGTGGGCGACAAGGTCTTTGCCGCGCGCTCAGGCGTTTATGGCGTGGTCGGTTTCTTCGGGCAGATCTTGCTGGGCATCGCCAGTCTGGCCCGTCACCCCTCGCGGTTTCCAGTGAAGGCGCTGGTGCACCAGATGGAACTGGTGGGCGTTTCGGCCTTGCCGATCATCGGGTTGATGAGCTTCCTGATCGGGATCGTCATCGCGCAGCAGGGCTCGGTCCAGCTTGAGCAATTCGGGGCCGAGGCGCTGACGGTGAACCTGGTCGGCCGCATCACCTTGCGCGAACTGGGTGTGTTGATGACCGCGATCATGGTGGCGGGCCGTTCGGGCAGCGCCTTTGCTGCACAGATCGGGACCATGAAGCTGACCGAGGAGATCGATGCGATGCGCACGATCGGCGTGTCGCCGGTCGAAGTGCTGGTAATTCCGCGCATTCTGGCAGCGACCTTCATGATGCTGCTACTGGGCTTTTATGCCTCGGTCGTGGCGATTATTGGCGGCGCGGTGGTCGGCGACATGACGCTGGGCATCCCGTTCCTGACCTTTCTGATCCGGATCCAGGAAGTCGTGCCGATCCACGACCTGTGGGTCGGGCTCATCAAGGCCCCGGTGTTCGGTCTGATCGTGGCACTGGCGGGCTGTTATCACGGGATGCAGGTGCGCGGCGATTCCGAAGCGGTCGGTCGGCGCACGACCATGGCGGTGGTCTCGGCGATCTTTGCCGTGATTGTGCTCGACGCGTTTTTTGCGGTGTTCTTTACAGAAATCGGGTGGGGCTGAGCGATGCAGGCACACCATCATCCCGACGACGAGAACGCCCCCATCGTGATCGAGGGGCTGGTCAACCGCTTTGGCGATGTCACGGTCCATGAAGGCCTTGATCTGACAGTGCGGCGCGGCGAAATCCTTGGCGTGGTTGGCGGTTCCGGCACGGGCAAATCGGTGCTGATGCGCTCGATCATCGGCTTGCAACGGCCCAGCGCGGGGCGGATCGATGTGCTGGGGCGCTGCATCACTGAATCAGACCTCGATCAGGGTATCGGCGTGCGCCGCCGTTGGGGCGTGTTGTTTCAGGGCGGAGCGCTGTTTTCGACGCTGACCGTGGGCGAAAATGTCGAAGTGCCGCTGCGAAAATACTACCCCGATCTTGATCCGGTGCTGCGGGCTGAAATCGCGCGTTACAAGGTGATCCTGTCGGGCTTGCCGGATGATGCGGTGGCAAAATATCCCTCCGAATTGTCGGGTGGGATGAAGAAGCGCGCAGGGCTGGCCCGCGCGCTCGCGCTTGATCCGGAACTCTTGTTTCTGGATGAACCCACCGCGGGCCTTGACCCCATCGGCGCGGCCAAGTTTGACCGGCTGACCCGCGAATTGCAGGAAACGCTGGGTCTTACCGTGTTTCTCATAACCCATGATCTCGATACGCTTTACGAAATCTGCGACCGGGTGGCGGTGATTGCCGAGAAAAAGATCATCGCGGTCGGGACAATCCCGGAACTGATTGCCACCGGGCATCCGTGGATCGAGGAATATTTCAACGGTCCGCGCGGCCGCGCCGCCCAGGACAGCCACTTGCGAGGCGCGTCATGAGCCACACAGCAATGGACAAGCGCAGCCTGCGGGCGGCATAGGGAACGCACATGGAAACCAGAGCCAATCATCTGTGGGTCGGTGCGGTGTCGCTGCTGCTTATGGCGATGCTGGCGGCCTTCATCGTCTGGATCGCCCGGCTGGGCGAGGGCGCCAAGGACGAATACGACATCTTCTACAGCCAGTCGGTCTCGGGCCTTGCCAATGGCAGCCAGGTCACCTTTGCCGGGGTGCCGGTGGGGCAGGTGACGGAAATCGCGCTGGCCAAGGACAATCCCGAATTTGTGCGGGTGCGGATCAAGGTGAAGGATGATGTGCCCATTCTGGTGGGCACGCAGGCGACCATTCAGGCGAGCTTTACCGGGGTGTCGACCATCCTGCTGGACGGCGCGCGCAAGGACAATCCGGCGATCACCTGCGAGACCACGGCCTGTCCCGAAGGCCGCCCGGTAATCCCGCCGGGCCGCGGCGGCTTTGGCGAAATCGTCGCCAATGCGCCGCTGCTGCTGGAACGCCTGGCGACCCTGACCGAACAATTGAACACGATTCTGGGTCCGGACAATCAGGCCGAGATCGCCGGGATCCTGCGCAACACCAACCGCCTGACCGGCGGGCTGGCGGACGCGAGCCCGGAAATCACGCAGAACCTCAAGGAATTCCGCACCACCATGGCGGAGTTCAACCAGACGCTGGATGCGGTGGAAAAGCTGGTGGCCACCACCGACACGCTGCTTGGCAAGGAAGGCGGTTCACTGGCGCAGGAACTGCGCGGCACGTTGAAATCGGCCAATGCCGCGCTCGCTTCGCTGTCTGCGACGCTGGAGGACACCCGCCCGGCCGCGCGCCAGTTGCGCACCAGCACGCTGCCCAATGCCGAAGCCACGCTGGAAGATCTGCGTGCTACCAGCCGGGCGCTGCGCTCGATCACCGAAAAGCTCGAAAGCGAAGGCGCAGGCGCATTGGTCGGCGGCAAGTCGCTGCCCGATTACAAGCCTGAATAGAGGGATTGTTCGCATGACCATCACCACCCGGTCGCTCATGCTGCCTGCGCTGCTGCTGGCGCTGCCCGGATGCATCAGTCTGGGCGGAGAGCCGCCGGCCAGCCTGCTTACGCTCAGCCCGGCGGCCACCGCGCCGGCCGGGCCGGGGGTGAGCGGCGCCCAGCGCCCCGTGATCGCGGTGCTGACGATCGACACGCCCGCCAAGCTCGATGTGCTGCGCGTGCCCGTGGCCGTGAGCGAGACTGAACTGGCTTACTTGCAAGAAGCCTTCTGGGTGGAAAAGCCCGCGCGTCTGTTCCGGCGGCTGGTGGGCGAGACGATCCGCGCGCGCGGCAATGCGATGGTGGTGGACGGCGATGATACCGCAACGCTGGCGACGATGACGCTGCGCGGAACGCTGATCGACATGGGCTATGATGCGCAAAACTCGCAGGCCATTGTGCGGTTCGATGCGGTCAAGATCGGCAAGGATGGTGCGGTCACCACCCGCCGGTTTGAAGCGCGTGAAGCGGGCATTCCGGCAGAAACCAAGGCTGTGGGTGCCGCACTGAACGGCGCGGCCAATAAGGTCGCTGCCGAAGTGGCCGATTGGGTGGCGGGGGGCTGATCTAGCCCTGCGCCATTTTTGCAAAGGCACAGGCGCGCAGGAAATCAGCTTCGCGCCGGGCGCGGCGTTCTTCAGCCTCCCAGTCGCGGCCCCACAGGTCTGCCTGCCATTCTTCCTCCAGACACACCGCCTGCCACAGCGCACGCGGTTCGTCTTCGTGAGCCGCATCCAGCGCGGCGAGCGCGGTGACGAGCGAGGCGGCAAGCTTCGTCATCGCCTCCACCCCGGCCAGCGCAAAGGGATCGAGCGTCAGCAGCCGCTGGTGCAACACCGCCAAAGCCGGCGCGGGCTGCGGGCGGTGGAGCACGCCGCTGACCCGCACCAGCGCGATCCCATGCGCAGCCTCGAAGGCGGATAGCAGCGGCTCCCACACGTCCATCTGGCGCGCGTAAAGCGGCTCATCCGGATCGGCGCGGTAACACAGGGTGTCGGTCTCGGCATAAGCGACGAGGCCTTGCGCGATTGCGGCCGCGCCGGGCGTGACGATATCGATGGCGTAATCGGCAAGATCGCGCAGCGGCAGGCTGGCCGGGTCGATTTTTTCGCCCTGCCGCGCCCATTCGGCAGCCAATGCCTCGCCCAGCGCGCGGGTGGGGACAAGCTGGACCGCGCCGCCCACCGTCTTCACCCCGCGCCCGTCCAGCAAGACCTGCCAGCCACCGGGCTGCGCGCCCAGCGTTACGTCCTTGTAAAATCGGCGGATCATGGGTGCGTATCGGCTCCGGCGTTCCAGCGGCGCGCGATAAAGCGCGGCAGGAAGAAGAATTCAAAGAACCCCGCCACCGCCAGGACAGCCCCGGCTGCGCGCGGCAGATCAATCACGCCGCGCACAATCGCAAAGCCCAGCATGATGAGCGCAATCCCGCCAAACCGCACCAGCGTGACGATGATATAGCCATTGCGCGCGCGGGTTTCGGCGGTGGTGCGTTCGGACCTGGTCATGGCAGGGTCTCCTCCAGCGCCGCGGCCAGGGCGGCGGGGGTGGCCACGACGCGGGCCGCGCCGCTTGCCAGCAGTTCGGGCGGGGCGTGATAGCCCCAGCCCACCCCGATCGCCGCCACGCCAATGCTGCGCGCCATCACCATGTCGAAACTGGTGTCGCCGATCATGACCGCCTCTTCGCGGCTCGCCCCGGCCTCAAACAAGGCAGCTTCAAGCATCGCCGGATGCGGCTTGGATGGGTGGCGGTCGGCGGTCTGGAGCGAGACGAACAGATCGGCGATCCCGTGGGTGGCAAGGCACGCGGCGAGTCCGCGGTCGGACTTGCCGGTGGCGACCGCCAGGTGCCAGCCCGTGCTGCGCAAATCCCGCAGCAGATCGGCGATGCCATCATAGAGCGGCTCGTCGAGCAGACCTTCTTCGCGCCGCGCCCGAAAGCTCGATCGGTAATATTCGGTCACGGCCTGGTTCTGATCGTCGGTCAGCGCCGGGGCCAGTGCGCGCACGGCGGCCGGCAGGCTCAATCCGACGATACGCCGCACCGCCGATGGATCAGGCGCTGCAAGACCTGCGCGGGCAAAGGCGCGGTCCATCGCCCAGCAAACATCGGCCTGCCCATCGACCAGTGTTCCGTCGCAATCGAAGACAGCCAGCCTCATTCAGCTATGCTCCGCATCCACTCGGCGAGCGCGCTGGCACCGGTATTGGCCAGCCCGTCGGCGATCCGCGTGCGCGTTTCGGGCGGCTTGTTCTGCGACAATTTGTGCGTCGGCCGCCGGGCCGCCACCGTCAGTTCAAAGCCCGCAATCCCGCGAAACAGGCCCGCCCACATTTTTTCCGAGGATTCCTCCGCCCGCCACGGCTCACCGCCCAGATGTGTTTCATGCTTGATGATGGCAGCGTGGAGAAAGGCTTCCAGCCCATCATCGTCCATCCGCCGCACGGGGCCTTCCAGCTCCAGCGCGACATAATTCCAGGTCGGCACGGTGTTGCGATCATCATACCAGCGCGGGGAGACATAGGCGTCAGGGCCATTGACCACGATCAGCGCCGTCGCCCCGTCAAGGTGGCGGACAAGCGCGTTGGCGCGGGCGAGGTGGAACTGCACGGCGCCATCTTGCGTCATCAGCAGCGGGGTATGCGCCACACGCGGGCCATCAGGCGTTGCGGCGAAGACCATGCCGAAGCCGATCTGGCCCACCAGCGCAGCGTCAGCCGCGGCATCATCGCCTCGGAACAGCGGATTGGGATGCATCAGCGTGCGGGCTTCCTGCCCGGTCCCTTGGAGGCAAGCTTACCCTTCCCGACAACCGGCTTTCCGGCGAGTTTGCCAACGGGCCTGGCGCCCTTGCTCTTGGGTTTGCCCTTCGCCTTGGGCTTGGCCGCCGCATCACCGCGGGCACGGCGCGGCGCGCGGCTTTCCTTGCGCGCCTGCTTGAAGTGGCGGCGGGCGGCCTGCTTCTTTTCCTCGCCCGTCCGCTCCGGTGCTTCGTCGCCCATGGGGGACGCATCGGACAGGCTCTGATCGAAGCCCAGCACGTCCATGCTCATGGCAAAGTGCGGGGGCAGTTCGGCGGTCACATCCAGCTTGCCGCCGGTTCCTTCACCCACCTTGGGTTCGGAGATGATAAGGCGGCGCGCATGGAGGTGCATCTTCCGGCTGACCGCGCCGGTCAGGAAGCTGTCCGGCCCCCCATACTTGCCGTCGCCCACAATCGGGTGGCCGATCGCGGCCATGTGGACGCGCAGCTGGTGGGTGCGGCCGGTCAGCGGCTCAAGCTCGACCCAGGCGGCGCGCTGGCCCGCCCGTTCCACCACGCGGTAACGGGTTTTGGCCGCCGCCCCGTTTTCCTCGTCGATATGCATCTTCTCGCCGCCGGTGCCCGGCTGCTTGGCGAGCGGGGCATCGATCACGCCTTCGGACAGTTTCGGCACGCCAACCACTAGCGCCCAATAGACCTTGCGTGCGCTGCGACCGGCGAAGCGCTTCGAGAAGCTCGCCGCGGCCCCCGGCGTGCGGGCGATCAACAGGACTCCGCTCGTGTCCTTGTCGAGCCGGTGGACGAGGCGCGGGCGCGGGGTCTTTTCGGTCTCGACAAAGGCATCGAGCAGCCCGTCGACATGCTTGGTGGTTTTGCTGCCGCCTTGCGTGGCGAGGCCGGGGGGCTTGTTCAGCACGATCGCGCTCGCCGTTTCGCGGATCACCATCGCCTTGGCCTCGGCGATCTGTTCGGGGCTGAGGGTGCGAACGCGGGGCGCGGCTTTCTTGGCCGCCGGCGCATCTTCGCCGCCGGGGGGAACGCGCAGCACCTGCCCGGCTTCCACGCGATCTTCCGGCTTCACCCGCTTGCCATCGACCCGGATCTGCCCAGTGCGCGCCCAGCGCGATACCGTGGCAAAGCCGATCTGCGGCAGATTGCGTTTGAACCAGCGGTCCAGCCGGATGCCACCGTCATCCTCGGATACCGTGAATTGGCGCACGTTATCGGTGGCGGCCTTATCGGCGGAAAGGTCAGCGGGTTCGTCGGCGGATGTTTGGGTCATTGAACACTCTGTGCGGCGACAAGGCCGATAAGGATTGCCGCCATACCGGCGATGAGCGAGGCCGCACCGTAACCCAGCGCCATCAGCGCCTGCCCGCGGTGAAGCATGGTAACCAGCTCGGAACTGAAGGCGCTGAAGGTGGTAAAGCCGCCCAAGAGACCGACGCCGAGCAGCAGCCGCATGGAATCGGCCAGAGGCGCTGCCATACTGCCGCGCGCCAGCCAGCCCACCAGCGCGCCCATCAGCAAGCTGCCGAAGATGTTCACGGCCAGCGTACCCCACGGAAACGCATGGCCCGGCCCGGCAAGATTGGTCACCACCCGGCCGACATGATAACGCAGCACCGAGCCGACCGCGCCGCCGAAAGCGACGTTGAGACTTGCTACCAGGGGGGAGATTTCACCGGCCATCGCCCGGCCTTTAGCGAGCCTCAGGCGATCTGCCTAGCGTAGCCGAAGAACGATTGCGCCGGGCACGGCACGCTGGCGGGTTGCCTTTGCGGCGGTGTTGGACTATCGGGGCGCGGTTTGGTGGGCGGTCCTGCAAAGGAATCGCCCGCGTATCATTGGTGTTTCACAGGCAATTCACCGCGTATCCCCGCATGATTCGGGCGGGCTCTGGCGTTTGGAAAATTGAGGTAGTCGTCGTTTATGCAAATCATGGTTCGCGATAACAATGTCGATCAGGCCCTGCGCGCGCTCAAGAAGAAGCTGCAGCGTGAAGGCGTTTATCGCGAAATGAAGCTGCGTCGCCACTACGAAAAGCCGTCGGAAAAGCGCGCCCGCGAAAAGGCTGCTGCCGTGCGCCGCGCCCGCAAGATGGAGCGCAAGCGGATGGAGCGCGACGGGAGCAAGTAATCCCGTTGCCAGGCAGGTTTCCGGATACGGAACTGCTTGAATCCCCTTTTCCGATCAGTCATCAGGGCGCGGCTAATTCCCGCGCCCTTTTGCCGTCATTATCCGGCGCCATGTCGCCGCCCAGCAGGACCGTACCATGACCGAGATTACCCGCGTTCCGATCAAGCCCGTCGCCAAGGGCTCGCTGACCAAGCTGTGGATCGGCGTGATCCTGGCCGTGCTGGTGGGGGCGGGTCTCGCCTGGGCCGCCGTGCCGCGCGGGTTGAATATCGATACTGAGGTCGCCGGCACCGGGCCGCTGCCGCAGATGGGCGAGGTCGTGTGGGTCAAGTACAAGGGCAAGCTGGCCGCTGACGGCACGATGTTCGACGAATCGCAGAACATTCCGCTCCCCGTGCAAGGCCTGTTCCCCGAAGGCACGCCGTTCCCGCTGGAAGAAGGCGCGACCGTGCCGGGTTTCTTCCAGGGGCTTCAGCAGATGCAGAAGGGCGGCAAGTACACGCTCTTCATCCCGGCCGATCTGGCCTATGGCGCCACGCCGCCGCCCGGTTCCCCGATCCCGGCCAACGCCGATCTGGAGTTCGAGATCGAGGTGATCGACATCATGAGCCGCGATACCTTCGACCGCAATCTCAAGCTGCTTCAGCAGACCATGCAGTCGCAGATGGGCCAGCAAGGTGGTGCACCGCAGGGCGCGCCGCAGGGGGCACCGGCGCCTCAGGCTGCGCCCGCGCCTGTTCCAGGCCAGTAAGGGGCGCGCTGAGCATGTCGGTGGACAAGGCAACCGTGGCCAAGATCGCCAGCCTCGCGCGCATCCGCATGGATGATGCGGCGCTCGAACAGATGGTGCCGGAACTGAACGGCATCCTCCAATGGGTCGAACAATTGGGCGAGGTGGATGTGACCGGGATCGAGCCGATGGCGGCAGTGATCCCCAACACGCTGCGCCTGCGCGCCGATGTGATCGACGCCGATCCGCTGACAGGCGGCGGGCGGCAAAGCGATGTTCTCGCCAATGCGCCCGCGGCAGAGCACGGCTTTTTTGGCGTGCCCAAGGTGATCGAATAAGGGGCGAGCGCTTGCGCTTCTTCCCGTTCGCCCTGCGCTTGTCGAAGGGCTGCCTTTCTTTCCGTGCGACGGTCGAGGATAAAAGACAGGGCTTCGACAAGCTCAGCACGAACGGAGTTTGCTAGTGACCGAACTGACCTCTCTCGGCGTAAAAGACCTCCGCGACGGTGTGCGCGACGGCAGCTTCACCGCGCGCGAAGTGGCAACCGCGTTCAACGCTGCCGTGGCTGATGCCGCCGCATTGAACGCCTTCATCGTCACCACGCCCGATCACGCCCTGGCTGCCGCCGACACAGTCGACGCCGCACGCGCTGCGGGCGAGCCGCTGGGCAAGATGGCGGGCGTGCCGATCGGCATGAAGGATCTGTTCGCCACCCATGGCGTGCAGACCACGGCTGCCAGCCACATCCTTGAAGGCTTCACCCCCCGCTACGAATCCACTGTTTCGCAAAAGCTGTGGGATGCAGGCGCGGGGATGCTGGGCAAGCTCAACCTTGACCAGTTCGCGATGGGCTCGTCCAACGAGACGTCCTATTTCGGCAACGTCACCTCGCCGTGGAAGAAGGCCGGCTCAAACGCCGCCATGTCGCCCGGCGGCTCCTCGGGCGGTTCCTCCGCCGCCGTTGCCGCGCGCATTGCGTCTGCCGCGACCGGGACCGATACCGGCGGCTCGATCCGCCAGCCCGCCGCCTTCACCGGCATCTGCGGGATCAAGCCGACTTACGGCCGGTGTTCACGCTGGGGCATCGTCGCTTTCGCCTCCTCGCTCGATCAGGCCGGGCCGATGGCGCGCAGCGTCGAGGATTGCGCGATCATGCTGGGCGCGATGGCCGGGTTCGACCCGAAGGATTCGACCAGCCTCGATATGCCTGTGCCCGATTGGGAAGCCGCGCTCAGCAGCGACCTGCGCGGCAAGAAGGTCGGCATCCCGCGCGAATACCGGATGGAGGGCACCGATCAGGCGATCCTCGATTGCTGGGAACAGGGCAAGGCATGGCTGAAGGACGCAGGCGCCGAGATCGTCGATGTCTCGCTGCCGCACACCAAATACGCGCTGCCCGCCTATTACATCGTTGCGCCCGCCGAAGCGTCGTCCAACCTCGCCCGGTATGACGGGGTGCGTTATGGCCTGCGCGATCTGCCTGAGGGCGTGGGCCTGCAAGACATGTACGCTGCCACCCGCGCCGCCGGGTTCGGCGACGAGGTCAAGCGCCGCATCCTGATCGGCACCTATGTGCTCTCGGCCGGGTTCTATGACGCCTATTACACCCAGGCGCAGAAGGTCCGCGCACTGGTCGCCCGCGATTTCGCGCTGGCCTTTGAACAGTGCGACGTGATCCTCGCCCCGACCACGCCGACGGCCTCGTTCCCCTTGGGTTCGATGAACGAAGACCCGCTGACGATGTATCTCAACGATGTCTTCGCCGTGCCTGCCAGCCTCGCGGGCCTGCCTGCGATGAGCGTGCCCGCGACGATCAACGCCGATGGCCTGCCGCTCGGCCTCCAGCTGGTCGGCCGCCCGTTCGACGAGCAGGGCGTGCTCAACGCAGGCCTCGCGATCCAGCAGCGTGCCGGGTTCATGGCCAAACCGGAGAAGTGGTGGTGACCCCCGATACCGCGCTGTGGCTTGCCGGGATCGGCATCGCCCTCGCGGTGCCGGTGACTTTCATGGTCGCCAACTGGGTCAGAAAACACGTTGATCACGGCGAAATGCGCTTCGGGCCTGACGGCAAGGTGATCGAGGACGAGGAAACGAAATGAGCAACTACCGCATTCAGGGTGCCACGGGTGAATGGGAGGTCGTGATCGGCCTTGAAGTCCACGCGCAGGTCACCTCGCAGTCCAAGCTGTTCTCGGGCGCGGCGACCGCGTTTGGCGCGGAGCCGAACTCGCAGGTCTCCCTCGTCGATGCTGCGATGCCGGGGATGCTGCCCGTGCCGAATGCCGAATGCATCCGGCAGGCGGTGCGCACCGGCATGGCGATCGAGGCGCAGATCAACGCGTGGAGCCGCTTCGACCGCAAGAACTACTTCTACGCCGATCTTCCGCAGGGCTACCAGATCAGCCAGCTCTACCACCCGATCGTGGGCGAAGGCTCGCTGCTGATTGAAGCGGACGAGAAGGCGGGCATTCCCGAGGACAAGGTCATCGGGATCGAGCGCATCCATGTGGAACAGGACGCGGGCAAGCTGATGCACGATCAGCACCCGACCATGTCCTATGTCGACCTCAACCGTTCGGGCGTGGCGCTGATGGAAATCGTTTCCAAGCCGGACATGCGCTCGCCCGCCGAAGCCGGGGCTTACCTGCGCAAGCTGCGGGCCATCCTGCGCTATGTCGGAAGCTGCGATGGGAACATGGAAGAAGGCTCGATGCGCGCCGACGTGAACGTTTCGGTGCGTAAGGCGGGCGAGCCCTTCGGCACCCGGACCGAGACCAAGAACGTGAACTCCGTGCGCTTCGTCATGCAGGCGATCGAGCATGAGGCGATGCGCCAGGTCGATGTGCTCGAAAGCGGGGGCACCATCGTGCAGGAAACCCGCCTGTTCGACCCCGGCACCGGCACCACGCGCACGATGCGTAGCAAGGAAGACGCGCACGATTACCGCTACTTCCCCGATCCTGATTTGCTGCCCCTCGTTCTGGAGGAAGACTTCCTCGCCGAATGCCGCGCTTCGCTGCCCGAATTGCCGGATGCCAAGCGCAAGCGTTACGTCGAAGTGCTGGGTCTCACGCCCTACAACGCGCGCGAGCTGACCGCCGAGGTCGAGACCTTTGCGCGCTTCGAAACGCTGCTGGCTGAAACCGCTACGGTCACGGGCAAGGATGAAGCCAAGGTCGCCACGCAGGTCGCCAACTGGTCGCTCTCGGTCGCGCCGGGCGTGATGAAGGCGCTCAGCGATGACGCTGACCCCGCCAACGCCACAGCCGCCGCGCAGGCGAGCATCCTCGCGATGGCCGACAAAGGCGAAATCAGCGGCGGTCAGGCCAAGGAGATCTTCGAGATCGTGCTGAAGACCGGCCGCGACCCCAACGAGATCGCCGATACGGAAGGCCTCAAGCAGGTCAGCGACACCGACGCCATCGAAGCCGCGGTCGACGCGATCATCGCCGCCAATGCCGACAAGGTCGAACAATATCGCGGCGGCAAGGAGGCCCTGTTCGGCTTCTTCGTGGGCCAGACCATGAAGGCGATGCAGGGCAAGGCCAATCCGGCGGTGGTGAACCAGCTGCTCAAGGACAAGCTGGGCTGAGGCGAAGCGCCCGCGTGGGGCTCTCCATCGTCCTGATCCAGCCCGAAATCCCCGGCAACACCGGGGCGGTGGGGCGCACCTGTGTGGCGCTGGGACTGGAGCTGATCCTGATCCACCCGCTCGGGTTCGACATCAGCGACAAGCGGGTCAAGCGCTCGGGCCTCGATTACTGGCCGCACGTCCACCTGACCGAATATGCCAGCTGGGCCGCGTTTCTCGAAGCGCGCGCCCCGCGGCCCGACCAGTTGTTCCTGTTCGAGGAATTCGGTGCGCGGTCTTTCTACGAGCCTGACTATCCCGAGGATGCTTTCCTCGTTTTCGGGCAGGAGACCAAGGGCATTCCCAAACCGATCATCGGGCAGCACCCGGACCGCCTGTTCAAGCTGCCGATGCGTTCCGATGTGATCCGGTCATTGAACCTTGCCAACACCGTGTCGGCGGCGGCCTATCAGGCGCTGAGAGGCAAGCTCTAGGCGTCCGGGCTTTGCGCGCGGCGGCCCACCAGCAGGCCCTTGGTGCCCGCGCCTTCATAATGCCATGCAAAGTCGGGCCAGGCCTTCTTCCACCGCCGCGCCACATAACGCTCACCCGGGCGCGCGGCATCATCCAGCAGCACCATGCCGCCCGGCGCAATGCGGGGGAACAGGCGTTCGGCCATGCCGCGGGCAAAGGGGTGGACGGCCCAGGGCGGGCCGTCGATCACCAGCAGATCGATGGAACCGGGCACATCGGCAAGATCATACCACAGCCCCGGCCAACGGGCATCGCGCTGCACCAAGGGCGCGTGGTGGAACGCGGCGGTGCAATCATTCTCGGCCAGCCAGCCATCCATTGCTGCAACAAACGGCGCGTAGCTGTCGTAGGAATGCAGCCGTCCACCGCCGTGCTGGGCCAGCGCCTTGGCGATCACCAGCGAGGTTGCGCCCGATCCCAGCTCCAGCACGGTGGCGGGCCGGGTGGTCTCGATGGTGTCGACGATCCGGTGCAGCAGATAGGTATCCGCCTTCCAGCTCCCCAGATGCGGCAGCGCGTCCGGTGCCAGCCCCAGCCGTTCCAGCAGGGCCTGCTTCTGGGCCTGCGTGCCGCCATAGAGACTGCGCAGCAGCCACGGCCACTGGACCAGGCCAAAGGCAATCTGGAACACCTGCTCGCCGCGCGTGCGGCGCGCAGCCAAGTTGGCGTCGCTTTGCTTGGCAAGCAAGCCGGTCAGCAATTTGGTGGTCATGCGTTTGGAAATCTCAGCTGGTGCGAGGGGACCGTCGCCGCCTTGGACGCGCTGCCGCCTGCGTTCAATCGGATAATCGTCGAACACTTGTGCGGCAGGTCTGCGGTCAGTCAGAGCGTTGCTGGCATGGGCTTAACTGCGCTGGATTAACCACCTTGTATAGGATTGTGGTTTGGAGCAGTAAGTTGACGGAACAGACGGTGCGGCACGCGATCGAGCCGCGCCGATTGGGAGGGGCGAATGAAATTTTCTGTGGAATTGCGCTGTGTTGCAGCAGCCCTTGCGCTGTGTCTGGCAGGCACCGCGCGGGCTGAAACCCTGCGCAACGATGATGTGGTTGCACTGCTTGAAGCAGGGCTGGGCGAAGAGGCGGTGATCGCCAAGATCGAAACCAGCGACGGCGATTTTGTGACCGACACCAAGACCCTGCTCGCGCTGCGGGCCAAGGGCGTGCCAAGCCCGGTGATTGCGGCGATGGTGAAAAGTGCGAACGGGACAATCCGTTACAACGATACCTCGCCCGATCCTACGGTGCCGCACACGCCGGGGTTTTACATGCTGGACGAGGCCGCGGGCCAGCCCAGAATGCTGAAGATCGATCCGATCGCTTCGACCCAGACCAAGACCGGCGGGATTTTGGGCTATGCGCTGACGGGCGGGATCGCTTCGGCCAGTCTCAAGGCCGTGCTGCCCGGTGCGACCGCGCAGACCCAGACAGGCGCGCGTAAGCCGACCTTCTATGTCTTCTTCGATGCGCCCGGTGATAACCAGTCGGCCGTGTTTTCAACCGGCTTCGGCAATGCGGTCATCAGCCCCAACGAATTTTCGCTGATCAACCTGATGGAGAAGAAAGAACGCCGCGAAGCGCGCGTTGGCAGCCTGAATATCGCCGGATCAAAAACCGGCGTGATGGACAAGGACCAGGTGCCCTTCTCGTATGAACAGGTGACCCCCACCGTTTACAAGATCACGCTGTTGAAGGACAGTTCACAGGAGCCGTAAGGCGACATCCAGCTTTACGAGGTGTCGCCTTGGCCTGATCGATTTCCCGGCGGATGGTCTTCCGG
>NZ_PKRO01000028.1 GCF_002855495.1 Porphyrobacter sp. TH134
GGAATACCAGATCGGACAGCCCTTGCCGGGGCCATGCCCCGGCAAGGGCTCAAAGACCAAACTCCAAACGAATTTCCAGACGTGAAGTTACACCACCGGCGAAACAGCGCATATTTGAAATGGTGATGTTCAAGGTTGGCGAAGCTGTGGCTCATATTGTCTTCGCCCGACAGAAACGGCTTTTCCCACACGACCTTGCCATCGCGCAGGATGCGGCTGGTTCCGCGCAGATCAGCCGGGGCTTCGTCGATCAGCAGTTCCGCGCCCAGCGCAGCCTTGCGCAGTTTGGAATGCGCGAGCCACAGGTAATTGTGGCGTTCGGTCACATGGTCGGAAAACTCGTTCGCCAGCGCAAACCCAAGCCGGAACGGCGTGCCATCCGGGCCAATCATGTAGACACCGGCGAGTTCCGGCTCTTCCCCGCCATCTTGCGCGAACATGGGCATTTCCAGCGCATCGGCGGGGCCGACCAATTGCGAGCCATCACCCTTGTAGAACCATTCCGGCTGCTGGCCGATCACCCCCGCAGCAGGCTTTCCGCCTTCGAGCCCTTCGAGGAACATCCGCATGGAATCGGTCTGATGGGCCGATGAAGCGGCATCGCGGTGCATCTTGTCGCGGCCCTCTGCCGATCCGAGATGGGTGAGCCCGGTGCCGGCGAGCATCAGGTGCGCCGGATCGTCATGGTCAATCGGCGCGATCAGGTTGCCGGCCGCGAATTCTTCGGCAAGGTCCACGACCGCGCCCTTGGGACATTGGCGCGCGGCGCTGGCAAGGCTGGTGCCATCAGCGATGGCGCGGGTCGCCAGATCGCGCACCGTGGTCACGCCGCCAAGAACACAAGCGGTGTCGTGGTCGGCAAGGATGACTGCGCGTGCGCCGCTTGGCGCGCGATGCTGGAGCAGGCGAAGGGCCATAAGCGAAACTCTCCCGGAAAAGCGCGGGCCGGTTCGCCCGCTGGCAAGCAATCGAAAAACTAGAGGGTGAGAACACCGTCGATCAGACGCGGCACGCCGTCGCCTTGCGCGCCGTCGCGCAGTTCGGGCGGCAGCAGGGTCTCGCTCAGGTTCTGGTAGCTGACAGGGCGCAAAAAGCGGTCAATCGCGAGGCTGCCGACCGATGTGGTGCGCGGATCGGAAGTTGCCGGGAAGGGACCGCCGTGAACCATCGCATGGCACACTTCCACGCCGGTCGGCCAGCCATTGGCAAGAATTCGGCCGGCGATCGTTTCCAGCAGCGGCAGCAGGGAAGCTGCCTGTGCCTCATCCGCCGCATCCATGTGCAAGGTCACAGTGAGCTGGCCTTCGAGCTGTTCGAGCACAGCCGTCAGCTCGTCTGCATCGCGGCATACGACGACAATCGACGATGCGCCGAAAACCTCGTGGCTCATCGCTTCGTTGGCAAGGAACGCCCGCGCATTCGTGCGGAACAATGCGGCCTGACCCTGCATCGCGTCACCGGCTTGACCGCGGGCGAGTGCTTCAACATCCGGCATCGCTTCGAGTGTCGAAACACCGCTCTGGTATGCCTCGTGGATGCCGCTTGTCAGCATGGTCTGCGCGGCAGCGGCGGCGATCTCTTGGGCGGCGGCGGCCATGAAGTCCTCCAGCCCCTCCCCGTCGATCGCAAGGACGAGGCCCGGATTGGTGCAGAACTGGCCTGCGCCCATCGTCATGGACCCGGCATAGGCCTTGCCCAGCGCGGCGCCGCGGGTCTTGAGCGCATGAGGCAGCAGCAGGACCGGGTTTATGCTCGACATTTCGGCATAGACCGGGATTGGCACCTTGCGCGCCTGTGCCAGCCGGGACAACGCCAATCCGCCGGCGCGCGATCCGGTAAAGCCCACCGCCGCAATCCGGGGGTCCTGCACCAACGCTTCGCCCAGCGCGATGGAAGGGCCTGCAAGGTGGCCAAAGACCCCTGCGGGCAAGCCGCAAACCTCCACCGCGCGGGCGATTGCAGCTGCGACCAGCGCGCCGGTTCTGGGGTGGGCGGGATGGCCCTTGACCACCACCGGGCATCCGGCCGCGAGCGCCGAGGCCGTGTCACCGCCAGCAGTCGAGAAGGCGAGCGGGAAGTTGGACGCGCCAAACACCGCAACCGGCCCGACCGGGATCATCCGCAGATGCAGCGCGGGACGGGGCAAGGGCTGGCGGTCGGGCAGGGCGGGATCGATGCGCAATTGCTGCCATGCGCCCTTGCGCACCACATCGGCAAACATCCGCAGCTGGCCAACGGTCCGTCCGCGCTCCCCTTCGAGGCGTGCGCGTGGCAGGCCGCTTTCCTGCATGGCAGCGACGATAAGATCATCCCCGATGGCAAGGATTTCAGCGGCGATCGTTTCCAGAAAGACCGCCCGTTCTTCCCGGCCAGTGGCGCGGTACGCGGTGAAGGCATCGGCTGCGGCGATGCACGCGGCGGCGACCTCGGCGGTGAGTGTCGCAGCGGCCGCTGGGTGAGTGTCGGTCATTGATGCCTCCCTTATTACTCCGACATATTATCATAATCGCGGGAACGCAACACGCGTCTCACTTAAACATTTCTCCCGCACGGCTGTGCTGCTAAGTCGGGGAGAAGGACCGGAGAAACACAGTGGAAACTTCCGAAACCGGCGACGCGACAACAAAAAAGCGGCCAAGTGCCAAAGCCACGGCCGGGACCGGACATGGGCCGGGGCGGCGCTTGCACGGCGCGCTCGCCCACAAGCTGGGGACCGCTATTTTGTCGGGCCAATATGCGCCCGGCGATGTTTTGCCCGGCGAGGTCGTCTTCGCCGAGGAACTGGGCGTGTCGCGCAGCGCCTATCGCGAAGCGATTCAGGTGCTGACCGCCAAGGGCCTTGTCGCCAGCCGGCCCAAGGCGGGCACGCGGGTTCTGGCCCGCGAACGCTGGAACCTGCTCGATCCCGAAGTGCTCGCCTGGGCGTTCGCGGGCGAGCCTGATGTGCGGTTCGTGCGCGATCTGTTTGAACTTCGCTCGGTCATCGAGCCTGCCGCGGCGCGTCTTGCCGCAATGCGGCGCAGCAAGGACGACGTGCGGATCATGCGTGATGCGCTGGCCGCGATGCGCCGCCATACCTTGACGACCGAGGCTGGCCGGTCAGCAGACCGCGATTTCCATGATGCCATCCTGCGGGCCAGCGGCAATCAGGCGATGGTGGTATTGAGCGCCAGCATCGGCGCGGCGGTGCATTGGACCACCCAATTCAAGCAACGCTCGCGCGAGCTGCCCCGCAATCCGATCCCCGATCATGTGCGCGTGTTCGACGCGATCGCCGCCAGCGATCCCGATGCCGCGGCCGAGGCGATGGGATCGCTGGTCGATCTGGCGCTGGAAGACACGCGCAGTTCGATGGAAGATTGGCCGCGCGAGAAGCGGGCCTAGCGCCCGTCTGCTAGGCCTGCGCGCCGGTCGTTCGCGATCCCCACAAGGCGTAAAACAGGATGTAAAGTTCGCAAGCCGCCGTCAGCAGGAAGGATGCTTGCAGACCATAGGCATCGGCCAGCCAGCCCTGCACGACCACCAACGCGCCGCCGGCGATGGCCATGATCAGGAGACCCGATCCTTCCTCGGTCAGCGGCCCCAGCCCCTTGATCGCAAGGGTGAAGATCGTCGGGAACATGATCGAATGGAATAGTCCGACCAAAATCAGCGCCCACATTGCCGCCGGACCGGTGGTGAACACGGTCACCAGCATCACGATAAACGCGCCGATCGAAAACACCGCTAGGATCAGCGCGGCATCGATCTTCTGCATGAGTGCCGACCCGGCAAAGCGGCCGACCATCATCCCGCCCCACAGCAGCGTGAGATAGGTGCCGGCCTGTTCATTGGTGAGATTGGCGATGTCAGGCTGGCTGACGAAGTTCACGAACAGGTTGGCGACCCCGATCTCGGCGATCAGATAGATGAAGATCGCTGGCACGCCGAACACCAGATTGCGGTGCTTCCAAAGGGACAAGCGGCTCCGTTCTTCCGGCGCAAGCCGCTGCGTGGCGGCACCCATCGCAGGCAACGGAAAGCGGGCGATCACCAGCGCCAGGATCACCAGGGTCGCAGCGACGATGCCATAAGGCAGGATCACCGACTGCGCATCGGCAAGGCGCTCTGCCTCGGTCAGGATCGTCCCCGAAGCCGACGTGCCGCCCTTGGTACGCCCGAGGATAAGGTAGGCCCCGAACAGCGGGGCAAGCATGGTGCCAGCCGAATTCATCGCCTGCACCAGATTGAGGCGCGAAGAGGCTGTCTCGGGCTTGCCGACCACGGCCACATAAGGATTGGCGGCCACCTGCAACAGGGTGATGCCGCTGGCGATCACGAACAGCATGACAAGGGTTACGCCGTAAGATGGGAGAGCTGCAGCCAGCATCATGCCCAGCGACCCTGCGGCCATGACCAGCAGGCCGATCACCAGCGATCGTTGATAGCCGATCTTCTCGATCAGCTTGGCCGAAGGGATCGATGCCACAAAATAGGCGATGAACCAGACCGATTCGATCAGTGTCGTCTGGGTGTAATTGAGATCAAACACGCTGCGCAGATGCGGCAGCAGCGTGTTGTTGATGACGGTGATGAACCCCCACATGAAGAACAGGCTGGCCAACAGCACCAGCGCCGGACCGTAGCGTCCCGGTGCGCCCTCTTGCGCGACGCTGGGCTGATCGATTGGCGAGGCCACTGGCGGCATGGTCTTCGTCTCCCTTTTGCATGCTTTGTCGCAGATGCGGTTGGCTTACCGTCTTGCGCATGTTCTATTTGTCGGACTATATCCGCAAAGGGCCGGCGTCAATGGCCCCGTGTGGCCGCACCGCGGCCAGCGGAAAACCGGACTGAGGATGGATGGGCATGAGGGTTACAGCACGGACGAAATGGGGCTCCGCTCCGGTCATGGCATTGGTGGCAGGCGCACTGCTGACGGCGCAGCCTGCGGCGGCTGCGGATGCCAGTCAGGAAAGCGCCGGGCGTCTGGCCGATGGCAGTGAAGCCTTCGCGATCACGCTGACCGCAAGCAACGGCGTTTCGGCCCGCATCCTGACCTATGGCGCGACCTTGCAGTCCTTGGTGGCACCGGACCGCGATGGTCGGCCCGCAGATATCGTCATCGGCTTTGACGATGTGCAATCCTACGAAGCCAAACCCAACTATTTCGGGGTGACGGTGGGCCGCTTTGCCAATCGCATCGCCAATGCCCGCTTTACGCTCGACGGCAAGACCTACGAAATTGCATCCAACAACAATGGCAACAGCCTGCATGGCGGAACCGAAGGGTTCGACAAGCGCAACTGGAAGGTCGTGTCGGTTTCCTCCGGTCCGCAGGCCAGCGTTGTGCTGTCGCTGGTCAGCCCGGACGGCGATCAGGGCTATCCTGGCACGCTCACCACGCAAGTGACCTACAGCCTTGATGAAGCGGGCAACCTGACGATCACATTCGAGGCGCGCACCGACAAGCCGACGATCGTGAACATGACCAATCACGCCCTGTTCGACATGGGCGGCGAAGGATCGCCGCTGGGGGCGACGGGGAACCTGCTCACCATCCCGGCATCGGCCTATACGCCGGTAAACGCAAACCTGATTCCCACCGGCGAGTTGCGGGATGTGACGGGCACCGTGTTCGATTTTCGCAAGCCCAGGCGCATCGCCGATGGCCAGCGCGACGGAACGGACCAGCAGATCCTGTTCGGGCGGGGCTACGATCACAACTTCGCGCTCGACAAGGGGGTGACCGCCACGCCGGAACTGGCCGCGCGCCTGGAAGATCCTGTGTCGGGCCGCGTGCTCGAAGTGCTGTCCACGGAACCGGGCGTGCAGTTTTACGCCGGCAATTTCATCGACGGGACGATCACGGGCAAGAACGGGCACCTTTACCGGATGGGCGATGGCATCGCGCTGGAGCCGCAGAAGTTTCCCGATGCGCCCAACCAGCCCAGCTTCGTTTCGGCCCGCATCGATCCTGCCACGCCCTACCGCCACGTGATGATCTACCGGGTCAGCACGTCGCCCAAGGCCCGTTGATCGCACCGCCAATCCTCAAGACATTGCGAAAGCCACAATGACCGAATCACATGATGACCGCCCCAAGCTTCGCTCGCGGGCATGGTTCGATAACCCCGACAATATCGATATGACGGCGCTCTATCTCGAACGCTATCTGAACTTCGGACTCAGCCTTGATGAACTGCGTTCGGGCAAGCCGATCATCGGCATTGCGCAGACCGGCAGCGATCTGTCGCCCTGCAACCGCCACCATATCGTGCTGGCAGAGCGGGTGCGCGAAGGCATTCGCGAAGCGGGCGGGATCGCGCTGGAAATTCCGATGCATCCCATTCAGGAAACCGGCAAGCGGCCCACTGCCGCGCTCGATCGCAATCTGGCGTACCTTGCTCTGGTCGAAGCGCTGTATGGCTATCCGATTGATGGCGTGGTGCTGACGACCGGATGCGACAAGACCACCCCAGCGCTGCTGATGGCGGCCGCCACGGTCGATATTCCGGCGATTGCCCTTTCGGTCGGCCCGATGCTGAATGGCTGGTTCAAGGGCGAGCGCACCGGTTCGGGCACAATCGTGTGGAAGGGCCGCGAAATGATGGCCCGGGGCGAGCTGAACAACGATGAATTCATCAGGCTCGTGGCGAGTTCAGCCCCTTCGACCGGCTATTGCAACACGATGGGCACGGCGACGACGATGAACAGCCTTGCCGAAGCGCTGGGCATGATGCTGCCGGGCTCGGCCGCGATCCCTGCGCCCTATCGCGACCGGCAGGAATGCGCCTGGCGCACCGGCAAGCGCATCGTCGAGATGGTGCACGAAGACCTGAAGCCGTCCGACGTGATGACGCTGGACGCCTTTCACAATGCGATCGTGGTCAATTCCGCGATTGGCGGATCGACCAACGCGCCGATCCATCTGGCCGCGATTGCCCGCCACATCGGGGTCGACCTGCCGCTCACCGAATGGCAACGGCTGGGGCACAAGGTGCCGCTGCTGGTGAATATGCAACCGGCGGGCGAGTATCTGGGCGAGGATTATTACCGCGCAGGCGGCGTGCCGGCAGTGGTCGCGCAGCTGATCGGGCAAGGCCTGATCGCGGAGCATGCGATGACCGTGAACGGCAAGACGCTGGGCGAGAATTGCCGCGATGCCGTGATCGAGGACGAGCGGGTGATCCGGCCCTTTGACCAGCCCCTGGTGCAGGATGCCGGCTTTGTCGTGCTGTCAGGCAATCTGTTCGATTCCGCGATCATGAAAACCAGCGTGATCAACGCAGAATTCCGCGCACGCTACCTGTCCAATCCCGATGATCCCGATGCCTTCGAAGGCCCCGCGGTCGTGTTCGACGGACCGGAAGATTACCACGCGCGGATCGACGATCCGGCCACTGGCATTACGGCAGAATCGGTATTGTTCATGCGCGGGGCGGGGCCGATCGGCTATCCGGGGTCGGCCGAAGTGGTCAATATGCGCCCGCCCAGCTACCTCATTACCGCCAATATCAACGCCCTGCCCTGCGTGGGTGACGGGCGGCAATCGGGAACCAGCGGCAGCCCTTCGATCCTCAACGCCAGCCCCGAGGCGGCGGCGATGGGCGGCCTCGCCCTGCTCAAGACCGGCGACCGGGTGCGCATCGACCTGCGCAAAGGCACCGCCGACATGCTGGTGAGCGAGGCCGAGCTGGCTGAACGCCGCGCCGCGCTGGAGGCGGCGGGCGGCTATCCCTATCCGCCATCGCAGACCCCGTGGCAGGAAATCTACCGCGACCGGGTGGGCCAGCTGTCGGGCGGCGGTATTCTGGAGGGTGCAGAGAAGTATCAGCGCATCGTCCACACCCACGGATTGCCGCGCGACAATCATTGATCGCCAAGGGTTTGACGGCATTCGTCACGATCAGTCATGCCCAATGCCGGACAATCCCGACGTCAGGGTTGCCTGAATGTTTCACGTGAAACAGCCGTAAGCGAAGGCTATTGCGGGTCTGGGGCGCCCCTACTAGGGGTCTAGCCATGACTGAAAAAGACCTGACCGACCGCAAGTTCTACCGTGCGGGCGAAGAAACCCGGTTTGCCGAAGGCGGCCCGGAACGCACGCCCCAGACCGCTCATCCGGCCTATAAGCTGGCGTTCCGTGACACCGATTTCCTCCTGCGCGACGAACTGCGCCCGGTGCGCTTCCAGCTGGAATTGCTGAAGCCTGAAATGCTGCTCGACGAAGCGCGGGTCGGATCGACGCTGGTGATGTATGGATCGGCCCGCATTCCTTCGCCGGCGCAGGCCGAAGCGCGGATCGAGGCGGCCAAGGGCGGCGACGAATATGACCAGAAGGTCGCCGAGCGGCTGGCCGAGAAGGCCAAATATTATGATGAGGCCTATAAGCTCGCCCGGCTGGTCAGCGAAAAGGGCCTGATCGAAAACGGCCTGCGCCAGTTTGTTGTCACCACCGGGGGCGGTCCTTCGATCATGGAGGCGGGCAATCGCGGCGCGTCTGACGCGGGCAGCGAATCGATCGGGCTCAACATCGTGCTCCCCCACGAACAGGCGCCCAATCCCTATGTGACGCCCTATCTCAGCTTCCAGTTCCACTATTTCGCGCTGCGCAAGATGCACTTCCTGCTGCGCGCCCGCGCGGTGGCGGTGTTCCCGGGCGGCTTCGGCACCTTCGATGAATTCTTCGAGCTGGTCACCCTGATCCAGACAGGCAAGATGAAGCCGATGCCGATCATCCTGTTCGGCAAGGAATTCTGGAACCGCGTCGTCAATTTCGAGGCGCTGGCCGAGGAAGGCGTGATCTCCAGGGCCGATCTTGATCTGTTCACTTGGGTGGAAACCGCGGAAGAGGCCTGGGCCAGCATCTGCGATTTCTATGAGATCAAGCCTTAGCCGAGCGTCCTGACCGCCTGATGCCCCAAGGGGCCGTGGCCTGCGCCATATCCGGGCGCGGCGGTGATTGCCTGCACCACGAATTGCCGCCCCAGCCTGACCGCATGTTCCAGCGGCTGGCCATGGCCCAGCAGCGTGGCAATCGCTGATGACAGGGTGCAGCCGGTGCCGTGGGTGTGGACTGTGTCGATCCGCGCGTGATCGAAGGCGACCGCCCGCGCGCCCGGCGCGATCAGAATGTCTGTGACCCGCCCCTGCGCATCGTGATCCGCCACATGCCCGCCTTTGGCCAGCACCGCGGCGCCGGTTGCGTCGGAAAGGTCACTCGCCGCATCGATCATGTCCTGCGTGCTCGCCAACGGGCGTCCGACAAGGGCGGCAAGTTCGGGCAGGTTCGGCGTCAGCAGCGCCGCGCGCGGGAACAGGAGCGACTGCATCGCCGCCACCGCATCCGGCGCGATCAGCGCAGCGCCGCTGGTGGCGATCATCACCGGGTCGAGCACGATCGGGGCATCCACCCCCGCCAGCGCGTCGGCCACGGCGGCGATGACGGCGGCGTCATGCAGCATCCCGATCTTGATCGCATCGACCCCGATGTCATCGATGCACGAGGCGATCTGCTGCGCGGTCATGGCGGGCGCAATAGGGGCGATCCCCTGCACACCGATGGTGTTTTGCGCCGTGATCGCGGTGATCGCGGTCATGGCGTAGCCGCCCAGCATGGTGATGGTCTTGATATCAGCCTGTATCCCGGCGCCGCCGGACGAATCGGAGCCGGCAATGCTGAGAATGCGGGGAGGGATGCGGGTGGTCATGTCCTCGCCTCTAGCGCGGCGGGGCGCGCGAAGTCGAGGTCGCGGTGGTGCTTGTCGCACGCCGCGCTTGTCAGAAGCGGTCCACGGGCACCGCGATGGTCACGACCCCATCGCCTGCGGTAACCGGCGGGCCGGTAATGCCGTAAAGCGCATAGCCATCAACCGGTGCAATCAGGCGCTCCACCTCGCGCCCGGCATAGTCGCGGATCGTGCCGACCAGCTCGCCCTTGGCCAGCATCCGCGGGGCGGTGCTGACCGGATGATAGATCCCGGTGTGGCGGGCGGTGAGCGCGGTTGTGCCCTCAAACAAGCGCGCTGACACAGCCGGGCCGCGCGTCCGCGGCGCGGTCATGCCCAGCACGCCGAGCGCGCTTTCCACCCCGTTGACGATGGCGGCGACATGCGCGTGATCGCGGCTGCCGTTCTGGCCGATTTCGACGAGGATCGTCGGCTTGCCCATCGCTACACCTTGCCGGTTGAGCGAGCGGCCGCTGTCGATCTGCGCCTGCGTTTCCATGCGATAGCGCACGATATTGGGGAACCCGAAGCCCTGGGCCACCGCCAGCGCCAGCGGGAAATCGGTAGCCAGCGGCCCGCCGTAGGCGCCCACAAATGCATCCAGAAATTCGGCTCCGTCACCGCTGTGCACGTCCATCAGAAAATCGCAGCGGGCAACCACCTCACGCGCGATCAGGTCGGCGATGCGTTCGGTCTGCGTGCCCTGGGGGTCGCCGGGAAAGACCCGGTTGAGGTTCTTGCGATCGACGGGATCGACGTTGGGCGAGCGGCCTTCAAAGCCCGGAACATTGGCGACGCGCACAATGATGAGTGTCCCCTTGATCCGCGCCGGATCGATCCGCTCGGCCAGTTGTTCGGCCGCAAGGATCGGGGCGAATTCAAAGCCGTGGATGCCGGCCACCACTGCCAGCACCTTGCCCGGCTGGGTGCCATGGATCACGGTGAGCGGGATAAAGGTCGCACCGTCGCGCCCTTCCGGCACGGCTATGCTCATGTCAGCGCGGGTGCCCGGCGCGATCATCTCTCCCGCGATGGCGAAAGCGGCAGGGCGCGCGGCTGCGGCCATCGACGGCGCGGCCAGCCACAGCAGCGCGGCGATAATCAGGCGAAGAGGCATCATGGCGCCGGATCGTAACGCGGCAGGCCGTCCAGCACCACCGGGTCATACGGCGGATCGCGGAAGAACAGCGGGTAGTGGAAGGCGCGCAGGCGTGCATGGAAGGCGCGCACGCGGTCTTCATAGGCGATCATGGCGCGGGTATCCGTGCCTGCCAGCCGTTCCAGCCCGCGTTCGGTGAGCGCGGCGGGTGACAGCAGCGCCGCCCAGCCCGCCGCCCGGTCGCGCGCCAGACGGCCTTGGCGGTAGGCGGTGACGATCGGTTCGGCCTGCTGATCGCCCACCTGCTGGAAGGCGTAATACCACTTCCATTCAAACGGTTTTTCGACCGTGCCCAGCGCCCGCCATTCAGGGTGGCGCGCAAGGAATGGGGTCATGGTGGCGGCCTTGGGCTTGTCCCAGGCATCGTTCACCGCATCGCGCTGAAGCATCAGGATTTCCGCGCCATCGGGCACCGGCACCGCCGCCTCGATGCCCGCGCGCGCGGCTGCCGGGATCAGCAGGGCGAGCATCAGCCAGATCCCCACCAGCGCGGCGAGCAGCGCCGGGGGGCTGGCATTGCGCCGCCCCACCACCGCGATGATTGCCCACCACGCCGCCAGCGATCCGACCACCAGCGCGCTGGCGGCCAGCGCCGCGCCAAAGCCTGCGCCTTCGATGGCCGCGCCAATCCAGAACGGGACCAGCAGTGCCAGCGCAAGTCCGCCAAAACGCACCCCGGCGCGCGGCAGCCACAGGCGGCGCGGGGTTCCAGCGCTCGCCACCAGCCAATCATGCCGTCCCGCCACCCGCTCGCCCGCGCGCAGATCGTGGAGCAGCAGGATCAGCAACAGCGGCGCGACGGCTGCGGCAAGGAAGGCGAAGTCGAACCGTCCGATGAGGCCGAAATCGGCGTTGGCGGTGTCGGCCTCGTGGATCTGGCTTTCCAGCGACAGCATTCGCACCCGGTGCAGCCACGGCGCGGTGTCGCGCTGGCCAAGCGCGGCAAAGGCAAAATCGGATGGCGGCGCATAGGTAAGGTGAAAGGCATCATAGGCCGCATCCCCCCAGGCATCATGCTTGGAGATAGCATTCGCGCGGTCCTTGGCATCTTCCGCCAGCAGGGCAGCGATTGTCTGGCGCTGTTCGCGGACTTCGGCGATCCCGAACCCGGTTGCCGCTGCCGACAGCAGCAGGGCGAGCACAATCCACAGCACCGCGCCCCGGTCTTTCGCCAGAAAGCGCGCCTCGCGCAGCAGCGCGTTCATGGCCGAAGCCTCCTTGCGCCCGCACCAATCGCACCGCCCAGCACCACCAACCAGCCAAGCAGCACCATGAGCGGCAGGAGCGCGCGGGCGGCACGGACTTCGGCCGGGTCGGGCGCGAAGCGGAAGGCATCAAGCAGCCGCCACGATGCGGCATTCACGCGGGTGCGTTGTTCCGCAGCGCTATCGGTGCTGCGCGCAGCGTCATCGGCATAGGTGAGCGCCTTGGCGTGAAGGTCGTTCAGCCCCTGAACGAAATCGAACCGCAAGCCTTCGCTTTCGCGCAGGAAGCGGTGATGGGTGGCAAGGTCGGTCCCTGCCAGCGTGCGCGACGCCGCGCCTATTGCCAATGTCGGGGAAGCGAGCCCGAACCATGTCACGATCCGCGACTGGCTGGCCTCGCGGCGCATCCGGTCTTCGGCAAAGGCGTTCATCATGGCGGTCAGTTTCTGCTCCGAATAGCCTGCCACAACGCCGCGCCAGTTGATCGGCAGTTCCTCGACGCTCTGGGCTTCGTATTGTTCGAGCACCTGCTTTTGCAGCGCGTCAAAGGCGGGGTCGGCAGCGTTGTGGCCATCGCCAAGCTTGCGCTGCTGGCTGAGCATGACGAGATCGCTCTCGATCTTGCCCGGGGCATCGATCATGGCGCTGGCGGTGTTGATGGCGACGCGCGGCACAATCAGGGCGACCAGCAGCCAGATCAGCACCAGCAGGCCCAGCGCGACGCTGCGCTGGCGCACCCATAGCGACACCGCCAGCACCAGCGCGCACCACACCGCAAGATAGAGGCCGTAGCCGGCCACCAGCGCCGCCGCCGCGCTTGCCTGCGATGCTTCGGCGCGGGCGGCGGTGAACAGGGCCAGCCCGGCCAGCGGCAGCAGAAACACGCCCGCGATCCCCGCCAGCGCCAGCGCCTTGCCGCCCGCAATGGCGCGGCCCGATTGCCCCTGCGCCAGCAGCACCGCCAGCGTGCCGCTTTCACGCTCGCGCAGCACCACGCCGTGGCCGATCACGATCAGCAGCAGCGGCAGCAGCAGTTGGTAGATATTGGCCGGCGTCAGCGCGGCACACCCGCCAAGGTCGGCGCCCGCGCGCGTATCGGCGAACATGGCGGTGTTCTGGCGGTGCCCTTCGAGGAAGATCGACTGGCCGGTCACCGCATCCACACCGGGATCGAAAGCGGCCAGCGGCGGGGGCGTGCGGAAGGCGTAGTGCCCATAATGGACCATCCGGTGCGGATGGCGATCAGGCTGGGCGAAGAAGGTCGCCTCAGCGCTGGCCTGCCGGTCGGCGCGGCGTTCGGCTTCGGCGGTGACCCGCAGCGCTGTCAGAACACTGGTGACGACGATCAGCACGGCAATGATCAGCCCCGCCAGCAGCACCACGCGCGAACGGGCCCACAGCCGCCATTCCTCGCGCGCGATCCGCCACATCGCGCTCATGCTGCCTCGCGCGCAGCAAAGGCCGCGTGGACGGTTTCGGTATCGATCCGCCCGCCAGCGTCGCTGGCCGCGAAGCTGCCCACCAGCCTGCCGCCGCGCAGCAAGCCCACCCGGTCTGCCACCTGGCACGCACCATAAACGTCATGCGTCACCATCAGCACCGTGCGTCCTGCCGCAGCGAGCGCCTGCACCATCGCATGAAATTCGTCGATCGCGACCGGATCGAGGCCTGATGTCGGCTCGTCCAGCAGCAAGATCGGCGTGTCGCGCAGCAGCGCCAGCGCAATCGCGGTCTTCTGGCGCATCCCTTTGGAATAGGACTGCATCCGCCGCTGGCGCGCCTCTGTGGGCAGCGCGACCTGATCGAGCGCCGCGTCGAGCGCCGCGCGGCTGACCTTGCGCCCGGCCAGATCGAGGAAATAGCCAAGGTTTTCGTATGCATTGAGGTGGCCGTAAAGCGATGCGGCCTCGGGCAGATAGGCAATCTTCGCACGGGCCGCCTCGACATCATCGCCCACCGAACGGCCCGCCACCAGCACGTCGCCCGCGGTTGGCTGGAGGAAGCCGAGGAAGGTCAACAGCGTGGTCGATTTGCCCGCACCATTGCCGCCCAGCAGGGCAAAGACCTCGCCCGGCGCGATAGCGAAGGACACATCGTTCAGCACCGCTGCGCCATCACGCATGACGACCAGCGAACGGGCTTCGAGGGTGGGGGTCATCGGCAGGTGTCCTTGCTTTGTATCAAAACGCGCCCCGCACCCCGATCGATGCCGTGCGCGGTGCCCCCGGCTGCACCCACAACGGGGCATAGCTGTTGGCGTACCAGCGGGCATCGAACAGGTTCTGGACGGCGGCGAAAACGGTGAGGCCTTCTATGGGCTGAACCTCACCGAACAACCGCACCAGCGTGTGTGCGGGCAGGGTAAAGGCGGTCCCGGTCTCGCCCGAACGCTCGCCCACATATTGCACCCCCGCGCCCAGCGACGCCGCGCGCCCGGCGACGGCAAAGCGCTTGCTCGCCTGCGCATTGATGGTGTGATCGGGAATATTGATCAGCGGATCGCCCGGGCGGATCTGGAAGTTGAAATTGGGTTCCAGCAGGGTCGAGCGTGCCTCGGCATCGATATAGGCGTAGCTCACCAGCACATCGACATCGCCCGGCAACTGGCCCGCCAGATCGAACTCCACCCCGCGGCTGCGGGCCTTGCCGATGGCGACCGAAAAGCCCGGATTGCCGGTATCGCTGGCCAGCACATTGTCCTTGTTCAGCTGGAACACCGCCAAGGTGCCGTTGAGCTTGCCGCCCAGCGCCGTCAGCTTGATGCCGACTTCCTTGGAGATGCTGGTTTCCGGATCGAAGATCGCGCCGGTTACGTCCGTGCCGATATTGGCGCGGAAGCCTTCGCCGTAAGCGGCATACAGGGTCAGCGGGGCGCTGACTTCGTAGACGATCCCGGCCTGCGGGCTGAACCGGCCTGCGCTGCGGCGGCTGTCGATGCCGGTCAGCCGGTTGAGCGTGCGCAGCGACACATCGTCATACCGCCCGCCGATGCGCACCTGCAACCGGTCCGTCAGCGCGATCTGATCCTGCACGAACAGGCCGGTGGAACGCTGCACATCCAGCCGATCATTCTGCGGGCCCGGCGTGGGCAAGGGGAAGCGGCCATAGACCGGGTTCAGGACATCAATCACATAGCCGGCCTGATCGGACGGATTGCCGCTCAGCGGTGGAGGGCGGAAACGGCCGAACTGCTGGTCATTGTCGAACTGGTCGTGATCCGCGCCGATCAGGATGCGGTGGGTCAGCCCGCCCGTCTGGAACGTCCCGGACAATTCAGCGCGGATCACCCATTGCTGCGAATCATACACGCGCGAGCGGCGCTGGCGCGAGAGCGAGCGTCCGTCGCGCAGCAGCTTTTGGCGCGATGCCACCAGCTCGGCGTCCGAAGAAAAGCCGGTGAGCAGCGTATCGCGCAGGCTTGCGCCCACCAGCAGGCTCCAATCGGGGGTGAAATCATGCTGCACGCGCAGCTGGTGGCCGGTCGCGCGCGCCACATGATCGCCGTCCCCCGGCTCGCCCAGAAAGCGGCTGCGCGGCACGGTATCGAAGTCGCCGTTCAGCACCACGATGCCGCGATCAAACGGCGTTTCAACCCGGGTATATTCAAGGTCATAGGTAACGCGCGTGTTCGGCCCGATGGCAAGGCCGACCGATGGCAAAAAGCCCCAGCGGCGCTGATCGACCGTATCGCGGAAGGTATCGCCGTCTTCGGCATAGGCGATCAGGCGCGCCGTTAATCCGCCGGTCAAAGCGATGTTGAGATCGGCCTCACCGCGCACCCGGTCAAAGCTGCCATACTGGACCAGCGCGCTGCCGAAGCTGCGCCCGATTTCGGCCTGTCGGGTAACGATATTGACCGTGCCGCCCGGTTCCCCGCGCCCGAGCAGCGCGGCAGCCGGGCCTTTGAGTACCTCAATCCGTTCGATCCCGGCCACATCGCGCGGCCCGCCAAACCCGCGCCCGCCGTTGAAGCCGTTGACGAGGTAGCCGGTCGGAATGTTTTCGTCCCCGGCAAATCCGCGCACGGCAAAGGCATCGAACAACCCGCCCAGCGAGTTTTGCCGCGACACCGAAGCGTTGAGATCAAGCGCATCGGTCAGCCGCAGAAAGTTGTTCTGCCGGATCGCGGTATCCTCGATCACGGCGATCGACTGCGGGATTTCGCGAAGGGCAAAATCGCCGCGATAGGGCTGGCGCACGCCGACGATCGTGATCTCGCCCTCAGGCGCGGGCGCCTCGGCCTCGCCTTGCGCCTCTGCTGATGTGATGGCCGCGCTGTCATTGGCGGATAGAGCGGCGGCGAGCGCCATCAGGCTGATTGTCAGGCTCAAACGATGGTTCCGTGCGCAATGCCAGACGGGCGCTGGCCCCGGCGGTGGTGTCCGCTGGCGCAGATGCATCAGACGCATGGCTGGCGTCAACGAGAAATGTTATATCATTATTTGGGGCCGCTCAGAACGTGGCCCGTGCACGGCGGTCTGCGATGATGAGAGGGGTCAGCCCTTGTGTCGGCGCTGGGTGGAAGGCGGATGCTTCGCGTGGAGCGCCTTGGCCCTCGTCGGGCGGTCCATCAGTTCGCCGCCGCAATTGGGGCAGGCATCGTCCAGATCCTCGGCGCATTCCGCGCAGAACGTGCATTCAAACGAACAGATAAAGGCACCCGGCGCTTCGGCGGGAAGGCCGATACCGCACATTTCGCAATCGGGACGCATTTCCAGCATCGCAAGACCTCCTAAGCCGCCGCGTGAACCGCCTCGCAGATGGCATCCACCACCTGTTCGACCTGGCTCTGGTCGTCTCCTTCCGCCATCACCCGGATCACCGGTTCCGTGCCTGAAGGGCGGATGACAAGGCGGCCCTTGCCTGCCAGCGCGGCCTCGGCCTCGGCGATCACGGCTTTAACGCGGGCGTTGTCGAGCGGCTTGCCGCCTTCGTAGCGCACGTTCTTCAGAAGCTGCGGCACCGGATCAAACACATGGAGCAATTCGCTTGCCGGTTTGCCCGACCGAACGAGGCTCGCCAGCACGCGCAGCGCGGCCACGGTGCCATCGCCTGTGGTCCCGTAATCCAGCAGGATCATGTGGCCCGATTGTTCGCCGCCGACATTGTACCCGCCCGCCTTCATCGCTTCGAGCACATAGCGATCGCCCACTTTGGCGCGCACCAGATCAAGCCCCCGGCCCGCCAGATAGCGTTCAAGGCCAAGATTGCTCATCACGGTTGCCACGATCCCGCCGCCGCGCAGGCTTCCGCGGTCCTGCATCCGGCCTGCGATCAGCGCCATGATCTGATCGCCATCGACAGCGCGGCCCTTTTCATCAACCACGATCAGCCGGTCGGCGTCACCATCAAGCGCAATGCCGATATCTGCGCCTTCCTCGACCACCTTGGCTTGCAGCGCGGCAATGGCGGTCGATCCGACGCCGTCGTTGATGTTGATCCCGTTGGGCGACACGCCAAGGGCGACGACCTCCGCACCCAGCTCCCAGATAGCCGACGGCGCGACCTGATAGGCCGCCCCATTGGCGCAATCGACCACCACCTTCAGTCCATCAAAGCGGATTTCGGACGCGACCGAATCCTTGACCGCGTGGATATAACGCCCGCGCGCATCCTCGATCCGGCGCGCGCGGCCGATGCGTTCTGCGGGCACCAGCGGGATGTCGGTTTCCATCAGGCGTTCGATTTCCGCTTCGGCCTCGTCCGACAGCTTGAAGCCGTCAGGGCCGAACAGCTTGATCCCGTTGTCAGCGAACAGGTTGTGGCTGGCAGAGATCATCACACCCAGATCGGCGCGCATTTCGCGGGTCAGCAACGCGATGGCGGGGGTGGGCAGGGGGCCGGTCATGATGACGTCGATCCCGACACTGGTGAAGCCTGCCACCAGCGCGCTTTCCATCATGTAGCCCGACAGGCGCGTGTCCTTGCCGATCACCACCCGGTGTCGGTGCCCGCCGCGCACGAAGTGGCGTCCGGCGGCCTGCCCGACCTTCATCGCGGTGGCCGCTGTCATCACGCCCGCATTGGTGCGGCCCCTGATCCCGTCGGTCCCGAACAGCTTGCGTGTCATTGAATCCTGCCCCGTCCTGCTGGGAATGTTGTCTCGCGCTTGTGGCGCGGTTATCGCACAATGTGAAGGGCGAGAGGCCCGTTAAAGGATAGGCTGTTGCTCGAAGATGAAAGCGCTGCGTCAGGCGCGCAGGGGAAATTTGCGCTGGTGTCGATCCGTCTGCCGGTGGCGCTGACGTTTGCCGCGCTGGTGGGCGGTCTGCTTGCCGGGATTATCGGCGCGCTGGCAGGCGCCCCGGCTGCGGCGACCGATATTGCCGGCCTGATCGGCGGGCTGTGGCTGCGCGCGCTTCAAATGACGATCATCCCGCTGGTTGCCGCACTGCTGGTGCTGGGACTGGTGCAGATGATTCTGGCCGCCCGCGTCGGCGCGGTGGCGCGGCGGATGATTGCGCTGATGGTGGCGGTGCAACTGGCGGGCGGGGCTTTCACCTCGGTCGCCATGCCGCTGCTGCTGGAAGCGGTGCCGGTGCCGGCAGGGGCCGGTGCGTTTCTGGCGCAGACCCCGTCCGAGGTGGGCGAGGTGCCGCGGGTGCTGGATTTTCTCGCCTCGCTGGTCGCGCCCAATGTCGTTGCTGCCGCGGCTGAAACGGCGATGCTGCCGCTGACGCTGTTCTTCGTGATGTTCGCGGTCGCCATCACGCGCCTGCCGCAGGATCAGGGCGACCGGTTGCTCGGGTTTTTTCATGCCTTGGGCAATGCGATGCTGCTGATTATCGGCTGGGTGCTGGGCATCGCGCCGGTGGGCGTGTTTGCGCTGGCTTACGGCGTCGGCGTGCAAAGCGGAGGCGGGGCGTTTGCGGCGCTGGGGCATTATGTGCTGACAGTGACGATGATGGGCACTTTCATTCTGGTGCTCGCCTATGGGATTGCGGCGGGACTGGGGCGAACGGGTGTGATCGGCTTTGGCAAGGCCATGCTGCCCGCGCAGGCGGTGGCGCTGTCGACACAAAGCTCGCTCGCCAGCCTGCCGGCGATGCTGGATAGCGCCGGGCGGCTGGGGCTGCGGGCATCGACCGCAGAATTCGTGCTGCCGCTGGCGGTCGTGACCTTCCGCGCCACCAGCGCCGCGATGAACCTCGCCGTGGTCTATTATATCGCTGCCTTGGCCGGGGTTGAGGTATCGCCCACTGTGGCGGTGGCGGGCATCCTGATCGCCAGCGTCATCAGCCTTTCCGCCGTCAGCCTGCCCGGATCGATCAGCTTTGTCGTCTCGATCGGCCCGATTGCGCTCGCGATGGGCGTGCCGGTGGAACCCCTGGCATTGCTGGTTGCGGTCGAGATGCTGCCCGATCTGATGCGCACCCTGGGCAATGTCACCATGAATGTCGCGGTCACCAGCGCGGTTGACCGCGCTGCGACTTCGTCCGAGAGCGTCCAGGACTAAGGGTGCCTTGAAGCTGCAACCCTTCGCCCACATCTGCGTTATCGCTACACACTGATTTTCACTTACGCCTTCTGGAGGATACCCATGGCTTTCGCACTTTCCCCGCTTCCCTACGCCGACACCGCGCTTGAACCGGCGATCTCGGCTGAAACGCTGTCGTTCCATTACGGCAAGCATCACCAGACCTATCTCGACAAGATGAACGCCGCGATCGAAGGCACGCCCCACGCCGACAAGTCGCTGGAAGAAATCGTTGCCGCATCGCGCGGCAGCGACAAGGGCCTGTTCAACAACTCGGCCCAGACCTGGAACCACGCGTTCTACTGGAACTCGATGGCGGCCGAAACCACCGCGCCTTCGGATGAACTGGTCGCCGGGATCGAAGCCGCGTTTGGCTCGGTCGATGAACTGAAGCAGAAGCTCAAGGACCGCGGCGTCGGCCACTTTGCGTCGGGCTGGGTGTGGCTGGCCGAAAAGGATGGCAAGCTCAGCATCGAGGAAACCCACGATGCCGACACGCTGGCCGACAGCGATTTCAACCCGCTGCTGGTGCTCGACGTGTGGGAGCACGCCTATTACCTCGATCACCAGAACAAGCGCCCGGCCTATCTGGATGCCGTGGTCGAGAACAAGCTCAACTGGGCCTTCGCATCCGAAAACCTTGCGCGCGGGACGGTGTGGACCTACGCGTAAAGATTGGCGCCTGATTTTTTCGGGATCTGAATGAGAAAGGCCCGGGGCGGAGACGCTTCCGGGCCTTCTTCAATCATACGTCACCCCGGCGAAAGCTGGGGCCTAGGGCATCATCGTCCGGTGCTCGCCGCTCTGGGTCCCAGCGTTCAACCTTCGGTTGTGCTTCGCAACCGCTGGGATGACGACTGCGAGAATCAACCCCGCGAACTGACCCCATTGCCCGCCGCGACCGTATCCAGCTCTTCCAGAATCGCGCGGTGGGCGATGTCATCATCGGTGGAGCGGCGCGGGATATTGCCATTGGCCAGCATTTCGCTGAGCGCGGCGCGGGCGCGGCCCACGCGGCTCTTGATCGTGCCGACCGCACAGCCGCAGATCGCAGCAGCTTCCTCGTAGGAAAACCCGCCTGCGCCGACCAGCAGCAGCGCCTCGCGCCGTTCGGCCGGTAGGGTCAGCAACGCGCGGTGCAGATCGCTGAGGTGGATTGGCTCCTCCTGCCCGGCCGGCGCGGTCAGGATACGCTCGGCCACGCCCTCGTCATACTCGCCGCGAAAGCGATTGCGGCGCATGTCGGTGAGGTAGGCGTTGCGCAGGATCACGAAGGTCCAGGCGCGCATCGAGGTGCCCGGTTCGAACCGGTCCTGCGCGGCCCAGGCCTTCAGCATCGTTTCCTGCACGAGATCATCAGCCAGATCGGGCCGGCCGCACAAGCCGCGGGCAAAGGCGCGCAAGTGCGGCACCACTCCTGTCAACTCGCGCTTGAAGCTTGCCTTGTCGATAGGCGAAAGACTGCCTCCGGGGCTGCCCGTATCGCTCACGCCGGGTTGCCCCTGCCATCCGGGGCCGGCCGGCCTTGGCCTTGGCCATTATCATTGCTGCCGGGCGAGGGGCCGCCGCCATCCATCTCGTCAAGCCGATCAAGCAGGTCTTTGAAATTGTCGGGCAGGGCTTCTTCGACAACCGAATCATACAGCTGCTTGAGCCCGTCGGCCCATTCTGGCGGCCGGCGCTGGGCGCCATCGCCGCCTCCGCCGTTGCTGCCACTGCGTTGGTGATTGGATGCCATGATACTAAAATTTGTCCCTGATCCCGTCGTCCCGGCCTCACCATGAGACCATTTGTGCCGCCCTGCGGGCTGACCATAACACTGCGACCGATGCGTTGGCGCTGACCGAGTTTGGACGATTCGGGAACGATGCGCTACCAGTTTGGTTCCGGCTGCGACCCGGGCCTCATGCTTTGTGCCGCGGCCCGGAGAGGATTTTGACAATCGACCCGCTCGTTATCACCCCTGATACCGATCCGCCCCGGCTTGATGGGCGTGGCCCTGCACAGCCGCCGCCGACCTCATCGGGGCGGGCACGGCGCTGGCTGGTGCTGTATCCGCGCGCGATTCCGCTGGTCATCTTTCTGGCACTGGCCGCGATCACCGCGCTCAGCGTGTTTGCCATCGAAAGCAATGCCCGCGACCGCGAGCGTGCGCAGATGCGCGAATACGCGCAAGGCGTTGCCGCCGCACTGGACCGCAGCGGCAGCGGCTTTACTTCGTACCTGCGCGCGGGTGCGGCCCTGTTCGCCAGCGTCGAGCAGGTCAGCCCTGAAACCTTCGACAGTTTCGTGCGCGCGCTCAAGCTCAATACCGAATATTCCGGCGCCGAAGGCATCGGCTGGATCCCGGTCTTGGAAGCACGCGATCTGCCCGCGTTTCTGGCGCAGACCCGCGCCGGTCAGCCTGCTTTTCCCGATATCTTCCCCGCGCCCGCCAGCAGCACCGGGCGGGTTGCGCCCGTGGCGATGTTTGCCCCTGTCACCCCGCTCAACCGCCGGGCTTTGGGCTATGACATGTATTCCGACCCGGCCCGCGCCGCCGCCATGGCCGAGGCGGAACTGACCCTGCGCCCGGCTGCATCGGGCCGGATTTTCTTGATGCAGGAAACCAGCGCCACCGCGCCCGCCTTTGCCATCTACATGCCGGTCTTCCGGATGGGGCAGCCGGGCGAGAGGCGGCTGGCCGGGTTTGTCTACACCCCGTTTCGCGCACGCGAATTTCTTGATGCGGCCATCGACCGGCAGGGTCAGGGCCGGTTCGGCGTAAGGCTGTATGATGGCGAGGTCAGCACGGGGCATCTGCTGGTGGCCCATTCGATCAGCGATGCGGCCAAGGATACGGTCGAACAGGAAGTCACCATCGCCGATCGCCAGCTGATGCTGGTGATCGAAAGCGGCAATGTGCAGGTGCTTTCTCCCCTCTCGATGGTGACGCTGACCTTCGGCCTCGCGCTGGCGAGCCTGCTGATGCTGCTGGCCCGGCTGCTGACCCAGCAGGCGTTCGAGGATCAGGCGCGGCTGGCGTTCTTTGAAGAACAGCACTCGATCCGCAATTCCCTGACCCGCGAATTGAACCACCGGGTCAAGAATACGCTGGCGAACGTGCTGTCGATCCTGTCGCTGACCCGCCGCCGCGCGAGCGGACTGGATGACTTTGCCGATAGTCTGGAAGGCCGTATCCGGGCGCTGTCGGCGACGCATGATCTGCTGACGGTCACGGATTGGGGTACCACCCCGATCCGCGCTGTGATCGAGGCTGAATTGCAGCATTTCCGCAGCGCGCTGGACGATACGATCCTGCTTGATGGGCCCGAACTGGAACTGGCCCCCAATGATGCGCTGTCCTTCGGTCTGGCGGTACACGAGCTGGCGACCAATGCGGCGAAATACGGCGCGCTGAGTGTGCCGGGCGGGCAGGTCACGATCCGTTGGCAGCGCGGGGAAGAACACGGCGCAGAGGCTGCCTGGGCCGAGGTCGAATGGCAGGAAACAGGCGGGCCGCCGGTCGCCAGCCAACGCCGCCGCGGGTTCGGCACTGAACTGATCGAGCGGGTGGTCGCGCATGAACTGCGCCAGCCGGTTACGCTCGACTTTGCACCCTCGGGCGTGCGCTGCGTGCTGCGCGTTCCGGTGCGCCGCCCGGCAGATTTCAGGATTCGCGAAAAGGAAGCCGATCGGCGGGGCAAAGTGTAGGCTAAAGCGTCACAATGGCTTGGTCGAACCGAAGAACAGGGCCTGACTGATCGCAGCGCGCACCGTGGCTTCCTGGAAAGGCTTGGTCACCAGATAGGTCGGCTCGGGCTTGTCGCCGGTCAGCAGGCGTTCGGGGTAGGCGGTGATGAAGATCACCGGCATCGTGCCCACGCTGAGGATATCATCGACCGCATCCAGTCCCGATGATCCGTCGGCCAGCTGGATATCGGCCAGCACCAGTCCGGGCATCGCTTCGGCAGCCGCCGCGCGGGCCTGCGTGCGCGTGGCTGCGGTGCCGCTGACCGTATGGCCAAGGCTGATGACGAGGTCTTCCAATTGCATCGCGATCAGCGGTTCATCTTCGATGATGAGCACGGATGTGGCCTGTTCGCGCTCGATCTCGGCGATGGCGCTGGCCACCATCTGGCTGATGTCCTCAGGCGTGCGGTCAAGGATCGCGGCGGTCTCGGCAACCGTGAAATCTTCCAAGGTGGTCAGCAGCAAGGCCTGGCGTGCGGGCGGAGTGATGGTGCCCAGCCGTGCCTGTGCGCCGATTTCGTGTTCGCTGGTTGCAGTGCCGGTGGCAGCGGCGCCGGACACGCTGCCCCAGACCTTGCTGAACGCTCGGTACAGCGGCACCCGACCGCCTGCCAGACTGGCCTTCAGCGTATCGTCGGCCAGCACCGCTTCAAGCATCTCGCGCACAAACGCATCGCCGCTCACCTGCGATCCCGTCAGCGCGCGGGCATAGCGGCGCAGGAACGGCAGATTGGCCGCGATCTGGCTTCCGAGAGACATGAGGTACCTTTCGCTGGAGTCCAAGGGGATGTGATAGCGCAATCCCTGCGGCGCGATAGCGGTTCCCGGCCGCGCCGTCGCAATTATCCGGCAAGCCGCTGGTTTCAGGCAGGTTCCGACCAAATTGACGTTACGGCAAAAAAATTTTGCGAGCGCCGGGAACCGCCGTCGGGGCCGATCATTATCACCTTGTCACCGCCGAGACCCCCCTCCCGTCCAAGCGGCTGGTGATACGATCCCGAAAGGCCTCCGTTGTTCTGCAACGGAGGCCTTTTTTGGTTGGTCGTGTTGGCGCACGACGCAGACCGCCCGCCCTGCGGTTCGCGCCAGCGAACCTGTTCAACCAAGCATCCGCTCGTAAATCACATATTCGCGGTTGATCTTGCTCTGGATCGTATCGGCGATGGCGTTCATCCCCTGATTATCATCCAGCACCCAGCCCAGCTCGCCGCGGGTTGACTGGAACTTGAGGTTGGCTTGCTGGCGGATCGTCTCGATCATCATGAAGGCCAGCTGGCTTGCCATACGGGTGTTGTGCAGTTCTTTCAGCACGCCCATCAATGGCACGCGCATCCCGGCGCCTTTGGGATGCCGCAGCCAGCGCAGCATGGTGAGCCAGCCGAACGGGAACAGTTTGCCCTTGATCTTGGCCAGCGCGTCGTTGACATCGGGGAAGGTCAGCATGAACGCAACAGGGCGTCCGTCGACCTCGGCGATCATGTTGAGTTCTTCATGGATGATCGGCCGCAGCTTCTTGCCTGCATAGGCGACTTCGGCCGGGCTGAAGGGGACAAACCCCCAATTGTCCGACCATGCATCATTGAGGATCGCGAGGATGGTGGCCACTTCCTCGTCCCAGCGATCCTTGCGCACGCGCCGCACGTTGATCCGGGCGTTCTTGTGCCCTGATTGCACGATCCGCTGGATCAGCGGGGAAAACGGGCGGGTGATATCAAGATCATAGGTGTAGAGCGACTTGGCACGGGTGTAGCCTGCACTTTCAATCCAGCCGGCATAATGCGCGGGATGATGGCCCATCATGATCATCGGCGGGTGATCCTGCCCGCGCACCAGCAGCCCGGGTTCCTCCCAGATCGATAGCGAGATCGGGCCAAGCACGCGCTTCATCCCTTCGCCCGCCAGCCATGCCTCGGCGCTGGAAAGCAGCGCGCGGGCGACGTCTTCATCCTCGGCATCGAAATAGCCGAAGAACCCGGTGCCGGGGCCAAAGCCCTGAGCGGCGGGCATGGCAAGGGCGAGTTCATCAATATGGGCCGAAATCCGTCCGACCGGCTTGCCCGCGCGCTGGGCGATGAACAGCTGCACGCGGGCGTGGCCGAAAAATGGGTTCTTGTCCGGATCGACCAGTTCCAGCTGTTCGCCGCGGATTTGCGGAACAAAATGCGGCAAGCGGTCCGAAAACGCGCGCCCGCAATCGACAAAGGCGGCCCGACCGCGCTTGTCGTTGACTGGTTCGATCTCTATCTCAACCGCGTTGGCCGTCACATCCGTCACGCACCCATCCTCGTATTTGCTTGTGATCAAGGTGTCTGTGTCGCGCAGACGCCGTTCACGCAAGGCTATCGATTACACTCACCAACATCCCGCGTTTGGCTCAGACCCTGTTTTCGGGTAGAGCGTGCCGCCGGAATAGGCCGAAAACGACCCAGAAATGATCCAGAAATGACGGTTCACCAGTCCCTCTCCACGCAGCCTCATGCCCCGGTTTCGGCCCGGGCAACCCGCGTCCAGTTCATGGCCGAGGACGACAAGGCGATGCTGCGCGCCGCGCGCGATCTGACCAAAGGGTTGGGCGAGGCAAAGCCTGCGATCTATTGGACCGACATGCTGGTGTCAGCGGCGGCCGGTTATGCCGGGATTGCGACGGCGATCCTTTCGCCGAGCCTTGCGGTCCAGCTTGTCGCCGGGCTGGTGGCTGCGCTGGCGATGTACCGCGCGCTGATGTTCATCCATGAACTCACCCATATTCACCGCGATGCGTTGCCGGGCTTTCGCACGGGCTGGAACCTGCTTGTCGGCATCCCGCTGCTGACGCCCAGTTTCATGTATGAAGGCGTCCACACCATCCACCACAAGCGCACGCAATATGGCACGGTGGAAGATCCCGAATATCTGCCGCTCGCGCTGATGAAGCCGTGGAGCCTGCCGCTGTTCGTGCTGGTCGCGCTGCTGGCGCCGGTCGCGCTGCTGGTGCGGTTTGGCGTGCTCTATCCGCTTGGGCTGATCGTCCCGGCGGTGCGCACCTTCACGTGGGAGCGTTTTTCGGCGCTTTCGATCAATCCCGAATTTCGCCGCAAGGCCCCCGAAGGCGACTTTGTGGGCCGGGTGCGCTGGCAGGAAGCGGGCGCGAGCCTGTGGGCCATCGCGCTGATCGCCAGCGTGTTCGTGGTCGGCTGGCAGCCGCTCGCCACGGCCCTGGCAATCCTGTCGCTGACCGCCGTGCTCAACCAGTTGCGCACGCTGGTGGCGCACCTGTGGGAGAACGAAGGCGAGCCGATGACGGTGACTGCGCAGTTCCTCGACAGCGTCAATGTGCCCCCGCCGGGGCTGGCGGCTGAAATCTGGGCGCCGGTGGGGCTGCGTTACCATGCGCTGCACCATCTGATGCCCTCGATGCCCTATCACGACTTGCCCGAAGCACACCGCCGCCTCGCGCGCGAGCTGGGGACGGGTTCGACCTATACGGGCGCCAATCACCCCGGCATGGCGACGCTGGTGGCGCGGATCGCGCGCAGCACGATGGGGAAAAAGGCGGCCTGACCGCGCGCCGCTCCCCTAATCCAGAAAGCAGATCATCGCGCAGCGACGGTCGGCGGGCAGGCCGTCGTCCACCTCGTTCGCCAATTCGCCCGCAAGACGCGGGTGGGCATCGAGCGCGGTGACCTCATCAAAGCCCAGCCGGGCATAGAAGGGCGCGTTCCAGGCCAGATCGCGAAAGGTTGTCAGCGTCAACGCCTTGAACCCGGTGTTGCGCGCATCGATCATCGCGGCACGCACCAGCCCCGACCCGATCCCGCGGCGCTGGAACGCGGGCGCCACGTCCATTTCCCAGATGTGCAGTTCGCGGCTGAAGGGCTGCGCGGCCAGAAAGCCGGCCATCGCCTCGCCAACGTGGGCGACAAGGCAGTGGCCCTTGCGGATCAGGCGGGCGTAATCTTCGTGCGAACGGGTGCGGGCCGGATCAATCGAGGCCTCACCCGCAAAGGCCTTTGTTGCCGCGGCCTGTTCGATCCCGGGCATCACATCGGCATCGGCGGCCCGCGCGAGGCGGAGCGACCAGTTGGTGGTGCTCATTCCTCCGTCCGGATCAGCACGGTTTCGCCGACCAGCAGGAACAACAGAAAGGGTGCCCAGGCGGCTAGGAACGGCGGATAGCCGCCGAAGCTGCCCATCGCCAGCGCGGCGTTATCGACCACGAAATAGGCAAAGCCCAGCGCCATGCCGATAATGGCGCGCACGAACAATTGCCCTGATCGCGCGAGGCCAAAGGCCGCAATCGAGCCCAGCAGCGGCATCAGCAGTGCCGACAGCGGACCCGACAAGCGGTGCCACCACTTGGCGCGCATCTCATCGGTGTTGCGCCCGGCGGTCTCGTAGGCGGTAATGCTGTCCGACAGCTCCCAGAAGCTCTGGCCATCGACATCGACCGATTGCAGCATGATCCGTTCCGGGGTGAGGTTGCGGCCAACCACCAGCGCCGGGGGGCGTTCTGTCATCGCTCCGGCAACGTCGAACCTCACCGGGGCTTCTAGCCGCCAGCCGGGCGCGGCATAGGTCGCGCGCGGACTGCGGATCTGTTCGCGGATGATCCCGCCGGGCGCGCGGGCATACCAGGTTACGCCGGTCAGTACGATGTTGGTGCCCGATCCCGTCAGGGTTGTGGCGGCAAGGATATTGTCGCCATCGGTAAGATACACGCCCGAGCGCACCCCGCCGGTGTCAGCGGCGGGAATCGGGCCATATTCTGCCGCCTCCCACGCTTTCATCGTTGCATTGGCGCGGGTGACAACGCGTTCATTGAAGCCGAAGCTGAGCAGCGACACGAGGGCCGCTGTCAGCAACAGCGGCGCCAGCACCTGATGGGCGCTGAGCCCGGCGGCCTTCATCGCCACCACTTCGCTGTTCTGGTTGAGCGCCACCAGCGTGATCAGCGTCGCCAGCAGCACCGAATAGGGCAAAAACCGCGAGACAAGCTGCGGCATCCGCAGCCCGGCATATTCGAGGATCTGCGCCTGTCCATTGCCCGGCACCGCCAGGATCGCGCCTGTTTCCGAAAGGAGATCCAGCGCCAGCAGCACCAGCACCAGCATCACCAGCACGGCCAGAATTCGGACAACAAACAGCTTCGCCAGATAGAGCGTCAGCGTGCGCGAGGGGAAGAAATCGAGCTGCATGGCCTGCCTATTCCGCCGCGGCGGCCGCTTGCGCCTGATAGCTGCGCGGCGGGCGGCGGGTGAACAGTTTGCCCATCCGTTTGCCCAGCTTGGCAAAGGCGGTCTCCAGCGCGCCGATCGCCTGTCCGCCCGGCACAAAGGCCACGCGGTAATACATCCAGACAATCAGGGAAGCGAACAGCACGAAAGGCACCCAGAAGGCGAGCACCGGATCAACCCGTCCGAGCGAGGCGACATCTTCGCCGTATTGGTTGATCTTGTGATAGGCGACAACCATCACGATCGAGACAAACACGCCCAGCGCACTGGTTGACCGCTTGGGCGGGATCGCCAGCGCGACTGCCAGCAGCGGCATCAGGAACATCATCAGGATTTCCACGAGGCGGAAGTTGAAGCTGGCCACGCTGGCATCGCGCTGGCCGGGGGTGGTATCGCGGCTCCAGCCGATCCGCAGCAATTCGGGCAGGATATATTCGCGCGTCGCATTGCCGCGGGCGCGAAAGTTTTCGATGGCGGGCAGATCGATCGGCAGGTCGTGGCGGCTGAAGCTGAGCACACGCGGCGTTTCCGCACCGCCTTGTTTCATCCCGGTGTCCTGAATAATCGTGCCTTCCGTCAGGCGCAGGATGATCGTGTCGGGATTGTCGCGGGTGGCAAGAAACGCGCCTTCCTTGGCCGAGATTGACAGCACCTGCCCCTTGGCATTGGCGACGCGGGCAAAAATGCCGACCAGCCGCCGGCCATCGTCCTCGCTGGCTTCGATCCGCAGGGCCATGCGGTCCGCGATGGTGGTAAACTCGCCGACCTTGATCGATGCGCCCAGCGCGCCCGACCGCAGTTCATATTCCATCTGCTCGTAATAATAGCGGCTGATCGGCTGGATGTAGAACACCAGCGCGATGTTGACGCCCACCAGCGCCAGCGTGATGAAATAGGGCATCCTGAGCAAGCGGTTATAGGACAACCCGACAGCCCGCATGGTGTCGAGTTCGGATGATGTGGCAAGTTTGCGGAACGCCAGCAGCACGCCCAGCAGCAGGCCCAGGGGGACGGCAAGGCTCGCATATTCGGGGATCATCGCACCCAGCATCTTGAACACAATGCCCACCGGCCCGCCTTCAACCGCCACGAAATCGAACAGGCGCAGCATCTTGTCGAGCGTCAGCAGGCTTGCCGCAAGCGCGAACACACCCAGCATCGGCACAAGCGTGAGCCGCAGGATATAGCGATCAATGCTGGGGATCAGGTTGGACAAGTGCAGTTCCGTGGCTGGCGCGAGGCCTTCATGCCCTAGCGGCTTCGCTCCCGCGCGTCATGCCCCCAATTGTGCACAATGCTGGCTCAGGCAACATGAGCCGGGGATTTACCAGAAGCGGCTGCCGGGAATGCCCTTGAACGGGCCTGCCTCGGCCGCCGTGATCCAGCCGCCATAAAAACCGCCGGGTTGGGGTGTGACGGGTTGGCCATCAACGGTGATCTCGTCGAACGGGGCGGCGTAGAAGGCGATGTGATCCTTGATCCCGGCGAAGGGCGGGGTTGGCGCAGGATAGCTCCAGCCCGCGCCCGCACGGCAATCAGCGCCCATCACGACATCCCAATAGACGGCCTGCCCCTTCCATTCGCAGATCGAGCGGGCCGGGTTGGGCCGCAGACAGGCCATCGCAATATCGCGCTGCGGAATATAATAGGTTGGCGGGTGCGAGGTTTCGAGCGTGCGCCAAGCGGAGCGGCTATCGGCCAGCACCACACCTTGATGGACGATCCGGATATGGCGCGAGGTCGGCTCGGCAATGGCAGGTCGGGGGTAATCCCAGACGCTTTCCTGACCGGGCAGGACGGGATCAGGCTTGGGGTGATGCGGCTGCCGCATCAGCGGTGGAAGCCGAGGTGCGCGATCACGCCTTTTCGAGCGTGCATTGCAGCGGGTGCTGGTTCTGCTTGGCGAAATCCATCACCTGATTGACCTTGGTTTCGGCCACTTCGTAGGTGAAAATGCCGCACACGCCCACGCCGCGCTGGTGGACATGCAGCATCACGCGGGTGGCCTGTTCGAGGTCCATCGAAAAGAAGCGCTTCAGCACCAGCACCACGAATTCCATCGGGGTGTAGTCATCGTTGAGCATCAGCACCTTGTACTGGCTCGGCTTCTTGGCCTTGGCGCGGGTCTTGGTGGCGACGCCGATCTGGCTGCCGCCCGAACCGCCATCATCCTTGCCGCCATCCTCGTCATTCGCGCGGACCGGCGCGGGCGCGAAAGGCGCGAGCGTCGCAAGCGGCTCGGCCGTGTCGGCGAGGGGAGGGAGGGCATTGATCGGCATGAGCCTCCATTATGGGAAAGGCGCGCGGCAGTGCAAGCGCTTGGTGCGATTTGTTTCGGTCGTTCTTGCGGCGGTCAGCGAGGCAATGGGCACGAAACGCCCCGTGTGTCAGACAAACAAAAGGGCCGGCCAGACGCTGGTCTGGCCGGCCCGCGCTTTTCAGCGCTCTTTCGTGAACCGGGTTGGGAGAGAGGAGAGAGGCCCGGCTCAGAAACGCTTGGCTTATGCTGCCTTCTTGACCTTCTCGACCGCGACACTGACGCGGTTCGAGATCGGGGCGAAGGCTTCGTTGTAGAGCTTCACCCAGGCTTCGGTGCGCTTGGAGCCGTAGGAAACCAGCGCGTCAAAGTTGCGACGGGCGATTTCACCCTGAAGCTGCATCAGTTCGGTCGGCGACTTGATCGCGGCAACCTTCTTGGCATCTTCGGTGACGGTTTCGATCACGGTCTTGCCGGTTTCGATGTTGTCCTTGAGCAGTTCCTGCGCGCCGGCGATGAAGATCTTGCCGCTTTCGACGACAGCTTCGACATTCGCCTTGGTGAACTCGGTCGCTTCGGCGGTCAGTTCGGTGGTCTTGGCGTAGGCGGTGGTCGCCGTCGCCTTGGCGGTGGTGGCAGCCGTCTTGGCGCGAGTCTGGACGTCAGCGAAGACTTCCTTGGCGGTCGCGGCGATGTCGGTGTTCTTGGCAGTGGCCATGATGGTGTCCTTGAGCTTGATGACGGGGTTGGTCTTGGGCGCGGCGGCAGTGGCTTTTGCAGCCTTCTTTGCCAGGGCCGGCTTCTTCGCAGCCGTCTTTGCGGCAGCCGTCTTCTTGACGGGCTTGGCAACGGGCTTCTTCTTGGCAGCCGCTGCTTTCTTTGCGGTCGGCGCCGGTTTGGCTGCGATGGTCGCCTTGGGAGCCGCAGCCGCCTTTACACCCGCAGAAACGGGCGTGGCTGGTGCCGTCGGAGCCGCCGCCACAGGTGCATCGGCGGCCGTGGCAGCCGCTTGTGCGATCACCTTTTCGGCAGCCGCATCGATCTTGGCGACCGGGGCTTTCACTTCTGCGGCATTGGTTTCAACTTCGGACATGATGACCTCGCTTCATGTTGCATTGCACAAAATAGTGAATGCAAATGCGAAGTCAAGCCATTTTGTGCACTGCACAAAAATGTACGAAAGTTTGCAGGTTCAATAGCTTGGCAGTCCGATCAGCATAGCCGTGCTGGGCAGGGCCGCCGTCACCGCGTCTTCACATAGCGCCCCGGTGCGTCTTCGATCGCGGGATCACCCTTGCCGCCGGGCATGCGCTTGCCCGTTGCAGGAACGCGCGTGTCGGACTGGCGGTGCAGCCATTCCAGCCAGTGCGGCCACCAGCTGCCCGGATGCTCGGTCGCGCCTGCGACGAAATCCTTCAAGGAAGGCGCAGCGCTATCGCCGACCCAATACTGGTACTTCCCCGCCGCGGGTGGATTGACGACACCTGCGATATGGCCGGAGCCCGCCAGCAGGAATTCCATCGGCCCGGTGAAATGCTTTGTAATGCGCCACACGCTTTCAGCCGGCGCAATATGGTCCTCCCGCCCAGCCTGAACGAAGCTGGGCGTGGCCACGCGCGTCAGATCGATCGGCGTGCCGTCCGCCTCCAGCGCGTCGGGCACCACCAGCTTGTTGTCGCGGTAGAGATCGCGCAAATAGGCATTGTGCCATTTGGAGGGCAGGTTGGTGACGTCGCCGTTCCAGTGGAGCAGATCGAAGGCGGGGTAATCTTCACCCATCATGTAGTTGTTCACCACATAGTTCCAGATCAGGTCACGGCCCCGCAGCGCGTTGAACGCGGCCGCGAGATAGCGCCCGTCGAGGTAACCATGCGGCGACAGCTGCCCGATCATTTCGAGCTGGCCATCGTCGATGAAATTCTTGAGATCGCCGCTCTTCTCGAAATCGACCTGCGCGGTGAAGAAGGTGGCGGATTTGACCTTGTCCGCCTCGCCGCGGCGCGACAGGATCGCGAGCGTTGCCGCCAGTGTCGTCCCCGCCACGCAGTAACCGATGGTGTGGACAGCCGGCACATCGAGCCGCGCGCGCACATGGTCGATCGCTTCCATCTGGGCGCGGACGTAATCGTCCCACACCACATCGCCCATCGTCTCGTCCGCCGATTTCCAGCTGACCACGAACACGGTGATCCCCTGATCCACCGCCCATTTGATGAAGCTTTTCTTGGGCGTGAGGTCGAGGATGTAGAATCGGTTGATCCACGGCGGGAAGATGATCAGCGGCACCTCCAGCACGGTCTCGGTTGTGGGGCTGTACTGGATCAGCTGGAAGATCGGCGTTTCGTGGACGACCTTGCCCGGGGTTGCCGCCAGGTTTTCGCCCAGCCGGAACGCATTGGGATCAGTATGGGTCAACTGTCCGCGCTTCAGATCGCCTATCAGATGCTGCATCCCGCGCACCAGATTGGCGCCCTTGGTTTCCATCGTGCGTTTCATGACGGCGGGGTTGAGGGCGAGGAAGTTATCCGGGCTCATCGCTTCCGCCAGCGCGCTCACGGCAAATTCCAGCTGCTGGCGCTTGGCCCGGTCAAGCCCGTCCATCTGCCGCACACTCGATTTGAAATAGTCGGCCAGCATCAGATAGGTCTGATGCAGCAGCAGAAAGGCGGGGTGCTCGCGCCAGGCCGGATCGGCAAACCGGCGATCGTTTTTGGGCAGCGCGGCGGCATCGGGCGCATCGCCCATTTTGCCCCCTGTCGCGCCGGCAACGAAGCTTTGCATCACGCCTGACCACAGCTGCATCTGGTCCTGCGCTAGTTTGGCCGAGGCCTCGAACATCCCTTTGGGCATCTGGCCAAGCATCGACTGCGAGATCACCAGCCACTGCGCCGGGTCGAGCATGTTGGCACTTCCTGCTCCGCCTTTGGCAGCTTTGTCGGCAGCAGCCTGTGCCTGATGCGTGGCAAAATCGAGCCACAGCTGTTGAAGCTGCGTGGCGGTCGCGGCCCATTGCGTCAGGTCTGCCGGGTCCATCGCCCCTTTCATGCCCGCGCCCAAAAGCGCATCCAGGCCCTGCCCGGACAGCATCTCGCGCATGGCGTTGCCTTGCATATCGAAGAAGCTCTTGAGGCCCTCGGTCGTTGCCGCCATCGGGTCGCTATCTTGTGCCATTGCCCTCAATCGTCCCTTTTCCATCGCGCCGCCGCAGTAGTGCCGCTTATCCGGCTCGCCCGCAACTCACCCAAAAACGCCTTCCCACCTGCGGAGAGTTTCGCCTAGGGAGAAAAGCGCCGGTCCCATCATACCGGCCCAAGACAGGGTGATGACAGACGATGAATGACCAGTTCTACCGCATGAAGCGCATGCCTCCGTACGTGATCGCGGAAGTCAACGCCATGCGTCATGCCGCGCGGCTGGCAGGGCAGGACATCATCGATCTTGGCATGGGTAACCCCGATCAGCCCCCGCCGCAGCATGTCATCGACAAGCTGTGCGAAGTGGCGGCCAAACCCGATGCTCACGGCTATTCGCAGTCGAAAGGCATTCCCGGTCTGCGCCGCGCGCAAGCAGGCTATTATGGCCGCCGGTTCGGGGTCGAGCTTGATCCTGATACCGAGGTGGTGGTGACGATGGGGTCGAAGGAAGGCCTCTCCAGCCTTGCGACCGCGATTATCGCGCCGGGCGACGTCGTGCTGGCTCCCAATCCCAGCTACCCCATCCACACCTTCGGCTTCATTATCGCCGGCGCGACGATCCGTTCGGTGCCGACGACCCCGGACGAGCATTATTGGGAATCGCTCGAACGCGCGATGAATTACACCGTGCCGCGCCCGAGTGTGCTGGTGGTGAGCTATCCGTCCAACCCCACGTCCGAAATCGTCGATCTGGCGTTCTATGAACGGCTGGTGGCGTGGGCCAAGGAGAACCAGGTCTGGGTGGTGAGCGATCTGGCCTATTCCGAACTGTATTTCGACGGCAAGCCCACCCCTTCGATCATGCAGGTGAAAGGGGCCAAGGACGTTGCGATCGAATTCACCTCGATGTCGAAGACCTATTCGATGGCCGGTTGGCGGATGGGTTTTGCGGTCGGCAACAAACAGCTGATCGCGGCGCTGACGCGGGTCAAATCCTATCTCGATTACGGCGCCTTCACGCCGATCCAGGCCGCGGCCTGCGCCGCGCTTAATGGTCCGCAGGACATTATCGACACCAACCGTGCGCTGTATCACAAGCGCCGCGACGTGATGGTCGAAGCCTTTGGCCGTGCCGGATGGGACATTCCACCGCCGCCCGCCTCGATGTTCGCCTGGGCGCCGCTGCCGCCAGCGTTGAAAGCGATGGGAAGCCTCGAGTTTTCCAAGCAGTTGCTGACCGAGGCGCAGGTCGCTGTCGCCCCAGGCGTTGGCTATGGCGAAAACGGCGAGGGCTATGTCCGGATCGCGATGGTGGAGAACGAACAACGGCTCCGTCAGGCCGCGCGCAACATCAAGCGTTATCTCCAGTCGGTCGGTGTCAACAGTCCCGGCGGCTAGACCGACTTTCTATTTGCTGATGTTTCTGATCCAAAATGGGAGAAATCCCATCCGTTCCGCGTTAGTTTGTGTGTAACCTGCGGCAAACAAATGAAGGAGAGGGGCATGACGTCCGGAGCCGCGCGGCGGCTTACTGACAGGCAGCGGGCCGTGATGGAACGCATTGACCGGCGGGTGCCGATCAAGGTGATCGCACAAGAGCTTGGCGTGTCCGAGACGCGGATCAACCAGCACATCCGCGCCCTCAAGGATGTCTATACGGCCGCAAGTCTGGGCGAACTGGTGGAAAATTACCGCGTCACGCGCGTTGCCGACGGAATTGAAGATTCTTCGGAAAAGCATTTACATACTATAGAAAATGCAGATTTTCTGAACCCCTACAGCCAAGCTGCATACACAAAAACTCAGATTAACGCTGCGACTGATCTCACTGATTTCGTTGGCCGGGACGATCCCGGTCAACTGGTTCTCAACGATGCCCTGCCTCTGATGGAACAGGTGCCATGGCTGAAACCAGGCGAACCCAAGGTCGTCCCCGGAGTGCTCGATGGTGAGCATGCCGTCCTGTTTCGTCTGGCAGCGATTGTCGGAATCGCATCGGGCGTCTTGGCTTCGGTGGTCCTTGCGGTCACCGCAGCCGTGGCGCTCAGCGCGGCGACGGAGGGCAGAACCACCTACTCTGCGGAGCAAAAGGTCGTAGCCGGGTGAGCACCGGCAGCGCTGGAGAACAAGAATGGAAGATCGGATCCACGCTGATGCCTACAATCTCAAGAAACTGATCCGCGAAGCCGAAGCGCTTGCCGATGAATCGATCATCGCCATGGCTCGGTTGAAGCAGGCCATGCTTGCTGCCCGCCAGAACCCGGTTATCGAGGTCCATACCGGACAGCGTGCACTGGTGCGGCTGACCGAGGCTGAAAGCCAGGCCTTGGCGATGTCCACCAGCCTGCTGCGGGTGCACGACGAACTCAGCAAGGTCGCGCGGGTCCATGCCGGCGGCGATACCGGCATGCCGACTGTTTTCAGTGAAGCCGATCTGGCGGCCATGCCCACGTCCGTGCGGGAGTTGGCGCAGGCGTGAACGAATGATGGATTGGGCCGAGCTCTTCAACACTTACCGGGCTACTGCGCAGCACCTGACTGCCTTCCTGCTTGCAGCGGCGATCTGGCGCTGGGGCGGTGGCCCGGAGCGTTGGTTGATCGGCACCTTCCTGGCGACAATGGTGCTGCCGATCTATGTGGTCTGGTGGCTTGATCTGGGCGCTGCCGAGGTCGGGCCCTATGCGCCCGTCATGTTCCTGATCGATGTGTTTGCCGCTGTGCAATTTGTTGCCATCGCGCTCAACGCCAACCGCAATTACCCGCTGTGGATCGCCGGTTTTCAACTGGTTGCGGTTGTCGCTCATGCGGTTCAGTCGATGGTCGATACCGTCACGCCCTTCGCGATCGCGGTGTTGATCATCGGTCCGTCCTATTGCCAACTCTTGCTGCTGCTTGGCGGCTGCTTGCGTCATTGGCGGCGCGAGCACCGCTTTGGCCCCTACCGTGAATGGCGCGCGGCCCCACCCGGCCTGCGCTGGTTCCGGATGTAGCGTTACAGGAGATATTTCATGCCCGCCGCTCACGCCGCCCGGCGCCTGCCAACATGCCGATCCTGACGCTTCCCCGCCCGGTTGCATGGGACAGGGCAGGCCCGCAGGAAGACGAAACGGCCTGCATGGTCACCTATTTGCGCAGGATCGTGCTGGCGCCGCCAGCCACGCACGAGCGCGGGCATGCGATTTTCGTCGATTCGCGCAGCACATGGGTGGGCGATGCACCGTGCGGCCTCGGCACGATGAGCATGCTGGTGCTGCGCATGCGCACCTTGTTGGGGCACGCGCTCCGCCTTGATGCGGCCGGTATTGTCCTGGCGCATAGTCACCCTTCGGGCCATTGTCGGCCCAGCGGCTGCGACATCGCGGCCACCCGCCGCCTCGCCGACGTGGCGCGTGCGCTAGACATCGCGCTGATCGATCATCTAATTTTCACCGAAAATGCCGTCTATTCAATGCGTGCAGGAGGGTTGCTGTGAACGCGGTTCTGCATCCCGACCACTTTTCGGCCTGCGATGTGACAGGCCCGCGGTTCCGCGAGGCTGGTGATGTTACGCTTGATCTGTTTCATCGGGACGGCCGGGTTGATGACCGCTGGCTTGGCTTGCACCCCCGCGAATTTGCGCTGCTGTGGCGGTTGGCTCAGCAGCCGGGGGCGCTGCTGACCGAAGCGCAGTTGCTGGCAGAGGCTTGGGGCCTGCCGTCCGACACCATCTGCCAAAGTGTGGCAGCTTGTGTTCTGCGGATCGGCGTCAAACTTGACGCTGTAGGCCTCGCCTCGCTGATTGGGACGCATGCCGAGGGAGGCTACGTCCTCGTCGTGCCGGCACCGACCGATCTTTCCGGCGGGGCTGGGGCGGCTGGCGCAGGCTAGAGCGCTCTGGACAGCGTCCGGCAGTTGGGTCAATCTCCTGCAAAATATAGGCCGCGAGGGATCACTGCACCATGTCCGCTACTGCCACCACGATCGCCAACGACCGCGTTGCCATAGAACTGGGCGACGACGGCGTCGCCGAAGTCCGCTTTGCACGGGCCGACAAGATGAACGCGCTCGATCCGGAGATGTTTCAGCGCATTATTGAGGCAGGCAGCACGCTCCAGCGGATGAAGGGCCTGCGGGCGGTGGTGCTATCGGGCGAAGGCCGGGCCTTTTGTGCCGGGCTCGACCTGTCCAATTTTTCGCGCAAGGTGCCTGAGGACGAGCCAAGTCTGACGGAGCGCACTTACGGCAACGCCAACCGCGCGCAGCAAGTGGCGATGCAATGGCGCAAGCTTCCCGTTCCGGTCATCGCGGCCGTTCATGGCGTATGCTTTGGCGGCGGGCTGGCGATTGCCAGCGGCGCTGATATCCGCGTCGTCCATCCCACAACCCGCATGGCGATCATGGAGATGAAGTGGGGTCTGGTGCCTGATATGGGCGGTTACGTGCTGTGGCGCGGTCTGGTGCGCGAGGATGTGCTGCGCGAACTGATCTACACCAACCGCGAATTCACTGGCGCGGAAGCCCAGGCGCTGGGCCTTGCGACTTATGTCGACGAAAACCCGCGCGAGCGTGCCTTTGCCATTGCCCGCCAGATCGCGCTCAAGAACCCGCACGCGATCCGTGCGGCCAAGCGACTTCAGGCGGGAATGTGGGAGCGTGAGACCGATGCGATCCTGCTCGAAGAAAGCATCGAGCAGCACGCAATTATGCGCAGCCGCAATCAGGTCGAAGCAGTCATGGCCGAAATGGAGCGCCGCAAGCCGAACTTCGAGGACGTTTAGGGTAGCGCGAAGCGTCCGCTTTGAGGGCGAGCGTGTTCACTCACGAATGACCGTTTTTGGGTGGACTGCTGCCATCACCCTTGACCGTCGCCCCGTGCTTGACACGGGGCTTGGCTTTTCTTCCTTCGGCGTTGGCGCGATACGCGGTGTATGGAGCAGGGTGGCTGGGTCTACATCATGGCAAACCGCTATCGCGGCGGGATGTATGTCGGCGTGACCGCAGACGCGCTCGCTCGGGTTTATCAGCACCGCGAGGGCAGAGGTTCACGCCATGTCGCTGACTTCGCAAAGACGCGCCTCGTCTATGTCGAGCGTCACGATACCATCGAAGGCGCCATCGCCCGCGAAAAGCTCGTCAAGAAATGGCGGCGCGAATGGAAGTTTGCGCTGATCGAAGCAGACAATCCCGAATGGGACGATCTGTGGGAGCAATGGTTCGCGCCCGAGACTTAGCAAAGGTAGCCAAGCCCCGTGTCAAGCACGGGGGGTATAGCGAATGCTCAGGGAAAGCTTGCTTCCGACCACAATGATCTAGGGTCCCCCAGTTTATCAGTGCCTTGCATTAGACGGTCAAAGTTTGCATTTGTCGATCTAGAGAGTGCAGGGGGCAATATGACTGATGATTATGTCCGTGGAGCGTGGATCAAGCCCACCGAAGGCGCTGACCCCGAGGCAAGTACACCATTTACTTACGGACTGTGGCTGCTCTCTTTTGTCGCTACGGCAGTGATCGCAGGCGTTCTGATAATTGGTTATCAGAACGTCGAGTCGTACAAGAGCCTTGGGGCATGGGGCGATTTCACGGGAGGCTTGCTCAACCCGATACTAACTTTCATAACTTTTTTTGCAGTTTTGATTACTATTTGGCTGCAACGCCAAGAACTTTCGCTTACCCGTAAAGAACTGGAGCGATCCGCAACAGCCTTAGAGAAACAAGATAGTACTCTTAAGAAACAATCATTCGAGAACACATTTTTTGAAATGCTAAAACTACACAATTCGATTTTGGATTCTATTGATCTTATCAACAAAGATAGTGGAAATATCACAAAAGGGCGCGATGCTTTCAGCATATTTTATACAAGATTTACAAGAATATATCGGGAAAATTACGAAAAATTAAAGGATAAAAATTCAAAAAAGGAAATTTCTGAGCTGTCATATTTTTTATTTTGGAAAGATGCCAAGACGGAGCTTGGTCATTATTTTAGGTTCTTATATAATTTTTTCCGTTTCATTGAACAAAGTGAAATCCAAGAAGAATTCTACCCAAAATTGTTAAGGTCGCAACTTTCAGATCAAGAGTTGCTGATACTTTTTTACAATAATATCTCGGTCGCCGGGCAGGCTTTCCGACATTATGCAGACCACTTTGAGCTCTTTGATAATCTACCCGTCGAACGCCTGCTGGACAGCGAGCATGCAGAGTTCGCAGACGAGCGAGCCTTCGGGAAAAATCCTATGAATTTTAAACCTTTCGTCCCCAAAATCGGCTGGGCAAGCGATTCAGGAGAATAAACTTGCCACCACCCGCGCAAGCTGCGGCGATAGCCTGCAACAGCCATCCTTGCGCAGAATGAAATCAGCCGGGGCAAAGGTGTGGTCGCGCACGAGTTGCAGGATTTTCGCATCCACGGCAGAGCGCTCCAATTCGATCATGTCGAGCGCCCATGCGTGACTGCCCCGCTTGCTGTTGTGCATGATCCCAATCGTAAGATCATATCCATCAGCGATGGCTTCGATCTGCACCTTTGCCAGCTTCACCGCGTAGGCATAATTCAGCATTGCATTGACCGGGTGCGAAGCGTTGCGGTTTTCGGCCTTCACGCCGGTCGCAAGTGAGCTGCGCAGTCCGTAAGCGTGCCAATCTTGCGGGATTGGGCGACGCGTGATGCCCTTCCATTGAACGGGCAGACCCTGCCACGAACGGAAATAGGCCGATGCGCACTCGCCTTCGATGGCGAATATGGCGTTCATGTCGGCGAAGGTTTCACGCTCTAGCCGCTCAATTCCGGCGTGGGCTTTGGCTACCGCCATATCGCGCAATTTCGACGGCGGGATATGGTCTTCTAGCGTTGCGATGCTTGATGCGATTTTGCGCCGGATAAGGTCTGCGGCGAAGCCGAGGCGTTTGGCCATGTCCGCCCGCATGGCCAGTTGCCATTCGACCTTTTGACGGTCGCCAGCATAACCCGCGCCGCTGGCGACAATCGCAACGTCACCATTGGATTTGATCCGGGCAAGGGCCACGCCTTGATCTGCCAGCCATGACAGCACATCAAAGGAAAGGGTGCCGCTGCCGTCCAGCAACATTATCCGTGTCGGCAATTCGAAGTCGCGAGGGAAAAACCGATATCGGATTTGCTTTTGCGGGTAATGGGTAAAACCATCTCGAATGACCAATGCGCCGCTTTCAACTCGCATCGAAACGCCGTGGCCATTCAATATCAGGGGGGCAGGATTGCGCTGTCGCGCCTTTCGAACGGGGAGCGATTGACCATATTCGGAAAGCCAAAATTCGGAGCGAATTGCCCATTGTCAACGGCGGAGTAAAAGTCGGCCATTGGGCGGCGCAAAATCAGGCCACTTGATCCGCGCCTTGGCGAGCGCTGGGAGGGCGTAGCCCGAGCGG
>NZ_PKRO01000029.1 GCF_002855495.1 Porphyrobacter sp. TH134
TCCCGGAAGACCATCCGCCGGGAAATCGATCAGGCCAAGGCGACACCTCGTAAAGCTGGATGTCGCCTTACGGCTCCTGTGAACTGTCCTTCAACACTTGTTGCAGTGCGGCGTCTCGTGAAGGGACAGTTTGCTTGCCAAGGGTGTACGACCCCGGTTAGGCGCGGGTCATGGCCAGCACTTCGCTTGAGACCCTTCCGCCCGAGGCTGAGCTTGCGCTGGCCTGGAGCCATCCTGCAGTGCGTGAGCGGCTGCGCACAGGGTTGCAGCTTGATCGCAGACTGGCGCGGATCGTGGCGCGCACCACGGAACCGATGCTGGGCCAGATGCGGTTGGCGTGGTGGCGCGATGCGCTGGGGAGACCTGTGGCAGACCGTCCGCGCGGCGATGCCGTTCTAGATGCCATTGGCCACCATTTTGCCGGGCATGAAACCAGCCTGCTTGAGATGGTAGACGCCTGGGAAATCATGGTCACAACGCCAGAGCTTGGGCAGGATGAGGCCGAAGCATTTGCACGTGGGCGCGGCGCGTTTTTCGCCCACCTCGGATCTGGTCCGGGCGCAGCAGAGGTTGCGCCAAGACTGGCTGCGGCGGGACAGTGCTGGGCCTTGGCAGATGCCGCAGCCGGGGTGTCGGACCCAGCGGAGCGCAGCGTGCTGGTAACGGCCGGCCTCCAGCAATCCGGTGCCCCGCGCCGGATGCCGCGCGAATGGCGAGGGGTTGGCGCGCTCGAGGCACTGGCCCAGCGCGCGCTGCGACGCGGCGGGCGCCCCCTGATGGATGGCCGAGGCGCGCCGCTGGCAGCGTTGCGGGGCGCTATCCTTCGGCTGTAATTCCGTATACTTACGCAGCACGGACCGCAAAATAGGGGGGCAGACCCTTGCGACAGGCAGTGCTGGGAGTGATGGGCGGGCTGGTTCTGGCAGGGATCGGCGTCTTCTGGTGGCAAGGCCGCGCGGCGATTGAAGAAGGCGCGCCGCCGCCGCCGCCGCCAGCGGTCCCGGCACCTGATCCTGCGGCTTTGCCGATCGCCGATCCCGGAAGCCTTCAAGGCCCCGCGCCCCCCGAACTCAGCGAACTGAGCCGCGAAGAACAGCGCTTCTTTCGCTATGATCGCAACCGTGACCGGCTGATCACCCGCGATGAAATGCTCTCATCGCGCACCGAAGGGTTCCGGGCGCTCGACAAGGATGGCAACAATCTGCTGACCTTCGAAGAATGGGCGGTCACCACCGTCGATCGCTTTGCCGAGGCTGACAAGGATGGCAATGGCCGCCTGACCCCGCGCGAATTTGCGACAACCGCGCCCAAGCCTGTCGTGAAGAAGCCGGGCTGCAAGTGTTAGGCTGTCAGGCCGGCACCACCTCGCGCGCCGCATTGATCCACCGCGCAAGATCGGCCTTGGCGCGGTCCGTATAGGCTTCCTTGCGCACTTTCTTTCCGACCTCATGGAGCGGGGGGAACAGGCCGAAATTGACGTTCATCGGTTGGAACGTGGCCGCGTCGGCGTCGCCGGTGATGTGGCTGAGCAATGCACCCAGCGCCGTGGTCGCGGGCAGGGGCTGCCAATCGCGCCCGGCCAGCTCTGCCGCCGTCATCATGCCTGCAACCAGCCCGATGGCCGCGCTTTCGACATAGCCCTCGCACCCCGTCACTTGCCCGGCAAAGCGGATATGCGGTGCGGCCTTGAGGCGGAGCTGGCGGTCGAGCACTTCGGGCGAATTGAGGAAGGTGTTGCGGTGCAGGCCGCCAAGCCGCGCGAATTCGGCATTCTCCAGCCCCGGAATGGTGCGGAACAGCTCGATCTGGGCGGCGTATTTGAGCTTTGTCTGAAAGCCGACCATGTTCCACAGCGTGCCCAGCTTGTTGTCCTGGCGCAGCTGCACCACGGCATAGGGCCAGCGCCCTTGCGGGAATTCGGGCGTCACATCGAAGGGGTTGTCCAGCCCCACGCCCTTCATCGGGCCGTACCGCAGCGTTTCAACCCCGCGTTCGGCCATCACTTCGATCGGCATGCAGCCATCGAAATAGGGCGTGTCCTTTTCCCACTGCTTGAACTCGGACTTTTCGCCTTCGATCAACCCGCGGTGGAAGGCGCGGTATTGCTCCTCGTTCATCGGGCAGTTGATATAATCACCGCCTTCCCTCGAGGCGGCAGTCGTCTTGTTCCAGCGCGACTGGATCCAGCATTTCGACATGTCGATGCTGTCGTGATGGATGATCGGTGCGATTGCATCGAAAAACGCGAGGCGTTCTGCCCCGGTGGCACGCACGATGCTGCCTGCCAGCGCTTCGGCCGTGAGCGGCCCGGTGGCGACGATGGTGAGGCCGGAGGCGGGCAGGGCATCGATCCGTTCGCGTACGATGGTCACGTTGGGGTGGCTGACCAGCGCCTTTTCAACTTCCGCCGAGAAAACATCGCGGTCCACCGCCATGGCGCTGCCGGCGGGCACCCGGGCAACCTCGCCTGCGCGCATGATGAGGCTGTCCAATTCGCGCATTTCATGATGCAGCAGCCCGACCGCGTTCTTCGTGTCATCATCCGAGCGGAAGGAATTGGAGCATACCATTTCGGCCAGCCCATCGGTCTGGTGGGCCGGTGTCATGTCGCCTGACCCGCGCATCTCCGACAGACGCACGCGCACGCCGCGCTGTGCCAGCTGCCAGGCCGCTTCGCTTCCGGCGAGGCCGCCGCCTATGATGTGCACATCGTGCATCGTCGCATTCATGGTCATGGCGGGGCAGGTAATTGCGTGTTAGCCCGCCTGCAACCCCCGAGGGGTCTCACAGACGGGAACAGCGAGAATGGCCAAGCAGGCGCTGATCGAGCAAAGACCGTGGCTGCTCGCCAGCATCACGGCAGCGACCGCGTTTTATTTTTTGAGCGATAATCCGGTGTTCGAGGGCACCTGGGGGTTGCTCGCCAAGGGGGCATCTGTCGGATTGCTGGCGCTTTATGCGCTGCTGCGCGTGCCGCACGGTCGGCGCGGGATCGATGGCATGTTGCTGGTGGCGGCGCTGGTGCTGGCTTCAGCCGGGGATGTTGCCATCGAGCTTGATTTCCTGACCGGCGGCGCGTTGTTCGCGGCAGCCCATGTGGTTGCTGTGGGGCTCTATCTCAGAAATCGGCACAAGCGCCCGTCACCCACCCAAAAGCTGATGGGCGCCGCCCTGCTGATCGGCACGCCGCTGGTTAGCTATGTGTTGAGCGGAGACGAGCAGATTGCGATCTACGCCAGCTTCCTTGGCGCAATGGCCGCCGCTGCGTGGATGAGCCATTATCCGCGTTACCGCGTCGGCACCGGAGCGGTGCTGTTTGTGGTGAGCGACTGGCTGATCTTTGCGCGCATGGGGCCGGTGGATCTGGAGCCCCTGCCGACGCTGCTGATCTGGCCGCTCTACTACGCAGGGCAGCTGATGATCACGACCGGCATCGTGCAGTGTTTGCGGGGCGAGCAGCCCGTCAGGTGACGGGCGGCTCGCTATCGCTGGCCAATTCTGCGGCGATTGCCTCCTCGGCGGGATTTTCAGGTTCGTCCGTCTCGTCGATCAGCGCTGCGCCGACAATGTGTTCGCCCTTGGCAACATCGAAGATGCGCACACCCGATGATCCGCGCCCGGAAATCGAGAAGCCCTTGAGCGTCTCGAACCCGCCGGGGGTCAAGTGCCGGAAATCAATGCCGAGCCGGATCAGTTTGGCCTGATCGGTCACCAGCATCAGCTGCGATCCATGCTTGACCGGGAAGCTGGCGACCACCGGGCCGTTACGTTCCGGATTGCTGTCAGGCGTGCCGATATTGGTGATCCCTTGCCCGCCGCGCGAAGTGGTGCGGTATTCATAGGCCGAGGAAATCTTGCCATAGCCATTGGCGGTGATGGTTAGGATGAACTCCTCGCCCGCCGCCATCGCGGCCACCTGGTCTGCGGGGAGGGTGGAAACAGCGTCATTGTTCTTCCACGCCGCCGCGCGGACATAGGCCTCGCGCGTTTCCATGTCGGCGGTGAGCGGATCGAGCACCGCCATGCTGACCACCTTCGCGCCGCCCTTCAGCGCCATGCCGCGCACGCCGATGCCGGTGCGGCTCTTGGTTTCGCGCGCGTCGGTGGCGGAGAAACGGATCGCCTTGCCGGAATCGCTGGCGAGGAAGATCTGCTGCTCTTCGGTCAGCAACTGCACGCCGATCAGCCGGTCGCCCGATCCTTCGACAAAGCCCATCGCGTATTTGCCCGCGGTGGGAATATTGGCAAAGGCGTCCATCGAATTGCGCCGCACCATGCCCTGTTCGGTGGCGAACACGATGTTGAGATTGGCCCAGCTTGCCTCATCCTCGGGTAAAGGCAGCACGTTGGTGACGCGCTCCTCATCGCCAAGCGGCAACAGGTTGACCATCGGGCGGCCCTTGGTCTGGGGGCCGCCTTCGGGCAGCTTCCACACCTTCATGCGGTAAACGCGGCCGGTGTTGGTGAAGAACAGCACGGGGTTGTGGGTGCTGGTGACGAAGAGTTCGACCACCGCGTCCTCGTCCTTGGTCGCCATGCCGCTGCGGCCCTTGCCGCCGCGCGCCTGCGCCCGGAAGGTGTCGAGCGCTGTCCGCTTGATATAGCCGCCGTGGGTGACGGTGACGACCATCTCCTCACGCTCGATCAGGTCTTCGTCTTCCAGACCATCCCAGGCCGGCGCGATTTCGGACAGGCGCGGGGTGGCGTAGGTGGCGCGGATTTCGGCCAGTTCCTCGCGCATCACGCCGTACAGCTTCACCCGGTCGGCAAGGATCGAGAGGTATTCCTCGATGGCAACCGACAGCCCCTGCAATTCTCCTCCAATCTCGTCGCGGCCCAGGGCGGTCAGGCGGTGCAAACGCAGTTCGAGAATGGCCTTCACCTGCCGTTCGGACAGGCGATAGGTGCCGCCTTCCTGATCGGCCGAGGGCTCGATCGCTTCGACCAGTTGGATATATTGCGCGATGTCGCCAATCGGCCAGAGCTTGGCGAGCAGCCGGGCGCGGGCTTCGGCCGGGTTGGGGGCCGACCGGATCATCGCCACCACCTCATCGAGGTTGGAGACGGCGACCACCAGACCCAGCAAGAGGTGCGCGCGTTCCCGCGCCTTGGCGAGTTCGTACTTGGTGCGGCGCGTAATCACCTCCTCGCGGAAGGTGATGAACGCCGAAATGAAATCGCGCAGGCGCAGCGTTTCCGGGCGTCCGCCGCGGATCGCCAGCATGTTGGCCGGGAACGAGGATTGCGCCGGGGTGTGCCGCCAGATCTGATTGAGCACCACATCGGCCGTGGCATCGCGCTTCAGGTCGATCACCACCCGCACGCCCTCGCGCGAGCTTTCATCGCGGATGTCGGCGATGCCTTCGATCCGCTTTTCCTTGGCGGCATCGGCGATCTTCTCGACCAGCGCGTTCTTGCCCACCTGATAGGGGATTGAGGTGAAGACGATGCTCTCGCGCCCTTCGCTCTTGGCGCCGCGCGTGCTTTCGATCTCGTGACGGCAGCGCATCAGGATCGACCCGCGCCCGGTGGTGTAAGCCTGCCGCGCGCCGTGGGTGCCCAAAATCAGCGGCGCGGTGGGGAAATCGGGACCGGGGATATACTGGATCAGCTCTTCGGAAGTGATCGCGGGATTGTCCATATAGGCAAAGCAGGCGTCGATCACTTCGCCAAGGTTGTGCGGCGGCACGTTGGTCGCCATGCCGACCGCGATCCCGCCCGCGCCATTGACCAGCAGATTGGGGAAGCGCGCCGGCAGAACCGTCGGCTCCTTGCGGCTGCCGTCGTAGTTATCGGTGAAATCGACCGTGTCCTTGTCGAGATCGTCGAGCAGCGAATTCGCCACCCGTGCAAGGCGCGCTTCGGTGTAGCGCATCGAGGCCGGCGGATCGGGGTCCATCGAGCCGAAATTGCCCTGACCATCGATCAGCGGCACGCGCATCGACCAGGGCTGGGTCATGCGGGCGAGCGCGTCGTAAATCGCGCTGTCGCCGTGGGGGTGATAGTTACCCATCACGTCGCCGACGATCTTGGCGGATTTGCGGTAGGGCTTGCCTGCGACAAAGCCGCCTTCCTGACTGGCGAACAGAATGCGCCGATGAACCGGCTTCAAGCCGTCGCGCACATCAGGCAGCGCGCGGCTGACGATGACGCTCATCGCGTAGTCGAGATAGCTCGACTTCATCTCGTCGACGATGTCGATGCGGTCGTAACCGCTCATCGGCACCGGGGCAGGGGAATCGAGAATGTCGCTATCGTCGCTCAAGGTCTGGGCCGTTTCTGTTTGTAATCTGATGCCGCATTGGCGGGCCGGGCCCTATCAGGGCCGGTGATCAATTCCTATCTAGGCACTTGCCGTGGGTTTCGCCACCTTACCCCGGGAACACAGCGCGAACGGAGAGTTTTTTTCCACATTTGCAACCCTGTTTGTCTGCCAATCGCTGTGTTGGCATTCAAAGACCGTTCAGCACGGCCCACCTAGCGGGAATTGCAAATCCCGTGCGAGCCGTTCAAAGGCTGGGACGGAATTCAGGCAGCGCGCCCGCCGATTTTGGCAGGTGCCTGCACTAGTTGTGGAGGATGCAGTGACCAATTTGTCTTCGCCCCGTAGTCATCAGCGTTCGGCCACCGGCCTTGCGCGTCAGCTTGCACTGGCTGTCGCCATCGCGAGCGGCACAGCGGTGCTCGCGGTGCCGGGTTTTGCTGATGCGGCCTATGCCCAGAAGAAAAAGAAGGATGACAAGGCCGAAGCGGCCAAGCCCGTCTATTCCAAGGAATTTGTCGCTGGCTACCAGCCCATTGAAGCCGCGATCAAGGCGCCGGGTGCGGATCTGGCCGCGCTCAAGCCGCAGATTACAGCGCTCACCCCGCTTGCCGTTTCGCCGGACGAGCAGCAGGCGCTTGGCGGTCTGATTTTCAATGCTGGCGTGACCGGAAACGATGTTCCGCTGCAATTCCAGGGCGTCGAGATGATGCTCGCAAGCGGCAAGATCAAAACCGAGGAAGTGGGCCGGTTTAATCTGGTCGCATTTCAGCTCGCCAATTCCCTGAAGCAGTATGACAAGGCCCGCACCTATCTGCAAAAAGCGATCGACCTGAATTACAGCATGCCCAATCTGACGGTCTCGGACCTGCAGATGAACATGGCCGAGCTGTATTTTTCGGAAGACCGCAACGCCGAAGGGCTCAAATACCTCAGCGATGCCATCGCCGCGCGCAAGGCACAGGGCCAGCCGGTCGACGAGAAGTGGTATCGCCGCGGGGTTTCGGTCGCCTATTCCAACGAAATCGTGCCGCAGGTCTATGACTTTGTGCAGGGCTGGGTCAGCGACAATCCCACCCCGACCAATTGGCGCGATGCGGTAAACCTTACCCGCAATCTCAATGAGTTTGACGGTCCGGTGCTGCTTGATCTGCTGCGTCTTGGCAAGCGGGTCGGCACGCTCAAGGACAAGAACGACTATATTTTCTATATCGAATCCGCCGACACGCGCCGCCTGCCGATGGAGGTGAAGTCGGTGATCGACGAAGCCAATTCCACTGGCGCCATTCCCAAGGGGAGCGATAGCTGGGTTGATGAACAGCTGAAGACCGCCAGCAGCTTGATCGCCGAAGACCGCGCCGCGCTGCCTTCGCTCGAACGCGATGCCAGTGCACCTGCGGCGCAGCTGCGGACTGTGGTTGCCGCCGGCGACACCTTTCTGAGCTACGGCGAATATGCCAAGGCCGCCACGTTCTACGAGCGTGCGCTGACAATGGCAGGGGTTGACCGCAATCTTGCTCTCACCCGTCTGGGGATCGCTCAGATCGGTTCGGGCAACACCGATGCCGCGCGCGAAACGCTGGCGAAGGTTGAAGGCACGCGGGCGCCGGTTGCGATGCTGTGGAGCGCCTATGCCGCGCAATCCGCAGCAGCAGCCCCGGCTGCACCGGCAGCGGGCGCCTGATCGCTTCATCACAAAATCGGTTTTTCACGAGCGCCGGGCGGGTCATCCGTCCGGCGCTCGCTTTTTTGGGAGGATCGATTTTGGTAAATGCAACCAGCGGCGTGCTTGCGGCGGGGCCTTCGCACGCCTAAATGGCGCCGTATGAACGACCTCGCCAGCACGCCGCAGCCGCAATCGCCCCCTGATCGGCCCGCCCGCCAGCGCAAGCCTGACTGGATCAGGGTGCGTGCGCCTGTCAGCGAGGGGTACAACGAAACGCGCAAACTGATGCGCGAATTGAACTTGCACACCGTGTGCGAGGAAGCGGCCTGCCCGAATATCGGTGAATGCTGGACCAAGAAGCACGCCACGGTGATGATCCTGGGCGATGTCTGCACCCGGGCCTGTGCCTTCTGCAACGTCAAGACCGGAATGCCACGCGCGGTCGATCCGTTCGAGCCTGAAAATACCGCCATTGCCGCGGCCAAGATGGGGCTGGAACACATCGTCATCACCAGCGTCGACCGCGATGATCTGCCTGATGGCGGCGCCAGCCAGTTCGTCAAGGTGATCGAGGCGCTACGGCGCAACACCCCGAACACCACCATCGAAATCCTCACTCCCGATTTCCGCGGCAAGATGCGCCGCGCGGTGGAAATGATCTGCGAGGCGGGACCGGATGTGTACAACCATAATCTCGAAACTGTCCCCCGGCTCTATCCCACCATCCGTCCGGGTGCCCGCTACTACGCCTCGCTCAGGCTGCTGGAAGAGGTGAAGGCCCACAATCCGCTGATCTTCACGAAATCGGGCATCATGCTGGGTCTGGGTGAACAGCGGCTTGAGGTGCATCAGGTGATGGACGACATGCGTTCAGCCGAAGTCGATTTCATCACGATGGGGCAATATCTTCAGCCCACACCCAAGCATGCGACGGTCGAAGAATTCGTGACGCCCAAGGCCTTTGCGGCTTACGGCGCGATTGCCCGCGCCAAGGGTTTTCTTCAGGTCGCGGCCACCCCGCTCACCCGGTCGAGCTATCACGCCGGTGATGACTTTGCGAAGATGCGGGCCGCGCGCGAGGAAAAGCTGTCGCGCGCCGGAGCCAAGGCGCAAGGCTGATGCCCGGTATCCGCGAAACCCGCCGCCTGCCCTACAGCGCCGAACAGATGTTCGATCTGGTCGCCGATGTTGGCCGCTATGGCGAATTCCTGCCGTGGGTGATTGCGACCCGCGTGCGGTCCAATTCCGACACCGAGATGGTGGCTGACATGGTGGTGGGCTTCAAGGCGATCCGTGAAAGCTTTACCTCACGCGTCACCAAGGCCCGGGCACGCGAGATTGCGGTCCATTATGTCGACGGGCCGCTGAGCGATCTCGACAATGTGTGGACGTTCCGCGCGGTGGATGACCGGACCTGCGAGATCGATTTCCTCGTCGAGTTTACCTTCAAGAACCGCTTGTTCGAACGGATCGCCGGGCAATATTTCGACAAGGCCTTCCGCAAGATGGTCGAGGCGTTTGAAACCCGCGCCGCGGCGCTTTACGGCAGCAACAATTCCAGCGCGCAAAGCGTCGCCTGACGGCGGATTTCGGCGCGGCCGTCCGGGCCTTCGCCGCCTTCGAAGAAGCGCAATTCGCCCTCCGGCTCGCCGACTTCGTTGCGCACCACGCGCGCGAACACCACGGTGCCCACCGGCTTTTGCGTTGTGCCCCCTCCCGGTCCCGCCACGCCGCTGATCGCGACAGCGACATCCGCTTTCGACCGGTCAAGCGCGCCCTTGGCCATCGCCCAGGCGCAGGCAATCGATACCGCGCCAAAGGTTTCGATGATGTCGCTCGCCACGCCGAGCATTTCCATCTTGGCTTCGTTGGAATAGGTGACGAAACCGCGGTCCAGAACCGCTGATGACCCGGCAATTTCCGTCAGCGCCCCGGCGACCAGGCCGCCCGTGCAGCTTTCCGCCAACGCAACTTTCCGCCCCAGCGCAGCGTTCTCGGCGATGACGCGCGCGGCGAGCGCGGCGATATCTTCGGGGAGGAGCGATTTGGTCATGTGAGGATCACTTCGCAGCAGCAGGCGCTTGGGTCTGACCGCAGATCGGCGGATCCTTGAGGTCGGCAATCTCGACAATAAAGGCCACCAGCGCGCCAACATTGTCGCGGGGAAGGGGGCTGATAAGCTCGAGCCCGCGCTCGACCTTGGCACAGCTGTCGCCCTTGATGCCGTCAGCGATCATCTGGCCGACCATCGCATCGACAAAGGGGCGCAGCGCTTCTTCTGGCATGTTTGCGAGCATTGCGCCGATATCGAGGTCGCTTTTCTCTTCGCCTTCGGCATCGCCCTTGTCCGCCATGAAGGTCTGGAGCAGGCGGAACGCACCCGGCCATGCCTTGTCCTGCCCGGCGCGGAAATCCGCGACATAGGCCTCGCCGCGCGTTGCCATAAAGCCGTTGCGGTCGAGCCGGTTGGCGCAGGCGGTGCGCGCCGCGTCGAAGGCGATAGGCATGGCATAGACAAAGCCGTCCGACAGATCAGCCGGGGCCACGCAGGCCTGCGCCTGGGCAAGCGCCGCCTGGGATGAGACTAGCGCGGTCAGGGCGAGTACTGGCGCGATGAGTCGGGTGGTCATGTGGCGGTTCCTTCCGATGCGAGCGAGACAAGGACGATGGCCTGTGCAGCGATGCCTTCGCCGCGGCCGGTGAAGCCGAGTTTTTCGGTGGTTGTCGCCTTGATGCTGACCGCATTTTCGGCGACGCCCATCAGGCGGGCGACCTCAGCGCGCATCGCGGGGCGATGCGGGCCAATCTTCGGAGCTTCGCAAATCAGCGTCAGGTCGACATTGGCCACCGCGTACCCCGCCGCGCGGGCCAGACCCACGGCATGTTCGAGGAACTGTCCCGAGCGCGCGCCGCGCCATTGCGGGTCGCTGGGCGGAAAATGCGTCCCGATATCGCCTTCACCCACCGCGCCAAGCACAGCGTCGGTAATCGCATGGAGCGCGACATCGGCATCGGAGTGCCCGGCAAGGCCCTTGTCATGGGGGATCAGCACGCCGCCGAGCCACAGCTCCTCGCCCGGCTCCAGTCGGTGGACATCATAGCCTTGGCCGATACGAAAAGCGGGGAGGGTGGCAGCGTTCACGAAATCCTCGGCAAAAGTGATTTTCTTCAGGCGTTCATCGCCATCGACCAGCGCGACTGAACCCTTGCTGGCCATCAGGACTTGCGCATCATCGCCAGCGTCGGTCGGCCCGGCCCAACCGCGATGCGCGGCGAGGATCGCGTCGAAGCGGAACGCCTGCGGGGTCTGGACGCGGCGCAACGCTTCGCGGCTCGCTTTGCCACTCATCGTGCCGCTCGCATCGGCCACTGCGAGGCTATCAACCACGGGCAGCACCGGGATCACGCCCGGATGCAGCGCCAGCGCGCCGATCAGGCGGATGATGACGTCATGGGGCAGATCGGGCCGGGCGGCATCATGGATCAGCACGCATTCGGGCTCCGCACCGGCAAGTGCTTCAAGCCCGCTTCGCACCGAATCCTGGCGAGTGACGCCGCCAGCGACAAAGATCAGGCCCGCAATCCCCATCAGCGCCGCCTCGGCATGGGCCTCGGCTCCGGCTGCGATCACAATCACCAGCGGATCAGCTCCGGCAGCCTTCAACGCCTCGACCGAATGCCGGATCAGCGGCTTGCCGCGCCAGTCACGGAACTGCTTGGGCGTATCGCCGCCCACCCGCAGACCCTTGCCAGCGGCCACCACGATTGCGGCGAATGGAGGAAGGGGGGAAGGGCTGGCCATCGGGGCGTTCGCTTAGGGTCTGGACGCGCTTTCGGCAATCCACTAAGCGCTTGCCCATTATTTAGGCAATGCTCTCGATCATGACTACGCTTCCTCCTCCGCCGGCCCTGAAGCCGATTGCCATCGGCCCGGTCACGGTTGCCGAGCCGGTTGTGCTCGCGCCGATGACGGGGGTCACCGACATGCCGTTCCGCACGTTGGTGCGCCGCTACGGCTCGGGCCTCAACGTCACCGAAATGGTGGCGAGCGAGGCGGCGATCCGCGAGACCCGGGTGAGCGCCCAGAAAACCGCGTGGGACCGGATCGAGGAGCCCGTCTCGATGCAGCTGGTCGGCTGCGATCCTGCCAGCATGGCCGAGGCGGCGAAGATCCAGGAAGGCAACGGCGCGGCGATCATCGACATCAATTTTGGGTGCCCGGTAAGGAAGGTCGTCGGTCAGCTGGCAGGCAGCGCCTTGATGCGCGAAGTCCCGCTCGCTGTCCGGCTGATGGAAGCGACGGTCAAGGCCGTGAAAGTGCCGGTTACGGTCAAGATGCGGATGGGCTGGGACCACAACAGCCTCAACGCCCCAGACCTGGCCCGGATGGCCGAGGATATCGGCGTGCAGATGATCACCGTCCACGGCCGCACCCGCAACCAGATGTACAAGGGAAGCGCTGACTGGGCGTTCATCCGCAAGGTCAAGGACGCGGTGGGCATCCCGGTGATCGTCAATGGCGACATCTGCACCATCGAAGACGCGTCCAAAGCGCTCGAACAATCAGGTGCGGACGGGCTGATGATCGGGCGCGGCGCCTATGGCAAGCCGTGGCTGCTGGGGCAGGTCATGCATTGGTGGCGCACCGGCGAGGCGCGGGCGACGCCGGGGATCGACGAGCAATATGCCGTCGTCGTCGAACACTACCAGCGGATGCTCGACCATTATGGCCGCGAAACTGGCGTGAAGATGGCCCGCAAGCATCTGGGCTGGTACACCAAGGGCCTCCACGGCTCGGCCGAGTTTCGCAACATGGCCAACTTCATCGACGATGCCGATCAGGTGCTCGGCGAGATCGAGCGGTTCTATACACCGTTCCTGATGCAGCAGGCCGCCTGAGCCGTGGCGACCAATCCGATTGAACCGCAGGGCGATGGCCGTCCTGATAGCCGGGCGCAGCTGTCCGGTCTGATCTTCGCGGTGATCCTGATTGATGGCAACGGCGTGATCGCGGAAGTCAATCATGCGGCCGAAGACCTGCTCGGCACCAGTTCCAGCCGTCTGGTCGGCACGCATCTCACGGACCGGATCGGGCCGCTTGATCCTCGGGTGGAGGCGCGTCTGCTTGCCAGTGATGAAGCGCTGGTGGCGCGCGATTTGCTGATCCGGGTGGGCGCGCATGATGTCCGCGTCAACCTGACGGCCTCGCCGCTGGGCGGATTTTCGGGCTGGCGCGTGGTGACCCTGTCGCAAATCGGCCACGATGATACAGCCGGGACCGCAGGCGGCGAAGCGATGCTGGGCGCGCCCGCCGTGCTGGCGCACGAGATCAAGAACCCGCTGGCCGCCATTCGCGGGGCCGCACAGCTGGCGGCGCGCAAGCTGCCGCTGGCCGACAAGAAGCTGGCGCGGATGATCACTGATGAGGTCGACCGCATCGCTCGCCTGATCGATCGGATGCAGCAATTGGGCAGCACCCGAACCGGCCCGGTCCAGCCCTGCAACCCGCACGAAGCGATCCGTGCCGCTGTGGCCACAATGCGTGCGGCAGGCGGAACGAAGGGCGATGTCGAAATCCGCGAGGAGTTTGATCCTTCGCTTCCCCCGTTGCTGGCCAATCGCGATGCCTTGGAGCAGGTGCTGATCAACCTCATTTCCAATGCCCGCGATGCCTCGCTGGGGGCGGGTGGGGGCGGCCAGATCGTTGTTCAGACCCGCTTCGTCAGCGGCCTGGCCTTCAGCGCCATCCGCAACGGGCGGGCCGTGCCGCTGCCGATCGAGATCACTATCAGCGACAATGGCCCGGGCATTGACCCAGCCTTGCAGGGCCATGTGTTCGAGCCCTTCGTCTCGTCGAAACCTTCAGGCCAAGGCCTCGGCCTGTCGCTGGTGCGCAAGCTGGTGCGCGATATGAACGGCAATATCAGCCATGATCGCGATGCGCGCGCGGGGCTTACCCATTTCCGCCTGCATCTGCCGCAAGCGCAGGACATCGCCTAGCCCATGCCCACAACCTATCCGGTCCTGCTGGTCGAGGATGATGCGGCGATTGCGACGGTCATCATTGCCGCGCTGGAAGACGAAGGCTTTGCCATTGCCCACTGCACCAGCATTGCTGCGCGCGACAAGCAGTTGGAGCAGCGCCGGTTCGGGGTGATGCTGACGGATGTCATCCTTGAAGATGGGGATGGGCTGGCAAGCCTTTCGGCGGTGCGCGACCGGGCGCCTGATATGCCGGTGATCGTCCTTTCGGCGCAGAACACGCTCGATACCGCCGTGCGCGCGAGCGAAAGTGAAGCCTTCGAATATTTCCCCAAGCCCTTCGATCTGGACGAGCTTCTCCATGCCGTGCGTCAGGCCGCCGGCGCGCGGGAACCGGCCGCGGGCGAGAGCAGCGCAGTCTCTCAGACCGAAAGCGAAAAGATGCCGCTGGTCGGGCGCAGTCCGGCCATGCAGGGCGTCTACCGGATGATAACGCGCGTGCTGCGCAATGACCTGACGGTGCTGGTCACCGGCGAAAGCGGCACCGGCAAGGAGCTGGTGGCCGAAGCGATCCACGAGCTCGGCAACCGCCGCACCGGGCCGTTTGTGGCGGTCAACACCGCAGCGATCCCGGCCGACCTGGTCGAAAGCGAGCTGTTCGGCCACGAAAAGGGAGCCTTCACCGGGGCCATCGCGCAGGCGATCGGCAAGTTCGAACAGGCCAATGGCGGCACGCTGTTCCTCGACGAGATCGGCGATATGCCCGCCGAGGCCCAGACCCGCCTGCTGCGCGCATTGCAATCGGGCCGGATCCGGCGGGTCGGCGGGCGGCAGGAAATTGCCGTCAATGTCCGCATTATCGCGGCCACCAATCGCGATCTCACGCCGATGATCGCTGCGGGCACTTTTCGCGAAGACCTGTTCTACCGCCTCAACGTGGTCCCGATTGTGCTGCCGCCCTTGCGCGAACGGCGCGAGGATATCGCCGCCCTCGCGCAGCATTTTCTGGGGCTGGCGGCTGAAGACGGCTTGCCCCGCCGCGTGCTGACCGCCGACGGGATTGAGCAGCTGGAACAGCGCAACTGGCGCGGCAATGTCCGCGAACTGCGCAATGTCGTCTATCGCCTCGCGCTGATGGCCCGCGAAGAACGGATTGATGCAGACTGCGTGAATGATGTGATCGGCGTGGAAATGGCGCCCAATACCGTGCCGCAAGCTGACGGGCAGGGCGGTTTTGGCGCCGCGCTGACTGGCTGGCTCGCTGCGGAAACCCCGCCGCCGGGCGCGCTCTATCACCGCGCCTTGGCCGCCTTTGAACGGCCCTTGATCGAATATGCGCTGGGCCGCACGGGCGGCAATCAGCTGCGTGCGGCGCAATTGCTCGGCATCAATCGCAATACCTTGCGCAAACGCATCGGTGAGCTGGGGCTGGAGCCGGATCGCTTCTCTACGACCTGATCGGCGCGTGCTGCGCACATGACGGCGCAGGGCTGCACACTTCAGGCTTGCACTTTTGCCACACCCTTGTTGTAACACTGCAACGATGGAGCAACCCTCACCCCGCGCGCCGACTATGGCATTCCGGCAATCCCCGCGATGGTGGCGCCGCTTCATGGTCGCGGCGCGCCGGGCCAATATCTACCTGTGGCTGGAAATCCTTGCGGTTGTGGCCTTGGCGGCCGCCATTGTTGCGACCTGGTCAGCCTATAGCCGCTCGGCGGCGCCGGATAATCTGTTGCCGACCATGCAGGTATCCGCGCTGCTGATGGCGACCCTGGTTCCGGCCATGATGCTGCTGGTGCTGATCGGGCGCCGCCTTGCCTTGCGCCGGGCAGCGGGCAGCACCGCGCGGCTGCATGTCAGGCTGGTGTTCTTCTTTTCGATGGTGGCCGCTGTGCCGACCTTGCTGGTGGCCGGCTTTGCCGCGTTTCTGTTCCAGACCGGGGTCGATTTCTGGTTTTCGGACGAATCGCGCGGGCTGATGGAAAACGCCAACGCGCTGGCCCAAAGCTATTACGATGCCAATCAGCGCAACGTTGAACAGAACACCATCACCATGGCCACCGACATGCGCGACATTCTCGCCCGCGTGCCGATCACCGATCCCGATTTTCCCGACTTCTATGCCTATCAGGCGCAGGCGCGTGAGATATCTGAAAGTGCCGTGTTGCAGCGCATGCCCGACGGCTCGTTCCGGACCGCTGCGACGCTGAACTTGACCAAAGGCAGCAGCCCGCTCGATTTCAGCCGGGCCGCCTTGCCCCAGTTGGATCGTGGCCAGTTTGCCGTGGTGGTCGGCAGCCCGGAACGGATTGAGGCCGTGGTTCCGATCGATGCGCAATCGGGCGTTTATCTCTACAACGCGCGCACCACCGAAGAGACGATGTTCAATTCCTGGTCGAAGGCGCAGTCGATCGTGACCGCCTATGGCCGCCTGACCGGCAGCGCGCGGATGCTCCAGCTGCGGTTCAATATCGCGCTGGTGGCCGTCAGCCTGCTGCTGGTGGGCCTTGCGATCTGGTTTGGCTTGCGCTTTGCCGACCGGCAGGTGGAGCCGCTCACCAATCTTGTCGGCGCGGCGCGCAAGGTGGGGCAGGGCAACTTTGCGCTCCGGCTTGAAGGGCGCACGGGGGCGGACGAGATCGGCTTGCTCAACCGCGCCTTCAACCGCATGACCGCGCAGCTGGAGAAGCAGACCCAGGCCCTCGTGAGCGCCAATCGCCAGATCGACGATCGCCGCGCCTTTACCGAAGCCGTGCTGGAATCCGTGACTGCGGGTGTGGTGTCGGTGGATGGGGCTTCGCGCGTTACGCTGATGAATTCTTCGGCGCAGGCTTTGCTTGCGCCTGCCGGTGCATCGGACATGATCGGCCAGTCGCTCGACGTGCTTTCGCCTGAACTGTGCCGGATGATTGCCGAAGGCAAGGAACGCGCGATCATCACCCATGCCAAGGGCACTGAAATCCTGACGCTTGCCGTCAAGGTCGCACCCGGCACCAGCGGCCATGTGATCACTTTCGAGGACATCACCCGCCAACTGCTCGACCAGCGCCAGGCCGCTTGGTCGGATGTGGCACGCCGGATCGCGCACGAAATCAAGAACCCGCTCACGCCGATCCAGCTGGCAACCGAGCGATTGAAGCGCCGCTACCGCACGCAGGTCAGCGATGACGACCGTGATCTGTTTGATGAACTGACCAGCACCATTGTCCGGCAGGTTGGCGGCCTTCGCAAGATGGTCGACGAATTCTCCTCCTTTGCGCGGTTGCCCAAGCCGGTGTTCCGCGACGAGGACGCGCTGGATCTGGTCCGGCAGGCGGTGTTTCTCCAGGAAGTGGCCCATTCCGGCATCGCCTTCAGCGTGGCTTCATCCGGGCTCATCGATCGGGAGGTGCGCTGCGACCGCCACCAGTTCGGTCAGGCGATGACCAATGTGCTCAAGAACGCCGTCGAGGCGGTGGAAGCCCGCGCAGCCGAAGGCAGGGGAGAATATGGAGGCGAAATTGCCGTCACGATGCGCGATGCGGGCGAAGCAATTGTCATCACCATCGAGGACAATGGCATCGGCCTTCCCGCTGACCGTGACCGTATCGCCGAACCCTATGTCACGACCCGCGAGAAAGGCACCGGGCTTGGTCTTGCGATCGTCAACAAGATCGTCGACGAACACGGCGGCGACATGAGTTTTGCCAGCGCCCCGGCGGGCGGTACCCGCGTGACCTTGCGGTTTGCGCGCAATCCGATGCCGGTTGAAGGTGCGGGCCTGTGACCTTGCCCTCTCTTACCCCTTATCTCACAGCCAAAGGAGTTGCCGGATGGCACTCGAAATCCTGATCGTCGACGACGAACGCGATATCCGCGAACTGGTTGCCGGGGTGCTCGGCGATGAAGGCTATGCTTGCCGCACCGCGGCCGACAGCACCGAAGCGCTCGCAGCCATCGATGAACGGCGCCCGTCGCTGGTGCTGCTCGACGTGTGGCTGCACGGAAGCCAGATGGACGGGCTCGAACTGCTCGATGCGATCAAGGCGCGCGAACCGAACCTGCCGGTCATCATCTTTTCGGGCCACGGCAATATCGACACGGCGGTCGCGGCGGTGGGCCGCGGGGCGATGGACTTCATCGAAAAGCCGTTTGAGGCAGAACGCCTGCTGCTGCTGGTCGAACGCGCGACCGAAACCGAGCGGCTGCGGCGCGAAAACAGCCGCCTGCGAGAAGGCAGCTGGGGCAGCGCGGAGTTCACCGGCAATTCGCCGTCGATCAACGCGGTGCGCGCCACGCTGAAGCGGGTGGCAAGCACAGGCAGCCGGGTGTTGATCTCTGGTCCCGCCGGAGCCGGTAAGGAAGTCGCTGCGCGGCTGCTGCACGCCTGGAGCGCGCGCGCGAACGGGGCATTCGTGCTGGTCAATTCGGCCCGCATCACCCCCGAACGGTTTGAACAGGAGCTGTTCGGCGAGGAGGCTGGCGGCAAGCAGGTGCGACCCGGTCTGCTGGAACTGGCCGATGGCGGCACGCTGTATCTCGACGAAATCGCCGACATGCCGCTGTCCACGCAGGCACGGATCCTGCGCGTGCTGACCGATCAGAGCTTCGTGCGCGTTGGCGGCACCCGGCAAATCGGAGTGGACGTGCGCGTCGTTTCATCGACTACGCGCGATCTGACCGTGGAAATGGCCGAAAAACGGTTCCGGGAGGATTTGTTCTACCGGCTCAATGTCGTGCCGGTGGTGCTGCCGGCCTTGTCCCAGCGGCGCGAGGATATTCCGGCGCTCGCCGAGCATTTCTTTACCCGTTATTCCAACGATCAGGGCCTTGCCCCGCCCGAGATCACCGCCGAAGCAATGGCCGCGCTGCAAGCCTATGACTGGCCGGGCAATGTCCGCCAACTGCGCAATGTGGTCGAACGAACGATCATCATGACCCCGCGCGAAAGGCTTGGCACGGTCGAGCCTGACATGCTGCCGCCGGAAATTATCGGGGGCCAGATCGGCCTCGCCAGCGAAAGCCTGACCGCGATCATGGGCGTGCCCTTGCGCGAGGCGCGGATCAGTTTCGAACGCGAATATCTGGCTATTCAGATCCGGCGGTTTTCGGGGAACATCTCGAAGACGGCGAGCTTTATCGGGATGGAGCGATCCGCTCTGCATCGCAAACTGAAACTGCTCGGAATGGCCGATCGCCGCGATGACGACGACTGACCTGCAAAACAGCTTGGGGCAAATCAATTCTTGTCCCCAAGCGACCTAATCGCCATTATAGTCAATGAAGGGCAGCCGGGCCCCGTTGCACGGCGGCCTCACTCTTGCGGACCGGAAAAACCGGCCGCCAATAAAAGGAGCCACGACCATGTCCAGCGGGCGAACGCTCTCTCCCCGTCCCGTTGCCCGGCCGGCCGCGCCGAGCGAACCGCGTGGCAGCGATGCCGGCAGCCAGGCAGCACGGCAGACAGGCAACCTTCAGGATGCATTCCTGAACCTCCTGCGCAAGAACAAGATCCCCGTCACCATGTTTCTGGTCAAGGGTGTCAAATTGCAGGGTATCGTGACCTGGTTTGACAATTTTTCGATTTTGCTCCGCCGCGATGGGCAATCGCAGCTGGTCTATAAGCACGCGATCAGCACGATCATGCCGGCGCAATCGCTTGATCCGGCGCAGTTCGGCAGCCAAGCGGGCGGACGCAAGCAAAAGCTGCTTCAGGATGTGTTCCTGAGCCGGGTGGCCGAGGCCGAAGTGCAGGTCACGATGTTTCTGGTCAACGGCGTGATGCTGCAAGGCCGGATTGCGGCGTTTGATCTGTTTTGCATGCTGCTTGAACGCGATGGTGCCGTCCAGCTGGCCTACAAGCACGCGGTTTCTACAATTCAGCCCGCCTCGCCAGTCGACCTTAGCGATGACGGTGATGACGATGGGATAGACGACTGACCTTCGAAAGCGATCTTCAGGACGAGGTAACCCGCGGCGCGCGGGCCCTGGTGCTGTGCCCGGATATCCGCTCGCTGCGCTATGACCTTGATCCTGCCGAAAGGTTGGCCGAGGCGGAAGGCCTTGCGCTCGCGATTGGTGTTGTGATTGCCCACTCGGCGGTGCTGCCCGTTCGCCAGATGCAGCCCAATACGCTGTTCGGATCGGGGCAGGTCGAGAATATTGGTGTGTGGTGCGAACAGCATGCGGCCGAACTGGTCATCGTGGATGGCGCGCTGACCCCGATCCAGCAGCGCAACCTCGAAGACAGGTTGAAGCGCAAGGTGATCGACCGCACCGGCTTGATCCTCGAAATCTTTGGGGAGCGGGCTGTGACGGCCGAGGGGCGCTTGCAGGTGGAATTGGCGCATCTCGATTACCAGCAAAGCCGCCTCGTGCGCAGCTGGACCCACTTGGAACGTCAGCGCGGCGGCTTTGGATTTCTGGGTGGTCCAGGCGAAACACAGATCGAGGCTGACCGCCGGATGATCCGCCAGCGCATGGGCAGGCTGCGGCGTGAACTCGATCAGGTTCGCAAGACCCGCACCCTGCACCGCGACCGCCGGGGCAGGGCACCGTGGCCTGTGGTGGCGCTGGTGGGCTATACCAATGCAGGAAAGTCGACGCTGTTCAACCGCTTGACCGGCGCTGATGTGATGGCTGAGGACTTGCTGTTCGCCACCCTCGATCCGACCATGCGCGCCATCGGCTTGCCGGGGGTTGAAAAGGTTATCCTGTCAGACACGGTCGGCTTTATTTCCGACCTTCCGACGCAGCTTGTGGCCGCCTTCCGGGCAACGCTGGAAGAAGTCACGGCTGCTGACGTGATCTGCCACGTGCGCGATATGGCCAACCCCAGCCATGCCGCCCAGAAAAAGCAGGTGCTGGACGTGCTGGCCGATCTCGGTGTCGTTGACGCCAAGACCGGCACCAGCACGATCCCGATCCTCGAAATCTGGAACAAGTGTGATCTGCTGGACGCTGAAAGCCTGGCCGAACTGCACGAGGCGAGCGAAGGGCAGGGCGCTGTGATCCTTTCCGCAGGCACGGGCGAGGGCGTCGATCTGCTCGAAGCCCAGCTCGCCCGCTTGCTCACAGGGGCTGCGCGCGAGGTCAGCTTTATCCTTCCAGTCAGCGATGGGCGACGGATTGCCTGGCTTCATGCCCACGGCGAAGTGCTGGCCGAGGCGGAGGCGGAGGGTACGGATGAAGGCCCGATGCGGCGTTTGACCGTGCGGCTCAACCCCAAGGAGCTGGGGCAGTTTGCATCGCTTTCTTAAAGGCTTACTCGGCTTTCTTGACGCTCTGCCACAAGGTTTCCTGCGCTTCGAGGGAGAGTGTGGAAAATTTCCCTTCCGCTAGAGCCTCCATCGCCCGAAAGCGGCGCTCGAATTTGGCATTGGCAGCGCGCAGGGCGTCTTCGGCGCTAATGCCGTGGGCGCGGATGAAATTGACCACGGCGAATAAAAGGTCGCCTGCTTCCTCGGCGCGGTTCTCGTCCGAGGTTGCAGCCTTTAGTTCTTCGATTTCCTCGGTTATCTTGGCTTCGGAGCCCGATGGGTCAGGCCAATCAAAACCCGTTCGAGCCGCGCGTTTCTGGAGTTCTTGGGCGCGCATCAAGGCGGGGAGCGCGATCGCGACGCCGTCCATGGCGCTGTCAGTGCCTTTGGCAGCGCGCTCTTCAGCCTTGAGATCTTCCCACCGGGCCTCGTCCATGGTGCCGCCGGCGCCGGCAAAGATGTGCGGATGGCGCGCTTCCATCTTGGCGCTGATTGCGGATGCGACATCGTTGAAGGCAAAGTGGCCGGCTTCCTCGGCCATACGGGCGTGAAACACGACTTGGAGCAACAAGTCGCCAAGCTCGTCGCGCAGGTCTGTCATATCGCTGCGCGCGATGGCATCGGCCACCTCATAGGCTTCCTCGATCGTGTAAGGCGCGATGCTGGCGAAGTCCTGTGCCAGATCCCATTCGCAGCCGCGTTCCGGATCGCGCAAGCGGGCCATGATGGCGAGCAGCCGATCAATGGGGGACTGATTTTGGGCCTCGCTCATGCCGATCCTCAAGATTGATAATATATATTATGTAAAATCTATAGCAAGGCGCTTGCAGTGTCCCTGGCCACAAGGAACCACTCCACGATCAGAAACAGCCCCCCGAAAATCACCACCCAGATAAGCGCCATCTTGAGCATTTGGCTCCATTTGAGCCGGTAAGATGCCAAAGACACGCAGCATACCACAAGCCAGGCGATGCTGGTGATGACAGGCAGCAGCAAGTCCGGGTTCATGCGACGATTTCCAGCCCGTCATAACCGACCGTCACGAAGTCTGGCACTTCGTCGCATAGCGTCCGGTAATCCATGCTCTTGTCGAGATGGCTCAGGACCACACGGCCAGCCCGGCATTGTTCGCCCAGTTCGATCGCCATCGCCAAATGCGCATGGGTGGGATGCGGATCGCGGCGCAGGCAATCGCTCACCAGGATGTCGACCTTGTAGAACAAATCGATCATCTCATCGGAAATCGCACTGAAATCCGTAGCATAGCCGATACTCTTGCCATCGGCTTCAAACCGGTAGGCCGTGGTTTCTCCGGGTCCATGCGCCATTTGGCACCAATCGACCCCGAAGCCAGCGATCATTCGCAGCCGATCAAGCGTGTCCAGCGTGCAGATCGTGGGGTAGCCTTCCTGGCCTGCGAAAACATAGCCGAAGCGCTGCCGCAGCCGGCGGACGGTTTCGGTTTCGGCAAATCCGGGGATCGGCCCGCCGCGGCCGTATCGCAGCACCCGCAGATCATCGATGCCATGGCAATGATCGGCATGATCATGCGTCCAGAACACAGCGTCGAGATGACCAATCCGATTGGCGAGCAATTGTGCGCGGCAATCTGACGAGGTGTCGACCAGCAGCCGCTTGCCTTCATTGCTTTCGACCAGGATCGAGACCCGCGTGCGGCGGTTGCGTGGCTCTTCGGGGTCGCAGTCACCCCAATCGCCCGTGCCGTCAGGCCCGCCCAGCCGCGGCACACCGGTTGAGGTGCCAGAGCCGAGCATGACCAACTTCACAGGCGGGCCTTGCTGAAAAGCTGGAAGAAATTGCGCGTCGTCTGCGCCGTCAACTGTTTCACATCCGTTCCACGGAGGTCGGCGACAAAGGCCGCTGTGTCGGCCACATAAGCCGGCTCGCACACCCTGCCCCGATGCGGAACCGGCGCGAGGAACGGACTGTCGGTTTCAACCAGCAGCCGGTCTTCAGGAATAATCGTTGCAACCTCTTGCAAGGCCTTGGCATTCTTGAAGGTTACGATGCCTGACAGTGAAATCGTCAGGCCGAGCGCCAGCACCTTGTGGGCAAAATCAGCGGACGCGGTGAAGCAGTGGATCAACGCGGGGTAGCTGCCCTTCCCCATCTCCTCGGCGAGGATTGCGTGGGTATCGTCTTCAGCATCGCGGGTATGGATAATCAGCGGGAGCTGCGTTTCGCGGGCAACATCAATATGCATGCGGAACAGCGACTTCTGCGCCTCTCTGTCCGACTTGTCGTAGAAGTAATCGAGCCCGGTTTCGCCAATCGCGACCACGCGGGGGTGCCGGGTCGCTTCGAGCAAGGCGGCACGGCCCAGATCCTGATGCGCATCAGCCTCGTGCGGGTGAATGCCTACGCTGGCAAACACGTCAGGCTCTCGGGCGGCGGTGGCGACCACCTGATCCCATTCGCTCTGGCGGGTCGAGATATTGAGAAAAGCGCCGACGCCTGCCGCCCGTGCGCGGGCGAGCACTTCGCTCTGATCTTCAACCAGCCCTTTGTATTCGAGATGGCAGTGGCTATCGACCAGCATCAGGCAGCCCCGACCTCATCGACGGGCAGTTCGAGCCGCGGGAACAGCGGGGCGGGTGCGATGATCCGGTGATCATTTTCGGCCAGTGACGAATACCAGTGGCTGCGAATGCCCTCGATTGTGCGAAGATTTTCGGTAATGCCCAGCGTATCCAGCAGCTTGGCGCTGCTTGCCGGGATGACCGGACTGATCGCGACCGCCAGCTGCGCAATGCAGATATACAGGGTGGCCAGCACGGTCTCCATCCGCTCGGGATCGGTCTTGCGCAGGGTCCAGGGCGCCTCGCTGTCGATATAGGCGTTGCAGGCGAATACCGCCTGCAACCACGCCTCGACCGCTTGTTGCAAGGCAAGACCCTCGAAAGCCTCGGGAATATCTTTTGTCAGCGCTTGGTCCACGGTCGCAAAGAGCGCGCTGTCGGTGTCCGCATGACCGCGAATAGCGGGAAGGTAGCCGTCAAGGTTCTTGGCGATGAAGCCGAGCGTGCGCTGCGCCAGATTGCCGAAGGCATTGCCCAGTTCACCATTGGCCCGTTGAACAATGGCTTCGGGCGAATAGCTGCCATCCTGTCCGAAGGCGACTTCGCGGATCAGGAAGTATCGCAGGGCATCAACCCCGAACGTTTCGGCCAATGCCAGCGGATCGGTGACATTGCCGAGCGATTTTGATTCCTTCTGCCCGCGATTAAGCAGAAACCCGTGTCCGAACACCTTTTTCGGCAACGGCAACTTGGCGCTCAGGAGGAACGCGGGCCAGTAAATCGTGTGGAAACGCACGATGTCCTTGCCGATCAGATGCAAGCTGGCAGGCCACAGCTCGCCCATGTCGTCAGGATAACCAAGCCCCGTCAGATAGTTGGTCAGCGCATCGACCCACACATACATGACATGGCCGTCGCTCCCCGGCACCTTCACACCCCAATCGAAACTGGTGCGGCTGACCGACAGATCGCGCAGGCCGCCTTCGACAAAGGCGATCATCTCGTTGCGGCGGCTCGCCGGTTCGAGAAAGCCCGGTGTCTTCAGCAATTCAAGCAGTTGGTCCTGATACTTAGAAAGCCGGAAGAACCAGCTTTCCTCGACCGTCCATTCAACCGGGGTGTCCTGGGGAGACAGCTTTGCGCCGCCCTCACCTTCCACCAATTCGCTGGCGTCGTAATAGGCTTCGTCGCGGACGGAATACCAGCCTTCGTAGCGATCAAGGTACAGGTCGCCTGCGGCCTCCATGGCTTGCCAGATCGCCTGGCTGGCGCGGTGATGATCCGGCTCACTGGTGCGAATAAAGCGATCATACGATACATTCAAAGCATCGCACATCTCTCGGAAATAGCCGGACATTTCATGAGCCAAAGCAGCAGGCGTGCGCCCTTGCTCCTCAGCCTTGCGCGCCATTTTGAGGCCGTGCTCGTCGGTGCCGGTCTGGAACCGGACGCGGCGGCCTGACAGGCGCTGGAAGCGCGCGATCACATCGGCTGCAATCGCCTCGTAGGCGTGGCCAATATGCGGGCGCCCATTCGGGTAGCTGATTGCGGTGGTGATATAGAAAGGGGTGTTTTCGGGGTCAGCCATGGGCCGGTTCGCTAGCGGGAGCGGCCGCGACAAGCAAGCTGCCGATCTCGAAGGGGATCATCCCGGGATCGAAATTGGCCGTTGGCGCTTCGGCGGCAAGCCGAACGAGCGCGGCATGCGCATCAATCAGCCGGGCGCGGGTTTGCAGGTCAGGCGATGTGCGTGCAGCCCCGGCCACCAGCGATTGCGCAAGGTCCAGCACGGCCTGCAACCGCTCGCGGTCAGCGCGCGGGCCAATCAGGCGTGCAAGCTCGCCCCGCCCTGTCATCCCCGTGTCGCCGCGTGCAATCAGCGCGGCAATCACGGCGGCCACCGGAGCAAGATTTTGCGCGGCAAATCGCATGGCTGCGCCAAAGGAGCCTTCCGCCGCGGCGATCGCCTGAGGGTCGGCGGCGAGGCCTTCACTGGCCAGCATCGCTGCCAGCTGGCTATCGGTCAGCACCGGAAAGCGCAAAGTGCGGCAGCGCGAACGGATGGTCGGCAGCAGGCGCGCAGGCCGATGGGTGACCAACAGGAAAAACGTGCCCTGCGGCGGCTCCTCAAGGCTTTTGAGCAGGGCGTTGGCGGCGGATTTTTCCAGATCATCGGCCGGATCGATGATGATCGCCCGCCTGCTCCCCAGCGTCGGGCGGGTGACAAGGCGCCGCTGCATGGCGCGAATCTGCTTGATGCGGATCGAGCGTGCAAGTTCGAACGGCTTGCCTTCGGCCTGCGCCTTCTCGCCCTTATCGTCCTTGGGGCCGTAGGTCAGGGTGATGATATCAGGGTGCTCGCCGGTGGGCTGGGGAACGCCCTCTTGCGCCACCAGTGCCCGCGCGGCCGCCATGGCAAAATCGCGTTTGCCAAGCCCCGCCTTGCCCGCCAGCAACCAGCCGTGATGCATCCGCTCGCCATCAAGCGCATCGCGCCACTGGCGCCATGCTTCGGCATGGTTGGGCCATTCTGTCATGCCAGCAGATCGCCGATCGCCAACAGGATACGCTGATGCACAGCGTCCGGGGCGCCGATGGCATCGATGACCGCAAAGCCCTGCGGGTCCGCCTTGGCCAGCGCGCGGAAAGCCGCAGCCACCGCGCGGTGATATTCTGCGGGGCGCCCCTCGATCGCATCGGCCCTTTCGCCGCGCGCGGCAAGACGGCCAGCCAGCGCAGCCTCATCGCCTTCGAGCAGGATCACCCGGTCAGGGCGCAGGCCCGCACTGCCGAACGCGTGGAGCGTGGTGATCGCTTCGTCGCCCAATCCCCCGGCGCTGCCCTGATAGGCGCGGCTTGAATCGACAAAGCGGTCGCAGATGACCCACGCGCCGCGGGCCAGCGCCGGGCGGATCAGATGCGCTACATGATCGGCGCGCGCCGCTGCAAACAGCAGGGCCTCCGCCTCGGCCGGCCAGCCTTCGCCCGGCGGATCAAGCAGCAGGGCGCGGATTGCTTCGGCCCCCGGCGTGCCGCCCGGTTCGCGCGTGATGACCACCGCAATGCCGCGCGCGCGCAAGGCATCGGCAAGCAGCCGGGCCTGGGTGGATTTGCCCGCCCCCTCCCCGCCTTCAAAAGCGATGAACCGGCCGCGCGCACCGCTCACGAGAACACTCCCGCGACAGCATTGACGATGCGGTCAAACGGACCCGCCACCGACACCGGTTGAGCGGCATAGAGCGGGATCCGGGCGGGCGCGATGCCCGGTGCCGTCACTTCCAGCACGGCGACCTCCTGCCCGGCCGCCAGCGGCGCGCGCAGGGGGCCATCATAACGGATCGTGGCGGCAAGGTCGCCGGGATTGCTTCCCCGCGGCAGATTGATGGCGACCGGCCCTGCTGCCTTCAGACCCACTGTTCTGGTATCACCGTCCTGCACCCGCGCTGTGCCCACCACGGCGCCGGCACCGAACAGGGGTTTACGCTCAAACGCATTGAAGCCCCATTCGATATAGGCGCGCGCCAGCCGTCCGCGCAGCCGGCCATTGTCGACCCCGGCCAGCACTAGCACCAGACGCTGCCCATTGCGGCGCGCCGTGCCGAGATAGGAGAAGCCCGATTCGTTGGTAAACCCCGTCTTGATCCCATCAGCGCCCGGGACCTGCCCAATCATCGGATCGTGGTTGACCTGCGCTATGCCTTTGTAATCAAAACCCCTTCGTCCGATATAATAGCCAAACTTGTCCGGGTGACGGGTGACCATGGCACGGGCCAGCGTCACAAGATCATTGGCGGTTGTGAAGGTCCGCCCCTCATCGGGAAACCCATTGGGCGTACCAAAATGGCTGCCTGTCATGCCCAGGCCAAGCGCCGTCCGGTTCATCGCGCCGGTCCATGCAGTGACCGATCCCGCGTGACCTTCGGCCAAAACCGCCGCGCCATCATTGGCCGAAACATTGGCAATGCCCAGCAACAGATCATCGACCCGCACCCGCTCGCCTGCATCAAGAAACATGGTCGATCCGGTGCGCCGCCAATCACGCGCGACAGCAGGGCTCATCGCAAAGACCTGCGCCGGATCAAGCCGCCCGGCGGCAATGAGCTCGAAGGCGAGGTAGAGCGTCATTACCTTTGTGACCGATGCTGGCATGAAGCGCCGGTCAGGATTGCGCGCGTGCAGCACCTGTCCGCTACCCAGATCCACCAGCAGCGCCACCGGCGCTTCGGTGGCCGTGGGGACAGCCGCAGCAGGCCGCGCAAGATCACGCGGGGCGGCGGCGACCGGTCCTGCCAGAGCGGCATTGAAAAATACGAGCACAGCAAGCGCAAGGCGTATGGGTGTTGGGGACATATCGCGGCAGGCTATACCTGCGCCCCGCGCGCTTGGCGAGGCAGCGGGCGGCGTCAGTTCACGATTTCGTCCGCCAACAGTCCGACGCTGAGGGCATAATAGCTTGAACAATTATATTCGAGGATCGCGCGGTAATTGCCCGTGAGCAGCCATGCCGGTGTTCCGGGGCCATCGGGCTGGAAGAATGACACCATGACGTCATCGGCAAGGCCGCTTTGTGCCACCACTCCGACGCCGCGCCACTCGGCCACGGTCATCCACCGGCTCAGGCGTTCGTGCACGCGAGGGCAGACGGGTGAGACAATGCGGGTGCGATAGGCTGATGCGTCAAAGCCTGCCGGCACACTGGCGCGCACACCCCAAGGCTGGCCCGGCCGCCATCCGGCATCGCGAAAATAATTGGCGATCGACGCAAAGGTGTCGGCCCGGTTGGAGAAGATGTCCGCCCGGCCATCACCATCGCCGTCGCTGGCGAGGCGCAGATAGACGCTGGGCAGGAACTGGGGATTACCGAAGGCGCCGGCATAGCTGCCCACCAACTGCGAGCGGTCATAGCCCTTGTCGGCGACCCTCATCAGCGCGACAAACTCTCCGGCGAACAATTCGCGGCGCCGCCCTTCCCACGCCAGTGTGGCAAGGCTGCGGGCCAGATCAAAGTCACCTTTGACCCGGCCATAGCTGGTTTCATGCCCGAAGATCGCCACGATCACGTGTCCGGGTACACCATAGTCGCGCTCAATCCGGGCCAGCAGGTCGCGATGCTGACCGTAAACCGCGCGCCCGCCGCCAATGCGGGACGCATCGACATGGGTGGCAATATAGCCGGACATGGGCGGATAGCCCCGCGTGGTCGCGCTGCCGGGCTGATTATTATCAAGCGCAATCACCCGCGCGTTGGGGGTGAGCCCCGCGGTCATGCGCACAAGCGTATCCTCGCGCACCCCCTCGGCCCGGGCGCGCGCCTTGAGCAGTTCGAGATAGGCATCAAAAGGAATGCCATCAGCGCTGACCGCCTGCGCCGCCGCCGGGGCAGACGCTGGCGGAGCGCCAAGAAACAGTAACGCTGCAACAGCAAGCGCGATGATGGGAGGAAGCCGGGGAATCATCTGCAAGGGGATGTCACACCTTCGATGAATTCCCAACAACCGAACTGGGGATGACAGAGCCGAAAACTGTGGCTAGGGGCGGAAACGAGGACAGGTGGCCGAGTGGTTTAAGGCAGCGGTCTTGAAAACCGCCGTAGGTGCAAGCCTACCGTGGGTTCGAATCCCACCCTGTCCGCCACCATCCCAACCGCACTAGAAATGCAGCGCCCGGCCATAGGCGTCGAGCACGCTTTCGTGCATCATCTCCGACAAGGTCGGGTGCGGGAAAACGGTCTGCATCAGCTCCGCCTCGGTCGTCTCAAGCGTCTTGCCGACAGTGTAGCCCTGGATCAGCTCAGTCACTTCTGCGCCGACCATGTGCGCGCCCAGCAGCTCGCCCGTCTTGGCGTCGAAGATCGTCTTGATGAAGCCCTCCGCCTCGCCCAGCGCGATCGCCTTGCCGTTGCCGATGAAGGGGAAGTTGCCGACGCGTATCTCGTGGCCCGCTTCCTTGGCCTTGGCTTCGGTCAGGCCGACGCTGGCGACCTGGGGGTGGCAATAGGTGCAACCGGGAATATTGTTGCGGTTCAGCGGGTGCGGGTGGACGTCGGTGTTGCCCAGTTCCTGCGCGATGGCTTCTGCGCAGGTGACGCCTTCATGGCTCGCCTTGTGTGCCAGCCACGGGCCGGGCGTGCAGTCGCCGATGGCCCAAAGGCCCTTGGTCCTGGTGCGGCCATAGGGATCGATCTGGATGAAGCCGCGGTCCATGTCCGCCAGCCCGTCAATCCCGATATTCTCGGTGTTCGGGACGATCCCGATGGCGACGATCACGTGGGTGAAATCGCTGGTGGCGCTTTTGCCCGCCTTGTCCTTGATGGTGGCGGTGATGCCGCTGTCGGTCACCTTGATCGCGTCAACGCCGGCGCCGGTCATGATCGTGATGCCCTGCTTCTTCAGCGACTTTTCAAGGAAGGTTGAGACATCGGCATCTTCCACCGGCACGATCCGGTCGAGCATTTCCACCACGGTCACCTCGCTGCCGAGGTCGTTGTAGAAGCTGGCGAATTCGATCCCGATCGCGCCCGATCCGATCACCAATAGCTTCGCCGGGAGTTCCGTGGGTGTCATGGCGTGGCGATAGGTCCACACGCGCTTGCCGTCAGCGGGCGCGAAAGGCAGGTCGCGGGCGCGTGCGCCAGTGGCGACGATGATGTGCTTCGAGGTGAGGGACTCCTCCCCCTTGTCAGACGTTACCGTCAGGCTGTTCGCGCCCGTCAGCTTGCCCTCGCCCATATGGACGGTGATCTTGTTCTTCTTCATCAGGTGGCCGATGCCCTGATTGAGCTGCTTGGCCACCCCGCGGCTGCGCTTGACGATGGCGGCAAGATCCGCCTCGATCCCCTGCGCGACAAGGCCGTAATCCTTGGCGTTCTGCATGTAGTGGAAGATCTCGGCCGAACGCAGCATCGCTTTGGTGGGGATGCAGCCCCAGTTGAGACAGATGCCGCCCAGATTCTCGCGTTCCACAATCGCGGTCTTGAGCCCGAGCTGCGCGCAGCGGATCGCCGCGACATAGCCGCCGGGGCCGGAACCGAGCACGATCACATCATAGGAAGTCGACATTTCTTTCAGCCTTCAGGTCTTTGGGGAACAGAGTTGGGAAGTTGACAAAGGTTACAGCGTGTCACTTTCCCAGCATCGTTTTTATGCAGATAATTCAGGTGTTTCGGCGAAGATTTTCAAAGGTGACACAGGGAAGTGGCAGGCTTTCGATGCGGGGATGGTTGGCAGCTTGGGTACGCGTATCGATTACGCGATCTGCGCCAGGTAGGAAAACCATCACGCCACCTGCTCGACCGCGCGCGGGCGGCCATCCTCGCCGATCAGGACGAATTTGAAGGTGCCGCTTGCGACCTTGATGGTCGTCTCGCCGTTACGCTCGCGCGCGATGGCCTCGGCGGCGATGGTGAGCGAGGTGGTGCCGGTGGCGAGGAGGTCGCAATAGACGCTGAGCTCGTCCCCCACCGCCATCGCGCCCGGAAAGGCGAAATCGGTCGCGGAGACCACCACCGCCTTGCCCTGCCCCACGCGGCTTGCGAGAGAGCCAGCGCCCAGCGCCATCTGCGCCATCAGCCACCCGCCGAATACCCCGCCATAGGGGTTGGTGTCGGCGGGCATGGCGGTGACGCGGATTTGGGGGGAACGGTCAGTCATGTGCCTGTCGCTTCTCTTCGAGTTCAAACCAAAGGGCTGCTGCCAGACCGCCCCCGATCGCACCCAGAGAGACAACAATCGGAACAGCGACTAGTCCAAGCCAGCCAAGCAGGATCACTGACGCAGCAACGGTGCCGACGCCTGTGCCGGAAGCAATCAGGGCAGCGCGATTTTTTGCCAAGCCAAGCTTGCGAAGGCTCAGAAGCGTAGGCAACCCGAACACAAGCCCACCGACAGAAACGAAAAGCGCATAGAGCGGCACAACGACAAGCGGGCCCAAAAAGAGTTCGACCGGAGAGGGCAATCTGAGGTTGTCGGCCCAAGAGATGACGGCACCAAAGTAAGCAAGCGCAATCGAAACTAGGATTGCAATCAGCAGAAATGAGGCGATTGGACGAAACGTCGTCACACCACCAACCCCATCGGGTTCTCCACCAGCTGCTTGATCGCCTCCATCAGCTGCGCGCCGTCGGCGCCGTCGATGGCGCGGTGGTCGAAGCTGCCGCTGGCGTGGAGCACCGTCGCAACCTCAATTGCGCCATTCACCACATAGGGCGCCTGCTGCCCCGCGCCGACCGCGAGGATCATGCCCTGCGGCGGGTTGATCACCGCATCGAACTGCTTGATCCCGAACATGCCGAGGTTCGACAGGCTTGCCGTCCCGCCCTGATATTCGTGCGGCATCAGCTTGCCATCACGCGCCTTGCCCGCGAGCGTCTTCATCTCGGTCGAGATCGCGGCGAGGCCCTTGGTGTCGGCGTAGGTGATCACCGGCGTGATGAGGCCCGACGGCGCGGCCACCGCCACGGAGATATCGGCGCGCTCGTAACGGCGCAGCGTGTCGGCGTGGTAGCTCACATTGCACTGCGGCACGCGGATCAGCGCGCGGGCGAGCGCCTTGATCAGCAGGTCGTTGACCGACAGCTTCACGCCGTCAGGCTCCAGCGACTTGTTCAATTGCGCGCGCAGTTCGAGCAGCGGATCGAGCCGGATGTCGATGGTGAGATAGAAGTGCGGAACGGTCTGCTTGGACTCGGTCAGGCGGCGGGCAATGACCTTGCGGACGCCGGACAACTTTTCCTCTGTAAACGGCGCGCCGCCTTCGATGGCGGGGGCCGGGGCGGGCGCGGGTGCGGGTGCGGGTGCCGCTGCGCTTGCCGACGGAGCGGGCGACGCAACCGCGCTTGGCGTGAAGCTCTCGACATCGTCCTTCACGATCCGGCCATTCGGACCAGTGCCCTTGACCTGCGCCAAGTCGATCCCCTTGTCTGCCGCGATCCGCTTGGCCAGCGGGGAGGCGATGATGCGCTCTCCCGAAGCAGCGGGTTCGCGTGCCGGCGCGGCTACGGCTGCGGCGGGCGCTGGCTCTGGCTCTGGCTCTGGCGAGGGAGCGGGCGTACCGCCGCCCTTGGCAATCGCGGCCTCGACATCTTCCTTGGTGATCTTTCCCTTGGGGCCGGTGCCGGTCAGTCCGGCCAGATCGACGCCATTGATCTCCGCCAGCTTGCGTGCGGTCGGGGTGGCAGCGGGGCCGTCGGCGGCAGGGGCCTCCTCAGCGGGAGCGGGAGCCGCAGCGGGAGCAGGCGCGGCTTCTTCGCCCTCCACCGTCAGCCGCGCGATCACCGTGCCGACCTTCACGCCTTCGCTGCCTTCAGGGATGAGAATTTCCGCGATCACGCCTTCATCGACCGCTTCAAACTCCATTGTCGCCTTGTCGGTCTCGATCTCGGCCATGACGTCGCCGGAACGAACGGTGTCGCCCGCTTTGACCAGCCATTTGGCGAGCGTGCCTTCTTCCATGGTGGGCGACAAAGCCGGCATCTTGATGTCCAGAGCCATGATCCGCAGTAACTCCCGTTATCGATCCTTGGCCCGTCTCTGGCCAATTCCCTAGCGGCGGGCAAGGCCCAGAATGGGGGTTGAGCGCTGGGGACTTGCCAATCCATACGAATGCATTGATACCCCGGCGCCTAACGGGGCCTTGAAGACATGCGCACATTTCTGGTCATCATCGACGAGAGCGAGGAGGCAACCTCGGCTTTGCGCTACGCCGCAAGGCGGGCGGCAGCAGTGGGCGGCGCGGTGCATTTGCTGGCGCTGGTGCCGCAGCAAAACTTCAGCGCGTTCGGCGCGGTGCAGGCCACGATCGAAGCCGAAGCGCATGACCGGGCCGAGATGCTCGCTCACGGCGTGGCGGGCAACCTGCTGGCGACCAGCGGGATCATGCCGACCATTTCGGTGAAGATCGGGCAGGGCCAAAAAATCGTCAGCGAGTTTCTCGCCGAACACAAGGAAGTCGCAGCCCTGGTCTTGGGTGCAGCCAAGGGAACAGCGCCCGGGCCATTGGTCACGCATTTTTCGGCTGCGGCGGGCAACCTGCCCTGCCCGCTGTACATCATCCCGGCAGACTACGACGAGACCAGCGCCGATCATCAGGCCTGATAGCGGGCGCTATTTCTTGCGTCCCTGATGGCGGATATTACCGGGACGCCCGCGCTGGCCGACCATGAACTTGCCCGCCTTTCTCGGGCCGCCCGAAGTGCGAACGCGATCATCCGGCCGCTTGCCGCGAGGCTCAATCCGGCTTGTATCGGCATCGGGCAGCACGAATTTGAGCGCCCCGGTGAGCGGGTTGGCCTCAGCCAGCTTGAGCTTCAGCCGGTCACCGCTGGCATAGGTGGTGCCGCTGTCGGTACCGACCAGCGCCAGGGCGGCCTCGTCATGGCGGAAATATTCGCCCCCCAGGGTCGAGATCGGCACCAGTCCGTCGCCGCCAAGGCCGACGATGGTGGCAAAAAAGCCGAAGCCCTGCACGCCGGTGATGCGCGTGTCGAACACCTCGCCCACCCGGACCGAAAGCCACGCGGCGACATAGCGGTCGATGGTGTCGCGCTCGGCTTCCATTGCGCGGCGCTCGGTCTGGCTGATCGCGTCGGAAATCTGCTGGAGGCTCGCGCGGTCGCGGTCTGACAGGCCGGAGGTCGCGGGGATCGAACCCGGCGGGGCAGGCTGTTCCAGCTTGTACGCATCCACCAGCGCGCGGTGCACCAGCAGATCGGAATAACGGCGGATCGGCGAGGTGAAGTGCGCGTATGACCCCAGCGAAAGCCCGAAGTGTCCGGCATTGGCCGGGCCGTAATAGGCCTGGGTCTGGCTGCGCAGCACCGCCTCCATCACCAGCGCCTTTTCAGCCTCGTCGGTGACATCCTTGAGCATCCGGTTGAACAGGCCCGGCGTCACCACCTGCCCTAAGCTGAGCTTCTTGCCCATCGTGGCGAGGTAATCGCGCAGCGCAATCAGCTTCTCGCGGCTCGGCGGTTCATGGATGCGGTAGACCACCGGCGCGGTCTTGGCCTCCAGCGCCTTGGCCGCAGCGACGTTGGCGGCGATCATGAAATCCTCGACCACGCGGTGCGCATCGAGCCTTTCGCGGATCGCGATTTCGGCGATCTCGCCCTTTTCGTTCAGCACCACGCGGCGTTCGGGCAGTTCGAGCGCGAGCGGATCGCGGGCATCGCGCGCGGCGGACAATGCCTTCCATGCCTCCCACAGATTGGCGAGGTACTCCGGCGGCGTGCCGCTATCGACCGCCTTCTGCGCATCCTCGTAAGCGATGTTGTGCGCAATCCGCACCAGCGCACGGGTGAAGCGGAAACTGCTGACTTTGCCATCGGCGTTGATGTGCATGTGGCACGCCATCGCCGCGCGGTCTTCGCCTTCTTTCAGCGAGCAGACGTCGGCGCTCAGCACCTCGGGCAACATCGGCACTACGCGGTCGGGGAAATAGACCGAATTGCCGCGCTTCCTTGCCTCGCGGTCAAGCTGACTGCCGGGCCGGACGTAGAAGCTGACATCGGCAATCGCGACCAGCGCGTTGAACCCGCCCTGCCCATCGGGCTCGGCCCAGATCGCATCGTCGTGATCGCGCGCATCCGCCGGGTCGATGGCGACGATCGGCAGATGCCGCAGGTCTTCGCGGGTCTTGTCCGACAGCTTGAGCTTGGCGGCACGCGGGGCTTCTTCCAGCACCTCTTCGGGGAAGACATTGGGAATGCCGTGCTTGGCAATCGCGATCAGGCTGAAGCTGCGCGGCGCGAGCGGATCGCCGACGACTTCGATCACCTTCACCCCGGCGCGGTCAGAGCGGCCGACGCGCTCGGCGATCACGAGCTGGCCAGCCTCGGCCTCGCCCACGTCGGCAATCGGGGTCGATTGGCGCACCCGCTTGTCCACCGGCGCGAGCCAAGCCTTGCCGGTCTTGTCGATCTCCACCACGCCCATCAGCCCTTCGGTGCGCGAGGGCAGCTTTTTCATGACATGCGCCCGCCAACCCTCCGGGGCTTCCTCGGTGCGCGCCAGTACGCGGTCGCCTCGCTTGAGCGCCGGGGGGCGCTTCATCCCGGGCTTGGGTCGCGGTTCGCGGATGGTCAGGCGCGGGGCCTTGCCCGGCGCTTCGGGATCCCAGTTATCGGGTTCGGCAATCAGATCGCCATCCTCGATCGCGACGATCTTGAGCGTCGTGACCTTGGGCACCCCGCCCATGCGATGGAAGGCGGATTTCTTGCCGTCGATCAGCCCGTCCTCGGCCATGTCCTTGAGCAGGGCCTTGAGTTTGATCTTCTCCTGCCCCTTCAGCCCGAACGCCTTGGCGATCTCGCGCTTGCCCGCGGGAATGTCGGAGGACTGGATGAAATCGAGCACCTGCTGGGCGCTGGGCATCCCTTGGGGGAGTTTGGGGGGCTTGGGCATGGAAGCGCCCTAGCCCATAAGCATCGTCATTGCGAGCCGCAGGCGAAGCAATCCAGTGCGGTAATGACCAGCGCTCTGGATTGCCGCGTCGCCTGCGGCTCCTCGCAATGACGAAGGTTATTCCTTCCCAACCGGCTCGAACGCCCCGCCCGGCACGGCGCTGGAGACGGGCGAGCAATAGGTGTCCGCGCAGGCTGCAACGCCGAACATCCAGTCATCGCCGCGCACCTTCTGGACGTTGGTGATGACCTTATCTTGCGCGCCCGCAGCATTCGCGGCTGCCGGAGTTTCAAGCGAAACGATCGTCACGGCATCATCCCATTCGGTCGCATTGGTCGCGCGCTTGGCGATGGTGTAGGTCTGCGCGCCGTCAACAGCGCCCCATTGGAGCTCGGTGTCCACCCGCACTGCCGCATCCACCGTCACCTTGGGCGGCATCGGAGCACGCGCCAGCGCATCGAGCGCCCGCACATTCAGCTTCGTCACCCCGACGAGGTAGGCGAAGTCCATTTCCTCGATCGTATCGCCGTAGAACACCCCATCCTCGGTGCGCAGGTCCTGATGCTGGTGATCGTAATCCTCGACCCCGACGGAGAAGCGGATCGCGGGGTAGCCCTGTTGCAGGAACGGCACCTGATCGCCGCCGCGGCCCATGCGGTCGGTGCGCCAGATCTGGCGGACCTGCATTTCATCGGGATGCTTTGCGGCAAGCCCGGCCACCCAGCGCGACAGGTTGCGGCCCGGCGAATCGTTCTCGCCCCCGAACCGGGTTTGCGCAGCGCGAAGCCGCTCGGTCAGGTCAGCGCGCGGCCCTTCGGAAAAGACGCGCACCAGCTTGGGCTCGCAATAGCCATCCTTGCCGCAGGAATTGCCGATGATGTCGTTGTTGAGCACCGCCTTGACGGTGAAGCCCTGCGCCGTCGCCCAATCGGCGAGGATGCGGCCGCCGTGCAGGCCCTGCTCCTCGCCCGAAAGCAGCGCATAGATGATCGTGGTGGGATACTTCGTCCCGCTGAGCACCCGCGCCGCCTCGATCACCAGCGCGGTGCCGCTGCCATCGTCATTCGCGCCCGGTGCGTCGGAAGTCGCGTCCATCACGTCGGTCACGCGGCTGTCGATATGACCCTGCACGATCACGACCTCGTTCGGCCGCTCGGTGCCGCGCTGGATCGCGACCGCGTTGCGAACGAGAGTCGGCGTAGGGATACGCGGGCCGGTGACGGTGTCGCCGACGGGTAGCACTTCGAGACAATCACCGCACTTGGCGCCAATGCGCTTGAACTCAGCCAGCCCCCAGTCGACCGCCGCGCCGATCCCGCGTGTCGGATTATCCTGCACCGACAACGTGTGCCGCGTGCCGAAGCTGACCAGTTTTTCGACGTCGCCTTTCAGGCGGTCTTCGGACACCGCTTCGGCGGGGTGGGTCTGCGCGGCGAGCGGCGTGGCGATGAGGGCGGAGAGCAGCAGGGCATGTTTGATCATGCGCGCCTGTCTGCCCGCCCCGCCCGCGCGGCGCAAGACTAGTAAGCGCGCGCCACCAGAATCCGCTCGCGCGCCGGCTCGCCGGTGAAGATGCAGGCGCCGTCCGCAGGGGCGCCGCCGCGCGGCACGTTGCGGATCGTGAGTTTCAGCGCTTTCAGCTTCTCTACCACCGCGTCCAGCGCCGCGCCGGTGGGCTTGGCCCATTCGACCTCGACCCAGCCCGGATACTTGCCGCCCTTTTCGAAGTGGTCCGCCACGGCCTGCCACTCGGTGACGCCGCGGGTGATGTTGGCATCGCGGCGCGCGAGCGCCTCTTCGTACAGGCTCTGCTGGATCGCTTCGAGCAGCGCGCCTGCTTGCGGCGCGAAGTCGCCGTGAGCCGGATAGGTGAAGGCGGGCTTGCCGTTGGCGGTGTTCCACAGCTGGTCACGGCGCAGCACCGCGATCTTGCCCTCGGCCATGTCGCGCGGGCCGACTTCGATGATGACCGGCGCGCCCTTGCGCACCCAGTCCCAGCGCTTGGCCGCGGCCTTGCCGGGCTTGGTATCGAGCAGGACGCGCACCCGTTCGCCAAGAGCGGTCTGCGCGGCCAGCGCGGCGCGCACGGTTTCGCAATAGGCGATCAGTTCGGCATCCTCGGGCGCTTCGCGCAGCATCGGCAGGATGACGATCTGCTGCGGCGCGATGGCCGGCGGAACGCGCAGGCCGTCGTCATCGCCGTGGGTCATGATCACCCCGCCGATCAGCCGCGTGGAGACGCCCCAGCTGGTGGTGTGGCAGAACTGCTGCGTGCCTTCGCGGTCCTGATACTGGATGCCGGCCGCGTGCGCGAAATTGGTGCCGAGATAGTGGCTGGTGCCCGCCTGCAGCGCCTTGCCGTCCTGCATCATCGCTTCGATCGACCAAGTTTCGACCGCGCCGGGGAAGCGCTCGTTCTCGGGCTTCTCGCCTGCGATCACGGGCAGCGCGAGATCATCCTCGGCGCAGGCGCGGTACATTTCGAGCGCGCGGTGCGTTTCGGCGACCGCATCATCGCGCGTCTCGTGCGCGGTGTGGCCTTCCTGCCAGAGGAATTCGCTGGTGCGCAGGAACATCCGCGTGCGCATTTCCCAGCGCACCACGTTGGCCCACTGGTTGGTGAGCAGCGGCAGATCGCGCCAGCTCTGCACCCAGCGCGCCATCGCATCGCCGATGATGGTTTCGGACGTCGGGCGCACCACCAGCGGTTCTTCAAGCTTGGCGGCAGGATCGGGGATCAGCCCGCCCTTGCCGTCCGCAATCAGGCGGTGGTGGGTGACGACCGCCATTTCCTTGGCAAAGCCTTCGACATGCTCGGCCTCGCGGGTGAAGTTGGACAGCGGAATGAACAGCGGGAAATAGCAATTCTGCACGCCGGCGGCCTTGATCCGGTCATCCATCAGGCGCTGGATACGCTCCCAGATGCCGTAGCCCCAGGGCTTGATCACCATGCAGCCGCGCACCCCCGATTCCTCGGCAAGGTCAGCGGCGCTGATGACTTCCTGATACCACTTGGCAAAGTCGTCTTCGCGCTTGACGGTGAGCGCGTGGCGGATGTTGGACACGGGTGAGGCTTCCTGCTTGAACGGGGGCGGCTGTTGCCGCTGACGCGCCGCGCCTTTCCCGTTATTTGCCGAGTTCGTCCAGCTTCTTTTGCATCGCCGCCATCTGCTCGCGCAGCACGGCGATTTCGTCGCGGCTTTCGCCGGCGGCGGGCTTGGGCTTCTCGCGATCCTTGCCAACACCCTTGGCCATGCCCGGCAGAAGAACATCAGCGGCCGCGCGCATCATCGCCATGTTGGTTTCATGGATCGCGGCAAACGGCGTTGCGCTGATGCCTTTTTCAAAGGCTTCGCGGATCTTGGTCTGATTGTCGCGGAAATTGGCCATGCTGGCTTCAAGGTAGGACGGCACCATCGCCTGCATGGAATTGCCGTACATGCCGATCAGCTGACGCAGAAAGCTGACGGGCAGCATTTGCTCGCCATTGGCCTCTTCATCCATGATGATCTGCGTGAGGATCGAATGGGTGATATCGTCGCCGGACTTAGCATCAAGCACCTGAAACTCGACATTCTCGCGCACCATCCGCGCCAGATCTTCCAGCGTGATGTAACTTGACGAGGCGGTATTGTAGAGCCGCCGGTTGGCGTATTTCTTGATAATGATGGCATCGCCTGCGGTACCTGATGCTGCTTTCGCTCTGCCAACCATTAGACCTGTTGCGAAAGTGGGGATTAGGGGATTCCCGTTTGGCGTAAAATCTGATTCACGCTTTGGATGCAGAGGTTTTGCGCTGAGCGGCTGAT
>NZ_PKRO01000002.1 GCF_002855495.1 Porphyrobacter sp. TH134
CGAGGCCGGCTTCTGATCCCTTGCATCAAAAGACACCCCCCTGTCCTCACTCGATGTCCCAGAAAAATCAAACTGGCCCGGCTTTCGCAACAGGTCTAATGAAGCCGGTTTCGCCTTTGCCCAAAGCGTCGAGGTGGAGCGGCTGGTCAACGAATCGGCCGAATATCCCAAACGCGGGCTGCGACTCGGCTTGTGTTTCCCGGTGACCGTCAACACGCTGACGGGGCGGTTTGCGGCGGTGGTCGAAAACCTGTCGCAGCAAGGTGCGCGGATCAGCTGCGAAGGCCTGCTGGCGATCGATCAATCCGTGCGGGTCGAAGCACCGGGGCTGGACGGCGAAACCCGCGATGTGCGCGCCAAGGTGCGCTGGCGGCGCGATCAGCATTACGGGCTGGTGTTTGACGACACCTTTGCGCTGGGCGATTTCGCCCGGCTGGCCGCACGGCTTCAGGCCCCGGCGCTGCTCGAAAGCTAGCCGCGCCGATCAGGCGGGGACGAACTTCAGCGCGACCCCGTTGATGCAGTGCCGCTTGCCGGTGGGCTTGGGGCCATCATCGAAGATATGACCCAGATGCCCGCCGCAGTCCGCGCAGTGAACTTCGGTGCGGGGGTAACCGATCTTGTAATCGGTGCTGGTGCCCACGGCCCCCTTGTCAGCCGCCTGCCAGAAACTGGGCCAGCCGGTGCCGCTGTTGAACTTGTGCGACGAGGCATAGACCGGATTGGCGCAGCCCGCACACACGAAGGTGCCCTTGCGCTTTTCCTTGTCGAGCGGGGAGGTGAAGGCGCGCTCCGTGCCTTCCTGCCGCAGCACGTAGAACTGATCGCGGGTCAGCACCTTGCGCCATTCGGCCTCGGTCTTGCCCTTGGGGAAGCTTTTGGCTTCGGCCGGCGCGGCAGAGCACGCGCCGATAAAGGGCAGCGCAGCGCCAAGGGCCAGCAGGCGGCGGCGGTCAATGACGGGCAGTCGCATGGGTGTGTGTTCCATCGTTCACGGTCTTGGGCGTTCCAGCCTTAATACGCCCCGAACACGCCGGAAGTTTCATCCACGGCCCGTCAGAAGCTGGTGATCTCCACCTCAAGCTTGCGGAAGCCGTGGACGAAGTTGGCGCGCACCCGCTCCACATCGCCCGCAACATGCACCCGCATCCGGCGCTTGTGCAGTTCCTCCAGCAGGATGCGCAGCTGCATTTCCGCGAGCCGCGCGCCCACGCAGCGGTGGATGCCATAGCCAAAGGCAAGATGCCGCCGGGCATTGTCGCGGGTGATGTCGAGCTTGTCCGGGTTGTCGAACACTTCTTCGTCACGGTTGGCGCTGAGATACCACAGCACCACCTTGTCGCCCGCCTTGATCGTCTGGCCGAACACTTCGGTGTCTTCGGTGCAGGTGCGGCGCATATGGGCCAGCGGGGTCTGATAACGCAGGCATTCCTGCACCGCATTGGGGATGAGGTCCGGGTTCTCCTCGAAGGCTTTGCGCTGGTCGGGGAACTTGTCCATGGCATGGATGATCCCGCTCATGGTGTTGCGGGTGGTGTCGTTCCCGCCCACGATCAGCAGCACCAGATTGCCCATGAATTCTTCGGGCCGCATCTGGTTCATCGCGGGCGAGTGCAGCATCATCGAGATGAGATCATTGCCCGGCTCGGTATCCATCGTGCGTTCGATCCACAGCGACTGGAAATAGGCCCCCATTTCCTGAAGGAAGCCCCAGCGCATCTGATCCATCTCGCGCACACTGGCGAGCTCGGTATCCCCCGCCCAATCGGACCATAGGGTCAGCAGGTGGCGGTCTTCCCACGGGAAGCCGAACAGGATCGCCAGCATGCCGGTGGTCAGTTCGATCGAGACTTCCTCGACCCAGTCGAAGGTTTTCCCGCGCGGCAGGCGGTCGAGCACTTCGCCGGTGCGCTGGCGGATTTCGGCTTCCATGTCGGTGACCGCGCTGGGCGTGAACTTGGGCGCGACGGTGCGGCGCTGGCCGGTGTGCTGGGGGCGGTCCATCGCGATGAACATCGGCAGCTCGCGCGGGGCATGGCCGGCGGCTTCGGCTTCTTCCTTGCTCAGCGGGTTGAGAATGGTGATCCCGCCATGCTCCCAGCTTGACGAGAAGGTTTCGGGCAGCGCCTCGATATGCTGGATCGCCTTGTGGCCGACCACCGCCCAATAGGGACCATAGGGGCTGTCCGCGATGTAATGCAGCGGCCCGGCGGCGCGCATTTCGGCGAACACAGGCTGCCAGGTGTCGTTGAAATAAATGTCCGACCGGCTGACATCCCACGGATGCGCGTGCTGAAGCCGTTCTTCGGGATGGGCGGCAAGATGCGCCTTCAGGGCATCGTAGGCGCTGGGTTCGCGCCGCACTTGCGGGCGCTCAATGGGTGTCGGGGGGGCAATCGTGGCCATGTTCGTCTCCCGTCAGGCAGCCTCTGGTCACGGGCCGCTCCGATCCGACTCGCATCCTGCCCTAACTGACAGCCATGTCAATAGTGGGTTGCGAATGGAGACTGATCACGCGGCGAGGCGGCCTTTTTTCGCCTTGTCGCGCCCCGCGCCGCCCGATTTCATCACCCGCTTGCGGAACAGCATGGAACCGCCCTTGACCAGCAGCAGCACGGCGACCGCCTGCCACACCAGCACCACCGCATGGGTCCACAGCGTTTCTTCCAGCGCCGCGCGGGCGAGCATCGCGAAGGGGGATGACAGCGGGAACACCACCGAGGTCAGCTCCAGCGTGGTGCCGATCTGGCCAATATTGGCGGCCGAGAGGAAGAACACCATCAGTTGCAGCATGGTGACCGGCATCGACATGGTCTGCACCTCGCGCACCGAGGCCGCCATTGCGCCGATGGTCAGGAACAGCGAACCGAGCAGCAGGTATGCCATCGAAAAATAGACAATCCCCAGCGCGATGAACATCGGCCAGCCCACCGCCGGGCCGGGCAGATCGCGGAAATTGGTCTGGGTGACGGTGACGACCGCGCTTTCGGCAATCGCCCAGAAGCCCCAGCCGACCGTGCCCCACACCGCGATCCCGACGAAGGACACGCCGAGCATCGCAAACAGCTTGCCCATGAACACTGCGTCCATCGGCAGCGCGGCGGCAAGGATTTCGATGATCTTGTTGCCCTTTTCTTCCGCCAGATTGGACAAGACCATGCCGCCCAGCAGCATGGTGAGCAGGAACAGCACCATCTGCGCCGCCTGCGCGGTGCGGATGCGGTTGGTGCGTTCCGACGCGGCGCTGGTGGCGACAACCTCGCTGGTGGCTTCGGGGAAGGCAGCAGGCGATGCGCCGGTTGCGGTGGCGGCGATCAGTTCGACGGGGCCTTTCCAGCGATCGACCTGCCCTTGGGTGCCCACCACCTGCGGCGCGGCCAGCGTGCCGGTGACGATGGCGGCGTAATTACCGCGCCGCTCGTCCAGGTACGCGCGCGCATCAAAGGCGCTGCCACCCGCCGCTTCATCCACCACGCGCAGTTCGGGCACGAACCCACCCAGCTGCGGGCGCAAGGCATCACCAGCCGCGATCATCGCCGCATTGTCGGGCGCGCTCATCGCGAGGCCGACTTCGATGCTGATCGCCTGATCGGACACCGACCGGCCAATGCTCCCCGCCAGCCCGCCGATCAGCACCGGGAACAGCGGCCCGATCAGAAAGAACAGAAAGGCGCGGCTGAACAGCACCGCGACGAAATCGCGCCGGGCGATGACCCATGCGGCCTCAAGCAGGGTGAGGCGGGGGCGGAGGGGTGCAGCGGTCTCGGTCATGCGCGGGCTCCTTCGCTATCGGCCTGCAACTGGCGTGCGGCGGCCTCACCCGCGATGGCGACGAAAGCATCATGCAGCCCGGCGCGTTCGATCGAGAGCGAGAGGATCCCCGCCTCGCCTTCGATCAGGCTTTTCAGCAAGGGCTCGATCCCGGTGGCAGGCAGCGGAAACTGGAAGAAATCGCCATTGCGGCGGGTGTCGGCAGGCAGGGATGACAGCCACGCGCCTTCACGGCTGCGCGTTTCCAGCCGCACCTGCGCCGGGATGCGGTCGCGTGCCGCCTCGACACTGCCAGCATAGGGCACCTTGCCCCCGGCGATGATCGCCACGCCTTCGCACAGGCGTTCGGCATGGTGGATCACGTGGGTGGAAAAGATCACCGTCACCCCGTCATCGGCCAGCGCGCGGATCATCAGTTCCAGCTTGCCCTGATTGATCGCATCGAGGCCCGAAAACGGCTCGTCCAGCACCACCAGCCGGGGGCGGTGCACCAGCGTGCCGAGCAGCTGCACGGTCTGCGCCATGCCCTTGGACAGCTGGCGAATCTGGCGGTCCGCGGCGTAGCCGAGATCGTGGCGTTCCAGCAGCTCTGCCGCGCGGCGGCGGCCTTCCTTTAGCGGCAACCCGCGCAGCGCGCCCATAAAGGCAATCGCCTCGACACATTTCATCGCCGGATACAGCCCGCGCTCTTCGGGCAAATAGCCGATCAGCCGGCCGATATCATGCGGGCGGTCATGCCCGAACACGCGGCGCACGCCTTCATCGGGATCGATAATGCCCAGCAGCATCCGCAGCGTCGTGGTTTTGCCGGCACCATTCGGTCCGAGAATCCCATAGATCGCGCCTTCGGGCACCGAGATATCCACCCCGTCGACCGCCCGCGTGCCGTCAAAGCTTTTGACCAGCCCGCGCGCTTCGATGGCCAGAGGGCGCGCATCCTTCGGGATCGCTACCGCGCCATCCACGTGATTGCCCGGCCTGTTGTGATCGCTTACCGCCATGTCCATAGCCTTACGCCGTTAGCGATCAGGATTAAACGGGAGCCCTTCCGAATATGGTAAACGCCCCGGCAAGTCTTGAAGCGCGGATCGCCGAGCAGGCGAGCGCGCTGGGCTTTGCCGCCTGCGGCTTTGCCAGCGCGGGGGAGAATCCCTTGCGCGCCGCCCGGCTGGAAGAATGGCTGGGCGAAGGGCAGCATGGCAGCATGGAATGGATGGCAGCGCGGCTCGATCACCGCCGCTCGCCCCAGGGCCTGTGGCCCGCAGCGCGCAGCGTGATCGCGCTCGGCATGAGCTATGCCCCCGCGCATGATCCGCTGGCACTGGCAGGATCAGGCACCCACGCCCGCATCTCGGTTTATGCGCAAGGCCGCGACTATCACGATGTGGTGAAAAAGCGGCTGAAGGCGCTCGCCCGCTGGCTGGTGGCTGAGGTGCCGGAGGCGGAGGTCAAGGTGTTCGTCGACACCGCTCCAGTGATGGAAAAACCGCTGGGCGAGGCCGCGGGCATCGGCTGGCAGGGCAAGCACACCAACATGGTGAGCCCCTCGCATGGCAGCTGGCTGTTCCTTGGCGCGATCTACACCACGCTGGACCTGGCCCCGGCCGAGCCGCACCGCGACCAATGCGGCAGCTGCCGCGCGTGCATCGACGCCTGCCCCACCGACGCCTTCCCTGCGCCTTACCGCTTGGATGCGCGGCGCTGCATTTCCTACCTTACCATCGAACACAAAGGCCCGGTGGCGGAAGACCTGCGCGCGGGCATCGGCAACCGCATCTATGGCTGCGATGATTGTCTGGCCGTGTGCCCGTGGAACAAGTTCGCCTCTGCCGCGCAGGCGATCCGCGAATTCCTCCCCCGCGCCGAACTGGTCGCGCCCCGGCTGGCAGAGCTGCTGGCGCTGGATGATGCGGGGTTCCGGGCGCTGTTTTCCGGTTCGCCGATCAAGCGCATCGGGCGGGACCGGTTTGTGAGGAATTGCCTTTATGCGGCGGGCAACAGCGGGAACGCCGCGTTGGCAGACCAAGTGAGCGCGCTGACCACCGATGCTGACCCGGTGGTGGCAGAGGCGGCGCAGTGGGCTTTGGCGCGGCTTACATCAAATCCTTGATCGCCACTTCCGGATCGGCCAGCAGCGCCGGGTCGATCTTGCCGCAGCCGCTTTCCAGCAGTTTGCGGCCCTGCACATAATCCTTCATCGTGCCGACACAGTCGAACGCAATCGGCACGCCGCTTTTCAGATAGACCACCGTAAACTTGCGCGTTGCCGGATCGCCGCGCAGCACGGTCTCATCGAAGCCGATGTTCAGCCCGGCGGTTTGCAGTTTCAGGTCATACTGGTTGGACCAGAACCACGGTAGCGCGTGATAGGGCTCCTTCTCGCCCATGATCGCCTTGGCCACGGTGTTCGCCATGTCATGCGCGTTCTGGACCGATTCGAGCCGAATCACGGCACCATCGGCAAAATCATTGGCGTGGGCGGCGCAGTCGCCGATGGCATAGATATCATCCAGCGTGGTGCGGCAGCAGAAATCGACATCGACGCCGTTCGATCCGGCCGCCCCTGCCGCAATCAGCGGCGCAACCGCCGGCACCACGCCGATACCAACGATCACCATGTCGCACGGCACCTCTTCGCCCGTGTCGAGCCTGACGCCGGTGACCCGGCCCTCCGCCTCGCCCAGCACCGCCTGCACGCCGGTTTCCAACCGCACGTCAACGCCCTGCCGGCGGTGTTCCTCGGCATAGAAGGTGGACAATTCCTCCCCCGCGACACGCGCCAGCAGGCGGGGGAGCATTTCGACCAGTACCACTTCGCAGCCGAGCTTGCGCAGCACAGCGGCGGCCTCCAGCCCGATATAGCCGCCGCCGATCACCACCGCGCGCTTGGCTCCATCGGCCAGCGCGGCCATCATCGCATCGGCATCGGCCTTGTCGCGCACATAGAAAACGCCGGGCAGCACCGCGCCGGGCACCGGCAAGCGCCGCGGGTCGCCGCCACCTGACCAGATGAGCTTGCGATAGGTCACGCTTGCGCCATCGCTGAGGGTCAAGGTGTGGCTGGCCGGATCGATCCCTGTCACCGCCGCGCCCAGCCGCAAGGCGATATCCTTGTCCGCCCAGAACTTTTCGGGCCGGATCATGATCCGTTCAAACCCCTTGTCGCCGGCCAGATATTCCTTGGACAGGGGCGGGCGTTCGTAAGGCGGCGCATCATCGCGCCCGATCATCAGGATCGAACCTTCGAACGCGTGCTGGCGCAGCGCGATCGCGGCCTGCGCGCCGCCGTGGCCGGTGCCGACGATGACGACGTCTGCGTGGCTGTGGTTGGATGTCATTGCGACGCTATGCCCTTCGTTTAACCCTCGCGAATTGACTTGCCGCAAATTCCGCAAGGGTCAACCTGATGGTTTGAGAGGCGCTGCCCTATCGCTCCAGCAGATTGCGCGCCTGGCTGGCGATCTGGGCCAGCATCGCTGCCCCCACCGGCGGACGGGCCTGCGCGCGGGCGATCAGCTTGCGGAATTGCGCCACGCCTGCGGCATTGCGCTGCGCCCAATCGGCCACCGCGCCGCGCGGATCGGCGTTGCCTGCCTTGCTGTTGGTCTTGTCCGCGATCTGCCGCCGCAAAAACTCGATCCGCATCTGCTGGAAATCCCGCGCGAGGCCGGACACCAGCAACCGTTCCCAGATATCCGAGGGCGACATGTGCGCCGCCGTGCCCTGCGCCCAATCGAGGCCCAGCAGCGCGCCGATATCGGTGAAGGCGTGGGTGAGCAGCTTGGCTTCCATTCCGCTGGCAAGCGCGGCCTGTGCAAGACCCACCGCGCCGTCGAAATCGAAGAGATTGGCGACCTTGGCGCTCAGCGCGTCAGGCGAGCCCATGGCGGCAAAGCTGGTCCGCAGCACTGTTGACCGCGCGCGCGGCTCAGCCGTCAGCAGTTCTTCGCGCCCGGCGATCAGCGCGGTCACACCGCCGCCCAACGCGCCGATCATCGCGCCCGCAGCGACTTTGCCCGATGCTGTGCGCAGCACGTCGCTCATCAGATTACCGACCGCCGCCGCCAGCCGATCAAACAGGGCGAGGCGCGCAGCTTCGGGGATGTCCGCCCCGTCCAGCTCACGCCACAGCGGATCGAGGCCGAACAGGCGTTCTGCCACCACGAAAGCCGCGGCCACTTCAGCGAGGCCCACGCCTTCTTCTTCGGCGAGTTCAAACGGGTGGACCATGCCCAGCCGGTTGACGATCCGGTTGGACAGGCTGGTCGCGATCATCTCGCGCCGCAGCCGGTGGGCGCGGATTTCTTGCGAATAGGCCTTGCGCATCGCTGCGGGAAAGCGCGCCAGCAGCACATCGTCCAGCACCGGGTCATCGGGCAGGGTGCTGGCTTCAATCGCGGCCTGCAAGGCCAGCTTGGCCGAAGACAGCAGCACCGCCAGCTCGGGCCGGGTCAGCCCCTGCCCGTCAGCCGCGCGCCGGACCAGCGTTTCGCCGTCCGCCAGGCCTTCGGTGCGGCGGTCGAAATCGCCCACTTCCTCCAGCCGCTCGATCAGGCGGACGTAGGCGGGCGTCGCCCCGGCGCCGCCGCTTTCGGCAATCGACAGGGCCAGCGCCTGCAAGCGGTTGTCCTCCAGCACCAGCGCGGCAACATCATCCGTCATCGCGGCGAGCAGGGTGTTGCGCTTTTTCTGCGACAGCTTGCCGCTGGCGGTGGCAGCGGCCAGCGCGATCTTGATGTTGACCTCGTTGTCCGAACAATCGACCCCGGCCGAATTGTCGATGAAGTCGGTGTTGATGCGGCCTCCGTTCAGGGAGAACGCAATCCGCCCGGCCTGCGTCACGCCCAGGTTCGCGCCTTCGCCGATCACGCGGGCGCGCATCTCGGTGGCATCCACGCGCAAGCTGTCATTGGCCGGATCGCCGACGGCCACGTTGTTTTCGTGCGCCGCCTTCACATAGGTGCCGATCCCGCCGAACCACATCAGGTCAACCGGCGCCTTGAGGATCGCGGTGATGAGCGCTTCGGGCTCGATATCCTTTGCATCGATGCCCAGCACCTCGCGGGCTTGCTTGCTGAGCTTGATCGACTTGGCCGTGCGCGGGAACACGCCTCCGCCCTTGGAAATCAGCGCAGGGTCATAATCCTCCCAGCTTGACCGGGGCAGCGCGAACATGCGCGCACGTTCTTTCCAGCTGGCGAGCGGATCGGGCGCAGGGTCGATGAAGATGTGGCGGTGATCGAAGGCGGCAACCAGCTTCAGCGCCTTGGACAAGAGCATCCCGTTGCCGAACACATCGCCCGACATATCCCCGCAGCCCGCCACGGTGACGGACTGGGTCTGCACGTCGATGCCCATTTCGCGGAAGTGGCGCTGGACGCTGACCCATGCCCCGCGCGCGGTGATGCCCATCGCCTTGTGGTCATACCCGTTCGACCCGCCACTGGCGAAGGCATCATCCAGCCAGAAATCGCGCCCCTGCGCGATGCCGTTGGCGATGTCGGAGAAGGTCGCGGTGCCCTTGTCGGCGGCAACCACGAAATAGGGGTCTTCCCCGTCGAGCACTTCGACCGCTTGCGGGTGCACCACGGTGCCATCCACGATATTGTCGGTGACCGACAGCAGCGTGCGGATGAAGATTTCATAGGCGGCGCGGCCTTCCGCTGCCCAGCCTTCACGGTCGATCGCGGGGCTGGGGAGCTGCTTGGGATAGAACCCGCCCTTCGCGCCCGTCGGCACGATCACGGCATTCTTCACGCGCTGCGCTTTCATCAGGCCCAGCACTTCGGTGCGGAAATCGTCGCGCCGGTCGGACCAGCGCAGGCCCCCGCGCGCGACCTTGCCAGAGCGCAGGTGAATGCCTTCGACGCGGACCGAATAGACGAAAATCTCGCGCCAGGGCAGCGGCTTGGGCAGGCCGGGGACGCGCGCCGATTCCAGTTTGAACGCCAGCGCCTCTGCCGCGGCAGGGTCAAAGGCGTTGGTGCGCAGCACGGCATCGATCACCGCGCGGTACAAGCGAAGCAGCCGGTCATCATTGATTGCAGTGACTTTCGCCAGCCCGCGGGTGAAGGCCCCTTGCGCGGCGGTGATGGCTTCGTCCCGGTCGCCCGCGAAGGCCGGATTGTGGCGCGCGGCGAACAGCGCGATCATCGCGGCTGTCACCTGCGGCGCGGCGACCAGCGCATCGACCACGGTATAGATCGTGTAGCTCACCCCGGTCTGGCGCAGATAGCGATAGATCGCGCGCAGCCAGTTCGCCTCGCGCGGGGCCAGCCCGGCGGCGGGGATCAGGCGGTTGAAGGGATCATCCTCGCCCACGCCGTTCAGCACATCGGCCAGCGCGCCTTCGATCAGCGCCGCGCGGCCCAGCAACGCTTCGGCATCGCGGCCTGCGGGCACGGTCAGGATGAAATCATGGATCGAGCCGAGGCTGGCATCGGTCAGAAAGGTCGGCACTTCGGCGGCCACCCGGAACCCGAAATTCTCCAGTGCCGGGACCGCATCGGACAAGGCCAGCGTGCCGCCCAGCACATAGGCTTTCAGCCGCAGGGTATCGGCCCCGTCACCCTCCAGCCGGTACAAGCGCACCGCGCGGGCGGCGCTCCCCTCGGCCACGGCCAGCGTGCGCAGCTTGGCAATATCGCGGGCGGCTTCGTGCGGGCCATAGGTCAGGCGGTAACCGGTCGGGAAGGCCGGGGCATAACGCGCCGCCAGCGCAGCGGCGCGGCCCGCGTCTTCGGTGTCGGCCAGATGGCCCGCCACCGTCTCGTTCCAGCCGCGCAGCATCTGCGCCAATTGCGCTTCGATCACGGCGTCATCGGGCAGATCATCGCAGGCGCGCACATCGATCAGGAAGCGCAGCAGGGCAAGGCTGCTGCTTTCCACCTCAAGGCTCCAGTCGAGCAGCGCCGCCCCGGGCGCGGCCAGCAGCATCGCCTGGATCTGCAAGCGCACATCGGTCGACAGCTGATCGCGCGGCAGCCAGACAAAGGCGAAGACATGCCGTTCCAGCATCGAACGCACCATGATGAGACGCGGGCGGGGCCGGTCGATCAGCGCCATCTTGGTCATCACCAGATCAGCGACACGCGCCGGATCGAAGGCGGTCAAAAGATCGTTGGGCAAAGAGGTGAAGGCGTGCACCAGCGCCTTGCCATTATGCCCGGCGGGATCGAACCCGGCCTGCGCGGTCAGATCGGTCACCATCGTCCGCAGCACCGGCACTTCGCCCGGGCGGGCGTTAAGCGCGGCGCTCGTCCACAGCCCGGCATGGATCGACAGCGCGGTAATGGTGCCGCCTTCGCGTACCGGCACGATAAACAGATCGAGCGGGCTGGCGCGGTGGACGCGGGCGTGAACGTTGGATTTGATCGCCAGCAGCGCCTTGGGCGTGCCTGCCGCGTCCTGGCGGTCGAACCAGTCGAAGGCGCGGTCATAGCTGATTTCGGCCAGCAGATCCTGCGCGGATGCAGTGCAGATGCCCAGCCGATCGGTGATCGTGCCGTCGCGGTGGCGGGTCAGGTGGCCCAACTGGGTCAGCATCCCTGCCCCGAGCCATGCCAGCAACGCGCCCGCTTCGGCGTCGACGGCCTGTGCGCGCACCGCATCCGCGTTCATCGCCGCCTGCAATTGCGGCCAGTCGCTGACCGCCGCATGGACATCGCCCAGCGTGGTGTGCAGCGCGTCGAGCAGGTCGCGCCGCTGGCGGGCATCGACGCGCGGGGTTTCGATATAGATCAGCGATTCGCGCGTGCCGGCCGCTTCCAGTCCGGTGATCGCGCCCGCAGCATCGCGCTGCACTGGCACGACGGGGTGCAGCATCCGGTCGATCCCCAACCCTTGCGCAGCAATCGTCGCCGCGACCGAATCGACCAGAAACGGCATGTCGTCATTGATAACCGCAATCCGCAGATGCCGCCGCTCGCCGCCTGTAGATTCGAGCTGGACCAGCGCTTGCCCGGGCGCGCGGGTGGCAGCAGCGCCAAGGAGATATTCCGCCGCCTCGTCCAGCGCCGCCTTTTGATCGGATGCGCGGGCCGGGGCATCGCCGGGCAATAAGGAGGCCTCAAGCTGGCGGCGCAGGGCCTTGATCAAGGGGCGGCTTGGCGGGCTGGCCGGTGATTTGGGCGCGGCGGCGGCGACAGTCTTGGACCCCATGCGTGGCTCCTGCTCATCCTGCATTCCGGCATCGCATACCTGTAATATTATTGTGCCGGATTGTTGTTATCGTGTCGTCTGGCGATACCCGCTTTCATGACTGCGGCGCAAGCGTGATGATTGCGTGGAATCACGCCGCGGGCACGGTTTCGCAGGCTTCCAGCGTCAGTTCCAGGCTGCGGATGCGGGCGTCCGGATCATAGGTTGCGCCCGACAGCAGGATCTCGTCCGCCCCGGTGCGGGCGACGAAGGCGGCAATCGCCTCGCGCACCTGCGCCGGCGTGCCGACAGCGGCGGCCTGACCGATATGCGCCAGCATCGCCTGCGCATGGGCGGGCAGCGTGTCGTGATAGTCCGCAATCGGCGGGGGCAGCTTGCCGGGCGTGCCACTGCGCAGCCGCACAAAGCTTTGCTGCTGGCTGGAGGCCAGCAGGCGCGCGGCGGCTTCGGTTTCGGCAGCGAACACGTTCATGGCAACCATCACATGCGGCTGCGGACAGGCCTCGGACGGCTGGAAATCGCGGCGATAGACGGCAAGGGCTGCGTCAAGGTGATCGGGCGCGAAATGGGCGGCAAAGGCATAGGGCAGGCCCAGCTTGGCGGCGAGGCTTGCGCCGAACAGGCTCGATCCCAGCATCCACAATTCCACCTTGGCGCCCAGCCCCGGCGTCGCGGCGATCGGCAAGTCATAGTCGCCCGTCAACAGCGCGCGCAGCTCCACCACGTCCTGCGGGAAGTATTCGGCGGCCTGATGCAGGTTCTTGCGCAGGGCGCGCTGCAATTCCGGCCCCGCCCCCGGCGCGCGGCCCAGCCCCAGATCGATCCGGCCGGGAAACAGCGCGTCCAGCGTGCCGAACTGCTCGGCGATCTGGAACGGGGTGTGATTGGGCAGCATGATCCCGCCCGATCCGATGCGGATGCGGCTGGTGGCATTGCCGATATGGGCGAGCACCACGGACGTGGCCCCGCCCGCGATCCCGTCCATCGCGTGATGTTCGGCGACCCAGAACCGGTCGCACCCGAAGGCTTCTGCGGCGCGGGCGAGCCCGGTGGTGGCCGCAAAGGCTTCGGTCAGCGTGCCGCCTTCGCGCACCGGCACCAGATCGAGGACGGAAAAACGGGTCATGACTTTGGGGTATCCTCCTGCGGGGCGGCAGTGTCGCCCGCTTGGCCGAGCTGCGCAAGGTAGTCCTTGGCGGTCGCGGCGGCGGGGCTTTCAGGCGCAAGGTCGATCACCGATTGCCAGCTCGCCCGTGCGGCATCATCGCGCCCCGCCAGCACTGCGATCACCCCGGCTTCCAGCCCGATGTCAGGGTCTTGCGGCGTCAGCAGCACGGCGCGTTCGATGGCGGTCTGCGCCTCGCTCAGCCGGTCAAGGCGGCGCAGCAGGGTGGCTTTCAGCAGCCAGCCCTCGGGCCGTTCGGGCGCCAGCGTGGTGGCCGCTTCCAGCGCCGCCAGCGCCTCGTCACCGCGCCCCAGCGACACCAGCGCGCGGGCGCGATCGGTCGCGGCAATGGCGGCGAGCGGGGCGGCATCGGCGGCGCGGGCATCGGTTTCGGCCAGAGTCAACAGATCGAGCGCGCCCTGCGCATCCCCGCCGCCCAGCGCGGCGTTGCCCGCCAGCGCGGCGAATCGCGCGCGGGTGCGGGTCTCGCCCTCGGGCGTATCGGCACGGGCGGCGATAAAGGCGGTTCGGGCATCGTCCCACAGGCCCAGCTCGGCTGACGCCGTGCCAAGGCAATGGTTGGCCAGCACCCGATCCGTCCCGCGCGTCTCGCTGCGGCGGATCTGCGCCATGGAATGCGCGCGTGCGGGATCCTGTTCGATCTGGTCGAGGCACATCTCGAACCATGCGGTGGTGGCATCGGCCGCGCCCTTCACCCCATCCGAGCGGGGCGGGCGGTCGCGCACCAGATCGTCATTGGGCAGCCCGCCCGTCAGCGGATTGGGGCCGACTTGCAGCAGCAGGGCAAGGATCAGGGACACGTGTGGCTATCCGTAAAATTCGGCCACGATGGCCTTGAGAGCGGCAATGTCGCTATCCCGCGACAGGCGATGATCGCCGTCTTCTATCAGACTTACCTGAACATCAGCCGAAGCCAGCGCCGCCTTGAGGCGCAGGCTGATGTCCCACGGCACGTCGGCGTCCGCCTTGCCGTGGAGCAAGCGCACCGGGCAGGTGATGGCAATGCTGCTTTCCAGCCGCAGGTGACATTCGGCATCGGCGAAGAACTTCGCGTAAGTGGGCGTGGGTTCGGGGCCATAGGGATTGGGTTCATAGATCGTCTCCCCCGCGGCGAGCGCGGCGCGCTGATCCTCGGTATAGCCCCAGCGGGTGAAATCGGGCGCGGGCGCGATGCCGATCAGTCCGGCGCAGCGGTGCTTGAGATGTTCAGCCACCAGCAGCATCAGCCACCCGCCCATCGACGATCCCACCAGCAGCACCGGGCCACTGACGTAACACGCGATCAGCGCCAGCACCTCGTCGCGCCAGCCGCTCAGCATCCCGTCGGCAAATTCGCCGTCACTTGCCCCGCAGCCCGAATAGTCGAGCAGCAGGCAGGCCCGGCCCTGCGCCTCAGCCTCGGCAAACAATGCGGTCGCCTTGCTGCCGCTCATGTCGGACATGTAGCCGGGCAGAAAGACGAGGCAGGGGCCGGCCCCATGCGTGTAGCGAAAGGCCACCCGGCGGCGATCATACAGCGTGTGATAGAGAATGTCGGTCATGCCCCATCCATGCCTTGCACGGGAGCGCAAAGGCAACCATTCTGGCGCGGCGCGCGGCGACGGGCTTCTTCACCGGCCACTGTCACAGCAGCGCAACGCAAGAGGGATAAGCGCCGCGCCATGTTCAAAACCGACACCGCCTCCCAGCCCACCCCGCAACCCACATCCGGCGTGACCGCGCTCACCCGCCGCAACCTGTTCACGCTCGCCGGGGCATCGGCGGCGATGGCCGCCGCGCCGCTCGCCGCGCGCAGTTTCGGCACCGGCTTCACCCACAATGTGGCGAGCGGGGAGCCGTCGGCCAATTCGGTACTGCTGTGGACGCGCTTTGTCGCCGAGGCGGAAACCGCCCTGACCTGGCAGGTGAGCGAAAACGAGGATTTCACCCGCCCAGTCGCCGAAGGCAGCGTGACCGCCAGCCCGGCGCGCGACTGGTGCGCCAAGGGTATCGCCACGGGTCTCGCGCCGGGGCGCTGGTATTTCTACCGCTTTATCGCGCCCCGCGGCGCGACTTCGCCCGTGGGCCGCACTCGCACCCTGCCGCAAGGGCCGACCGCCAGCGTCAGGCTCGCCGTCTTCTCATGCTCCAACTTCGGGTTCGGCTGGTTCAACGCCTATGGCCACGCCGCCGAAGTCAACGATGCCGAACTGGCGCTGCATCTGGGCGATTACATCTACGAATATGGCGCGGGCACCTATCCCGATGCCCAGCAGGCGGTGGCGGGCCGCGTGCTTGATCCCACCACCGAAATCGTCGCGCTGACCGATTACCGCCTGCGCTACGCCACCTACCGCGCCGATCCCGATTGCCAGCGATTGCATCAGGTGCTGCCGATGATCGCGGTGTGGGACGATCACGAAAGCGCCAACGACAGCTACGAAACCGGCGCGCAGAACCACCAACCCGACACCGAGGGCGATTGGAACACACGCAAGGCCGCGGCCAAGCAGGCCTACCGCGAATGGATGCCGGTGTCGGACGCGCCCTATGCCGCCTATCAGATCGGCGATCTGGCGACTTTGTTCCGGCTCGATACCCGGCTGGAGGGGCGCGACAAGCAGCTCGATCTGGGCATGGTGCTGAAAGGCCAGACCGATCCGCAAGCCGCGATGGAAGCGCTGGCGCGGTTCAAGGATGGCGCCTGGGCCGATCCCGCGCGGCAATTGCTGGGCCAGCCGCAGGAACAATGGCTGGCCGAAGGGCTCGCCGCATCGACCGCCGACGGCACGGCGTGGCAGGTGCTGGTGCAGCAGGTGCTGATCGGCAATCTGCGCACGCCCGTCAGCCTCGCCGATCAGCTTGGCAGCAGCGTTCCCGATTATGTGCGCGACCGGCTGAGGGCCGCCGCCCTCGCCAGCCAGATGGGCCTGCCCGCCAATATGGACGCATGGGACGGCTATCCCGCCGCGCGCGAACGGGTGTTCAAGGCGGCGCTGGCGGCCGACGCCAATCTGCTGGTGCTGGCGGGTGACACCCACAATGGCTGGGCCTTCGAACTGGCGCAGGACCGCACCCCGGTGGGGGTGGAACTGGGCGTGTGTTCGGTCAGCTCGCCCGGCTTTGAAAACTACCTTGCCGCCATCCCCCCCGCCGATCTGGCAAGCGCGCTGGTTGCCACCAACGAAAGCCTGAAATGGGCCGACACCGCCCAGCGCGGCTACATGGTGGTGGAACTGACGCCCACGCGCGCGGTGACCGAATACCGCTTCAGCGCCGGGATCAAGCAGCGTTCGACGCAGCTTGCGGGCACGAAGCGGATCACGACCGAGAAGGGCAGCGGCAAGCTGGCGGTGTGAGAACGCTTCGTCGCGTGACTTTTCGTCCTTGCGCGCCTATCTGACGGCCATGGCCAAGCTGCTTGCCACTCCCTGCACCACCACCACGACCCGGACGACTAGCCGGGGGCGGGGGGCTGTGCGTTAAGCGCGAGGCCCGCCGCCCGGTTCGGGGCGGCGCGGTGTTCTCCCCTGACCGTATCGCTCAACACCGCTCTTCCGGTGCGCCTCTGCTTGTGGCAGGGCGTGCCGCAAACGAGACGGACCAACGACGATGACCGAACTGCTCAAGATCAGCCTGCCCGATGGATCGGTGCGCGAAGTGCCCGCGGGCTCGACCCCGGCGGATATTGCTGCCGCGATCGGCCCCGGCCTTGCCAAGGCGGCGATTGCCGCGCGCGTTGACGGGGAACTGCGCGATCTCACCCGGCCTTTCGACGGGGACGCGAATCTCGCTCTGGTGACGAGCCGTGACGAGGCCGACGCGCTCGAACTCGCGCGCCACGATTATGCCCATGTGCTGGCCGAAGCGGTGCAATCGCTATTCCCCGGCACGCAGATCACCTTCGGCCCGGCGACCGACGATGGGTTCTATTACGACGTGAAGGCGCCCGACAGCCGCGAGCCGTTCAGCATGGACGATCTCCCCGCCATCGAGGAGGAAATGCGCCGCATCATCCGCGCCGACAAGCCGCTGCGCCGCGAAGTGTGGAGCCGCGAAGACCTCATCGCCAAATGGGCGGGTGAGGGCGAAACCTTCAAGGCCGAATGGGCCAAGGAACTGCCCGAGGGCGAGGAACTGACGGTCTATTGGAGCGGCAACGACTGGCTCGATATGTGCCGCGGCCCGCATCTGCCCTCGACCGGCAAGCTCGATCCCGACGCCTTCAAGCTGATGCGCGTCGCCGGGGCCTATTGGCGCGGCGACCAGAACAATGCGCAGCTGACCCGCATCTACGGCACCGGCTGGCTCAACAAGAAGCAGCTGAACGCTCACCTCACGCGCCTCGAAGAAGCCGCCAAGCGCGATCACCGCAAGCTGGGGCGCGAGATGGACCTGTTCCACTTGCAGGAAGAGGCCCACGGTTCTGTCTTCTGGCACCCCAAGGGCTACCGCATCTGGCGCGAGCTGGAAGCCTATATGCGCCGCAAGATGGACGGTTCGGGCTACCGCGAAATCAAGACCCCGCAGCTGATGGACGTGCGCCAGTGGACCCAGTCGGGCCACTGGGGGAAATACGCGCAGAACATGTTCGCGGTGCCCGACATGGTGCCCGAAGTGGACGAGGAGTCCGGCGCGGCCTCCCCCAAGGTGGCCGACGATGCCGCGTGGATGGCGATCAAGCCGATGAACTGCCCGGCGCACGTGATGGTCTTCAAGCAGGGCATCACCTCCTACCGCGACCTGCCGATCCGGCTGGGCGAAATGGGCTGCTGCCACCGCAACGAGCCCCACGGCGCGCTCCACGGGCTGATGCGCGTGCGCCAGTTCACGCAGGACGACGCGCATATCTTCTGCACGGAACAGCAGGTGGTGGGCGAAGTGCAGGCCTTCCTCGCGCTGGCGGATTCGGTCTACCGCGACTTCGGCTTTACCTATGACATCAAGCTGGCCCTGCGCCCCGAAAAGCGCTTCGGCAGCGAGGCGGACTGGGACAAGGCCGAGCAGGAATTGCGCGATGCGCTGACCGCCAATGGCCTCGCATGGGAAGAACTGCCGGGCGAAGGCGCGTTCTATGCGCCCAAGCTCGAATGGCACCTCACCGACGCGATCGGGCGCACCTGGCAGGTCGGCACCATCCAGTCCGACCGCGTGCTGCCCGAACGCTTGGACGCGAACTACATCGGCGAGGATGGCGAAAAGCACCGCCCGGTGATGCTCCACCGCGCGATCTTCGGCAGCTACGAACGCTTCATCGGCATTCTGATCGAGCACTTCGCCGGCAAGCTGCCGACGTGGCTTGCGCCGGTGCAGGCGGTGGTCGCCACCATCGTGTCGGACGCCGATGGTTATGCCCACGATGTCGAAGCGCAGCTGAAGGCCGCCGGTATCCGGGTCGAGACCGACACCCGCAACGAGAAGATCAACTACAAGGTGCGCGAACACAGCCTCGCGAAGGTCCCGCACCTGCTGGTGGTCGGCAAGCGCGAGGCCGAGGAAGGCACGGTCGCTGTGCGCACGCTCGGCGCGGAGCACCAGAAGGTGATGCCGCTTGCCGAGGCGATCGCAATGCTCAAGGCCGAAGGCACCCCGCCCGATCTCAAGACGGAGAACTGACCATGAAGCGTATCCTCGCCCTGGCACCCGCCATTCTGTTGCTGGCCGCCTGCGGGGCCGAAACCCCCAAGGATGAAGCCGCCGCCGTCGATCATTCGACCATGGACCATTCCGGCCATGACATGGGCGGGGAGGCAAAGGCCGAACTCACCGAGGCGCAGGCCGCCTACAAGGCCGTGAACGACCGGATGCACGCCGGGATGGCCGATATCCCCGCCGATGCCGACGTCGCTTTCATGCAGGGCATGCTCGCCCATCACAAGGGCGCGGTCGAAATGTCCGAAGTGGCCCTGAAATATGCCAAGGATGAAAAGGCCCGCGATCTCGCCACCCGCGTAATCGCGGCGCAAAAGGCCGAAATCGCCGAGATGGAAGCCTGGCTCAAAGCGCGTAGCGCCCCGTAGCCACGTGGAGATTTTCGGGGGCTTTACCGCAATCCAGATCGCCGTCGCGCTGGCGGCGGCACTGGGGTCTGCCTTTGTGCGGGGCCTCACGGGCTTTGGCATGGCGATCCTGCTGGTGCCGGTGCTGGCGCTCGCGCTGCCGCCGGTCGAGGCGGTGGTGCTGGCCAATGCGCTGACCTTCATGATCGGCGCGACCGAGATCCGCAGTCTGGTGCGCGATGCCGAGCGCAGCGCGTGGGTGATCGCCGCCCTGGTGGTGGTGACCACACCGATCGGCCTGTGGGCACTTTCCATGACGGGCAGGGACGTAGCGCGGCTGGTGATCGCGCTGATTGCGGTCAGCGCCTTTCTGGCGATCCTGCTGCCCAAGCGCGGTGCTGCGGTGCCGGGGCCGGTGGTGACCGGAAGTGTCGGCGTGCTGAGCGGGCTGATGACGGGCTATGCCGGGATGCCCGGCCCGCCGGTGGTGCCCTATTATGCGGGGCGAGACCTGCCGCGCCCGACCATCAAGGCCTCGATGCAGCTGATCTTCACCATCGCCGCCAGTGCCGGTCTGGCGAGCGCGACATGGCTCGGCATCCTGCGGTGGGAGCTGCTGGTGTTCGCGCTGGTGATGTTGCCGATGATCATCGCCGGGAACCGGCTGGGCGCGCGTGTCTCGGGGCAGATCAGCGATCCGGTCTGGCGGGTGAGCGTGGGATTGATTCTTGGCGGGGCGGCCGTGGCCGCCTTTGCGCGGCTGGTCTGATCAGACCGGAAGCGCCTGGCCTGCCAGGATCAGCGCAGCGCCGCAGCCGAGCACGATCAACCGCCGCGCCAGATCGAGCGCATCGATCCGGGTCGCAGAGGCAAGCGGCAGAGCAAGAGCAAGGGCACGGGTCATGATCCCGCACACTGGCCCCAAATCCCTAACGAAGCGTTAAATCGCTGACGGCATCTGCTGGCTGGCGCAGTGGAAACCCCCGCCGCCGGCCTGCACCGCCTCTCCCGGCAGACCGATCGTGTCACGGTCAGGGAACAGCGCGGCGATGGCAGCGACCCCGTCGGCATCGTGGGGGCTGCCGAAGGTCGGCACCACCACCAGATGGCTGGTGATGGCAAAGTTCACATAGCTCGCCGGTTCGACCACCCCGTCACGGGTGAGCAGGCCGGGCGAGGGGATGCGGACCACCTCGACCCCCGCCGCCGCAGCGCGCGCTGCCGCATCGGCGTAGATCGCGGCGTTGGGATCGGCGGTGCCGGTTGCCTCGGGCACCACCAGCCGATTGGGGCCGACGAACCGCGCAAGGTTATCGACATGGCCATCGGTGTGATCGTTGATGAGCCCATCGCCCAACCACAGCACGCGGGTAAAGCCCAGCTGCGCGGCAAGCTCTGCCTCGATCTCGGCCCGGGTCAGATGCGGGTTGCGGTTGGGATTGAGCAGGCATTGTTCGGTCGTCGCCACCAGCCCGGTGCCGTCACCATCCACCGCCCCGCCTTCGAGGATCATCGGCGTATGCGTCACGGCCAGCCCTGCATCGCGGGCCAACTCCGCACCGATCTCCTGATCGCCCGGCATCAGGTACTTGCCGCCCCAGCCGTTGAAGCCGAACCGCCGCGCGATCCGCTCCTGGCCCTCCGACACCACCAGCGGCCCGGTGTCACGCAGCCAGACATCGCCATAGACGCGGCGTTCCAGCGTGACCTTGCTGCTGACCAGCGCGCGGGCGCGGGCCTCGTTGGCCTCGTCGCGCACGAGCAGGCGCACGGGCTGCCCACTCTCTGCCACGGCGCTGGCAAAGGCGGCCATCTGCACCTGCGCGGGTTCCAGCCAGCCGGGCCATTCCTCGGCCAGATGCGGGAAACCGATCCACAGCCAGTCCTGCGGCGCCCATTCGGGAGGCATGATCATCGTCATGGCGGCCCCATCGCAGAGGGTAGGGCCACGCGCAAGCACGCCCTCAAGCAGCGGAGCGGTAGGGCAACAAAAACTCCCTCAAGCAGCGCAGCGGTAGGGCAACAAGCACCCCTCTTGCAGCCGCAGCGCCGGGGGGCCAGAGAGATGGGCGATGGGAGACACAGCCACGCCAGATTGGGACAACGCACTCCGCCGCGCCCGCACCCATGCGCCGTTTCTGGCGCGGGCGCTGGAACGTCAGCCCGATCTGGCAGCATTGCTTGCCGCAGGGGATGGCGCTGCCGCGCTGGCATGGGTGCGGGCGCAAGGCGGGCATCCCGACGCCGAGGTGGCACTGCGGCGTGAACGGCTGGCGCTGGCGGCGGCGTTGGCGGTGGGCGATCTGGCGGGCGCCTTCGCCCTGCCGCAGGTGGTGGGCGAACTCACCGCCTATGCCGACCGCGCGCTGGACTGCGCCATCCGCACCGCGATTGCCGAGCGCTGCGACGCCGACAGCGCCGATGGCTTTATCGCGCTGGCGCTGGGCAAGCAGGGCGCGGGCGAATTGAACTATTCGTCCGACATTGATCCGATCCTGCTGTTCGACCGGGATCGCCTGCCGCGGCGGCCGGCCGACGATCCGGGCGATGCGGCCCAACGCTATGCCCGGCGGATTGTCGCGCTGCTCGCGTCGAACACCGCCGATGGTTATGCGCTGCGGGTCGACCTGCGGCTGCGCCCGGCGAGCGAGGTCAATCCCCTGTGCGTGCCGGTGGGATCGGCGCTGGCGCATTATCAGGGCGCGGCGCTGGCGTGGGAGCGGGCGGCCTTCACCCGCGCGCGCGCCGCCGCCGGGGACATCGCGGCGGGCGAGAATTTTCTCGCGCAGATCCGCCCCTTCGTGTGGCGCGGGCAGCTCGATTTCGGCGCGGTGGAGGAAATCCGCGCGCTGACCCAGCGCATCCGCGACAGCCATTCCGGCCCCGTCGCCCCCGGCCCCGGTTTCGATGTCAAACGCGGGCGCGGCGGCATCCGCGAGATCGAGTTCTACGCCCAGACCCACCAGCTGATCCACGGCGGGCGCGATACCTCGCTCAGGGTAAGAGGCACGCGCGCCGGCCTTGACGCGCTGGCCGCCGCCGGGTGGATTCCGCCCGAAAACGCCCTCACGCTGGGCGAGGCCTATGACCGCCTGCGCCAGATCGAACACCGCTTGCAGATGGTGAACGACCGCCAAACCCACGCGCTTCCCGAGGGCGCGGCGCTCGATAATGTCGCGCAGCTCGATGGCCTCAGCGACGGCGCGGCGCTGGTTGCGGAACTGACCGCCATCACCGCCCGCACGGCGCGGATTTACGAAGAGCTGATCGGCCAGCCCGAAACCGTGGCCGTGCCGGTCGCCATGCCGGTCAGTGCCCTGACCCGGCAGCTGGGCGAATGGGGCTTTGCCGAGCCTGATACGCTGGCCGAACGCATCGAGACTTGGCGCGATGGGCGCCATGTCGCGATCCGCACCCCGCAGGCCATTGCCGCCTGGGACCGGATTGCCCCGGCGCTACTCGAAGCGATGGCCCAAAGCGACGATCCGCCGCGCGCGATCACCCGCTGGGAACGCATCATCGAAAGCGTGCCGAGCCTGATCGCCACCTTCCGCCTGCTGGATGCACGGCCCGACCTCATCCAGCGGCTGGTGGCGGCGCTCACCCTTGCCCCGGTGCTGTCCGACGAGCTGGCGCGCAAGCCCGAACTGCTCGACACCCTGATCGACAAGGACGCGCTCGACCTGCCGGGCGAGACAGGCGCGATCATGGCGCGGATGCGCGGGGCGGCGGTGCGCGGCGATTACGAGGCGCTGCTGGACGCGATCCGCATCATCACCGGCGAGATCCGCTTTGCGCTGGGTATTCAGCTGATCGAAGGGCTGGCCGACCCGCTCGCCATCGCCAGCGCCCTGTCGCGCACGGCCGAGGCCGCGCTGCAACTCGCCGCCGAGGCGACGGTGGAGGAGTTTGCGGCCAAGCATGGGCGGATCGCCGGCAGCGAGCTGCTGATCCTCGGCCTCGGGCGGCTGGGCGGGGGGGCACTGACCCACGCGAGCGATCTCGATATCGTCTACCTGTTCACCGGCGATTTCACCGCGCAGTCGGATGGGACGCGGCCCCTGGGGGCGACGGTCTATTACAACCGCCTAGCCAGCCGGGTCAGCGCGGCGCTTTCGGTGCCGACCGCGCAAGGCGCGCTGTACGAGGTCGACACGCGGCTGCGCCCGCAAGGCAATCAGGGGCCACTGGCGGTCAGCTGCGAAGGCTTTGGCAAGTACCAGCGCGAGGCGGCGTGGACGTGGGAGCATATGGCCCTCGCTCGCGCGCGGGTGCTGTATGGTTCGCCCGAGGCGCGTAGCGAGCTGGAGGCGGTGCTCGCCGAAGTGCTGCACGCCCCGCGCGACCGGGCGGCGCTGCGCGATGCGGTGCTCGGGATGCGTGCCGAGATGGCCAGGCACAAGCCCGGCTCTGGCCCGATCGATGCCAAGCTGGCGCGCGGCGGGCTGGTCGATATCGAGTTTCTTGTCCACTATCTGCAACTGCGCGGGCAGGCGGCTGATGGACGCCCGCTGGCCGAGGCGGCACCCCAGGCGCTCGACCCCGATCTGGCGGCGGCGCTAGCAGGTTTGGCCGAGGCTGGCCTGATCCCGGCCGATCTGGCCGTACCGCACGCGCTGATGAGCCGGATGCTGGTTGCCGGGCGCTTGCTCGCCCCCGATGGCCGCGAACCCCCACCCTCTGGCGCGCGGGCGCTGGCGCGGGCCTGCGGATGCGAAAGTTACGACACGCTGCTCGAAGCCTTTGCCGCCGCTCGCCGGCAGGTCGCGCAGGCGTGGAAACAAATTCTGGGCACAGACATTCTCGCTACCGAACAGGAGAACCCCGCATGAGCAACTTTCCCGGCGTCGGTGACGCCATCCCCGATATCGCCATGGAAACCCCCGAAGGCGGAAGCGTGAAGCCATCGGACTTTGCAGGCAGCAAGCTGGTGATCTTCTTCTACCCCAAGGACGATACCCCCGGCTGCACCACCGAGAACAAGGATTTCTCCGCCTTGCAGGCTGATTTCGCGGCGGCGGGGACCAAGCTGCTCGGGGTCAGCAAGGACCCGGCGAAAAAGCACGCGAAGTTCATCGCCAAGCATGGCCTTACCGCCCCGCTGGCGAGCGATGCGGAAGAAGGCGGGCTGTCCGATGCGCTCGGCGTGTGGGCGGAAAAGCAGATGTACGGCAAGACCTACATGGGCATGGTCCGCGCGACCTATCTGGTGGGTGCCGACGGCAAGATCGCGCGCATCTGGGACAAGGTGAAAGTGGCCGGGCACGCCGAAGAGGTGCTGGCGGCAGCTAAAGCGCTCTAACACAGGCCCATGACCACCCTCGCCCGCGCTATCCGCGCCGCGCTGCTGACGGCCGATCCGCGCGCCAAGTGCTTTGCCGCCCGTCAGGTGGCGCGCGACTGGCGCAAGGGCGTGCTGGCGTGGGACTTCGATCTCGCCATGCCCGACCAACCGGCCTGGCCCGCCGCGCCCGAATTGCGCGCACCCAGCCAGATGCCCAAGCGCGGCAAGGGCGGGAGCGAGCGCGGGCGAATCGCCTTGTGGCACAGCCTTGCCCATATCGAATTCGTCGCGATCGACCTCGCGCTCGACATGGCGGGGCGGTTTGGCGGGGCCATGGGCCGCGCTTTCGTGGACGATTTCCTCGCCGTAGCCGCGGACGAGGCGATGCATTTTGCGCTGCTGGCGCGCAAACTGGAACAGCTCGGCAGCCACTACGGCGCGCTGCCCGCGCACGCCGGGCTGTGGGAGGCGGCCCATGCCACGCGCCACGATGTCGCCGCGCGCCTCGCCGTGGTGCCGATGGTGCTGGAAGCGCGCGGGCTGGATGTGACGCCGGCCACGCTGGAACGGGTGCAGGCGAGCGGCGATGCGGGCGGCGCAAAAATCCTTGCCCGCATCCTTGACGACGAAATTCGCCACGTGGGCGTTGGCACCAAGCACTTTCTGCGCTGTGCCGAAATGATGCAGGCAGAGCCCGAATCCCTTTGGCAAGCCCTCGTAAAACAGCACTTCCGCGGGGCCATTAAGCCACCGTTCAACGACTCAGCGCGTCTTGCAGCCGGTTTGTCGCGCGGATTCTATGCAGAGATTGCGCATTAACGACTCACCCGGATAACAAGCTTTCAACACAAGGCGCGCGAACGACGTGCCGGATTACTCCAACGGTGCCGCCGCAAAAATGGCGGGCCGCAATCGGGAACCGGGTCAGTATGAAATTTGCCGTGCGCTACGTGGTCAAGCTCGCTGTATCAGCCGGCGCCGCGTTTATGGTTTCCGCCGCCGCTCCGGCTTTCGCCAACACCGCGAATTCCGCCGCCACCAGCAGCGCCGACATGACCCAGCCGGTGCGCGACGCGCAAAACGAAGGCGTGGTCGATGATGGTGACACCCGCTTCAAATCGCTGTTTGCCAGCTGGACCGCGATCGAACGCACGTCCCCCAATGTCGGCACCGGCGATATGGGCACGGCCTATTCGTCCCCGATCCGCCAGCGCGGCATTTCCGTGCCGTCGCGCATGCCGCTCGAAGGCGCGCAGCTGACCAGCGGCTTCGGGATGCGCAACCACCCGGTGCTCGGCGGCCGCCGCGCCCACGCCGGGATCGATCTGGCCGCACCGACCGGCACCCCGGTCTATGCCACGGCTGACGGCATCATCGGCCGGGCCGACTGGTATTCCAGCTACGGCCTGTACATCAGCATCAACCACGGCGCGTCGATGGAAACGCGTTATGCCCACCTGTCGCGCCTCGCGGTTGCGGCGGGCGATAATGTGAAGAAGGGCGACCTCATCGGCTATGTCGGATCGACCGGCCGTTCGACCGGCCCGCACCTGCATTATGAAGTCCGTGTCGACGGGCTTGCAGTCAATCCGATTCCGTATATGGTAGAGAGCGAAGCACAGCTGGCCTATGCCCGCGATGCTCGCCTTACCGGTCAAGGCGGCGGCGAGTAAGCTTCACGAGTTTGCCCGTGCAAACGGGCCGGACATTGGAGAGGGTGTCCGATCATCGGCGGCGGGTTTACCCGCCGCCTTTTTTTCGCCTGCCGCCCGCGTCCCAGAGCCCGCACCAACCGGCCTGCGCAATCAGTAGCATTTCCGATACCGTTTTTGCTTGCGGGGCTGCACGCCTCGCGTAATTTCCTCTTCAGGCCATGCCGCGCTTCAAAGCGGGGGTGGCAAGGGAGAGAGAACACATGTCGATGCATCCGATCGCGCACGCCGCGACCCGCCCCGATCATCCTGCCGTCATCATGACCGGATCGGGCCAGCAGATGACCTATGGCGAAATGGAAGCCGAATCGAACCGCTTTGCCCACCTGCTGCGCGCCCACGGCATTGGGGCAGGCGATGCCTTTGCGGTCCTGCTGGAAAACCGGATCGAATATTTCACCCTCATCTGGGGATCGCAGCGCGCAGGCACGATGCTGGTGCCAATCTCCAGCCGCCTGACCGCGCCCGAGGCCGCCTATATCATCCGCGATGCGCAGGCGACGTTGCTGATCACCAGCGGCTATTTCGACGCGATCCTGGGTGACATCCGCGAGGAATGCCCCGGGTTGACGGTGCTGAAGATGGATGCAGGCGGCGCAGAAGATTTCGCCGCCGCGCTCGCCGCCCAGCCGCCTACGCCGATCCCGAATCAGAGCGCCGGCTTGCTGATGCTCTATTCCAGCGGCACCACCGGGCGGCCCAAGGGCATCCGCCCCGCCCCCCCCGAAGATCCCGATCCCGCCGCGCCCGTGCCGCTGCTGGGCCTCGCCACGATGGGGATGGGGATGCCCGCCGATGGCTCGATGATCTACCTCTCGCCCGCCCCGCTGTATCATGCCGCGCCGATCGGCTGGTGTTCGATCGTCCACCGGCTGGGCGGCACCGTGGTGATGATGGAGAAGTTCGATCCCGAAGAGGCGCTGAAGGCGATCGAACGCTACAAGGTGACCGACAGCCAGTGGGTGCCGACCCATTTCGTGCGCTTCCTCAAGCTCGATCCCGCCGTGCGCAGCCGCTATGACCTCTCCAGCCACCAGCGCGCGATCCACGCTGCCGCGCCCTGTCCGGTGCCGATCAAGCGCGCGATGATCGAATGGTGGGGGCCGATCGTGAATGAATACTACGCCGGCTCCGAGATGATCGGGATGACGCTGGTCAAGTCCGAACACTGGCTGATGAAGCCCGGCACGGTCGGCGTCGCGGTGCATGGCAAGGTCCATGTTTGCGGGCCGGAAGGCGAGGAGCTGGGGCCGGATCAGGATGGCCTGATCTTCTTCGAGAACGTCAACCTGCCCACCTATCACAACGACGCCGCCAAGACCGCCGAGGCCATGCACCCCAAGGGCTGGATGACGCTGGGCGACATCGGCCACCTGGACAAGGACGGCTTCCTGTTCCTGACCGACCGCAAGAGCCACATGATCATCAGCGGCGGGGTGAATATCTACCCGCAGGAGATCGAGAACCTGCTCGTCACCCACCCCAAGGTGATGGACGCCGCGGTGATCGGCGCGCCCTGCCCCGATCTGGGCGAGAAGGTGGTCGCGGTGGTGCAGCCCAAGGATATGGCGGATGCAGGCCCAGCGCTGGAGGCAGAATTGCGCGATTTCCTCAGCGCTAGTCTCTCCAAGATCAAGATGCCCAAGCTTTTCGACTTCCGCCCCGATCTGCCGCGCGAGGCCAATGGCAAGCTCTACAAGCGCGAATTGCGCGATGAATATGCGGCCAAGGCGAAAGAAGCGGCCGCATGAGCGGGGAGGCGGTGCTTTCGGGTGACGTCGCCCGCAAGGTCATCGATCCGCAGGCCTATGCCCAATGGGATGGGCTGCTCGACACCTTCGATGCCATCCGGGCCAGCACCCCGGTCGCCAAGGTGCAACCCGATACGCCGGGGCTGTTCGAACCGTTCTGGCTGGTAACGTCCTATGACGATGTGATGCGCATCTCGAAGGACAACACCGCCTTCCTCAACAACCCGCGCCCGGTAGTGTTCAGCTTCAACCAGGCGATCGAATTCAGCCGCGCCGCCACCGGATCGAACATGCTGGTCGATTCGCTGGTGGTCTTCGACGCGCCGATCCACCCGAAATACCGCAAGCTGACGCAGGAATGGTTCATGCCGAGGAACCTCGCCCGGCTGGAGGGTGAGCTGCGCGCGCTCGCCGCCCGCACGGTGGACCGGATGCTGGAGCAGTCGAAGGATTCGGGCGGGGAAGTGGACTTCGTGAAGGAGGTCTCCGGCCCCTACCCCTTGCGCGTCGTGATGCAGATCCTCGGGGTGCCGCCTGAGGATGAATTCCGGATGCAGATGCTCACCCAGCAATTGTTCGGCGGGCAGGACAAGGACCTGTCGGGCAGCGGCATGGACCAGATGACGCCGGAACAGGTCGTCCAGATCGTCGCGGGCGCGGTGAAGACCTTCGAGGATTACTTCGCCGCTCTCGCCGACGATCGCCGGAAGAACCCCACCGACGATGTCGCCAGCGTCATCGCCAACGCCACGGTGGACGGCGAGCCGCTCCCGCCGCGTGACATGGCGGGTTACTACATCATCGTCGCCACCGCCGGGCACGACACCACCAGCGCCAGCACGGCAGGCGCGATGCAGGCGCTGGCGGGCGACCCTGAACAATACGCCCGCGTCCGCGCCGACCGTTCGCTGCTGCCCGGCATCGTTGAAGAAGCGATCCGCTGGACCAGCCCGGTGCAGCACTTCATGCGCACCGCGGCGGAGGATTGCGAGCTGGGCGGGCAGGCGATCAAGCAGGGCGACTGGCTGATGATCAACTATGTCGCCGCCAACCACGACCCCGCGCAGTTCCCCGACCCGCGCCGCTTCGACGCCGCGCGTTCCCCCAACCGGCACCTCGCATTTGGCGCAGGCGCGCACCAGTGCCTCGGCCTGCATCTGGCGCGGCTGGAGATGAAGATCCTGTTCGAAGCCATCCTCGACCGGGTCGCGGCGGTGGAACCGGCGGGAGAGGCGAAGCGCGCCAGCAGCACGTTCGTCGGGGGGCTCAAGACCCTGCCGCTGAAGGTAACGCCGGCCTAGGCGCTATTTCAGCAAATCCAGCGCAATCGCCCGCACCGCATCGCCCATGTCGGGCCGGGCGAGTGCAATCGCCAGCGTCGCCTCGACGAAGCCGACCTTGCTGCCGCAATCATAGCGCGCACCATCGAAGGTGACGGCATGGAACGGCTGCTGGCCGATCATCTTGGCCATCGCATCGGTCAGCTGGATTTCGCCGCCCGCGCCCTTGCCTTGATGTTCCAGCACCCGCATCACCTCGGGCTGGAGAATGTAGCGGCCCGAGACGATCTTGTTGGACGGCGCGTCGGCCACGGCGGGCTTTTCCACCAGTCCGCGCACTTCGGTCAGCGCGCCATGTGCCGCGCCCGGATCGATCACACCATAGCTGGAGACCTGCGCCATCGGCACTTCCAGCACGCTGATAAGATTGCCGCCGACCTGTTCATACGCCTCGACCATCTGCTTCATGCACCCGCTGCCGCCTTCACGCGCGACCATCAGTTCGTCGGGGAGGAAGATCGCAAACGGCTCGTCCCCCACGATCGCGCGGGCGCACCAGATCGCATGGCCGAGGCCCAGCGGCACCTGCTGGCGCACCGCGATGACATCGCCGGGGACGGCGCGAGTGCATTCCAGCACCGACAGATCCTTGCCGCGCTCCGCCATCGTCTGTTCGAGTTCGAAGGCGATGTCGAAATGTTCGACGATCCCGCTCTTTCCCCGGCCGGTCACGAAGATCATCTGCTCGATCCCCGCCTCGCGCGCTTCGTCCACCGCGTATTGGATCAGGGGCCGGTCCACCACCGGCAGCAATTCCTTGGGGACGACCTTGGTCGCAGGGAGAAACCGGGTGCCGAGACCGGCAACGGGGAACACGGCTTTGCGGATCGGCCTGGGAGACATTGCGCACCCTTACTGGTTCAAATCGAAAACACCGGACCCCGGCGGTCCCGTGCCGCGCGGCCTTGCCAAGGTCAATGCTTGATCGCAGCGTTGCGGCGGTGAGTTGCACCAAAAGCACTTTTCGCTAAGGCATGAAACATGGACAAACTGATCATTCGCGGCGGCAACCGCCTTTCCGGCACCATCCCGATCTCCGGCGCCAAGAACGCGGCGCTGACGCTGATCCCCTGTGCGCTGCTGACCGAAGAACCGCTGACGCTGCGCAACCTGCCGCGGCTCGCGGATATCGACGGGTTCCAGCACCTGATGAACCAGTTTGGTGTCACGACGGTGATTCAAGGCACGCGGCCCGAAGATTTCGGACGGGTGATGAGCATGGAAGCGACGCGGATCACCTCCAATGTCGCACCCTATGACCTCGTCAGGAAGATGCGTGCGAGCATTCTGGTGCTCGGCCCGATGCTGGCCCGCAGCGGCGAGGCGACCGTGTCGATGCCCGGCGGCTGTGCGATCGGGAACCGCCCGATCGACCTGCACCTGAAAGCGCTCGAAGCCTTCGGCGCGCAGATCGAGCTGGCCGCAGGCTATGTCCGCGCGATCCAGCCCGATGGCGGGATGCCGGGCGGTGATTTCGATTTCCCCGTTGTCAGCGTCGGCGCGACCGAGAATGCGCTGATGGCCGCGGTGCTGGCGAACGGCACCAGCCGGCTGTTCAACGCCGCGCGCGAGCCGGAAATCGTCGACCTGTGCAACATGCTGGTGGCAATGGGCGCGGAGATCGAGGGGATCGGCACCTCAACGCTCACCATCCACGGCGTGAAGCGCCTGCACGGCGCGACCTACCGCGTGATGCCCGACCGGATCGAGGCGGGCTCCTATGCCTGCGCTGCCGCAATCACCGGCGGCGAAGTGCGGCTGGAAGGTGCCAAGGCCGATGACATGCTGGCAACCATCCACGCGCTGCAAGCCATTGGCTGCGACGTCACCTCGGACGCCAAGAGCGTGACGGTGAAGGCGGGCGGCGCGCTGAAAGCCACCAACCTCACCACCGCGCCCTATCCCGGCCTTGCCACCGACATGCAGGCCCAGCTGATGGCGCTGTTGTGCAAGGCCGAAGGCGCGAGCGTGCTGAAGGAAACGATCTTCGAAAACCGCTTCATGCACGTGCCCGAACTGGCACGCATGGGCGCGGACATCACCACCGAGGGCCGCACCGCCATCGTCAAGGGCGTCCAGCACCTGACCGGCGCCGAAGTCATGGCGACCGACCTGCGCGCGTCGATGAGCCTCGTCATCGCCGCCCTCGCCGCCGAGGGCGAAACGACCGTGCGCCGCCTCTACCACCTCGACCGGGGGTATGAGCGGCTGGAGGAGAAGCTCCAGCTCGTCGGCGCGGATATCGAGCGGGTGGACGATTGACGTCCTATCCTCGTCATTGCGAGCGCAGCGAAGCAATCCAGAGCGGTTCTGCACACCCCCTGGATTGCCGCGGCCTTCGGCCTCGCAATGACGAGAATCAGGCATTCACCACCAGCCATACCCGGATCGCGCTTGCCAGCCCCGGGGGTGTCGGCGACCTGATCCGCTCGGCATCGATGCGCGCAACGAGTGCGGCCACGGCCAGCCCCTCACGCACGGCGGCGGCCTTCAGCATCTCCCAGAACAGCGGTTCCAGGCTGATCGAGGTCTGGTGGCCCGCGATACTGAGCGAGCGTTTGACCGGGGGGTGATAGGGGGAGAGCGTCTCCATCCCTGCGTAACTATTAGGCCGCTTCGAAGTCGTCCACATATTCGGGCAGGAACACCGGCTCGCGCTCCGACCAGCCGGGCGCGGTGGCGGCGGCTTCGCTTAAGGATTGCAGCAGCAACTTGCGGCGTTCGGGGCGGATCGAGGGCAAGGCGGCAGCCGCGCAGAAGGCGGCAGGCAGATAGGGCCGCGCCCGCGCACCGAGCAGGCGTTCATACAGAAAGCGGAAGGCCGAAAAACACCCCAGCCGCTCCTGTTCCAGATCGAAAGCGGCGAGGCGCACCAGCTTGCCCAGGAAGCGTTCCACCTCATAGGCCGTGCCGTCCTGCGGGATCAGCGCGCGCAGGGACTTCAGATCCTGATAGGCGACATATTGGCGGCGGATCGCCGTGTTTTCATGCTCGCTGCGACCCCAGCGCCGGAAGGCGTCGGTGCGGGCGAGGCCGATGTCGAGACTGCGCTTGATGTAACGCTGTTCGGCCGGGGCGAACCCGGCAAATTCCCGCATTTCGGCAATCGGCATCATCATGGCGCGTGTCTCCTTCAGACAAGGAGAACGTCTCACGCCATGGTTAATTTAGGGTTATGTAGTTTTAACCTAAATCAACCCGGCGAGGGGCGAGCTGGGGTCGGCATACATCCGCCGCGCCATCCGGCCCGCCAGATAAGCTTCGCGCCCGGCCTCCACCGCCAGTTTCATCGCGCGGGCCATGCGGATCGGGTCTTTCGCTTCGGCGATAGCAGTGTTCATCAGGATGCCGTCGCAGCCCAGTTCCATGCCCACCGCCGCATCGGATGCCGTGCCGACGCCCGCATCGACCAGCACCGGCACCTTGGCGCCTTCCACGATCAGGCGGATCATCACCTGATTCTGGATGCCGAGGCCCGACCCGATCGGCGCGCCCAGCGGCATGATCGCGACCGCGCCTGCGTCTTCCAGCTGCTTCGCGGCAATCGGATCGTCGGCGCAATAGACCATCGGCAGGAAGCCTTCCTTGGCCAGCACCTCGGTCGCCTTCAGCGTTTCGCGCATATCGGGATAGAGTGTGCGCGCCTCGCCCAGCACTTCCAGTTTGACCAGATCCCAGCCCCCCGCCTCGCGCGCCAGCCGCAGGGTGCGCACCGCATCCTCGCCGGTGAAGCAGCCCGCGGTGTTGGGCAGGTAGGTGATTTTCTTGGGGTCGATGAAATCGGTCAGCATCGGCGCCTTGGGATCGGAGATATTCACGCGCCGCACCGCGACCGTGACGATCTCCGCACCGCTGGCTTCCACCGCGGCGGCGTTCTGCTCGAAGCTCTTGTACTTGCCCGTGCCCACGATCAGCCGGCTGCGGAAGGTGCGGCCCGCAACGCTCCACGTATCGCCCGCATGATCGCCCCCGCCCACGAAATGCACGATTTCCAGCGTATCGCCCTCAGCCAGCGGGGCCTCTTCCAGCGTCGAGCGCGGCACGATTTCGCCATTGCGTTCCACCGCAACCTTTGCGGGCGTCAGTTCCAGCTCGCGCACGAGGTCAGCGATAGTGGCGGCGGCGGAGCGGTGGGGCGCGCCGTTCAAAGTGATGCTCTTGGTCATGGCAGCGGACATAGGCGCTCCCGCCGAGGCTGCAACCTGTGAGTTTGGCAGCTATTCCGAGCGCGCGGCGCGCAGGTTGAGCAGGTGGCCGATGGACACCAATCCGACCCCCGCCAGCGTCAGCACAAACTCGTTCGCGCCGTGCGGCACGATCAATGCACCCGCCATCAGCGCCAGCCCGCCCAGCGCAACCGCAAAGGGCAGCATCCGGCCGTGCCGCAGCAGGCCCCAGCCGATTGCCACCGCTGCGACGATCAACGCCAGCAGCAGGCCGATGCGGTGGATATTCTCGTCAAACAGGAAGTGGCCGCCCACGCCAAGCGCAGAGATGACCACCAATGTCGCCAGACAATGCAGGGCGCAAAGCCCCGCCAGCCCAATCCCGAGCTGATCGAGTCGGCGGCGCAGCGAGGTCCGACTCGCAGGAGGGAGAGCATTTGGGGTCATTACTGTCTCAGCCCCTATGTGATATTGTTACATTGCGCAAGGAAGATTTGCGCACCCGGTCTGGCCCGCCTGATCTTGCAACGCCCGCACCCCGGCTTGCGGCAAACAGGCTTGCACTCGCGCGTACTGCGGCACAAAGAGCGAGCCACTATGGCAACATCCGCCTCTGTCTCGGTTCTGTTCCAACCCACCCCGCACACCCGCGCCAGGCCGCTGGCGGTGGCGCGCTGGCTTGAAGTGCTTGCTGTCATGGTTGTGGGGATCGTGCTGGTGGGCGGGATCACGCGGCTGACCGAAAGCGGGCTGTCGATCACCGAATGGAACGTGGTGAGCGGCATCCTCCCGCCCCTCACCCAAAGCGCCTGGGCGGCAGAATTCGCCAAATACCAGGCGACCGCCGAATATCGGATGGAAAGCGGCCCGGCAGGGATGGATCTGGCGGCGTTCCAGTTCATCTTCTTCTGGGAATGGTTCCACCGCATTCTGGGCCGTGTGATCGGGCTGGCGTATCTCTTGCCGCTGATCGTCTTCGCGGTGCGCAGGGCGATTCCGGCGGGCTATGGCTGGCGGCTGGCGGCGATGTTCACGCTAATCCTGGGGCAGGGCGCACTGGGGTGGTATATGGTGTCATCCGGCGTCGGCAACACCGATCTGACCGATGTGAGCCACTTCCGCCTGTCCGCTCACCTGCTGACGGCGTTGTTCCTGCTGGCAGGCCTGGTGTGGACAGCGCGCGATCTGCGGCGGCTGGCGGCCGATCCCGCCACGCGCCCGGCACCGCTGACCGCAGGCGCGGCGGTGGTGGCCTTTGTCTTGTTCGTGCAATTGCTGCTCGGCGCATGGGTAGCGGGGCTGAACGCGGGCCTGACCGCCAATGACTGGCCGCTGATGAACGGCCGGCTGGTGCCCGAGGTCGATTGGTCGCAAGGCGCGCTGTGGACGCTGACCCATGATCCCTTCCTGCTGCAATTCCTCCACCGCTGGTGGGCCTTTGTGGCGGTGGCAGCGCTGGTGTGGCTCGCGCGGGGGGTGCGCCCGGCGGACCGCTTTGCCGCCGTCGCCCTCAACGCCGCCTTTGGCACGATGGTGCTGCTGGGCATCGCCACCGTGATGAGCGGCGTATCGCTGTGGATTGCGGCGGCGCATCAGTTGGTGGGCGCGCTGACGGTCATCGCGACAGTGCGGGCCATGCACAGTCTGGGCGCTGGGCAGCGGGCGGCGTAATGTCCGGCGCGGCGCTGGTCTGGTGCCCGTTTCCCGACGCCGAGAGCGCCCGCAGCGCTGCCGATGCCTTGCTGGATGCACGGCTGATCGCCTGCGCCAATATCCTCGGCACCATGGAAAGCCGCTTCATCTGGGACGGCGCCCGCGCCGCGGGGAGCGAGGTCGGCGTACTGTTCAAGACCACCGCGCAGCAGCTGGACACGGTCGTCGCCCAGCTCGGCGCGCTGCATCCCTATGATACGCCCGCCATCATCGGCTGGCACGCCGATGCCGCCCATCCGGCAACCGCCGCATGGGTTGCGACCACCATTCCACACTAGCGGTATTATTTTACCACACCGCAAAACGGCGCTTTTGCTTGACTTTGAGGCCCCCCGGCGACATTTGCGGCGCGCTTCCCCGTCCGGCCGACTGGCTGGCAGGGCGATTCTTCCGGATCTGTTCTGGAAGACATTTTTGAACCAAGGACACATGCCATGAAGGCACTCAGCAAGCAGACCCGGTCGATCAAACCGGCCGAGGTCGAAAAGAACTGGCACATCATCGACGCCGACGGTCTCGTCGTCGGTCGTTTGGCCTCGATCATCGCCAACATCCTGCGCGGCAAGACCAAGCCGAGCTACACCCCGCACGTCGATTGCGGCGATCATGTGATCGTCATCAACGTCGAAAAGGTGAAGTTCACCGGCAACAAGTCCACCGACAAGATCTACTACAAGCACACCGGCCACCCCGGCGGGATCAAGGAAACCACCCCGGCCAAGGTGCTGGGCGGCAAGTTCCCCGAGCGCGTGCTGGAAAAGGCGGTTGAGCGCATGATTCCGCGCGGTCCGCTGGGCCGTGACCAGATGCGCGCGCTGCACCTGTATGTCGGCACCGAGCACCCGCATGACGGCCAGAAGCCGCAGGTGCTCGACGTCGCTTCCATGAACCGCAAGAACAAGGTCGTTGCATAATGACTGATGAAACCACGACCGTCTCGGATCTCGCCGATCTGAAGGACATCGCCGCTGGCGTGCCGCAGGGCGACGCTGCCGAAATCGCCCGCGTCGCAGCCCCGCTGCGCGACCGCGAAATCGACGCGCAGGGCCGTTCCTACGCCACCGGCCGCCGCAAGGATGCGGTTGCCCGCGTGTGGGTCAAGCCCGGCACCGGCAAGATCACCATCAATGGCCGCGATCAGGAAACCTACTTCGCGCGTCCGACCCTGCGTCTGGTGATCAACCAGCCCTTCACCATTACCGACCGCACCGGTCAGTATGACGTGATCTGCACCGTGCGCGGTGGCGGGTTGTCGGGCCAGGCCGGCGCCGTAAAGCACGGCATCGCCCAGGCATTGAGCAAGTACGAGCCTGAACTGCGCAGCGCGGTGAAGGCCGAAGGCTTCCTCACCCGCGACAGCCGCGTGGTCGAGCGCAAGAAGTACGGCAAGGCCAAGGCCCGCCGCAGCTTCCAGTTCTCGAAGCGCTAATCGCGCTTCTGGGGGCAGTTCTCGAAGCGCTAAGGCTCCATCTTATCGAATACAGCAAAGGGCGGCCCCGCAAGGGAGCCGCCCTTTCCTTTGGCCCGCTTCTTTTTGGCCGGCCCGGGCGGCCTCAGCGTTGCAACAGCATAATCCCGAACGCGATCCCGCTACCCGACAGAAACACCGGCCAGGACCAATAGAGCTTGGCTTCGGCGATCGGCACCAGATGGATCGCCAAGGCGCCGCCAGCCGTGCCCTGCGATCCGATCACCAGCGCAATCGTGGCCGACAGGATCGCGCCAAATGTCAGGGCCTTGATCACATCCATAGCCATTCCCCCCCTGACGCAACCTGACGTCTTCGGGCAGGGTATGCCGAATAAACTCCTAAAGCGGGCAGTAGAGAAACGGTTAAGCCAAGGCCCGGTCAGATTACCGAGTCAGATTACCGGGTCAGCTGAGCGGGGGCGTGCCCGACCCGATCAGCCGCAGATGCGTGTCGATCACGCCGCCGGGATCGCAATCGATCACCCGCCAGCTGGCCGGTGCCTCATGACGCAGACGGGTGGACAGGGTGCCGGTGCCGACCGTGCGCATCGCTTGCCCGCCACTGCGGCGCACCTCGTCAAACGGTACGTGGACATGGCCCGAGATCACCGCATGCGCGCCCGCTGCGGCCAGCTCGGCAAAGGCGGCGTCACCGCCGATGGTCGGATTGTGCTTGCCCCCTTCCGGGCCGAGCAAGGGGTGATGCGCGATCACGATGATGGTGCGCGGATCACCCTTGAGCGCGGCCAGCGCGGACAGGGTCGCCCGCAGCGCGGCAGGCTTCACCACGCCGTCCGACCACGGGATGCGGGTCTGCGCGCGCACCGTGGTGCGCAGCGGCACCAGCACGACATCGGGCGATTCGAACCCGCCGCTTACCGCCGCCCGCAAGCTTTCGAACCGGCGGAAGGGATCGGTAAACCGCTCCCACGGGTTGTAATAGGGCATGTCGTGATTGCCCGGTTCGAGCACCACCGGCACGCCGAGCGCGGCAAACCATGCCCGCGCCGCTGCATATTCCGAATGCTTGGCCCGCTGGGTGAGATCGCCGGTGCACACGACGGCGGCCGGACGCTCGGCAGCGACAGCGGCGGCGACCGCATCCAGCGCGGCGCGGTCTTCCGTGCCGAAATGGACATCGCTGATATGGAACAGGCGGGTCGGCATCGCGGCCTTATACCCGCCCGCTCAGGATCAGCCAGGCCGCCCCGGCGTTGACCGCGGTATAAAGCGCATAGGCGAAGGCGTAACCCGGCCAGCCTTCGACCGACAGCAGCAGCGCAAAGAACAGCACCGCAAATTCGGACACCAAAGCGGCGCGCCGGCCCAGTGTCTGGCTGCGGGGCGGCAGGCGCACCAATAACGGGTGGCCATTGTCAAACACCGCGCGGCCCACCGCGAAATTGGCGATGCCCAGCACAAAGATCAGCAGCGTGGCCCAGTTCATCCCGGCAATATGGCGCTGCGCCGGTCGATTGGAAACCGGCATTTGTCGCCGGATCCCCGCCGTTGGTCATCCGGTCGCCGCGCCGGTCGAGCAGCGCGAGCGGGTTGATCGAAGCGCGCATGATGATGCGGCCGCAGGCGCCTATCACAGAGTTCAGCAGGGTGCCTGACACCCCCCGGATCGGACCCCCGCCCGATCTCAGGCCCCTGCATCATGGAGGATATGCCGATGAAAAATATCGCAAAACCGTTCACCCACGCGCTCGCCGCGTTCGGCCTTGCCAGCATCGCTGTCAGCCCTGCGCTGGCGAGCGAAAGGCAGACCACGAAAATCACGGTCAAGACCGGCGATCTCGATCTTGGCACAGCCGCAGGCCAGAAGGTGCTGGATCAAAGGGTCGCCAAGGCCGTGCGCGGTGTGTGCCGCACCACCAACCCGAACACCGGAACACGCCTGATGTCGCGCGATGCGATGGCCTGCCTCGCCAAGGCCCGCACAGATGCCAAACGGCAGGTCGCTGCCCTGATCGCGAATGAGCAGCGCGGCGGCTGAACCGCGCAAGCTCTCGCTCTGCGCCTGGCTAGCGGCGCAGACGTTTCGGCCCGAACCCTCCGAGTCCCTGGGGTTCGGGCCGTTTTTTTGAGCAGCTACCTTCGGTGGCGCACACCACCCGCCCCGCCTCACCGTCCCGCCATGCCCTTCACGCGCGCGAGATAGGTGCGTCCGATCCGCAGCGCCTCGCCATTGACCAGCTCGGCCGACCAGACGCCCAGGCCATCATGGCGCAGCCCGCGGATATGATCGCGGCGCAAGATGGTCGACCGGTGGATGCGAATGAACTGTTCGGGATCGAGCCGTTCTTCCAGACCCGCGATCGTCTGGAGCAGCAGATAGGATCGCCCGCCCTCGGGCCCGCCGACATGCAGGCGGACATAATCGCGCTCGGCATCGATCTGATGAACTTCGCTCACCGCGATCCGCAGCAGCTCGGACCGGTGCGGCACCCACAGCTCGTCGAGATAGCGGCTCGCCTTTTGCCGTCGCGTGCCGCGCCGAGCGACCGCGCGATCAATGGCGCGCGCCAGCCGGTCGGCAGAGACGGGTTTGAGGACATAATCCACCGCCTCCAGATCAAAGGCTTCGACCGCGAAATGATCATGCGCGGTCACGAAGATCACCACTGGCGCCTGCGGCTGCGCGGCAAAGTGGCGCGCGACGCCCAGCCCGTCCAGTTCGGGCATGGTCATGTCGAGCAGCACCAGATCGGGCTCAAGCTTTTCCGCCAGCCGCAGCGCAGCGGCGCCATCGCTTGCCGTTCCGACCACGCGCACCGTGGGAATCTCGGCACAGATCACCTGCACGCGTTCCACCGCAAGCGGTTCGTCATCGACGATCAGCGTTCTGAGGGCGGCGGTTTCCGAAGGATTATCAGTCATGGCGGGCCATCATCTTGGTCAGTGGAATGCGGATTTCGGTGCGATAGCCACCCGGTACCGGGCCGGAGACAAAGCCGATATCGGCGCCAAAGCGCGCCTCCAGCCGGTCGCGCACATTGGCAAGGCCGATGCCGAAGCCATGCGGCGTTCCCGGCGGCACGCCCGGGCCATCATCGCTGACGGTGATGACCAGCCGGTCAAACTCCTCGCGCGCGGCCACCGTGATCGTCACTTTGCGCGACACCGGGGAAACGGCATATTTCACCGAATTTTCCACCAGCGGTTGCAGGATCATCCCGGGCACGCGCGCTTCCGCCAGATCGTCGGGCAGATCAAACACGCACACCAGCCGGGTCGGAAACCGCACCGCTTCGATATCGAGATAGAGCTTTTGCAGATCGAACTCGTCGCGCAGGGACACATCGGCGGTGGGTTCGGTGGCGAGGCTGTGGCGGTAGAAGCGGCTGATCGTCTGGATCATGCGCTCGGCCCGGTCAGCCTTGCCGGTCATCACCAGCGCTGACAGGGAATTCAGGGTGTTGAACAGGAAATGCGGGTTCACCTGATAGCGCAAGCTGAGCAATTCGGCGGCCTTGGCGGCAGACCGGAACTGTTCCTCGCGGCGCTGCGAGGCGCGGGCCTGGACGCCGGCCAGCAGCGCAAAATAGGTGGAGGCCCAGGCCAGCAGCAGAAAATACCGCCCCAGCGCCACGTCGAGCAGCTTGCGCCAGAAATCGCCCGAGGTTTCAGCCTGTTCGATCAGCACGCTTTGCGAATCTGTCGGCGCGCCGCCGCTGCGGGCGGGCAGATCGATGAAGAAGTTGCCGCTTTCATCGCGCCGCAGATTGAGATTGTAGCGTTCGGCATAGGCCTGACGCTGCGCGAACTCCATGTCCTTGAACACGATGTAATTGACCTGCCCGATACCGACCGCAACGGGCAGGGCCAGCACGATCGCGGCGGAGATCTTGAGCCACAGCGGACGGTTATCGAACAATCGCAGCAGCAGCCACAGCACCATCGTCAGCGCGATGCCCGCGACGGTGACCAGCAACCGCCGCCAGCCAAGCTCGAACTGCAGGCCGAAATCCATCACCAGGCTGCGCACCGTGGTGAGGATGAAATAGGTCGCCCACAGCACCACCATCGAAAACAGCACCGTGCGGAAAGACACGGTGACTGCGGGATCGGCCGGGGCAACGGCGTTCGTCGGATCGTTCATCATTATGCCCAAAAGCGATAACGCCCCGCCCGGGCAATGGCTACCGGCGGGGGCGCATGTCGTCGGGCAGGGTCGGACCTTGGTCGAAATATGAACGCCGGTTCAGGAGGGCCCAACGACTTGGGCCCTCCCTTCATCCGCATCAGTCTCTGGGGCGGATCATGTCCGACGGCACCACCCACTGCGCAAACTGCGCTTCGGTCAGCAGGCCCAGCGCCAGCGCCGCTTCCTTCAGCGTCGTGCCTTCGGCATGGGCCTTCTTGGCGATCTTGGCGGCGTTGTCGTAGCCGATGTGGGGGTTCAAGGCGGTCACCAGCATCAGGCTTTCATTGAGCAGCTGGGTGATGCGGGTGGTGTTCGCCTCGATCCCCACCACGCAATTATCGGTGAAGGCGTGGGAGGCATCGCCGATCAGCTTCATTGATTGCAGCACGTTGTAGATGATCACCGGCTTGAAGACGTTCAGCTCCAGATGCCCGTGCGATCCGGCGACTGTCACCGCGACGTGATTGCCCATCACCTGCGCGCAGACCATCGTGATCGCTTCGCACTGGGTCGGGTTGACCTTGCCCGGCATGATCGAGGAGCCCGGCTCGTTGGCCGGCAGGCTCAGTTCGCCGAGGCCCGAGCGGGGGCCGGAGCCGAGCAGGCGGATATCGTTGGCGATCTTCATCAGGCTGACCGCCAGCACGTTGAGCGCGCCCGAAATCTCCACCATCGCATCATGCGCGGCGAGGGCTTCAAACTTGTTGGGCGCGGTGACGAAGGCGTGGCCGGTCTCGGCGGCGACTTCGGCAGCGAACGCCGTGTCGAAGCCGACCTTGGCGTTGATCCCGGTGCCGACCGCCGTGCCGCCCTGCGCCAGCTCCAGCACACGGGGCAGGGCAGCCTCCACCCGCTTGATCCCGTAACCGATCTGCGCGGCGTAGCCCGAGAACTCCTGCCCCAGCGTCATCGGGGTCGCATCCTGCAAGTGGGTGCGGCCGATCTTGACGATCTCGGCAAATTCCTTGGCCTTCGCATCCAGCGCGCCGTGGAGCTTTGTCAGCGCCGGGATCAGGTGATCGAGCGCCTCGGTCGCCGCGGCAATGTGCATCGCGGTGGGAAAGGTGTCGTTCGACGACTGGCCCATGTTGCAATGGTCGTTGGGGTGGACCGGGGTCTTGCCGCCCTTGTTGCCGGTCAGGATTTCGTTCGCGCGGCTCGCGATCACCTCGTTGGCGTTCATGTTCGACTGGGTGCCGCTGCCGGTCTGCCACACCACCAGCGGGAACTGGTCGGCCAGCGTCCCGTCAATCACCTCGCGCGCGGCCTTCACGATGGCTTCACCGATCCCGGCATCAAGCACGCCCAGCTTCATGTTGGCCTTGGCCGCCGACAGCTTCTGGACGCCCAGCGCGCGCACCAGCGCCGGGGGCATCTTTTCGCCGCCAATCGGGAAGTTGACGATGCTGCGCTGCGTCTGCGCGCCCCAGTGCATGTGGGCAGGAACCGCCACTTCGCCCAGCGAATCGGTTTCAATCCGGGTGTCTGTCCCAGCGGTCGTCATGTCACTCATCGAAGCCATCCCTCACTAAGTCGATTGAGAATCCCCTCGGGGTCGGCGCTCCCCTAAGCACCAGGGCGCGGCGAGGTCAAAGGTGGAAATCGCCGGCATCGCACGCTGCGAAAACCGGGCCAAAGGCCTTGGAACGTGGCATCGGCACGTTTATGAGAGGCTTGACTGGCTGTATTGCACATCTAATACAGTCGCGCGAAAGAACATGAGCATCATGACGACGACCCTGCCCGATACCAGCCCCCAAACCGTGGTCGCGCGCCGCGCCATGATTGACAGCCAGCTGCGCACCAGCGGCGTCAACGAGGAATATGTGCTGGCCCGGCTGCTAAGCGTGCCCCGCGAAGATTTTCTGCCCGCCAGCAAGGCATCGGTCGCCTATATCGACCGCGCGATTGCGCTGGAGGATGGCAAGCACCTGGCCGCGCCGCTGTTCTATGGCAAGCTGCTGCTGGAAGCGGCGCCCATGCCGGATGACACCGTGCTGGTTGTGGGCGGCGGCACCGGATACCTGGCCGCGCTGCTGCGCCCGCTGGTGGCTGATCTATCCGAAATGACCGCCGCCGAAGCGGCTGCGCTGACCGCAGGGGGCACGGGCCGTTACTCGCTGATCGTGGTGGATGGTGCGATTGAACAGCTGCCGGACGGCGTTGGCGCGCAGCTGGCCGAAGGTGGCCGCATCGTCACCGGTCTGGTGCTGCGCCAGGTCACACGCCTTGCCTCGGGCCGCAAGGTGGCAGGCCAGGTCAATCTTCAGCCGACCGAGGATCTAGGCATTCCCGTGCTGCACGCCTTTGATGTGCCAAAGGGCTGGACCTTCGCGTGAGCTTTCGCCGCGCTCCGCTTCGCCTGACCGCTGCTGTCAGCCTTGTGGCGCTGGCGGCGCCCGTTCAGGCCGATAATCTGCGCGAGGCGCTGGTGAGTGCCTATAACACCAACCCCACACTCGAAGGCGCGCGCGCCAACCAGCGCGCGACGGATGAAGGCGTGGTCATCCAGCGCTCGCAGGGGTTGCCCTCGGCCAACATCACCGCAACGCATATCGAATTCGTCCAGCAATCGGCCAACCAGTTCGCCGCGCCGGAACGCAACCTTGGCGTGAATGCGCAGCTGCTGGTGCCGGTCTATTCGGGCGGGGCCGTGCGCAACGGGATCGCCGCCGCCAAGGAACGGGTGGAAGCCGGGCAAGCAGACCTGCGCAACACCGAAAGCACGCTGTTTGCGCAAGTCGTGGCGGCCTATATGGATGTGCTCCGGACCGAAGCACTGGTCGCGCTGTCGACCAACAATGTCGCGGTGCTGCGCACCAATCTCGAAGCGACCAGCGACCGGTTCCAGATCGGCGATCTGACCATCACCGATGTCGCCCAGTCCCGCTCGCGCCTCGCGGTGGCGGAAGGCGAGCTGCAATCGGCCGAAGCCAACCTGATCGCCGCGCGCGAAGCCTATATCCGGCTGGTCGGGCGCGAGCCGGGGGAACTGGAAGCCCCGCCGCCGCTGCCTGGTCTGCCCGATTCCGTGGGCGAGGCGATTGTCAGCGCGCTGGAAAACAACCCCAACCTTGATGCCGCCAAGCAGCGTGCCGAGGCCGCCGGGTTTGATACCAAGGCGGCAGGCAGCGGCCGCCTGCCGACTGTCAGCGTGTTTGTGAACGGCGATTACAGCGACTTCTTCGGCACGCTCGGCGGGCCGGTTGCCGCCGACTTTGCGCAAAGCGAAAAAACCGCCAATGCCGGGGTGCGGGTCACCGTCCCGCTGTTTCAGGGCGGCCTGCCTGCCGCGCAGAAGCGTCAGGCCGGCGCGCGCGAATCGGCCGCGCTGGAAGATGTGATCGCCGCCGAACGCCAGGTTATCGCCGAAACCCGCGGCACCTATGCCAGCTGGCAGGCCGCCAATGCCGTGATCAAGAGCGCGCAAGCCGCGGTCGAAGCCGCCGAACTCAGCCTTGAAGGCCTGCGCGCCGAACAATCGATCGGCAACCGCCAGATCCTCGACGTGCTCAATGGCGAACAGGAACTGGTCAACGCCCGCGCGCAATTGGTGACCGCACGGCGCAACGCCTATGTGGCAGGCTTCAACCTGCTGGCCTTGATGGGCCGGGCCGAAGCGCGCGATCTCAACCTTGATACCGGCGGGGTGCTTTACGATCCCACCGTCAACGCACAGCGTGTCAGCAGCAAGCTGTGGGATTGGGACCGCGACCCCGAACCTGCCCCGAAATCAACCAGAACCGTTGACATTCCCCCCGCCAACGCAACAATCGGCCCGCAACTTCTGCCCGGTGAGTGATTTCGTTCCCGATTCGGGACAGGCCGGACAGCAGGGTAACAGGGCGGCGGACACAGATCATGGGCATGACGCAAGATAACGAAGCTTCGGTCGAGGAAATCCTCGAATCGATCAAGAAAGTCATCGCGCGCGACAATCGTGCCGGGGCCATGGAAACCCGGCGCCGGCGGATGCTGGTATCCGAAGATGACAATGCCGAGCCGATGCCGCTCGCCCGCACGCATCAGGTGCGCGACGCTGCCGAAGCCGGTGACGATGTGCTGGATCTGGGCGCAATGGAATATGCGCCCGAACCTTTCGATGAGCCTTCGGCCCTGCCGCTCGATCAGACGGACGAAAGCCCGCTGCTGGCCGAAACCGTGCGCGATGCGATGCAGGAAAACCTCGCCGCGCTCGCCATGCTGGCCGAACCGCCCGCCCGCCCGCAGATCGTGCGTTCGGGCGAAACCTCGCTCGAAGGCCTGACGCGCGAATTGCTGCGCCCGATGCTGGCCGAATGGCTGGAGGCGAACCTGCCCGCCATGGTGGAACAGCTGGTGCAGGCCGAAATCGCCCGGATCGTCGGCAAGCGCCGCTAAGCTCTGGCAAGAGGCGATAAGGCGGGCTAATCCCGCCGCCATGCGTAACCTCACCGTGTTCGGCGCTGTCGCCGCCGCCGCCCTTGTCGCCCTGCCCGTTGCCGCGCAAGATACGCCGGCAATCCCCGGCGTCACCGCCCCCCCGATGCGCGCGGAGGATCTGGTCACCCTCCCGCGTCTCGGCGCGCCTGCGGTGAATGCGGCGGGCACAATGGCGGTCTACAGCGTGACCATCACCGATCCCGCGACGCTGAAGCGCGCACCCCAGCATTACCTGCTCGATCTGGCCAAGCCGGGCGCCGCGCCCACCGCGCTGACGCTGCCGATCCGGGCGAGCGATCTGGCCTTTGGCGCGGATGGCGCGCTGTATTTCCTCAGCGGCGAACATCCCGATGCCGCCGCGCCGCAGCGCACCCGCGTGTGGCGCGCGGTGCTGGCGAAGGATGGAACGCTCGCCGCTCCGCAAGTGGTCGCCGAGCCGCAGCATGCCGAGATTGCGGGCTTCAAGCTCGCCCCCAGTGGCACAGCTATCGCAGTGTGGGGCGAGATATCCCGCGATTGCCCGACTTTCGGCTGCGCTGATGCCGCGCCCAAGCACCTGCCCGGCCCCGGCACCGGGCGGCTCTATGACGCCGAAGACGGCTTCGTGCGCCACTGGGATCGCTGGGCCAGCCCAGGCACCCACAACCGCATCTTCACCTTCCCGCTGGTGGATGGTGTCGCCCAAGGCGAGGGCGTGCCTGCCGACGGCCTCGACCCCGCCACCGGAATCACGGCCGACAGCCCAACCCTGCCGTTTGGCGGCGCGGAGGAAATCGCTTTCGCGCCCGATGGCAAGACGCTCTATTTCACCGCCCGCCTATCAAACGCGGCTGAACCGACCTCGACCAATCTCGATATCTACGCCGCCGACCTTTCCGGCGCCGCGCCGAAGCTGTTGACGGGGGGCAACCAGGCCACCGACTCCGCTCCCGTTCCTTCGCCCGATGGCCGCTATCTGGCATGGCTGGCGATGGCACGCCCGACGTACGAGGCGGACAAGCTGGCAGTGCAGCTGCTCGACCTCACAACCGGGCAGCAGCGCAACCTGACCAAGGATGTCGACCTGAGCTTTGCCAGCCTCGCCTGGAGCGCGGACGGCAAGCACCTGATCGCCACGGCGCAAAAGGTGCTGGATACCCCCGCCTTCAACATCGACCCCGCAACCGGCAAAGTGACCGAACTGGGCCTGATGGCCGGGAACGAGGCGCATATCGCCAATATCGTCCCCTTGCCCGGGGGCCGCGCGCTGTTCACGCGGGATTCGCTCGGCAATCCTGCGGAACTCTATCTGTCGGACGGGATGGGGCAGGCCCGCCCGCTGACCGATGTGGCCACCACCCGCATGGGCGGCCTTGCCAGCATCGTCACCCGCCGCTTCAGCTTCAAGGGCGCAGGCGGGGACACGGTGTGGGGCCAAATCACCCGGCTCGCCGATCAGACCGGGCCGATCCCGGCGCTGCTCTATATCCACGGCGGACCGCAGGGCAGCTACAACGACAGCTGGTCAAACCGCTGGAACCCGCGCGTCACCGCGTCGCAGGGTTACGCGGTGATCTCGATCGATTTCCACGGCAGCACCGGATACGGGCAGGCCTTCACCGATGCGATCAACAAGGATTGGGGCGGGGGGCCGCTGGAGGACTTGCAGAAGGGCCTCGACGCGGCGCTCGCGCTCGACACCCAGATCGATGGCACCCGCGCCTGCGCCATGGGGGCAAGCTATGGCGGGTACATGATCAACTGGATCGCCGGGCAATGGGCCGACCGGTTCAAATGCCTCGTCAACCACAACGGGTTGTTCGACAACCGCGCCTTTGCGCATTCGACCGAGGAATTGTGGTTCCCGCATTGGGATTTCGGCGGATCCTATGAAGACGCGGCGGAAACCTACGAAAAGTGGAACCCGGCCAACCACGTCGATAAGTGGAAGACCCCGATGCTGGTGGTGCTGGGGGAAAAGGACTTCCGCGTGCCTTACACCCAGGGCCTCGGCGCCTTCACGATCCTGCGCCAGCGCGGGATCCCGGCGCAATTGCTGGTCTTCCCGGATGAAAACCACTGGGTGCTCGGCGCGAAGAACTCGCTGCAATGGCACGACACCGTGTTCGCCTGGCTGGACCGCTGGCTGAAGGCGGAGCAGTCCGAGTGAACCGCGACGAAGCGCTGCTCTGCGCGCAGACCAACCTCGCCCGGCATTTTGGCGATCCGGCCAAGGGCACGGCGATCACCCGCCACATCATGCTGTGCGCGGTGTCGGAAAAGCAGAAGTGCTGTTCGCGCGAGGCGGGGGAGGAGGCGTGGGGCTTCCTCAAGACGCGCCTGAAAGAGCTGGGGCTGGTCGGCCCGCAGCGCACCGATGAAAGCGCGCGCGGCGTGGGCGGGGGCGTTCAGCGCAGCAAGGCGGATTGCCTTCAACTATGCGCGGCAGGGCCGATCGCGGTCGTGTGGCCGGACGGGGTGTGGTATCATTCCTGCTCGCCCGCCGTGCTGGAGCGCGTCATTCAGGAACATCTGGTGGGCGGGGTGCCGGTCGAGGATTACCGCCTCAACCCTGCCTAGTCATCCTTGGGCGACCAGAACTCGTCCTTGCCCGGCAGCTGATTATCGACCGATTCGTCGTGGCCGGTGCCATTGCTGAGGAACACCAGCCCCATCAGCCCGCCGCCCAGCAGCATGGTCAGGCTGATCCCCAGCGCCACGGCAATGTAGAAATGCACGGAAATCATGCCGTTATAGGCAAACAGCAGGCCCATCGCGATGGCCACGGTCAGCGTGGTCGCTGCCAGCAGCACCTTCATAATCTGGCGATAGCGCGCCCAGGCGTGGGCGGCGTTCACAGGATCATCGAGCGGGGATTTACGGGCCATGGTCCTGCCATGACGCGCGCGGGCCCGCTTGGCAACGCGCGAAAGCTGCAAGCCCTGATACGCCGCGCGCAACCCCCTGCCGCGGGCGGATTCGCCTTTTGCCGCCAAACATGGCAATTTGCCTGCCTGAGAGAGAGGGAGTCTTGCATGACCATTGCTCGTATCATCGCCCACCGCGGCCCTTCGGACATCATCGCCTGCGACGTTGCCACCCCGGTCAGTCACGCGGTCGCCGTGCTGGCCACCCGCCGCATCGGCGCGCTGCCGGTGCTGCGCGATGGCAAGGTGGTTGGCATCGTCTCGGAACGCGACGTGATCTACCGGTTGGCCGATCATGGCGGTGCGTGCCTCGATCTGCCGGTCGAACAGATCATGACCTCGCCCGCGGTTACGGTGGAGCCAGCCACCACGATCGATGATGCGCTGGCGATGATGACCCGCCGCCGCTTCCGCCATTTTCCGGTGGTCGAAGACGGCGCACTGATCGCTTTCATCTCGATCGGCGATCTGGTGAAGCACAAGATGGACGAGGTGCAGCACGAGGCCGAGGCGCTGCGCAATTATATTCAGGCGGTGTGATGGCCTTGAGCATCGCGCCCGCGCGCCCTAGATTAAGGTCATGAGCCCCGAGCCCCTGATCCTCACCCCCTCTGCTGCCAAGCGCGTGGCCTTCATCGCTTCGCGGCAGGCGCGCCCGGCGATCCTGCGCCTTGCGGTCGAAGGCGGGGGGTGTTCGGGCTTCCAGTACAAATTCGATCTCGCCGATGGGCCGGAGGCGGATGATTCCATTTCCGAAACCGACGGCGTGAAGCTGGTGGTCGATCCCGTCAGCCTCGATCTGATCGCGGGCAGCACGGTCGATTTCGTCGAATCGCTGGGCGGCGCGGCGTTCAAGGTCGAAAACCCGCAGGCTGCGGCGGGCTGCGGCTGCGGGGCCAGTTTCGGGATTTAGCCACCTGCACTCCTTCCCGTTCGCCCTGAGCTTGTCGAAGGGCCGTTCTTTCCTTCGGGCTTGGGTTCGAAAGGCAGGACAGGGCTTCGACAAGCTCAGCCCGAACGGTTAGAGAGAGCCCTATGAAAATCGCCACCTTCAACATCAACGGCATCAAGGCGCGCGGGCCGCGTCTGATCGAATGGCTCGAAGAAACCCGCCCTGCGGTCGCCTGCCTGCAGGAGATCAAGTCGCAGGACGATGGCTTCCCGGCGGCTGACTTTGAGGCGATCGGCTACAGCGCGATCTGGCATGGCCAGAAAAGCTTCAACGGCGTGGCGATCCTGGTCGATACCCGCGCCGGTTACACCCTGACCGAGGTGCAGCGCGGCCTCGGTATCCCCGGCCCCAACGAAGGCGATGCGGAACAGGCCCGCTATCTTGAGGCCGATGTCAGCGGCGTGCGGATCGCCTGCCTGTATCTCCCCAATGGCAACCCCCATCCGGGGCCGAAATTCACCTACAAGCTGGCGTGGATGGCGGCCTTGCGCGCACGCATGGCGGCGATCTGGGCCGAGGAAGTGCCGGCGGTGGTGCTCGGCGATTTCAACGTGATCCCGCACGATGATGATGTGTGGTCGGTCAAGGCTATGCAGGATGATGCGCTGATGCAGCCGGAAAGCCGGGCGGCCTATAGCCGCTTTCTGGCGGACGGGTGGACCGACGCGGTCCGCACCCACAACCCGCGCGGGGGGGTGTGGACCTATTGGGATTATCAGGCGGGTGCCTGGCAGCGCGATCACGGCTTCCGGATCGATCACATCCTGCTCTCACCCGAATGCGCGGACAGGATGGAAGCCTGCGGCGTCGACAAGGCCTATCGCGGGCGCGAGAAGGCGAGCGACCATACGCCTGTCTGGGTGGAGATTTCTGCTTAGTCGGCTGGGGGGCTTGCCCCTGTATCAGCCGCGAGGATCACCGATAAAAGATATGCGTATCGATCTGGGCGAGGCGCGTTTTGGTCTGGCTCCAGCCCGGGTTCACATAGCGGGCGTGGAAGAACACGGCATTGCCGGCTTCCGATTCCCACAAGCCCCGGTGGGCGATCTGCGCCACGGCAACGGCGCGCGTCCACGCGGGTGAGCCTTCGCGCACCTGAGGCATCCGGCTTCCGCGCATGAAAGAGAATTGCCCGGGCTGTGCCACCACGCCGCAATAGGACCGGGCAAAGCGGCCGTCTTCGGTGCGGTTGATGATGACCTGCGCCACGGCCAACTGCCCGGCCAGCGGTTCACCGCGCGCTTCGAAATAGACCGCGCCAGCCAGACAACGCAGCTGTTCGTCCATCGGCGCAGCGGTATCGATCATGCCGACCAGCTCGCTCAGCGATCCGGCTTCCGTCAGGGTGGGGGAGGGCGCATCACCCGACGCGTCGGCGGGGAGCGATTGCACCACCGGCTCGGATACGAAGGTGATGGCTTGGGGGACCAGCTCCGCCGGTTGGGCCGGAACGGCCGCGGTCAGCTGGTCAGTGGCGGCTTGCGCCAGAGCGGCAGCGTCGCGGCCGCTCGGAAATAACATGGTTGCAATGCCAACAGCGGCAATCGCAGCAATCGTAGTGGTCTTGCGGCGCATCAAATCTACAAATTCGGCGGTGAGCGCGCACAGTCGCAGGTGTGAACCGTCTCCAGATCGTTATCGATGTGGGGGTCAAAAAGCCTGCCGGCCGCTCCCCGTCTGCGTGCTGATCGAGGGGCCGGATTGCCGCCCTGTCAGCCTGCGCGAGGAATTGAGCGGGCCACTAGCCCTCTTGCCGTTTACGTCAACGCGAATCGTTGAGCTGTGCGACGAAGCGTTCGGGATCCGCGATGTCCACCTCGATAAGCCACATATCCTGGTCCTGAACGCGGCGGCGGGCCAGATAGTCGGAAAATTCCTGTTTATTATCAGGGTTTTCTATCTTTGCGGCAACAAAAAGGCGCGATCCGTCGCGCTGGGGCATCCTTTCGAAAAGCACAGCGCCTGTTCCGCGACACAGCGTTACCAACAGGATCGTGCCCGCGTCATGCTCCCCCTTGGCCAGCACCGTCGCGTACCCGCCCTGCGATTCGGCCAGGCGGATAATCGCGCTGGCCTCAAGATGGGCGGGCAGGCGGGCGTCCATCGTGACAGGCCGGGGTTACAGGCCGGATGGCCCGTCCGCCGCGTATCCGGGCAGACTGGACAGCGGGATGCGGCTGCGCATGAAGGTGCCGGTGCCGCGCCCGATCTCGTCCCCTTCCTCGTCCACCAGCCGCGCTTCGGCCACGAACACCCGGCGGCGCCCACTGACCCAGCGGCCCTCTGCCGTCACGCGCCCGGCGCGCACCGGCTTGGAAAAGAACAGGTTGAAACTGGTGGTCAGCAAGAACCGATCCGTCACCAGCGAATTGGCCGCATAGAAGGCCGCATCATCCAGCATCTTGAAATAGATCGTCCCGTGGGCCGCCCCGGCGGCGTGGTAATCTTCGGGTGTGATCGTAAAGGTCAAGTGCGCGCGCCCTTCGCCCGGAATATGCAGCGCCGAGGCGAACTTGGCGTTGACCGGTGCCGAAGCGTAGAGCCGCTCAAGCGCGCGGTAATGTTGATCGGCCCCGGTCGGGGGAAATAACGCATCGCTGGCGGACATGGGGAAAGGCTGGCGTCAGGCTGCGTCGCGCACGAACTGGTTGGTCAGCAGCGCATAGATCGCTTCGGCATCCGGCGCATCGGCCAGCATTTGCAGCATCGTCTCGTCCCGCGTCAGGCGCGAAATCGCAGCAAGAGCGTGCAGGTGGGTGGCCCCGGCGTTCTCGGGCGACACCAGCGCGAACACCAGCGTCACCGGACGGGCATCCGCCGCGCCAAAATCAATCGGCGCTTCAAGCCGCAGCACCGCCAGACTGGGGCGGCGGATATCCTTCGACCGGCAGTGCGGAATCGCGACACCCCGGCCAAACCCGGTGCTGCCCAGCGCTTCGCGGGCTTCGAGATTTTCCAGCACTTCGCCCGGCACCAGCCCGTAAGCATCGCTCAGCAGCTGCCCGGCCTGCGCCAGCACTCGGGCCTTGGAATCCAGCCGAGCAAACCCGATCGCCTGCGGTGATAGAGCCAGGTTGACGTCCATGATTGTGCAAATCCCGGTTGTAAGCGCGCCCCGCAATGGCGGTACGAAAGCGACAATCCAGTCCGGTCATGCCGAAAAGCATAACCGAGCCGGGGCGGAGCCCCTCCTGCTGCCGCCGTCTGAGCCTTTGCGCGAGGCCCTTGCGATAAAGGAATCCCTTACGGCAAGGGCGCTGCTCGGCCCTATTTGGGTTCAACCCAACCGATTGAACCATCGGCACGCCGGTAGACCATATTATGCCGCTGCGTGCCAGCATTTTTGAAAAACAGCGCGGTGGTGTTCCGCAGATCCATCATCATCACCGCGTCGGCAACGGTAGCGGTGGGGATATCGACACGGGTTTCGGCAATCACCAGCGGCGCATCGGCGACGACTTCGTCCTCCGCATCGTCCTCAACGGCAAAGATGGTGTAGGCCGCCTCTTCCTCGCCGCGGGCGTGATCGGCCTGTTCGTGGCGATCGGTCAGGCGGCGCTTGTACCGGCGCAGCTGCTTTTCGATCTTGCCCACAGCGTCATCGAAGGCGAGGTGCGCATCATAGGCCGAACCTTGCGCTTTCAGGATCAGGCCCTGCATCACGTGGGTGACGATATCGCAGCTGATCGCGCCCGCACCCGCCTTGCCAAAGGTCACGTGGCTGGACAGCGCCCGGTCGAAATACTTGTCGACGACTGTGCCAAGCCGGTCGGCGGCATGTTCCTGCAAGGCTGCGCCGGTGTCCATCTGATGGCCCGAAATCCGAATGTCCATAAGCGTTTAGTCCTCCCGTCAAAGCTGAGGATCCCAGCTGAAATATGTGGCCGGCGCGCTGGTCAATTGTTCCAGATCGCGCTCTGTATGCCCGCGACAAAGGCGCGGTGACGCTCCAGCTCCTCCGGGCTGGCAACATGAGGGCGAGGTTCGCGCCGGGGCTTGCCGGCCGATGGCCGGTGCCAGGGCGCGTTGGTGGCGGGCTGATCGGAGGTGCTGACGGACGCCGCCGTATCGGCCGGCGCCAGACCGAGCCCGATCTGGCGCCCGCCCGTCAGTTCGACATAGACCTGCGCCAGCAGTTCAGCATCCAGCAGCGCGCCGTGCTTGACCCGGTGGCTCCGATCAATCCCGTAACGGGTGCACAGCGCATCCAGGCTGAGCTTGGCACCGGGGTGCTTTTTCCGCGCCAGCGCGACGGTATCCACCATCCGGTCAAGGCTGATGGGCGCGTGCCCCGCCAGTTCCAGCTCGTTGTTGAGAAAGCCGAAATCGAACCCGGCATTATGCGCCACCAGCGGCGCATCGCCCAGAAAGGCGAGCAATTCGTCAGCACTTTGTGCAAAGCGCGGCTTGGTGGCGAGAAAGGCGGCACTGAGGCCGTGCACCCGTTCCGCTTCGGGCGGCATGTCGCGATCGGGGTTGAAATAGGCGTGATAGCTGCGGCCTGTTTCGACCCGGCCGACCATCTCGATACAGCCGATTTCCACCATGCGGTCCCCGGTTTTGGGATCGAGTCCGGTGGTTTCCGTGTCGAAGATTATCTCACGCATTTGGGGGACTATCTGCCCAAGTTGGGGGACTTGCAAGCGTCGCCTGCAATCAAAATGACGCAATCAGCGCGGCGACCTGCGCGCGGGTTTCCGCAAGGCTCGTGCCGGTGTCGATCACGTGGTCGGCGCGGGCGCGTTTTTCGGAATCGTGGAGTTGCAGGCCGAAAATGTGCTCGAATTTCTGCGGGGTCATGCCGGGCCGCGCCAGCACCCGGGCGCGCTGCACGGCTTCGGGGGCGGAGACGACCACCACCCTGTCGACGCTGTCATGCCCGCCCTTTTCGAACAAAAGCGGGATGTCGAACACCACGGCGGCCTTGTCATGGTGCGCGTCAAGGAAAGCGGCGCGCCGGGCCGCGACCGCCGGGTGAACGATCGCTTCCAATCGTGCGAGCGCCGCTTTGTCGGCGAAGACCTGCTGGCCCAGCCGGTCACGGTCAACGCCGTCGGGCCCGGTCGATCCGGGAAAGGCGGCCTCGATCGCGGGGACAAGCGCGCCCCCCGGCCCCTGCATCGCGCGCACTTCGGCATCGGCGTCGAACACCGGGATCCCGGCCTCGGCGAACATTGCCGCAACGGTGGATTTGCCCATGCCGATGCTGCCGGTGAGGCCGATGATTTTCGGGCGGGTCATTGCGTCAGCAGCGCCCGCAATTCCGCGTCATGGCCGCGCGGCGGGGGCTGGCCGAAGAAATGTTCAAAAGCGGTGGCCGCCTGCCCGATCAGCATCGACAGCCCGTCAATCGTGCGCAGACCCTTTGCCCGCGCGCCTTGGAGGAACGGCGTGTCCAGCGGGGTGGTGACAATGTCGTAGGCGATGCTGCCGGGCGGGGCGTGGCTCCAGTCGAAGGGCAGGGGGGGCTGGCCTGCCATGCCAAGGCTGGAGGCGTTGATGACCAGATCGAGGCACCCTTCGCGGTCGTCAAAGGCAAAATCGGTGGGATCGGCGAAGTGGGAGAGCGCGATGGCGTGATGCTCCCCCTTGGGCGCGAGTTCATCGAGCAGCGCGCGCGCCTTGCCCGGATCGCGGCCCGCCACGACCAGCGTGAAGCCGTGGCCCGCCAGCGCGGTAATGATCGCGCGCGCCGCCCCGCCGGTGCCGATGATGCGCGCCATGCGGTAGTAGTGCGTTTCGGCAAGGTCGGGTTTGAGCGGCTCCAGAAACCCGCTTGCATCGGTGTTGGTACCGCTTGGCCCAGCCTTGTCCCCCGGCAGCACCGTATTGACCGCACCGATAGTGGCAGCCGGCGGCGCGATACGGGCGAGCAACGGCATCACCGTCTGCTTGTGCGGCATGGTGACATTGCACCCGCGCCAATCGGGATCGTCGCGGCGCGCCGCGAGGTAATCGGCAAGGGCGTCAGGCGCGACATGATGCGCGCGGTACTCGGCATCGATCCCCAGCCTGGCGAGCCAGAAGCCGTGGATCGCCGGGGACTTGGACTGCGCAATCGGATCGCCGATCACCTCGGCGTAAGGCCGCGTCATGCGATCAGCACCCCTTCCTCCCGCAACGCCTCCAGCAAGGGCAGCAGCGGCATGCCGAGTATGGTGAACTGGTCGCCCTCTATCTCAGAGAACAATTGCACTCCCGGCCCCTCGATCCGGAACCCGCCCACGGTGTGGCTGATCGCGGGCCATTCAAGCGCGAGATAATGCGCGATAAATTCATCCGACAAGGGGCGGACATAAAGACGCGCGATACTGGCATGGCTCCACAGGCACTCCCGGTCCCTGACAAGCGCGGCGGCGGAATGAAGCGCGACCACCTTGCCTGAAAAGAACCGCAGATGCTCAGCGGCATCCTCGGCGGTGCGGGGCTTGTCGAACCGGCGGCCGTCACACACCACCAGCGAATCCGACCCCAGCACCAGCGTCCGGTCACGCAGCGCCGCGATGGCGGCCGCCTTGGCCACGCTCAGTGCTTCCGCGATCTCGGCAGGGGCAGCGCCGTCGAGGCTGGCCTCCACCGCGCGCTCGTCAATATCGGCGGGCATGCTTTCATACACCACCCCGGCGGCATCGAGCATCGCCCGGCGCGAGGCGGATTTGCTGGCGAGAATCAGGTGCTTGCTCATATCGGTTTGCCCACCCCGTCAACGCTGGAAGGCCGGCGGTCACGTTCCTGCGCCAGCCGGATGATCGCCGCCGCCGTTTCCTCGATCGAGCGGCGGGTCACGTCGATCACCGGCCAGCCATTATCGCCGAACATCCGCCGGGCATATTGCAGCTCGGCCTTCACCTTGTCGTTATCAACATACGCCGTTTCGGTCGCTTCGTTCAGCGACAGCAGCCGGTTGCGCCGGATCTGGACCAGCCGTTCGGGGCTGGTCGTCAGCCCCACCACCAGCGGATGGCGCAGGCCGAACAGCGCGGGCGGGGGCGGGCTTTCCACCACCAGCGGGATATTGGCGACCTTGAAGCCGCGATTGGCGAGGTAGATGCTGGTCGGCGTCTTGGACGAGCGTGACACGCCCACCAGCATGATGTCCGCCTCCTCCCAATCCTCGTGCGCCAGTCCGTCGTCATGGGCGATGGTGTACTGGATCGCGTCGACCCGCTTGAAATAGGTCTCGTCCATCATGTGTTGCCGGCCGGGGCGGCCATGCGCCTCCTGCCCCAGCTGCGCCTCCAGCGCGGCGGTGACCTGATCGAGCACCGGCACGGCAGGCAGGCCGAGATGGCGGCAATGCTCCTCCAACCGCTTGCGGGTTTCTGGGTTCACCAGCGTATACAGCACCAGCCCCGGATGCGCGGCGAGATCGGGGACGATCCGGTCGAGATGCTGCAATGATCGCACCATCGGCCAGAAATGGCGGGCAACGCTCGGATTATCGAACTGGGCCAGCGCCGCCTTGGCGATCATTTCCAGCGTCTCGCCGGTCGAATCCGATACAAGGTGGAGATTGAGTCGGTTCATCGCGCCGATCGCAGAGGGCCTGTGGACAGATGGCTGCATAAACCACGGGAAGGCGAGGCGAACAAGCTGGGGAGCCTTTTTCATGCCCGCTTCCGGCGTTTTCCTCGGGGTATTTGCCCACACGGGACAAGTTTTGTCGACAGGCTGGGAATAGTGGGGATAAAGCCAGCTTGACGTCCAATCGTTGCGGATTCGAGGGGGGACTGGCGCGGCCGGACAGGCTGGGGGTAATCGGGCAAGGCCCGGTAATTCCCACTATCCACAGGCCCAACAGACTCCATCAATCCTTTATAATTTGATTTGTTTTGTTCTAAGGAACCCTATGCCAGGTCCGCTTCTCGATACGCTCAAAGGTGTTCGCCAACCCGTCGCCCCCGTGTGGCTGATGCGGCAGGCAGGACGCTATCTGCCTGAATATCGGGAACTTCGCGCCGAAAAGGGCGGGTTTCTCGAACTGGTTTATGACAGTGAAGCGGCCGCCGAAATCACCGTCCAGCCGATCCGGCGGTTCGGGTTTGATGGCGCAATCCTGTTCTCCGACATTCTGATCGTGCCGCACGCGATGGGGCAGGGGCTGACCTTTGCCGCTGGCGAAGGCCCGCATCTGGCGCCGACGCTGCTGGAGGTCGGGCTTGATTCCTTCACGCCTGCCTTCGAACGGTTCGAGCCGGTGTACGAAACCGTCCGCCGCACCCGCGCACTGATCGGGCTAGATGTGACCATGCTCGGCTTTGCGGGGAGCCCCTGGACGGTCGCGACCTACATGATCGCGGGCGAAGGCTCCAAGGATCAGGGCCCGGCGCGGCTGCTCGCCTACCGGGATCCGGCGCATATGCAGGCGATCATCGATGCCATCGTCGATGTGTCGGTCACCTACCTGCGCGGCCAGATCGATGCGGGCGCGGAAGCGGTGCAATTGTTCGATAGCTGGGCGGGGAGCCTTGCGCCTGACCAGTTCGAAAAGTGGGTGATTGCGCCGAATGCCGCGATCACGGCGAAGCTCAAGGAAACGCACCCCGATACCCCGATCATCGGCTTTCCCAAGGGTGCGGGCGCGAAACTGCCCGCCTATGCCCGGGAGACGGGGGTGGACGCCGTTGGCCTTGACGAGACGCTCGATCCCGCCTGGGCCCATGCCAGCCTGCCTGCCGGAATGCCGGTGCAGGGCAATTTCGATCCGCTGCTGCTCGAAGCAGGCGGCCCGGCGGTGGCTGCGCGGGTGAAGACTATCATCGCCGCTTTCGAGGATCGGCCGCATGTGTTCAACCTTGGCCACGGGATCGGCCAGTTCACACCGATCTCGCATGTCGAGGAATTGCTTGCGGCCCTAAGAGGTTGATCTGATGCAAGAACTGCTCTCGTCGATCTACCTGTTCCTGAAATCGGGGCATGTGATCTTCATGGTGTTCTGGCTCGCGGGGCTGTTCATGCTGCCGCGCCAGTGCATCTACATGCTCGATCACGAACCGGGGTCGGCGGGGGAGGCCAAGTGGGCGACCCGCATGGGCAAGCTGCGCAAAATCATCCTGACGCCGGCGCTGATCATTGTCTGGGTGCTGGGGCTGACCATGGCCTATACCATGGGTTTCTTCAGCGACGGCTGGCTCCATGCCAAGCTGACGCTGGTGCTCGCCCTGACGGGCTATCACGGCTGGCTGGTGGGGCAGACCAAGAAAATGGCCCGGGGTGAGCGTCCGCTGACCGAAAAGACCCTGCGCATGATCGGCGAAGTGCCGGGGCTGCTGCTGGTGCTGATCGTGGTGCTGGTTTACCTCAAGCCGTTCTGAGCCTCGGCTGCGCCCACCATAATCGCTGATTGACCTGAGGGGCGCTGGCTCCTATTTCCTCAACACCTATCCGGGTATCGGAGCGCCAGTCCGCTCCGCCAAGGTCTGCTTTCTCCAAGCCCAGTCCCACGCATCGGGACACCTCTTTTTCAAAGAGGCACTGACCATCCGGCCACTCTAAGACTTTCGGAAATACACAATGCATCTCAAAGACCTCAAGCGAAAGACCCCGGCCGAACTGGTCGCGATGGCGGAAGAACTGGGCGTTGAAGGCGCTTCGACCATGCGCCGCCAGGACCTGCTGTTCAGCATCCTGCGCGAACTGGCCGAGGACGAGGAATACGAAGAAAAGATCATGGGCATCGGCACCATCGAGGTGCTGCAGGACGGCTTCGGCTTTCTGCGTAGCCCCGAGGCGAATTACCTTGCCGGGCCGGACGATATCTACATCTCGCCCAACCAGGTCCGCCGCTGGGGCCTGCGCACTGGCGACACCGTGGAAGGCGAAATTCGCGCGCCCCGCGATGGTGAGCGCTATTTTGCCCTGACCACGCTGTCGAAGGTCAATTTCGACGATCCCGACGCGGTCCGCCTGCGCACCAATTTCGATAACCTGACGCCGCTTTATCCCGATCAGAAGCTGAGCCTCGACACGCTCGATCCGACGGTGAAGGACAAGAGCGCGCGGGTGATCGACATCATCGCCCCGCAGGGCAAGGGCCAGCGCGCCCTGATCGTCGCGCCGCCGCGCACGGGTAAGACCGTGCTGCTCCAGAACATCGCCAAGGCGATCACCGACAATCACCCCGAAGTGTTCCTGATCGTCCTGCTGGTCGATGAACGCCCGGAAGAAGTCACCGACATGCAGCGCAGCGTGAAGGGCGAGGTGATCTCCTCGACCTTCGATGAACCCGCCAACCGCCACGTTCAAGTTGCTGAAATGGTGATCGAAAAGGCCAAGCGCCTGGTCGAGCACAAGCATGACGTGGTGATCCTGCTCGATTCGATCACCCGTCTGGGCCGTGCTTACAACACCGTGGTGCCCAGCTCGGGCAAGGTGCTGACCGGCGGTGTCGATGCGAACGCGCTCCAGCGCCCCAAGCGCTTCTTCGGCGCAGCGCGCAATATCGAGGAAGGCGGCAGCCTCTCGATCATCGCCACCGCGCTGATCGACACCGGCAGCCGGATGGACGAAGTGATCTTCGAAGAGTTCAAGGGCACCGGTAACAGCGAAATCGTCCTAGACCGCAAGGTCTCGGACAAGCGCATCTTCCCCGCGCTCGACGTCGGCAAGTCCGGCACCCGCAAGGAAGAACTGCTGGTCCAGAAGGACAACCTCAGCAAGATGTGGGTGCTGCGCCGCATCCTCATGCAGATGGGCACCGTAGATGCGATGGAATTCCTGCTCGACAAGATGAAGGATTCCAAGACCAACGAAGATTTCTTCGCGACGATGAACCAGTAGGTCAGCAGTACAGACGGGCCTTGGGGTCGGCCCGGAAACAACAGGTCGCAGTCGGCCTGAAGGGATGGGAATCGTGCTTAGTCAATATCTCTACATCAGCACCGCGCCGACCCTGCCGCGCGAGGACGTTGAGGCGATCCTTGATGCCAGCGCGCGCAACAATCCGGCGCGCGGTATTACGGGATTGCTGTTGTTCAACGGTCGCAACTTCCTCCAGCTGCTCGAAGGCGAGGAGCAGGAAGTTGCGGGCCTGATGGAGACCATCACCGCCGACCCGCGCCATTCCGGAGTCTCGGTGCTCGACCGCCGCGGGATCGCCGCGCGGACGTGCCCTGACTGGGCAATGAAGCGGGTGATGATCGCGGAAAGCATCGAAAGCCGCCGCGATATGCTGGAGCGTGATCTGCCGACCGGGCTGGATCCCGAGGTCCGCAAGATGATCGTCAACTTCGCGGTGCTGAATTAGGCTTTGCTGGCGGCCAGCTGTGCCGCCATCATCTCCCACACCTTGTTGATCGCCTTCAGCGGCCGCACCATTACCTTGAAATCGGCGATGTGGCCGCTGGCGTTGAAACGGATGATGTCCACGCCGTTGATCGCAATCCCGTCCAGCTCGGTCGTGAATTCCAGCATCACCTCATCGCCGTCCACCAGCTCGCGCACATAGCGAAAGCTGTCATTGCCCAGCACCTGGCTGGCCGCGACAAGATAGGCCATTACCACGGCCTTTCCGGACTGGGGCGTGTGCACCACGGGCGAGTGGAACACCGCATCTTCGGCCAGCAGCGCATCCAGCACCGCCGGATCGCTGCCGCCCATCATGTAATCGTGCCACTTGCCGAGGCCCGCCTGTGCCTGTGCCATTATCCCTCCCTCATTGTGCGCCGGGCCACCCGAGCAGCTCGTCACCGCCGGGGGACTGTTCGAGCCTGAGCGGCTTGCTTGGCCGTTTGACACGCTTCTCGCGGGTCTTGGTATAGGCCGCGTCCCCTGGTCCCGTGCCCAGCTTGAGCGTCCGGGTGACGAGATCGCCGGTCAGCACGTTCCAGCTAGCCTCGCTGCCGTCATGCGCGAAAGTGCGGCTGTAGAGGGTCGCATCCAGCCCGATCAACCGCATCGCGCCGAGTTTCGGGTCCCACCGGAACCGGTGCGTGCTGGCGACCGCGGTGGTCCCGCCAGTGAGATCCTCCAGCAGCAGGACATTCTTCCTGAGCGTCAAGGTGCCGTCAGCCAGCGGGTAGGGATCGAGGCTGAGCATCTGCGGCGGGTGGGTGTCGAGGTCGAACTCCCCCGCCATGCTCGTCACGACCCGCAGGAACCGCTGGTCCTCGCCGCGCACGATATAGGCAAGATCGCCGTGGCCATCGCCGTTGAAATCACCCATCACCTGGGTCTCGACCGTCTGCCCCGGATCGGTGGCCGGATGGCCGAACGGCGGGATCAGCGCGTTTCCGGCTGCCGGCGTGGCAGCCGCGAGCAGAGCCAGCGCCCCTGCGATTGGCACGATCGTCCTCACCCCAGTGCTTGCGCAAAGAAGGCTGCGGTCCGCTCGTCAGCAAGGTTCGCGGCGTCCTCGTTGCGGCGCTTGCCGTGTTCGGTCGCAAAGCCGTGATCGAGCCCGTCGTAATCGTGCAAGGTCACCTTGGGGTGATCATCCAGCCCTTCGTGCATGGCGGCCTGTGTTTCACGTGGAACAAAGCCATCGTTGGTGGGGATGTGCAGCATCAGCGGATGGGCGATGGCGTGTTTTTCGCCGAGCAGGCCGTCGATGCCCACGGCGTAATAGCCCACCGACGCATCAATATCGGTGCGCGCCGCTGTCATATAGGCGAGCCGCCCGCCAAGGCAGTACCCGACGCAGCCGACCTTGCTGACGCCGAGCGCGGTGCGGATGTGGCGGATGGTCGCCTCGATATCGCGGATGCCGGTGTCCTGATCGAACTCGCCGAACAGGCCGAGCGCGCGCTGAAATTCGGGTTCGACATCGGGATCGAGCTGGATGCCCGGCTCAATCCGCCAGAACAGGTCGGGTGCCACCGCAAGATAGCCTTCCGCCGCCAGCTTGTCGCATTTCTGGCGGATGCCGGGATTCACCCCGAAAATCTCCTGAATCACGATGATCGCGGCGCGCGGCGTGCCATCGGGCTTGGCGACATAGGCGCCAAAGGCGTGGTCGCCGTCCAGCGTGGGGATGGTTGCATTGAGGCTCATGACTATCTCTCTGGTTGGTCGCAGGGGTTGCGCAGTGGTCTATCTCTTGCCTTGCCCGGCTGCCAAGCGCAAATGAGGGGGGAGGAGAGCGGACCCATGAAGATCACCATCGAAGTCGATTGCACCCCCGAAGAAGCGCGCAGCTTCATGGGTCTGCCCGATGTCAGCGGGGCCAATTCGGTCTATGTCGACACCATCACCAAGGCGATGCAGGGCGTGTCGAACCCGGATCAGTTGCAGCAATATGCCCAGGCCCTCGCGCCGATGGGTCAGGTGGGGCTGAAGCTGTTCCAGAGCTTTGTCGAGGGCGGGATGAAGGCGGCGCAGGGCGGGTCTGGCGGTTCCAAGTCGTCCGAATAGATTGCCAATGACCAGCGGCCCGACGATCTTCGCGCTGTCGAGCGGCGCGCCGCCAGCAGGTGTGGGCGTGATCCGTGTATCGGGGCCTCAGGCCCGCGCTGCATTGCAGGCCTTGGCGGGCAGGCTGCCGCCGCCGCGCCGTGCCTCGCTGGCAAAGCTGCGTGATGGCGCAGGCGGATTGCTGGACGAGGCGCTGGTGCTGTGGTTTCCCGGCCCGAACACGGCAACGGGAGAAGACCTCGCCGAGTTTCATTGCCACGGCGGGCGGGCGGTGATCGCGGCGGTGGAAAGCGCGCTCGCCAAGCTGCCGGACACCCGCCGCGCCGAACCGGGGGAGTTTACCCGCCGCGCCTTTGCCAATGGCCGGATCGATCTGGCCGAAGCCGAAGGGCTGGGCGATCTGCTCGCCGCCGAGACCGAACTGCAACGCGCCGCTGCTCTGGCAAATCTCGGCGGTGCCCTGTCGCGGCAGGTGGAAAGCTGGCGCGCGCAGGTGCTGGGCTTCTCGGCCGAGGTTGAAGGCGTGCTGGACTTTTCGGACGAGGAAGACTCCGCCGATCTGCCCGAATGTTTCACGTGGAACATTGCGGCGCTCGCGGACGAGATCGGCACCTGGCTGGCGCGCCCGCGGGCGGAGCGTTTGGGGGAGGGCTTTCGCGTGGTGCTGGCCGGCCCGCCCAATGCGGGCAAATCCACCCTGTTCAATGCGCTGGTGGAAAAGGAAGCCGCGATTACCTCGCCCATTGCGGGCACCACCCGCGATGTGATCGAGCGTTCGGTCGCCTTGGCAGGCGTGCCTTTTACCTTTGTTGATACCGCCGGTTTGCGGGTAGCCGGGAGCGAGACGGATGCCGATCCGATCGAGGCCATCGGTATCGACCGGGCGCGGACGGAACTGGCCCGGGCCGATCTGGTCCTGTGGTTGGGGCCGGAAGGCGAAGGGCCCGATGGCGCGTGGGAGATTGCCGCCCAGGCCGACCGCGCCGACTTTATCGCCAAACCCACAGCGCGCTTTACGCTGTCAGCGGCCACGGGTGACGGGATTGATGCACTGCGAGCTGCGCTGATGGCTGCGGCGCGTGATGTTTTGCCCAAGCCGGGGGAGGCCACACTAAACGCCCGGCAACACGCCCGATTGGCCGAAGCGGGCGCCTCCCTGGCTGCGGCCCGGACGCTCCACGATCCGCTGCTGGTCGCAGAGGAGCTGCGCCGGGCACGGGTGGCGTTCGACCGTTTGATCGGTCGGGCGACCACCGAAGACATGCTCGACACGCTGTTTGGGCGGTTCTGCATCGGGAAGTAAAAATGTTTCACGTGAAACATTCTGCGTGACGATGCGGGCCGCGCGCCGTATTTGGTCCGCCATGCTCCAGTATGATGTTCTTGTTATCGGCGGCGGTCACGCCGGGGTGGAAGCTGCTTGTGCTTCGGCCCGAATGGGTGCGCGCACGGCGTTGATCAGTTTTGATCTGGACGCCATCGGCGCGATGAGCTGCAATCCGGCCATTGGCGGGCTGGGCAAGGGCCATCTGGTCCGCGAGGTGGACGCTCTCGATGGCGTGCTGGGCCGGGCCGCCGATGCGGGCGCGATCCACTACCGGATGCTCAACCGGTCCAAGGGCAGCGCCGTATGGGGCCCGCGTGTGCAGGCTGACCGGGTGCGGTTCAAGGCGGCGGTGCAGCAGATCATTCGCGCCCAGTCCGGCCTCACGCTGATTCAGGGTGAGGCCGCTGCACTGGTGCTGGAAGGCGGGAGGGTTGTGGGGCTGGAGCTGGCGGACGGCACCATCCTGTCTGCTCCGCGGGTGATCCTGTGCACCGGCACTTTTCTGGGCGGCGTGTTGTTCCGCGGCGAAGAACGCTTTGAAGGCGGGCGCATCGGAGAGAACGCGGCAAAGCGGCTCGCCCACCAGCTGCGCGGCGCCGATTTGCCGATGGCGCGGCTCAAGACCGGAACACCGCCGCGGCTTGACGGGCGCACGATCAACTGGGCCGTGCTCGAAACGCAGCCCTCCGATGGGGAGGGCTGGACCATGTCCCCGCTGACGCGAGCGCGCGCCAACCCTGAGGTGTTCTGCGCGATCACCCGCACCACCCAAGCCGGGCATGATGCGATCCGCGCCAACCTTCATCGCTCCCCGCTCTTTTCCGGCGCGATTGCGGCGGCGGGGCCGCGATATTGCCCATCGATCGAAGACAAGATCCACCGCTTCGGTGACCGGGAGGGGCATCAAGTGTTCCTGGAGCCGGAAGGGCTGGACACGCACATGGTCTATCCCAACGGCATCAGCACATCGCTGCCCGTGGACGTGCAGGCCACCGTTGTGCGCACCATGCCCGGTTGCGAGCGGGCCGAGATCGTGCAGCCGGGTTATGCGGTGGAATATGACCACATCGATCCGCGCGCGCTGACACCGGACTTGCAGGTGCGGGCGATTCCGGGGCTGTATTGCGCGGGGCAGATCAACGGCACCACCGGGTACGAGGAAGCTGCGGCGCAGGGCCTTGTCGCCGGGCTTGAGGCGGCTGCCGCGGCCTTGGGTGTACAGGGACCGCAGCTTGACCGGGGCAATTCCTATATTGCGGTGATGGTGGATGACCTCACCCTGCAAGGCGTGTCGGAACCCTACCGCATGCTCACCGCGCGCGCGGAATACCGGCTGCGGCTACGCGCCAACAATGCAGCGACCCGCTTGACCGGGTTGGGGATTGCGGCGGGATGTATCGGGGAAGAGCGCCGTGCGTGGTGGGATCGGCGCGAGGCGCTGCGCGAAATGTTTCACGTGAAACATTCGCAGCGGGTCCATGCGCGGGAACTCGCCGATCTTGGCCTGCCGGTCAGGAGGGATCATGGGGAAAAGTCGCTGTCGGAATGGCTCCGTTTCGACGGGATTACCCCGGCAGCGCTTGCCCCTTGGTTGAGCGAGGTGACAGCGCTCGATCCGGTTCTGGCCGAAGAGATGGCCGAGGACGCCGCCTATGCGCCGTACCTCGCGCGGCAGGATGCCGAATTGCGCGACTTGCGGGCGAGCGAGGCTTTGTCGCTCGCGCATGATTTTCCCTATGGCGAGGTGCCGGGGCTATCCAACGAAATGGTTGAACGCCTGACCAAGGCTGCGCCAGGCACGCTGGCCGCAGCCGGGCGCGTGTCGGGTGTGACGCCGGCGGCGCTTTCGGCCTTGCTGGTCCATGCGCGACGGCTCGCCAATGGGCAGCGTGCCGCATGATCACCAATGAAACCGAAGCCCGCGCCTATGTGGCCGGACTGACCAACGCGCAAGGCATGGCCCGGCTTGATGCGTTTGCCGCGCTGGTGCTGGATGAAAACCAGCGGCAGAATCTGATCGCCAAGGCAACCGAGGCGCAGCTGTGGCAACGGCATATCGCCGATTCGGCTCAGCTTGTGCAAAATGTTTCACGTGAAACATTCGGGGCCAACGCGGGCGGGCCGTGGCTTGACCTTGGCAGCGGGCCGGGCTTTCCCGGGCTGGTGATCGCGGCGCTGTATCCGAACATGCCGATGGTGCTGGTCGAATCCCGGGCACGGCGGGCCGAGTTTCTGACCCGCTGCGTGGCGGCGCTCGATCTGCCCAAGTGCCGGGTCGAGGGCCAGCGCCTGGAACGTGTCTCACCCTTTCCGGCGCGCGCCATTTCAGCCCGTGCCTTTGCGCCGCTGGCGAAGCTGCTTGAGCTATCCGCACCCTTCTCCACAAGGCAAGCGGCCTATGTGTTGCCCAAGGGGCGCTCGGCAGCGCAGGAGTTGGAGACGCTCAAGCCTTCGAGTCGCGCAATGTTTCACGTGAAACATTCCTTGACCGATCCCGACGCGGGAATCATTGTGAAGGCCTGACACGCGGCACACGCGCCGTTTCGTCGGAATCGGCGCGCGCAGAAGGACGGGAACACCTATGTTGACCCCATCATGTTCATAATCGCGATCGCCAATCAGAAGGGCGGGGTGGGCAAGACCACCACCGCCATCAATATCGCCACCGCAATGGCGGCGACCGGATGGCGCACCCTGCTGATCGACCTTGACCCGCAGGGCAATGCTTCGACCGGGCTGGGCGTCCATGCCCATACCCGCAAGATCTCCAGCTATGATCTGCTGGTGGACGAGGTGGCGCTGGATAGCGCCATCGTGCCGACGTCGATCCCGCGGCTCGACCTGATCCCGGCGACGGTCGATCTGTCCGGCGCGGAGATTGAGCTGGTGGCGGTCGAAGGGCGCACCCACCGGCTTGATACGGCGCTAGCCAATCACACCGGCCATGACATCTGCTTCATCGATTGCCCGCCATCGCTTGGCCTGCTGACGCTCAATGCCCTGTGTGCGGCGGATACGCTGCTGGTGCCGCTGCAATGCGAGTTCTTCGCGTTGGAGGGGCTGAGCCAGCTGCTTCAGACCGTCGATCAGGTGCAGCAGCGCTTCAACCCCGATCTCGGCATCATCGGCGTGGCGCTGACGATGTATGACCGGCGCAACCGGCTGACCGATCAGGTGTCGGATGACGTGCGCGATTGCCTTGGCAAGTTGGTGTTTGAAACGGTGATCCCGCGCAATGTCCGCCTGTCCGAGGCACCCAGCCATGGCTTGCCAGCGCTGATCTATGACCAGCATTGCACCGGCAGCCGCGCCTACATGGCCCTGGCACGCGAATTGATCGGGCGATTTCCCGCAGAAAGACAGGCAGCATGAGCAAGAACTCCGATAATGTCACCATTGTTTCGGCTGCGCGGGCTGCAATTGATCGGCCGCGGCGGCTGGGCATGGGCCTCAACGCGCTGATGGGGGAAACCCGGCGCGAAGAGCCGCTGGTGCGGCGTGAGGATGGCGCGGACGAGGTCTTGGTTGCTGGCAACACGGCGCTGCGCATGGTCGCGATTGCCGCCATCAAGCCGCTGCCCGGCAACCCGCGCAAGCATTTCGATGAAGCCGCGCTCGAAGAACTCGCCGCCTCGATCGCCGCGCGCGGTGTGATCCAGCCCATCATTGTCCGCCCGCATCCCGAAGGGCAGGGCTATCAGCTGGTCGCGGGCGAGCGGCGTTGGCGCGCGGCGCAAAAGGCGCGGCTGCACGAGATCCCGGCACTGGTGCGCAACCTGTCGGAACGCGAGGTCATGGCGCTCGCGCTGATCGAGAACTTGCAGCGCGAAGACTTGAGCCCGGTTGAAGAAGCGCGCGCCTATCATCGCCTGTCCGAACAGGAAGGCATGATCCAGGTCGACATCGCCAAGATGGTCGAAAAGTCGCGCAGCCATGTCGCCAATATGATGCGGCTGATGACCTTGCCCGAACCGGTGCTCGATCTGATCGATCAGGGCAAGCTGTCGATGGGTCACGCCCGCGCGCTGATCGGGCGGGACGATGTGGTGCATCTGGCCGAGATCGCAGTGGCCGAAGGCCTGTCGGTGCGCGATGTTGAAACCCTGACCCGCAAATCCGCCAAGCGCGAGGAAGCGCCGCCGCCTGCGCCGCACCAAACGCCTGAAAACGCAGATATTCTCGCAGTGCAGCAGCATCTGGAGGAGTTTCTCGGCCTGAGCGTGCGGATCAAGCCCGAGGTCGATCCCCGCAAGGGCACAATCACGATCCGCTATACCACGCTCGATCAGCTCGATCTGGTGTGCCAGCGCCTTACCGGGGGCGAATTCTGATCCGGCGCCAATGGTTGCCACAATAGCAAAAGCCCCGTGTCGCGGTTGGGCGACACGGGGCTTTTTGTGTTTGTAACGAACGCCTTAGCGGTTCTTGATCATCTTGGGTGAGGGGCGTTGTGCCGGGATCACGCGGGCGGCGCCGGGGACGTTGTAAGTCTCGTAACGCTCGGTCTCGCGCACCACCACCTGCTGCTGCACTTCGCTGCGCACCGGCACCATCACCACCTGCTGCGGCGGGGCATAGCTGTAACCATAGGAATAGGCGGCAGGGTAGCCATAGCCGTAAGCGGGCGGGGCATAGGCATAGCCCGGGGCGGCGTAGGGGATTTCGCGGCTGGCAATGCGCGTGGTGGGCGCGCCATATTGCGACAGGTAGCTGTCGAGCGCGGCTTCGCAGTCGTAGCGGTTCTTCTCCTTGTCGCCGCCGAACAGGCTGCCCAGCAACCCGCCGATCAGCCCGCCACCGCCAACACCCAGTGCGGTGCCGAGCACGCGGTCACCCACACCGGCGATTTCGTAACCGGCAACGCCCCCGGCGATTGCTCCGAGCAACCCGCCGATGATGAGGCCGGTGTTGTCGCGGTTCTGCCCCTTGGTGCGATTGCGGCATTCATCGATCCACTGCTGGCGTTCAAACACAGCCGGCGCAGCGGCATAGGTCATCGCAGGGGCATAGGCCGGCGCATAGCCTTGCGGGTAGCCCATCGGCTGTGCCGGAGCAGGCACCGCGGCCTGCGCCGGGCGAGGCGCATCGATCCGCCGCGTGCGGGTGATTGTCTCGACCCCGTTTTCGGTCGTCACAGTCTCGCCCGTCTGCACCGCGCCAGCAGGCGCCGAGCGGTATTCCGGCGGAAGCGTGCGCACTTCGGTTTCGGTCATCGGCGTAAGCGGCGGAAGGTCGGCGTAATTCTGCGCTTGCAGCGCCGCCGGAGCGGTCAGCATGAGAGCGGCGATGGAAAGGGTGGGCAGGCGCTTCGTCATGGGCAATTCCCCTCGAGTCAGCCGGGCTGGGCTGATGGTTAGCAAAAGCTTACCACCGAGTCCGCCATGCGCCCAAGCGGTGCTGAGCGCGCTGTCCCGTTTCGGGAAGCTCGCTGGCCGGAATCCTCAGATCCGGTCGGCCAGCAGCGCTGCCAGCGCTTCGATCCCGGCGGCGTCGGCCTCAGTGAAGCGGGCGGGGCGGGGGCTGTCGAGGTCGATTACCGCCACCACGGCGCCATCGCGCAGCACCGGCACAACCAGCTCGCTCGCGCTCGCCGCGTCACAGGCGATGTGGCCGGGGAAGGCGTGAACATCCGCAACCAGTTGGGTGGCGCGGCTTTGCGCGGCGGCGCCGCAGACCCCGATGCCGAAGGGAATGCGGATGCAGGCCGGTCGGCCCACAAACGGCCCCAGCACCAGCTCTGCCGCCCCGCCGGTCTTGGCCGGTCCGACGCGGTAGAAGCCCGCCCAGTTCAGATCGGGCAGAAACTCCCACAGCAACGCTGCGACATTGGCCATATTGGCAACGCCATCCGGTTCGTCGGCTGTCAGCGCATCGGCGGCGGCGGCCAGTTCGCGGTAGCGTTCCGCCAGGTCGGCACCATCGGCGGGCTTGAAATCATACATCGCAACGCGGCCCTTATAGCTTGTGTGTTGCCGCAGCCTCGCCGCGGCCCTATTCCCCCCACATGGCCATCTTCCGCAAAATCGCAATCGCCCTTGGGATCATTATCGTTGCCGCCGGAGGGGCGTTCTGGTTTCTCAGCCGCGGCGATACCGCCGATCTTTCGGTCGAGGAGGTCGCGGGCACCGATCCGGTGTTGCAGGAGGGCGATGCCCAGACCGTTCCCACCGTCCAGATTGCCGAACCGGTGGGCTGGAAGCCGAACGAGACGCCCACCGCGGCAGCGGGGCTGGAGGTCGTGCGCTTTGCCGATGGGCTCGATCATCCGCGCACCGTGTTTGCGCTGCCCAATGGCGATGTGCTGGTGGCGCTCACCCGCGCGCCGCAACAGGATAACAGCGGCGGCGGGGTGATGGATACGATCATGGGCTGGATCGCGGACACACTGCTGACCCGCGCCGGGGCGACCGGCCCCTCGCCCAACCAGATTGTGCTGCTGCGCGATGCCGACGGCAATGGCAGCGCCGAGGTGAAGCGGGTGATCCTCGAAGAGGGGCTGGATTCGCCCTCCGGGATGGCATGGAAGGATGGCACGCTGTTTGTCGCTAACCACAATGCCTTGCTGGCCTTTCCCTATGCGCTGGGCAGCGACGCTGTCAGCGGTGCGCCGCGCAAGCTGATGGACCTGCCCGGCGGCGGGGGTCACTGGATGCGCAATGTCGAACTCTCCCCCGATGGTGAGCGGCTGTATGTCGCGGTCGGATCGGTCAGCAATATCGGTGAGGCGGGGATGAAGGCCGAAGAGGGCCGAGCGATGATCTGGGAATATGATCTTGCCGCCAAGCGTCAGCGCCAGTTCGGTGTGGGCTTGCGCAATCCCAATGGCATGGATTTCAGCCCCTGGACCGGCGAACTGTGGACCACCGTGAACGAGCGGGACATGCTGGGATCAGACCTGGTGCCCGACTATCTCACCAATGTGCCGATCGGCGCGCAATATGGCTGGCCCTGGGTCTATTACCGCACCAATATTGATCGCCGCGTCGAAGCGCCAATGCCGCGCTTTCTGATGGAGTATGTCCGCAAGCCCGAATTCGCGCTGGGGCCGCATGTGGCGGCGCTGGGGCTGGTGTTCAGCAAGGAAGGCGACCGGATGGGCGAAGGCTTCGCCAGCGGCGCCTTTATTGCGCGCCACGGATCGTGGAACCGCAAGCCGCCGTCGGGCTATGATGTGGTGTTCGTGGATTTCGATGATCGCGGCAACCCGGTGGGCAAGCCCAAGCCGGTGCTGACAGGCTTCCTGACCGGCGAAGGCACCACGCGCGGCCGCCCGACCTGGGTGGAATGGGCCGGTGACGGGGCGCTGCTGGTATCGGATGATACCGCCGGGATCATCTGGCGGGTGCGGGCGCCTGACGCGGCCCCGGCGCCGGCAATTGCGGGCTTGAAAAGCGAAAAGCTCCCCACGCGCGAACTGACCGATCCGCGCTCCGACTTTGAAGCGGATTACCTGCGCCAGCAGGCCGGGCGACGCGTCAACTAGAGCACTTTCCCGGCCCGTCCGGCCAGTTCGGTAGCGAATTGCAGCGCGGTGCGGCCTGACCGGTTGCCGCGCTGGATAGCGAAGGCCATGGCCTCCTCAGGGTCGAAGCCGAGGCCGAGGGGGGCGGTATAGCCCGCCACGATGGCGAGATAGGTCTCCTTGTCCGCCGGGTGGAAGCCCAGCGTCAGCCCGAAGCGATCCGCCAGGGCGAGGGCATCGTCACGCTCGTCACGTTCATGGATCGCGCCGGAGGTATCCTCCCGCTCCACGATAGCGCGGCGGTTGGCGGTCACGGCGAGGCGGATATGGGCGGGGCGCGGGGCCACACCGCCGTCGAGCAGGCTGCGCAAGGCCAGCATCTCGGCCCGCCCATCCGCGCCAAAGCCGAGATCGTCGATGAACAGCAGAAAGGCGCGGGGTTGCTGCGCCAGCGCATCGATCAGCGCGGGGAAGCCGGGCAGGCTGCCGGGGGCCAGCTGGACGAGGGCGAGGGCGCGCGGATCATCCCGCTGCACATCGGCCACGCAGGCCCGCACCAGCGCCGATTTGCCCATGCCCCGCGCGCCCCACAGCAGCACATCATGCGCCGCCGCACCCGAGGCGAGCCGGGCGCACAAGTTGCGCAAGCCAACTTTCTGCGCGTCGATCCCGCGCAAGGCCGCAAGCGGCAGGGCATCGAGCACCGGCACAGCCCGCGCGCGCTGCCCCTCCCACACATAGGCGGGATGGGCGAGCCAATCGGTCGGCGGGGGCGGCGGGGGCGCGAGCCGTTCCAGCGCCGCCGCAATCCGCGCCAGCGCGTCGCTCTCACCCCCGGCGGTCATATCAGCCCAGCAGCGCTTCGGCGGGGAGGGCGTAAAGCAGGTCGGCCCCGGCTGTGGCGGAAGATTCCAGCCCGGCCGCTTCGGGGACAATCCGATCGAGGAAGAAGCGCGCGGTCACCGGCTTGATCGCGGCCAGTTCAGGCGATGCGCCTGCGGCCACCGCCTGGGCCTGCTTCATCAGCTGCCACCCTGCCACCGCCACGGCGGCCATCGTGCAGAACGGAACGCTTCCCGCCAGACGATCATCAAGGCTGGCCTCGTCCTGCATCCACAGCGCCACGCGGGCGCAATCGCGGGCCAGGGCAGCCAGCGCCGGTTCTTCGCCAGCCTCGCGTGCGATGGTATCGAACAGGGCAAAGATCGCCTCGCCGCCGTCCAGCGCCAGTTTGCGCGTTACAAGGTCGGCGGCCTGAATGCCGTTGGTGCCTTCATAGATCGGCGCAATGCGCGAATCGCGCCAATGCTGGGCTGCACCGGTTTCCTCGACAAAGCCCATGCCGCCGTGGATCTGGATGCCGAGGCCTGCAACCTCGACGCCGATATCCGTGCCCCAGGCCTTGAGCAACGGGACGAGGATTTCCGCACGGTTCCTGGCCGCCTCATCGCCGAGGTTCCCGCGATCAACCTGCCCCGCGCAGTAATACAGCAGCGCGCGCGCACCTTCGGTCAGGGCCTTCATCCGCAGGATCATGCGGCGCACATCGGGGTGTTCGATAATCGCCACCGGCGTCTTGTCGGGCGAGCCGGCGCGGGCCGATTGCACCCGGTCGCGGGCATAGGCGAGCGCCTGCTGCGTCGCCCGCTCGCCAATCTGCACGCCCTGATTGCCGACATTGATGCGCGCATTGTTCATCATCGTGAACATCGCGGCCAGGCCCTTGTTCTCGCGGCCCACCAACTCGCCGATGCATTCGCCATTGTCGCCGTAGCTCATCACGCAGGTGGGCGAGGCGTTGATGCCCAGCTTGTGTTCAAGGCTGACGCAGCGCAGGTCATTATGCGGGCCGAGCGAGCCATCGGCGTTCACGTGATATTTGGGCACCACGAACAGGCTGATCCCGCGCGAGCCTTCGGGCGCACCGGGCAGACGGGCGAGGACGAGGTGGATGATATTGTCTGCCAGATCATGTTCGCCCCAGGTGATGTAGATCTTTTGCCCGGTGATCCGGTACTTGCCTGCGTGCGGCCCGCTTTCGATGGGTTCGGCGGTGCTGCGCAGCGCGCCCACATCGCTCCCGGCGGCGGGCTCGGTGAGGTTCATCGTGCCCGACCATTTCCCGCTGACGAGATTGGGCAGATACATCGCCTGCTGGTCTTTCGACCCGTGATGCTCCAGCGCCTCGATCGCGCCGACGCTCAGCATCGGCAGCAGGGTGAAGGCCATGTTCGCTGCGCCGAGGTTTTCCAGCACGTTGCAGGCGAGGGTGAAGGGCAGCCCTTGTCCGCCATGCGCCTGCGGGCTGGCGATGGTGTTCCAGCCTTGTTCGACATAGGCCTTGTACGCAGCCTCAAACCCATCCGGCAGACGGACCCGGCCGTTTTCCAGCTTCGCGCCTTCCTTGTCGCCGGTGCGGTTGAGCGGTGCGAATTCTCCGGCCGCGAATTGGCCGACGCCGCCAACGATGGCTTCCACCAGATCAGGTTCGGCATGCGCGAAACGCCCGGTCGCGGCGAGTTCGTCGATCCCGGCATTGACGCGGATGGCGAGCAGCTGATCGGCGGTCGGCGGGGTAAAGGGGGTCACTTCGGGGGCGTCCTTGCGGTTGGAAAAGGCCCCGCGCACTTGGCAGGGCGGGGGTTTGAATATAGCGCCGGGGCATGAGCGGCAAGAACGTTACGGAAGTGCGGCTGGCGGACCCTGATGGGATCGCGGAAGCCGTGCGAATCCTCGAATCGGGCGGGCTGGTCGCGGTGCCGACCGAGACGGTTTACGGCCTCGCCGCGCGGGCCGACAGCGCCGCGGCGGTGGCGCGGATCTATGCCGCGAAGGGCCGGCCCGATTTCAATCCGCTGATCGTGCATGTGGCCGGGCTGGCCGAGGCGGAGCGGTATGGCGTGTTCTCGCCCGCGGCGCGCGCCTTGGCGCAGGCGCATTGGCCCGGCCCGCTGACGCTGGTTGTGCCCCGCCGGAGCGATGCCGGGCTGGCTGAGGCCGTGACCGCTGGCCTGCCGACGATTGCGCTGCGGGCGCCGGCCCATCCGGTGATGCAGGCACTGCTGGCGGCGGTAGACTTCCCGCTGGCGGCGCCATCCGCGAACCGTTCCGGCTTCATCAGCCCGACGAGCGCGGCGCATGTCCTCACCTCGCTGGATGGCCGGATCGCGATGGTGCTGGATGGCGGGATCACCGCTGCGGGCGTTGAATCCACGATTGCAGCGGTACGGGCCGACGGCAGCATTGATGAACTGCGCCCGGGCCCGATCCCGCTTGGTGTGGTCGCCGGGAAAGAGGGCAGTGCGCGGCCGATCGAAGCGCCGGGTCAGCTCGCCAGCCACTACGCGCCGGGCAAGCCTGTGCGGCTGAACGCGGCCCGGGCCGAGCCTGATGAATTCCTGATCGGTTTCGGGATGGTGCAAGGTGACTGCACGCTGTCAGCCAGCGGTGACGTTACCGAAGCCGCAGCGAACCTCTACGCCTGCCTTCACGAAGCCGCACGCGCGCCGCAGCTGCGCATCGCGGTCGCCCCGGTGCCGGAAGACGCTGTGGGCCGCGCGGTCAATGACCGGCTGCGGCGGGCGGCGGCTTAATCCCGGTCCGGTTCGACCGGAACGCCCGGCATGATCGCCTTCATCTCGGCCCGGATGGCCTGAGCCTTGTCGCAGGCCTCGTCATCGCCATCCGCGCAGCGGTCCATCTGGCGGTCATAATCGCGCTCCAGCGTGCCCAGCCGTTCTTCGCGTTTGCGAATTTCGCGGCCGCGCTTTTCGTCGGCTTCCGATTGGCTTTCCGTGGCCAGATCAACGCCGCGGCTGGCGACCTTTACCGGCAACGTGACGGCGCTGACCGCAGCCTTGGCGAGGCAACCTTGCAAGGCGAATGCACCAAGGGTGACGGCGATGAGTTTGGCGGTCTGCATGGTCCCCCTATGTCGCGCGGCGCTTGCCATAAGGCAAATGCTATTCTGCGGGCTTTGCCGGGACCGGCGCCTTTGGCGCGGCGGGTGCCTTTGGCGCGGCGGGCGCTTTGATCGGCTCTGTGGCCGGGATTGCCGCGCTGGCGCCGCCGCCGCTCGCGGTCGGTGTGCAGGTCAGCGTGCCCGAGCCAAAGGCGTTAATCGTGCACTTGGCATTGCCGGCCACATTCACATCGCCCGCTCCGCCGATATTGGCTTCCACCGTGCCGTCCGACGCGAAGGCGACATCGCCGCTGCCGCCGATCGAAACCTCGGCGGCATCCGCCTTCAGCCCGGCCAGTTCCACATCGCCGCTGCCGCCGATCAGCACTTCAAGCGACCTGACGGTCCCCGCACCGCGCACCGTGCCGCTGCCGCCGATATTGATGCCGAGCTTTTCCGCCGCGATCTGTCCGAATTCGACAGTGCCCGCCCCGCCGATAGTGATTTCCGATGCGCTGGCGAGGGACTGCGCCTTGATCGTCCCGCCGCCGCCGATCACCAGCTGTTTGGGCGGGGGCATGGTGATGCGGACCGTTGCGTTGCTATCGCCGTCCCACCCGTTGGGCCGGGTCACACCGATCACCTCGCCATCGCGCACAAAACGCAGCGTATCGGCGTCCGGCCCTTCGGCGGTGATGGTGAAGGTCGATCCGTCGGTCACGATGACCGTATCGCCGGACGACAACACCACTTCGCTGGGCGGAGCGCCGGCCAGTTCGATATCGGCGAGCGGGACGCCTTCCTGACCGTTGATTTCCATATTCGCGCCTTCGCACCCCGCCAGCCCGGCACTGAGGAGCGCCAACAGCCCGAGCGGTGCGAGGCGATTGCGGCAAAGGTGGATCATGGCGTGGTTCTCTCCCGTCAGCCCGTAGCGTATTGCTTGTATAATACACCAAGCTCTGCGCGACAAGCGGGCGCGGCATACTGGGCTGTGGGTTGCGCCGGCTATGGGTTGCAGGCCAAACAAAAAGGGCCGCCCCGCAGGGCAGCCCTTGATGGTCATGGGCCGATCAGGCCGTCTGTCAGGCTTCTTCGGCCGAATCGTAATATTGCGGCGCGTGTTCGCGCAGCACGTTGAGGATCTTGTTCAGCGCGGTCGGCTCGTCCGTTTCTTCCATCGCTGCCAGTTCGCGGGCGAGGCGGCTGGAGGCGGCTTCAAAGATCTGGCGTTCCGAATAGCTTTGCTCGGGCTGGTCTTCGGGGCGGAACAGATCGCGGGTCACTTCGGCGATCGACACAAGGTCGCCCGAGTTGATCTTCGCTTCATATTCCTGCGCGCGGCGCGACCACATGGTGCGCTTGACCTTGGGCTTGCCCTTCAGGGTTTCCATCGCCTGCTTGAGCGTCTTGTCAGACGACAGCTTGCGCATCCCGATCGCTTCAACCTTGTTGGTCGGCACCCGCAGGGTCATGCGCTCTTTCTCGAACCGCAGGACGTAGAGTTCGAGCTGCATTCCGGCGATTTCTTCGCGCTGAAGCTCGATCACCCGGCCAACGCCGTGCTTGGGGTAGACAACATAATCGCCGACGGTGAATGCGTTCGCGGTGCTTGCCATGCAAGTTCCTTTCAATCGGCCGTCCTGGCAACAAGAGAGCGGACAATCATCCCGGCGGCGCGAAAGGCTTGACTGAAGAGGGCCTCAGACAAAGCGAGCGCCGGGTGGCAATCATCCGGTTGGGGGGTTGCTGGTGTCGAGCCTTCCTGGTTATCACGCCTGCGCGGGCGGTGCCCTGCGCGGTCACGTGATTATATAGCACGCCTGCAACAAAATTGCGAGTCGCGGTTTACGCTGGTCTGCCAATCTGTGCAGCTAGGAAGGAAAAGGGCGGGAAATCAGTCCCCGTCGCCCGGCTCGGCGCTGAAATACTTCTCGAACTTGCCCTTTTCGCCCTTGTGCGCGTCGGCATCTTCCGGCGGGGCCTTCTGGCTGGTGATGTTGGGCCACTGCGCCGAATACTGGGTGTTCAGCTCCAGCCACTTTTCGAGGCCATCTTCGGTATCGGGCAGAATCGCCTCGGCCGGGCATTCCGGTTCGCACACGCCGCAATCGATGCATTCGCTGGGATTGATGACCAGCATGTTTTCGCCTTCATAGAAGCAGTCGACCGGGCACACTTCCACGCAATCGGTGTACTTGCACTTGATGCAGTCTTCGGTGACGACGTAAGTCATTGCGGCTCTTTCAAAAGCGGTCTTCGAGATCGGCGGGCGGAGTGCCCGGAGCGAGAGGCGACGCTGCTATGGTCATTTGCTCCTTACGGTCAAGCCCCTCAGAATCAACCTCCCGATAATAGGAAGCCGCCAAGGCTGGCGGGCCGCGCCGGTCGGGCAGGGCGGTGAGTTGGATCACCCGCACATTTGCGCCTGTGGCCAATGTCAGCACATCACCGATACGCACCTGATGGGCGCCGCGCAGCACATGCTTTCTGTTGCAGCGCAAAGCATGGGTTTCGATCAGGGCCAGCGCGGCGGAGCGGGTGCGGGCGAGGCGGAGGTAGACCAGCAGGCGGTCGATTCGAATCGACGCCGCCGCTCCGTTCTCCGCCGCCTCTGGCTTCATCCCTTGAGCAGGTCCGCCAGCTTGTCGAAGGCACCGCCAGCACGGGCCGGGCCGGTGTCAACCGGGGGTCTGGCAGCAGCCTGCGCCGGTCTGGAACGACGCTGGGCGCCGTCACGCGGAGGCTGGCTGCCATCACGCTCGGGCTTGCGATTGGCCTGCCCGTCCTTGGCCTGCCCATCCTTCGTACGACCATCCTTGGCCTGCCGGGGGTTGCCGCGCGCCTGCGTGCGTTCTCGGTTATCGGGACGCCGTTCGCTGCGCTGGCCATCGCCTTCGCCCGGACGGCGCGGGCGCCAGTGCCAGCGATCGGGCGCGGGCGCGCCTTGGGCGCCTTCGGGCAAGGGGCGGGCGCGGTCGCAGCGGAAACCGGCACTGCCGAGCAGGCGGCGGGCATTGCCATCCTCCAGCCCCACCGACACGGCCAGCGCCAGATCAAGCCGGAAGGCCAGATTGCGCTCCTTCGGTTTGGCCGCCGTCACTGCCGCGCGCGCATCAAAGGCCGCGCGCAGGATCTTTTCGGCCAGATCGACCCGGATCGCCTGGCTTCCGGCATAGCGGTATCCGGCGGGCAAGCGCCCCTTGGCCCAGCTTCCTTCGGCCAGCACCGGCAGCATCGCGTCATTCAGCGGACGCAGATCCAGCCCCAGCGCATGCAGCAGGCGGCGCGGTGCGGGCTTCAGCAGCGGCGCTGCAAAAATGTCGAGCGCGCCGAAGGTGACGCCCAGTTTTCGCAGGTAGGGGCGCATGTCCTTGGGCAGATTCTCCAGCCCAGCTTCCTCGCGGCTGATGACGCCGCGCGCTTCGATCAGCGTGATGACCAGCGCGCGCGCCTGTGACCCGGCTTCGGGATCGCGCGCAGCCTCTGCCAGCTTGCGCAAGGGTTCGAGCGGTTCGAGCTGCTTGTCGAGCCATGCGGCCAGCCCGGCTTCCAGCCGCGCTTTGGCGGTATCGGGCAGCAGCGCCAGATCGCGCGTCAGGGCAAGGCGCGGCGCGCCGAAGGGGTGGCCGGGGAAGGTGATGTCGGCCAGGGCCCGGCCCGCGCCCTGTCCCTGCCAGCGGATGGCACCGCCGGAAATCTCGAGTTCGCCAAGGCCCTGCGTCAGCAACCATTCGGCGCGGTTGGCGAGCAGCGCGGGCAGCGCCTTTTCGCCCGCCGCCAGCAGCATCCGCCGATCAGCGACGCCGGCTGACGGATCGACATGGAAACGGAAGCCTTCCAGCCGCCCGATGCTCAGCCCTTCCACGGTCAGGTGGCCATCGGGTTCCAGGGTGACGGGCAGCGCGCTTGCATCCTGCCCCAGCGATTTCATCAAAAGTGTCGTCCTTCGGTTCACGAATCTTTCGGTCAGCCGCGCATGCAGCGCATCCGAAAGCTTCGCCTCGACCGCGCGCGCCCGCGCAGCCATTTCGTCACGCGCCAGCACCCAATCGGGTCGCTGGCAGATATAGGCCCAGCTGCGAATCGCCGCAATCCGGCCTTGCAGCGTGTCGATGTCGCCCTGCATCCGGTCAAGCTCGGCGATGCGGGCGGCGACGAAATCCGCGCCGATGTATCCGCCGCGCAAGTCATCCCACAGCCGCGCCACAAACCGCGCGTGCTGTTCCACCCCGAGATTGCGGAAATCGGGCAGCGAACACGCCTCCCAGAACCGCCGGACCGATCCGGCCCCGCGCACCGAGCGGCCCGTATCAGCCTCGGCCAGCCGCCGCAGTACCGCCATGTCGATGGCTTCGGGCGCAGCGCGCAGCACGGCTTGGGCAGGCCGGGCTTCCAGATCGGCGATCAGCGCAGGCAGACTGTCAAACCGGGGATCGGCATCGCGCCAGAACAGGTGGGTCAGCGGGGCGAACTTGTGTTCCTCGATCGCGTAGACTTCTTCATCGGTGAAGGCGAGCGGCTCTCCGTGACCCTTGCCGGTGCCCGACAGCGTCCCGAAGGTGCCATCACGCTGATGCCGCCCTGCGCGCCCCGCAATCTGCGCCATTTCCGAAGGGGTGAGCCTGCGCTTGCGGCGCCCGTCAAACTTGCTGAGCGCGGCAAAAGCGACATGATCGAGATCGAGGTTCAGTCCCATGCCGATGGCGTCGGTGGCGACGATGTAATCGACCTCGCCCGATTGGAACATGGCGACCTGCTTGTTGCGGGTTTCGGGCGAGAGCGCCCCCATCACCACCGCCGCCCCGCCGCGAAAGCGCCGCAGCGCCTCGGCCATGGCGTAGACCTGTTCGACGCTGAAGGCGACCACGGCAGAGCGTTTGGGCAGGCGCGACAGCTTGCACACCCCCGCGTGGGACAGGGTGGAAAAGCGCGGACGGCTGGTGATTTCCGCCCGCGGGATCAGCGCCTTGATCATTGGTTCCAGCGTGGCGCTGCCGAGGATCATCGTCTCCTCCCGGCCCCGCGCATGCAGCAGGCGGTCCGTGAAGATATGCCCGCGTTCCGGGTCTGCGCCCAGTTGCGCCTCGTCCAACGCGACAAAGGCAACATCGCCGGTGCTGCGCGGCATGGCTTCGGCAGTGCAGAGGAAATAGCGCGCGTCCGGCGGCTCGATCCGTTCTTCGCCGGTGATGAGGGCCACCTGTTTATCGCCCTTGATCGCGCGCACCCGGTCATAGACCTCGCGCGCCAGCAGCCGCAGCGGGAAGCCCATCATGCCGCTGGAATGGCCGCACATCCGTTCAATGGCGAGGTGGGTTTTGCCCGTGTTGGTCGGCCCGAGCACGGCGCGCACGCGTTCATCCGCGCTGGCGTCCCGGCTGGCTCCGCGGGCGAAGTTTCCGCGCGGGGCGGCAGGACGGACAGGCGGGGGGGCTGGCACGATGGAACGGTTCTGTCAGGCTTGGCCAGCCGGGGCAAGGGCCAGCGCATCGCCGGCCCGCACCTACGCACAACACCTTATCGCACGCGCGATGCGGCTGGTCGCTGGTTAACGCGGGATTTACTTTGTTCTGGCAGGAAAATGCGACAAGGCAGCGCCCGGGGGTTGGTCCGTAGGTCGGGCCACAATGGCCTCGCTTGGCACCGCTTTCGGGGCATGGATGTTGGAAAACGCGCGCAAAGTGACCGGCGGAGGTGATCCGGACGACCTGTCGTTCGCGGGCGATCCGCCGTCCGAAGGCCGCGCGCTCGCGATCATCCCCGAACGCATCGACCCGGAAACCGCGCGCGAACTGGTCCCTTACCTTCGCAATTCCCGCAAGCTGGCGCCGCAGACCCGCGTGCAGCAGGCCCGCCGTGCGCTGACCGCCAAGCTGGGCGTGTGGGCCCATCGGTATGAGGCATGGCGTCTTGACGCCTCGCGCTGGTTTGACCGGATCGATCTTGCCCCTGATCTGGCCGAGGATATCGGCAGCCGCCGCTGGCTGCGCGGGCTGGGCACGATGGTGGGGCTGGGCTTTGTGGCGCTGGCGTTCTGGCCCGATCTCACCCCGCTCGAAGCGCGCCCGGCCATGCCGCAGAGCGATGACGTGCAGGGCGAGCTGCGCAGCCAGATGATCCTGCCGCTGGCGCTGGGCGCGGATAGCGGCCGCCGCATGGGGCCCACCGCTGCGGTCATCCCCTTGAAGAGCGCGCCCGAACGGCCGCAAATCGCGATGGTGGTCACGCTGGCGCCCGGCGACAGTTTTGCCTCGATGCTGCGCCGCGCCGGGGTGGCGCAGGGCGATATCGAGCGGGCGTCCGCGCTGGTTGGCCAGGCGGTTGCCGTGGGCGATATTGCGCCGGGCACGCAGATGGATGTGCTGCTGGGCCGCCGCCCGGCCCCCGGCGAGCCCCGCCCGCTCGACAGCCTGGCGTTTCGTGCACGGTTCGATCTGGAACTTGAGCTGATCCGCCCCGGTGTGGGCGTGGTGACGGCAGACGGCACGCCGGTCGCCCCGTCCGGCCCGCTGGCGTTGAAGCGCAACATCATCCGCGTGGATGAAACCCCGCTGCGGGTGCGCGGGCCGGTGGGTAGCAGCCTCTACCGTTCGATGCGGCAGGCGGGCGTTCCGGCGAGCGCGGTACAGGAATATCTCAAAACGCTCGACGCGCAGATCGACATGGAGCGCGAAGTGCGCGCGTCGGACGAATTCGACATCATCATCGCTTACCGCCGCGCGGCGACGGGCGAGCGGCAGGCCGGGCAATTGCTCTATGCCGGGATTGACCGCGGCGGGCTGTCGACAACGCAGCTGATGCGCTGGGGCGGCGAGGGACGGTTTTACGAGGCATCGGGCGTCGGCGAGCAGCGCCGCGGGCTGCTGGCGCCGGTGCCGGGGGCGATCACATCGAACTTCGGCATGCGCCGCCATCCGATCCTCGGCTATATGCGGATGCATGCCGGGATGGACTTCAAGGCCAGCTATGGCACGCCGATCGTCGCGGTCAGCGATGGCCGGGTGAGCGCGGCGGGCCGATCAGGCGGCTGCGGCATCGCGGTGCGGCTGGAGCATGGCGGCGGGCTTTCGACGCGCTATTGCCACATGAGCCAGATGGCGGTGCGGGCGGGCATGTCGGTGCGGCGCGGGCAGGTGATCGGCTATGTCGGATCCACCGGCCTGTCGACCGGGCCGCATCTCCATTACGAAATGTATCGCGGCGGACGGGCGATCAACCCGGCCAGCGTCGCCTTTGTCAGCCGCGCGCTGTTGTCGGGCAGCGAGCTGATCGATTTCCGCCGCCAGTTGCTCAGGCTCAAGGAGATCGAGGTTGGCGCTGCCTTGAAGGAGCTTGCGCCGGCGCCGGGCGAGGTCAAGGAGCCCAATCGCGAGATCGAAAAGATCGATACGGCCAGCCTGCGCCGGCCGGGCGCAACGCTCTAACGGGGACTTGTCGGCAGCCGCGGATTGGGCGTAAGCCCGCGGGCATGACCGGACATTTCCCCAACACCCGCCTGCGCCGCACCCGTGCCACCGGCTGGAGCCGCGCGCTTCACCGCGAAACCGTGCTGACCCCCGCCGACCTGATCTGGCCGCTGTTCGTGACTTCGGGCAAGGGTGTGGAGGAACCCATCGCAACCCTGCCCGGCGTGTCGCGCTGGTCGGTCGACGGGATCGTGGCCCGCGCCAGGGAAGCAGCGGACCTCGGCATTCCGGTGATCGCGCTGTTCCCCAACACGCCCCACGAATTGCGCAGCGATGACGGAGCCGAGGCGCATAATCCCGACAACCTGATGTGCCAGGCGATCAAGGCGATCAAGGATGCCTGCGGCAACAGCATCGGCGTGCTGACCGACGTGGCGCTCGACCCCTATACCTCGCACGGGCAGGACGGGCTGGTGAATGACGCGGGCTATGTCCTTAATGATGACACCGTGGCGATGCTGGTCGATCAGGCGGTCAATCAGGCCAATGCGGGCGCGGACATCATCGCGCCATCCGACATGATGGACGGCCGCATCGGCGCGATCCGCCGCGCGCTGGAGATGAACGGGCACCACAACGTGCAGATCATGTCCTACGCGGCGAAGTATGCGAGCGCCTTCTACGGCCCGTTCCGCGATGCGGTGGGTTCCGGCGGCCTGCTGAAAGGCGACAAGAAGGGCTACCAGATGGACCCCGCCAACGCTGACGAGGCCATGCGCGAAGTGGCGATGGACATTGCCGAGGGCGCCGACTCTGTGATGGTGAAGCCCGGCCTCGCCTATCTCGACATCATCTACCGGGTGCGCCAGCGCTTCGACGTGCCGGTGTTCGCCTATCAGGTGAGCGGCGAATACGCGATGATCGAGGCCGCGCAGGCCGCCGGCATCGGGGATCGTGACGCGCTGGTGCTCGAAAAGCTGATCGCCTTCAAACGCGCCGGATGCAGCGGGGTGCTGACCTACCACGCCGCGCATGTCGCCCGTCTGCTGAATGGCTGACGGCACGCTTGCGACGGCGCGGCTGATCTTGCGTCCGCCTGCCGGGGAGGACCTTGCGTGGGTGCTCGCGGAAATGAACACCGAGGCCGTGATGCGCCACCTCGCCGGGGTGCGCGCGCCCGACGCCGTGGCCGAAAGCCTCGCTGACGATATCGCCGCCTTCCATAATGGCGGGCACCAGCGCTGGACGGTGTGGCTGCGTGACGGCGACACCCAGGCCGCGGAACGGATAGGCCGCGTGGGCCTGTTCCACCTGCGCGCTGCCGCTGCCCCGCCCGTGCTGCAAGGCCAGCGCGAGATCGGCTGGACCTTTGCGGCGGGTCATTGGGGCAAAGGCTATGCGACCGAGGCCGCGCGGGCAGTGCTGGATTATGCATTCGGCACGCTCGGCCTGCCGATGCTCTATTCCCAGACCAGCGATTCCAACGCGGCTTCCACCCGGATGATGCAGCGCCTCGGCTTTAGCCGCCGGGCTGAGCTTGATTACGTCGATCCCGACTATCCGCCCGCCGACAATCCCACCACCGTGTGGTCGCTGGATGCTCCCAATGGCTGACTTCCGCCACGACACCAGCCGCCTGACCTTGCGCGATTGGCGCGCGGAAGATTGGCCGGAGTTCTGGCGCGTGACCAACACGCCCGCTGTCATGCGCTGGCTGGGCGGGGTGCAGGACGCTACCGGGCGGGCGGCAGGCGAGGCGCGGATCGAGGGTTACCGGCGCGATCACGGCCACACCTTCTGGGTGGTCGAGCGCCAATCGGACGGCGCGCTGCTCGGCTTTTGCGGGCTGAAGCGATCGAACCAGGCCGGCGGGCCGCAGGGGATGATGGAGGTCGGCTGGCGTCTGCGCGAAGATGCCTGGGGGCACGGCTATGCGCGGGAAGCCGCCACGGCTTCGCTGGATCTGGCGTTCGGTCATTTCGGCGCGGAAGAGGTGATTGCGCTGACGGTTCAGGGCAACGCCAGCAGCTGGGGCCCGATGCGCAGGCTGGGGATGCAGCGGCGCGAAGACCTCGATTTCGACAGCGCGGATTTTGACCCCGAAAACCCGCGCATCATCGCCTATGCGATCCTGCGGGAAAGCTGGCAGGCGGCATGACCGCCGCCGTGCTGACGACCCCTCGGCTGGTGCTGCGCCAGATCGGCGAAGGCGATCTCGATGCGCACATGGCCCTGCTCAACACCCCGGCGGTGATGCAGCATCTGGGCGGTGTGCAACCGCGCGCGGTGATCGCAGGCAAACACGCCGCGTCGCGCGCCAGCTTTGCCGCGCACGGCTTCGGCTTCATGCTGGCCGAGGAGCGCGAGAGCGGCGCTATCGTCGCCCATTGCGGGCTGCGCCGGGTCGCCCACCCGCTCGCGCCCAATCCCCACGACTTCGAGATCGGCTGGGTGGTGCGCGAGGATCGCTGGCGGCAAGGCTATGCTTTTGAAGCGATGCGGGCGGTGGTCGATTGGGGCTTTGCCGTCCATGCTGCGCCGCAGATCGTGGCCATCACCGTCGCGGCCAATATCGGCAGCTGGCGGCTGATGGAAAAGCTTGGCATGAGCCGCCGCGAAGACCTTGATTTTGCCGATCCGGCAGCGGGCGTGACGCAGATCCAATATGCAATCACCCGCAACACATGGGAGGCCTCACAATGACTCAACGCCCCGGCGTCAACATCATCCCCATCCACGGCAAGGTGCCGCAAATCCACGATACCGCCTTTATCGCGCCGGGCTGCACGATCATCGGGGATGTGGTGATCGGCGCGGGCAGCTCGATCTGGTACAATTGCGTGCTGCGGGCCGACGTGTTCAGCATCCGCATCGGGGAACGCACCAATGTGCAGGACGGCAGCATCCTCCACTGCGATCCGCCGCGCCCCGGCGATCCCGATGGCTGCCCGCTGGTGATCGGCGATGATGTGCTGATCGGCCACATGGCGATGGTCCACGGCTGCACGATCCACGACCGCGGCTTTGTGGGCTTGGGCGCGATCGTGATGAACAAGGCGGTGGTCGGCAGTGACGCGATGCTGGCAGCGGGCGCCATGCTGACCGAGCGCAAGGTCATGGGTGAGCGCGAGCTATGGGCCGGGCGTCCGGCGACCAAGCTGAAAGACCTGACCGACGCTGCGATTGCCGGGATGCGGGTGGGCGTGATGCACTATGCCGAAAACGCCAAGGCCCACGCGGCAGCCGTGGCAGCGGCGCTTTAACGCAGCAAATCAGCCTCGGCCGCAAAATCAGCATCCGGCGTGATGATCCGCCAATCCTGAGGGTGGCGGCTGTCGATCACCACCACACCGCCCTTCGGGCAGATGTCGAGGCAGGGCACTTCGATCACGCCGACCTGCGCCTTGCGGCCCTTGCCCGCGCCCAGTTCGCGTTTCAGCGCGGCGGCCAGCCGCTTGCCATCCGGCCCGAACCCGCGGCCCTTCTTCTCCAGCTTTTTCGAGCATTTCGCGCACACCAGCACGGCATGAGACCAATGGCTGCGGATTGTGGTTTTCATCAGGGTCAATCTTTCAGCGGTCTGGGCGACACTTCGATCCGGAGCGCAAATCCCCACACGATCAGCGCGGCGCCAAAGGCCGCCCCGGCAGCCCATAGGGGGGACAGCAGGGACAAGCTGCCGCCTGCCGCCGCACCAAGGGCCAGCGCGCTCCAGAGCAGGCCATAACCGCGGGCCGACACCAGATGTTCCCCCGCCAATCGCGCGGCGATGCCCTGACCCAGCCGTACCAGCGCGCCGGTCATGTAGGTGACACCCACCGTCACCTCGCCATCGCGGGCAAAGACATTGTTGGCGAGACCCATGGCGGCGGCTGACAGGGCGAGGAAGGGGACGGGCCAGCCCGCCGCCAGCAGCCCCGCGCCCGCGCCCAGCAGCGCGGCGACAAGGCCCAGCAGCACCCGTTTGCGCTGCCCGCGAAAGCGCCGTCCGATGATCGCCCCGGCGATGACCCCTGCCAGAAAGCAGGCAATCAGCCCCAGCGGCGCGAACGCCAGCACGGGCCGCGCCGCCAGTTCCACCCCCATCCGTGTGGTGTTGCCCGACATGAAGGAGGTGAAGTACCCCCCCGCGACCACAAACCCCGTCGCATCCACCAGCCCTGCCAGCCCGGCAAGGCCGAGCGCGAGGCGTTGGCGGGCGGGGTCGTAGCGGTGCATGGCCCTGTGCGGCTAAGCGGCCGGCTGCTTGAGGTATTTCATCATGTAGCCGACATAGTCTGCCTTGCCGATCGCCAGCCCCTCGGCCCGCAGGATCGCATAGGCGGCCATCAGGTGGAAATAGACCTGCGGGGTCGCCCAGTCGCGGCAATATTCGTGCGCCTGCATGGCGAAGGTCATGCCGTTGGGCAGAGTGAATTCCACCGTGTCGCCGCTGGCGGGCCAGCTGGCCGGATCGGTCGCGGCGATCATGTCCTTGACGCCCGCCATCCGCGCCCGGGCGTCAGCGAAGGTGGTGATATCGCTGTCGTCAAAGGCATAGTCCTGCGCTCCCAGCCGTTTGAGCGCGGTCACCACCTGATCGAGGGTAAAGCGGATCTGGGTCGCCAGCGGGGCCATGTCTTCGGCCAGCCGGGTTGCAAGCAGCGCGTCGCCCTTGTCATGCGCGCTCGCTTTGGTGACCAGATGATCGAGCGTGCCGAGGATGTTGGCATAGGTCGCAAGGGCGGCGGTGGCGTAGGACATGGTTCTCTCCCGTGGTGTGCGGGTGGGTTACGCCGCGGTCAGCCCTTAATCAACGCTTCCCCCTCGTCATTGCGAGCGGCGCAGCCGCGCGGCAATCCATGACCCGGGTGCCCAGTTGGGTGCGAGGGCAGGACATGGATTGCTTCGTTGCCTGCGGCTCCTCGCAATGACGAAAGGTTCAGTCCTTGATGAGCCCGCGAAGACTTTCCAGCCGGTCCGCCTCATGCGCGGGCTTGTCCCAGCGGATGCGGTGGATGCGGGGGAAGCGCATCGCGAGCCCGCTCTTGTGGCGTTTGGAGGTGTGGACAGAGTCGAACGCCACCTCGAACACCAGTTCGCGCTTCACCTCGCGCACCGGGCCGAAGCGGTTCAGCGTGTTCTGCCGCACGAACTTGTCGAGCTGTTTCAGCTCGGCATCGGTGAAGCCGGTGTAGGCCTTGCCGACGGGCAGCAGCTCGGCGCCGGCATCCGGGTCGCCGTCCCAGCAGCCGAAGGTGAAATCCGAATGGAAGCTCGACCGCTTGCCGCTGCCGCGCTGGGCATACATCACCACGCAATCGATCAGCAGCGGATCGCGCTTCCACTTGTACCACAGGGCAACCTTGCGGCCCGCGACATAGGGGCTCTCCCGATGCTTGAGCATCAGGCCTTCGATCGCCTCGTCGCGCGCGGTGTCACGGATGGCGGCCAGCGCGGCGAAATCTTCGGCCTCGACCAGTTGGGACAGGTCGAAATGGCTGGCGGGCAGGCGCGGCATCAGGCCTTCCAAAGTCGCGCGGCGCGACTTCCACGGATGCTCGCGCCAATCCTGCCCGTCCAGCAGCAGCACATCGTACAGCCGCACGAAGGCGGGGGCCTCCTTCAGCATCTTTGCGGACACGGTCTTGCGCCCGAGCCGCTGTTGCAGCGCGTTGAAACTGGCCGCACCGCCCGCTTCGCCCCCTTGCGCAGAGCCGCGCACCAGCAATTCGCCATCCAGCACCGCGTCCATCGGCAGCACGGTCAGCAGTTCGGGGAAGCTCGCTGAAATATCATCGCCTGACCGCGAATAGACCCGTGTTTCTCCGCCAGCCCTGACAAGCTGCACGCGAATCCCGTCCCACTTCCATTCGGCGGCGTAGTCCTTCAGGTCCACTTCGCTGTCTTCCAGCGGGTGCGCGAGCATGAAGGGGCGGAACCGCGGGACGCCGGCAAGGTCAGGCGGGGCGCCGCCGTCTGCGCCCCAGGCGAACAGTTCGGTGTAAGGCGGGGTCAGCGCGTGCCAATATTCCTCGACCTCCTCCACCGCCACATCAAAGGCGAGCGCGAAGGCCGTCTTGGCCAGCCGCGCCGACACGCCGACGCGCATCCCGCCGGTCGCCAGCTTGATGAGGGCATAGCGGCCCTTGGCATCCATCCGGTCGAACAGCGCCGGCAGTTCCTTGGGCGCGGTGGTGCGGGTGAGGGCGGTGAGGCGCTCGACCACTTCGGCCACCGACAGATCGGCCTGCGCCGCAGGATTGTCCGGCTCCGGCCACAAGAGGCTCGCGGTTTCGGCCGTATCGCCGACAAAATCGCGGCTCAGCGCCCAAAGCTGCGGATCGACCCGTTCCGTCATCAGGTTGCGGATGGTGGAGGCCTTCACCGCCGGAAAGTCCAGCCCGTCGGTCAGCGCGGCCAGCGCCCAGCCGCGATCGGGATCGGGCGCTTGCCGCAGGTACGCTGCGATCAGCGCCAGTTTGCGGTTGCGGCTGGTGGTATAGACCAGCGCGTCGAGCAGGGCGGCAAAGGCCTCCATCAGGCGCGGCCCATCGGTTCATTGCAGCGCCATGCGAATCGGCTAAAGCGCAGCGTTGACGCCGCAAGGGTGCGCGTCGTCAACAAGGAACCGCCTGCATGAAATTCTCGCCTGTTGCCGCCCTTGGTCTTGTGCTGGCCGCCCTGACGACGCCGGTTCTTGCCGAAGACACCGCAGCCACCGCCACAGCGGCGGCGGCCTTCACCCTCGACACTCCGATCGAAGCCCTGGTTGCTGATGAACGCGCCAAGGCGGTGCTGGTGAAGCACCTGCCGGGCATCGATCAGCACCCCGCCTTCGAACAGTTCAAGACGCTGAGCCTCAAGGCGCTGGCACCCTTTTCGCAAGGCATGATTACCGATGACATGCTGGCCAAGATCGAAGCCGATCTGACCGCAATCAAGTAAGCCGAACGGGACGGGGGCGAGGGGCCTAGTCATCCTCGTCCTCATACCCCACCAGCGCCAGCGCGCGGGCGCGGCGCTGGGATAGCTCGCACCAGCGCAGCAGCGCTTCCTCGCGGCCGTGGGTAATCCAGGTTTCTTGCGGGTTCACCTCTGTAATGGTGCGGGTGAGCTCGTTCCAGTCGGCGTGGTCGGAAATGACCAGCGGCAGTTCGACGCCGCGCTGGCGGGCGCGGGCGCGCACGCGCATCCAGCCGCTCGCCATCGCGGTGATGGGATCGGGCAGGCGGCGGCTCCAGCGATCGTTCAAGGCTGACGGCGGGGCGAGGATGATGGCGCCGCGCATCGCGTCTTTCGATGGCGCATCGCTGACGAGGCGCAGATCGCCCAGCATCACGCCGTGTTCCTCATAGAGCCGACACATCGCCTCCATCGCGCCGTGGAGCCAGATCGTGTCGCTGTGGCCCGCTGCGCGCAGTTCCGCGATCACCCGCTGCGCCTTGCCCAGCGCATAGGCGCCCACCAGCACGCAGGCGTCGGGGTTCTCGGTGCGGGCATCCAGCAGCTTGGCGATTTCCTCGGCTATGGGCGGGTGGGTGAAGACGGGAAGGCCAAAGGTCGCCTCGGTGATGAAGATGTCGCAGGGGGTGACGGCGAAGGGCGCGCAGGTCGGATCCGGCGCGCGTTTGTAGTCGCCGGTGATGATGACCCGCTCTCCGCCAAGTTCCAGCAGGATCTGCGCCGAGCCGAGCACGTGGCCCGCAGGAAGGTATGTTGCACTGACCCCCCCGCCGATGGCGACCGTCTCGCCATATTCGACCGGCGAGGCGCCCGCGCGGGTGTTGTAGCGCAGTTCCATGATCGCCAGCGTGGCCGGGGTGGCGATAGTGATGCCATGCCCGCCGCGGGCGTGATCCGCATGGCCATGCGTCACCAGCGCGCGCGGGACGGGGCGCGAGGGATCGACCCAGGCATCGGCGGGGACGACATGGATGCCCCACGGTTCGGGCCGGATCCAGGAAAAGGGGGCGGTCATGGGAGGGGAACTGGTCTCAGGTGCCCGAGGTTCCGTCCCTCCCTGTCCCGCAGGGATGGGGAGGTGGCAGACGCCAAAGGCGGCTGACGGAGGGGTAAGGGGGGCGAAGGCGGGATATTCACCCCTCCGTCACCGCTTCGCGGTGCCACCTCCCCGCCCCGGATCACGTCCGGGACGGGGAGGGACTGGCGGCAATCAGCCCTCGTCGGCTTCCGGCGCCGGGTTCTTCGCCGGGGCCTTCTTGGCTGCGGGCTTCTTCTTCACCGGCTTCACCTTCGGCGCGGCGGGCGTCATCTCGAAGCTCGGCTTGCCATCCTTCACCGTGACATGCACCTCGCCGCCATCCGCAAGCTTGCCGAACAAGAGTTCCTCGGCGAGCGGCTGCTTGATCTTGTCCTGGATCAGGCGGCTCATCGGGCGGGCGCCGTAGAGCTTGTCATAGCCCTTGTCGCCCAGCCACGCGCGCGCATCGCTGTCGAACTGGATGTGGACGTTCTGTTCGGCCAGCTGCAATTCCAGCTGGAGGATGAACTTGTCGACCACGCGGGCAACGATGCTCTTGCCCAGATAGGCGAAGGGCACGATCGCATCCAACCGGTTGCGGAATTCAGGGGTGAACATCTTGTTCACCGCCTCGGTCCCGGCATCGGCCTTCGACACGTCGCCAAACCCGATCCCGCTGCGCGCCATGTCGGACGCGCCGGCATTGGTGGTCATGATCAGCACGACATTGCGGAAATCGACCGTCTTGCCGTGGTGATCGGTCAGGCGGCCATTATCCATCACCTGCAACAGGATGTTGAACAGATCGGGGTGGGCCTTCTCGATTTCGTCGAGCAGCAGCACGCAATGCGGGTTCTGGTCGATGGCATCGGTGAGCAAACCGCCCTGATCGTAACCGACATAGCCCGGAGGCGCGCCGATCAACCGGCTGACCGAGTGGCGCTCCATATACTCGGACATGTCGAAGCGCTTGAGCTCGATCCCCATGATGTTCGCCAGCTGGCGCGCCACTTCGGTCTTGCCGACGCCGGTGGGGCCGCTGAACAGGAACGAGCCAATCGGCTTGTCCGGATCGCGCAGGCCCGCCCGGCTCAGCTTCATTGCGGTGGAAAGCCGCGTGATCGCCTCGTCCTGACCAAACACCACGTGCTTGAGATCGCGTTCGAGGTTTTCGAGCGCCTTCTTGTCGTCCTTCGACACGGACTTGGGCGGGATGCGCGCCATCGTCGCAATCACCATTTCGATCTCGCGCGCGGTGATGGTCTTCTTGCGGCGGCTCGGCGGCACCAGCATCTGCATCGCGCCGACTTCGTCGATCACATCGATCGCCTTGTCGGGCAGCTTGCGGTCATTGATGTAGCGCGCCGAGAGTTCCACTGCCGTCTTGATCGCATCGGGGGTGTATTTCACCTTGTGGTGATCCTCGAAGGCCGAACGCAGGCCCTTCAGGATCTTGATCGTGTCCTCGATCGTGGGCTCGTTCACGTCGATCTTCTGGAACCGGCGCAGCAGGGCGCGGTCCTTTTCGAAGTGGTTGCGGAATTCCTTGTAGGTGGTGCTGCCAATACAGCGGATCGCGCCGCTCGACAGGGCGGGCTTCAAGAGGTTGGACGCATCCATCGCCCCGCCGCTGGTCGCGCCCGCACCGATCACGGTGTGGATCTCGTCGATGAACAGGACGGCATGGGGCATCGCCTCAAGCTCGGTCACGACCTGCTTCAGCCGTTCTTCGAAATCGCCGCGATAGCGGGTGCCAGCCAGCAGCGCGCCCATATCGAGCGAGTAGATCACGGCCTCGGCCAGCACTTCGGGCACATCGCCTTCAACGATCTTGCGCGCCAGACCTTCGGCAATCGCGGTCTTGCCGACGCCCGGATCGCCCACATAGAGCGGGTTGTTCTTGGAACGGCGGCACAGGATCTGGATTGTCCGGTCAACCTCCGGCCCGCGGCCGATCAGCGGGTCGATCTTGCCGTTTTCCGCCTTGGTGTTGAGGTTGACGGTAAACTGGTCGAGCGCGGTTTCCTTCTTGTTGCCGCTGTTTTCCTTCGAGCTTTGCGCGGATTCTTCCGCCTTGTCTGCGCCCTGCGGGGTCTTGGGCTCGATCTGGCGGCCACCCTTGCCGATGCCGTGGCTGATAAAGCTGACCGCATCCAGCCGGCTCATGTCCTGCTGCTGGAGGAAATAGACCGCGTAGCTATCGCGTTCGGAAAACAGCGCGACCAGCACGTTGGCGCCGGTAACGGTGTCCTTGCCGCTCGACTGCACATGCAGGATCGCGCGCTGGATCACCCGCTGGAAGCCAGCGGTGGGCTGCGGATCGGCGCCGTCTTCGGTCTTGAGGCTCTGGTATTCCTGATCGAGATACTGCTTCACCACCTCGCCCAATTCGGCAAGGTCCACCCCGCAGGCGGCCATCACGGCGGCTGCATCTTCATCATCGATCAGCGCCAGCAGCAGGTGTTCGAGCGTGGCATATTCGTGCCGACGTTCCGAAGCATTGCCGAGCGCGTTGTGCAGCGTGCGTTCGAGGTTCTGGGCGAAGCTGGGCATGGGAGAGGCCTTTCAGCAGGAGGATGCTCGTGGCGAGCGAGCGGAGAGTGGCGTTTGCCGACAATATGGGATCGCCTGCGCGAATTGCGAATCCCCTAAAGCTGATACGCGCGAGATGCCTGAAAGGTTCATCCGCCCCCCTTTCCGGCAGCACTTTGGCCGAACAGCGCATCAGCAGCAGCGCGGTGGGCCGCGGCCTTGTCGCGGTGGGCTTTCACCCGTGCGATCTCCGCGTTCAGCAGCGCGATCCGATCATCCAGCTCGGCCTGCGAGTAGGGGCCGAGGTCTTCGCCTGCGAGGCGACTCGCCGCGTCTCCGCTGGGCCGTGGGCGATCGGGTTCATCCATTGCGATGCAGCATCAGGGGGAAGCGGCTTGCTGTCAATCGGCGAGACGGTTATTCGCGCATGCAACAGCGTTAATGACGGGCTAATCGGGGGGCATTGATAATGGTCGCAAGCAACGGGGCAGGTGTGCCTGAGACCATGCAATCGATTGGCTTCGATGCCCCGGGTGGCCCTGACGTGTTGCGGATACAGGCCAGCCCCGTCCCGCGTTTGCGGCCAGATGATGTGCTGATCCGCGTCGCCTATGCCGGGGTCAATCGCCCCGATTGCCTGCAACGGGCCGGTGCCTACCCCCCGCCGCCGGGTGCCTCGCCGCTGCTGGGGCTTGAAGTCTCGGGCGAGATCGTGGCGGTCGGCACCGAAGTCCCGCGCGAGATGATCGGGCAGTATGTCGCAGCCCTCACGCCGGGCGGAGGCTACGCCGAATATTGCGCCGCCCATTGGCAGCACTGCCTGCCGGTGCCCGAAGGCATGATGCTGTCCGAAGCCGCGGCTCTGCCCGAAACCCTGTTCACCGTCTGGCACAACCTGTTCGAGCGCGGATTGGCCCGCGACGGGGAGACCGTGCTGATCCACGGCGGCACCAGCGGCATCGGCACCATGGCGATCATGCTGGGCAAGGCCTTCGGGCTGCACGTGATCGTGACTTGCGGCGACACCGCCAAATGCGCCGCCGCCACCCGCATCGGCGCCGACCTTGCGATCAATTACCGCGAGACCGACTATGCAGAGGCGGTCTTGGACCACACCCAAGGCAAGGGCGTGAACATCGTGCTCGACATGGTGTCGGGCGAGTATGTCGCGCGCAATCTCAAATGTCTGGCCGAAGATGGCCGCCATGTCACCATCGCGGTGCTGGGCGGGGCCAAGGCCGACATCAATATGGCGCTGGTGATGATGCGCCGCCTGACCCTGACCGGATCAACCCTGCGCCCGCGCACCGACAGCTTCAAATCCGCGCTGGCGGACGAGATCGCCGACAATGCCTGGCCGCTGTTCGCCGATGGGGAGTTGTCCCCGGTGATGGACATGACCTTCCCCCTCGCCGAAGCCGCCGCCGCCCATGCGCGGATGGAAAAGGGCGAGCATATCGGCAAGATCGTGCTGGAAGTGGCCGGTGGTTGAGGCCTTCACCCTCCACGAAGACCCCCGCAGCGGGAATTGCTACAAGATCAGGCTCACCGCTGCGCTGCTCGGTCTGCCGCTGGCGACCCGCGCCTATGACATCATGCGGGGCGAGACGCGGACGCCCGAGTTCCTTGCGCGCGTCAATCCCAATGGCCGCATCCCGGTGCTCCAGATCGGCGAGGGGAGTGCGGCGCGCTTCCTGCCCGAAAGCAATGCCGCCTGCTGGTATCTCGCCCATGGTTCTGTGCTGATCCCGCAAGACCGGTTTGCCCAGGCCGACATGCTGCGCTGGATGTTCTTCGAACAATACAGCCACGAACCCAATATCGCGACGCTCAGGTTCTGGCTGCGGTTCGTGGGTGAGGCGAACCTATCTGCCGAACAGCGGGGGCAGATGATGGCCAAGCGCGTGGCGGGCTGCGCGGCGCTCGATCTGATGAACCGCCATCTGGCCGCCACCGCGTTCTTCAGCGGCGAGGCTGTGACGCTCGCCGATATCGCGCTGTTCCCTTACACCCACGTCGCGGAAGAAGGCGGCTTCGGCCTTGGCGATTACCCGCACATCCTCGCCTGGATTGCGCGGGTGCAGGCGCTGCCCGGGTTCATCCCGATGCCGTGACGCGAAACCGTCACCAGTCTGCGGGTTGCCTGTAACAATTCCCTGCCAATGGGTTGTACGCGAACCACGACTTGCGGGATTGCCCATGACCAGCGCCGACCTTGCCGACCTGATCAACGACAACATTGCCAGCTTTCCGCTCAACCCCCCGCGGGTGCCGGAGCCAGAGAGCGCCGAACGCCGCTCCTATCGCACGATCTGGATCAGCGATGTCCACCTCGGCACCAAGGGCTGCAATGCGGACCTGCTGATCGACTTCCTCGACCATACCGACAGCGAGACGATCTATCTGGTCGGGGACATCATTGATGGCTGGCGCCTGAAGAAGAAGTTCTACTGGCCCGCCGCGCACAACGACATCGTCTGGCGCATTATGAAGCGCGCCCGGCGGGGCACGCGAGTGGTCTATATCCCCGGTAACCACGACGAGATGTTCCGCCAGTTCACCGGCCTCAATTTCGGCGGGATCGAAATCCGCCGCGCCGCCTTTCACGACACCGCCGATGGGCGCCGGTTGATGGTGCTCCACGGGGACGAATTCGATGCCGTCATGCTGTCGCACCGTTGGCTCGCCTTCGTGGGCGACCATGCCTACCACCTGATGATGAAGCTGAATGTGACGGTGAATGCCGTCCGCCGCTGGCTGGGCAAGCCCTATTGGTCGCTTAGCAAGGCGGCCAAGCACAAGGTCAAGAACGCGGTTGAATTCATCGGCAAATATGAAGAGGCCGTGGCGCGCGCGGCAGGGGAGCGCGGGGTGGACGGGGTCGTCTGCGGCCATATCCACACCGCCGAATTCCGCGCCTTCCAGCACAATGGCAAGCGGATCGAATACTGGAACGATGGCGATTGGGTCGAAGGCTGCAATGCGCTGGTCGAACATCACGACGGGCGGATGGAAATCCTGCACTGGCCCGAAGAAATGAAACGCCGCCTGCAAGACGCCGTGCCGGCGGCGGATGCGCCTGCCCCGAACGGTTCCGAACGTGAGGCGGCGTGAACCGGCTGACCACCATCTGTCCTGACCATGCCCAGCCGGTGGCATCTGCCGGATCGGGGCCTGTTCCTGCGTCGATTGCCATCATCACCGATGCCTGGCACCCGCAAACCAACGGGGTGGTGCGCACGCTGTCGACCACCTGCGCGGTGCTGCGCGGCTGGGGGCATCAGGTCACGGTGATCTCGCCCGAAGGCTATCCTTCGCTCCCGGCACCGACCTATCCCGAGATCCGCCTGGCGCTGACATTGCCGGGCGCTGTCGGGCGGCAATTGGCGCGGATCGCGCCCGATGCGGTGCATATCGCCACGGAAGGCCCGCTGGGTCTGGCAGCCCGCGCCTATTGCCTGCGCCGCAAGGTGCCGTTCACCACCGCCTATCACACGCAGTTTCCCGATTATCTGGCCCGCCGCACCGGCCTTCCCGCGCGGGTGTTCTGGCCCTTTATCCGCTGGTTCCACCGCCCGGCCGAGGCAATCATGGTGGCCACTGCGACGATCCGCACGCAATTGCGCGAACAGGGCCTGACCCAGCTTACCCACTGGAGCCGCGGGGTCGATCTGGCCTGTTTTTCGCCCAGCGCCCCGCCGCCGCCGGAATATGCGCAGGCGCAAGGGCCGATCCTGCTGTATGTCGGCCGGGTCGCGGTGGAGAAGAATATCGAAGCCTTCCTCGCCTGCCCCTACCCCGGCACCAAGGTCGTGGTCGGCGACGGCCCGGCCCGCGCAGGCTTGCAGGCGAAGTTTCCCGATGCGCTGTTCCTCGGCAAGAAATCGGGCGCGGCCCTGGCGGGCTGCTATGCGGGCGCGGATGTGTTCGTGTTCCCCAGCCGCACCGACACCTTTGGGCTGGTCATGATTGAAGCGCTGGCCTGCGGCACCCCGGTGGCCGCCTTCCCGGTGGCGGGACCGCTCGACATCGTCACCGATGCCGTCGGCGCCCTGTCCGAGGATCTGACCCGCGCGATCGATGCCGCCCGCTATTGCGACCGCGCCGCTTGCGCTGCCTACGGGGCGAGCTTCAGCTGGGAGGCTGCGACACGGCAGTTTCTGACCGGGCTTGTGCCGCTGGCAGAAGATCAGGCCGAATCGCTCGCCGCCATCTCCGCGTTCTGACGGAAGACAGCGCTGGCGCGCGATACCGCCTGCCCGCGAATCCATTTCTTGCCGTTTCGCAGCCTTTCGCCTATCTAAGGCTCCAAGGCGGCCGCTCCGAAAGGGGCGGCCCTTCTATTTTTAACGGAGATTTCCCCATGGCGACCAAGGATCAGCCCAAGCCGCTGATGCCGCATGCCACCGCAACCTGGCTGGTGGACAACACCGCATTGGCATTCGAACAGATTGCCGAGTTTTGCGGCCTCCACATCCTCGAAGTGCAGGCGATGGCCGATGATCTTGCGGGCAGCAAATACACCGGGCGCGATCCGGTGCATTCGGGCGAACTGACCCAGGCCGAGATCGAAAAGGGTCAGGCTGACCCGTCCTATTCGCTGCGGATGCAGAAGGCCCCGGTCGAAGTGACCCGCACCAAGGGTCCGCGTTACACCCCGGTGTCCAAGCGGCAGGACAAGCCCGATGGCATCGCCTGGATCCTGCGCAACTATCCCGAGGTTTCGGACGCGCAGATCGGCAAGCTGATCGGCACCACCCGCAACACCATCGGCGCGATCCGCGATCGCAGCCACTGGAATATCCAGAACATCACCGCCAAGGACCCGGTGACGCTGGGCCTGTGTTCGCAGCGTGAACTCGACGCGATGGTTGCCAAGGCCGCCAAGCGCGCCGGGATCACCGAAGATGCCGATGCGCCGGTCAAATCGGATCGCAACGACCGCGAGAACCTGATCGCGGAACTGCGCGCCGAACGCGACGCCAACGTCAAGGCGGCCGGTGCCGCCGCGCAGGAAGCCGAGGCCGAAGCCTGGCTCGCCGCGCGCCGCGCTGCCGAAGCGGCCGAACAGAAGATCGACCCGGAAAGCGGGTTCATCTCCAACTGATTGATGGTGCCGGGGCGGGCCTCAACCGCTCCGGCAACCCCTTCGCGCCGCTTGCGAAAAAGCCGCGCAGCGCCTGCGGGTTTCGCTTGTGCGCCGGATGATTGTCCGCCAGTATTATTGACATGACTGTCAGTAACGCCGCCTATCACCACCCCACACCGCTCGATACCCGGTTTGCGCCGATGAGCCTGCCGGCCATGCTGGAACGCAGCGTGCGCGCCGCGCCGGATGCGCCGTTCCTGCATTTTCTGGGGCGCACCTACAGCTACCAGCAGATCTTTGCGCAGGCGCAGGCCTTTGCGCTTGGCCTCACCGAACTGGGCATCGTCAAGGGCGACCGCGTTGGCCTGTTCCTGCCCAACGTGCCGATCTACGCCGCCGCCTATTACGGTGCGATGATGGCGGGCGCGGTGGTGGTGAACTTCTCGCCGCTCTATTCGGTCGAGGAATTGAGCTGGCAGGTCGGCGACAGCGGCACGCGGGTGCTGGTGACGGTGGATGTGCCCGAACTCTACAAGACCGCGAAGAAGGTGCTGGACGGATCGGCGCTGGAAACGCTGGTGGTGGGAAGCCTTGCCGACCAGCTGCCGTGGGTCAAGGGCGTGGCGCTGAAGCTGCTCAAGCGCAGCCAGATCGCCGATGTCGCCTATGGCGGCGAAGGCTCGGCAATTCGGCGGTGGAACGATATGCTCGCAGACTGGGCATGGACCGAATGGTTGGAGGGCCGCGCTTATCCGCTCCCTGAAGTCACCCCCTCCGACCTCGCGTTGCTGCAATATACCGGCGGCACCACCGGGCGGCCCAAGGGCGCGATGCTGGGGCATGACCAGCTGTCCGTGAACGCGCAGCAGGTCGCCGCGCTCAACCCCTTCGGCAACGCCAGCAGCGAAGTCTTCATGGGGGCGTTGCCGTTCTTCCACGTGTTCGCCAACACCGCGCTGCTCAACCATGCCTGCGTCACCGGCGCGTCCATCGCGATGGTGCCGCGGTTTGAGACCGCGCAAGTGCTCGCCACGATCCAGAAATACCGCTGCACCGGCTTTCCCGGCGTGCCGACGATGTTTCAGGCGATGCTCGATCACCCCGATCTGGCGAAGACCGATCTTTCCAGCCTGAAAGTCTGCATCTCCGGCGGCGCGCCGATGCCCGGCCCTGTCCATGTGCGGTTTGAAGAAGCGACCGGCGTGCGGCTGGTCGAAGGCTATGGTCTCACCGAAAGCGCAGGCGTTGTCTCGGCCAATCCCTATGATGGCACCCGCAAGCGCGGCACCATCGGCCAGCTGGTGCCGGGGACGGAAATCATCCTGCTCGACAAGGAGAACCCCGAAAACCTCGCCCCCGAAGGCGAGCCGGGCGAGCTGGCGGTGCATGGCCCGCAGGTGATGCGCGGCTATTGGAACCACCCGGAAGCCGATGCCGGCTGCTTTGTGGAGCGCGATGGCAAGCGTTACCTGCGCACCGGCGATGTCGCGCGGGTGGACGCGGACGGGTTTCTCGAAATCGTCGACCGGATCAAGGACATGATCGCGGTCGGCGGGTTCAAGGTCTTCCCCAGCGTGGTCGAGGACGTGATCCTGGAACACCCGGCGGTCAAGGAAGCACTGGTGATCGGCGTGCCCGAGGAATACCGCGGCGAGGTGCCGCGCGCCTATGTCACGCTCAACGAAGGGGCAACTTCCACGGGCGAAGAGCTTGCCGGCTGGCTCAACGCGCGCATCGGCAAGCACGAGCGGGTCGATATGGTGGTGGTGCGCGAAAGCCTGCCCAAGACGATGATCGGCAAACTGGACCGCAAGACGCTGCGGGCCGAGGTGCTCTGATCCTTCTGAAGTCCGCCCAATGTTTCACGTGAAACATTGGGCGAAAACTGGCTACTCCGCCGCCTCAACGCTGCTTGGCACAGCCTTCACCGTGGTGCGCGCGTTGGGGGCAAAGCGGCCATCGACCTGCGCGCCCTGTTCGATGGTCAGCGCATCATAATGCACATCGCCATCAATATGCGCGGTCTTGAGGATCACCAGCTCGCGCGCAGTGATCGATCCCGACACCTTGCCCGCCAGCCGCGCGCTTTCCGCCGTGACCGCGCCGTGGATCGCGCTCTTTTCCCCCTGCACCAGCGCGGCGCAGGTAATGTCGCCTTCGATGGTGCCGTCGATATGCAGGTCGGCTGAGGCATTGATGTTGCCGGTGATGGTCACATCAGCGCCGATGACGGAAAAGGTCGAACCCGATGCCATGCTGCTGCTCCTGTTAGCGGGTCTTGCTTGCGGGACGACCGGCACTGCTTCGGCGGACTTCCTTGAGAACATCGGGGGCGGCCTCCAGAAACGGGCGCGGATTGACCGCGCGGTCATTGATGCGGACTTCGAAATGCAGGTGCGGTCCCGTCGAGCGCCCGGTGCTGCCGAGCCCGCCGATGGTGGCCCCGGCTTCGACCGGCTGGCCGACCGTTACACCGATCCGCGACAAGTGGGCGTAGCGGGTCAACATCCCGTTACCATGCGTGATCTCGATCGCCTGCCCGTAGCCTGCCTTCCATCCGGCAAAGGTGACGCGGCCATCGGCAGCGGCGAAAATCGGCGACCCGACCGCGCCCTTGAAATCAATCCCGGCATGCATGGCGCCGTGGCCATTGAAGGGGTCGCGGCGATAGCCAAAGCCCGAGGTGATGTTTTCAACCGATGCCGGCACCACCTGCGGGATGCCGTCGAGCGCGCGTTCCAGCACCGCCATGCGGGCAAGGCTCAGACCGAGGCGTTCAAACCGGGGGTCAAAATCATCGCCGCCGGTGATGGCTTCGAACGGGCCGCCCATCGCCTGCCGGGTTTCACGGCTCAGGAATTTGGGATCGAGATTGAGCTTGCGCATCGCGCTTTCCGCCCGGCGCGCGCGGGCGTCGGCGAAGCGGGTCAGGCGTTCGGCAAAGGCGAGCTGGCGGGCTTCGATTTCGGCAAGACCCTTGGCCTGCGGGATCAGGGCGCTGACCTTGCCGACTGTCTTGGCCGCTTCGGCGGACGAATCGGTCACAGTGCCGCTGGCCGCGCCTTCTGCAACCATGTCTTCGGGCAGCATCCGCGCCATTTCATCGAGGAAATCCTGACGCTTCTGAAGATCGTCAACCACCTTGTCGAGATTGCCGCCGTAATCCTTGATCCGCTCGCTTGCCGTGGCAACGCGGGCCTTTTCCTCGGCGAAGGCGGCCAGATCGGCTTCGGCCCGGTACTGGCCCCAGGCCATCACAGCCAGCGCGATCAGCCACAACAGCGCCATGCCTGCAACGCCGGCAACAACACGGATCTGAAGTTTTGATGAGAGCTTGATGAAGCGCACCTGACCATCAGCGCGCATGAAAAATTCGCGGTCGGGGAACCATTGCCGCAGCCGTTCGCCCCACGCTTGTGCGGTACTCTTCTCTGACACGTGCGGCCCCGACTATTTTTTTATACTCGGATTGCGCCGCTATCAGGGCGGGCTGCGCCGGTCGAATCCGCAATTGGCAGCCGCGGGCGAAGCGATGCGGATTCGCGGTGAAGTGATCGCGGCCAAGCGCAGGGGCGCACAGCCTGTCACGGCCCGTGCGGGAACGGCTGCAAGAGTCCCGATTCGTTCTTGTGGCAGCGGGCCTGACACGCGCGCCCGGTGCTGCTAAGGGCTTGCCCATGAATCAGCCATCGCCCCAACCGCTCGCCGCCGATCCGGTCGCTCTGGTCACTGCCCTGGCCGGCGATGCGCGCCTTGCCCAGCGTCAGCTTGCCGCAATGCCGAGCGCCGCGCGCGCCGCCGCGCTGCATCTGGCGGCCGAGGCGCTGCTGGCGGCAACCCCGGCGGTGCTGGAAGCCAACGCCCGCGATCTGGCGGCGGGCAAGGCCAACGGCCTGTCAGGCGCGATGCTCGACCGGCTGGCGCTGGACGCGGTGCGAATTGCAGGGATTGCTGCTGCGGTGGCGGCGGTGGCCGATCTGCCCGATCCGGTCGGACAGATCATCGACCAGTCCCAGCGGCCCAACGGTCTGAAGTTTCAGCGGATCCGTGTGCCCATCGGGGTCATCGGGATCATCTACGAAAGCCGCCCCAACGTCACCGCCGATGCCGCTGCGCTGTGTGTGCGGGCGGGCAATGCGGCGCTGCTGCGCGGCGGGAGCGAGGCGGTGCATTCCAACCGCGCGATCCACGCCGCGCTGGTGGAGGGGCTGGCGCAGGGCGGCGTTCCGGCAGAGGCGGTGCAGCTTATCCCCTCGCAAGACCGGGCCTGTGTGGGCGCAATGCTGACCGCGAGCGGCCTTATCGACATGATCGTGCCGCGCGGGGGCAAAAGCCTCGTCGCCCGCGTGCAGGCCGATGCGCGGGTGCCGGTGCTCGCGCATCTCGACGGCATTTGCCACACCTACATCCATGCCGCCGCTGATCCGGACATGGCGCGCACCATCGCAGTGAACGCCAAGCTGCGCCGCACCGGCATTTGCGGGGCGATGGAGACCTTGCTGATCGATTCGGCCTTCCCGCAGGCGGCATCACTTGTCACCGCGCTGATCGATGCGGGCTGCGAGGTGCGCGGCGATGGCCGGGCGCAGGCGCTTGACCGCCGCGTGATCCCCGCCAGCGCCAATGATTGGGACACCGAATATCTCGATGCGATCCTGTCGGTCGCGGTGGTCGACGGGCTGGATGATGCGCTCGCCCATATCGCGCGCCATTCCTCGGCGCACACCGATGTGATCGTCACGGCAGACGCGGCGGCCGCCGAACGCTTCCTTGGCGAGGTCGACAGCGCGATCGTGATGCACAATGCTTCCTCGCAATTTGCCGACGGGGGCGAGTTCGGGCTGGGCGCGGAGATCGGCATTGCCACGGGCCGCCTGCACGCGCGCGGCCCGGTCGCGCTGGAGGGGCTGACGACCTACAAATGGCAGGTGCGCGGGAGCGGGCAAACGCGCCCGTGACGATCAGGGCCTGATCCCTTGCGCTCACCTCCCATCCTGACCGGGCTGCTGGGGGGCAGCTTCAACCCCGCGCATGGCGGGCACCGGCGGATCACGCTGTTCGCCGCCGCCGCGCTGGGGCTGGACGAGACGTGGTGGCTGGTTTCCCCCGGCAATCCGTTGAAGTCGCAGGCGGGTATGGCGCCGCTGGCCGCACGCCTGCTTTCGGCCCGCCAGCAGGCCCGGCGTGCGCCGATTGTGCCGACCGCGATCGAGCAGCGACTCGGTACCCGCTACACCGCCGACACACTGGCGAAGCTGGTCCGGCGCTATCCCAAACGCCGGTTCGTCTGGCTGATGGGGAGCGATAATCTCGCCCAGTTGCACCGCTGGAAGGACTGGCGCCGGATCGCCCGGACAATGCCGATTGCGGTTATTGCCCGTCCGGGCTATGATGCCAACGCCATGACGAGCCCCGCCATGGCCTGGTTCAGGCGCTATCGTGTGCCCGCCGCCAGCATTCGGAAGCAGGGGCAATGGAGCGCACCGGCCCTGGTGTTATTGCGTTTCGATCCGGATCACCGCTCGGCCACGGCCCTTCGCCGTGCCAATGCCGGGTGGGCCGAAGCTTTGCTGGGTCACACTGGGCCCGGTCAGGGATCGGACAGTCAGGATCGAGGGGCAAGGGTGCGTGACCGGCTGACATTCCGCACACTCAGGCAAGAGGACAAGCCATGAGGCGCCAATGCGGCGTTTCGGGCCGGTACCTTGCCCGTTTGGACGATGTCCGCCGACTTGGCCTCAAACTCTGGAGATACCCGATTGCCGATGACCGAAGCTCTTGCCGCATCCCTCCCGCTTGGCGCGGTGCAGGCTGCTGCCACCACCGCCCAATCGCTGGGCAAGCCTGAGATGGGCACCGACGCCCTGCACCAATTGGTGATGGCCCAGCTTGACGATGATCAGGCGCAGGACATCGTCTCGATCCCGCTCGAAGGCAAAAGCTCGATCGCCGATCATATGGTGATCGCCAGCGGCCGTTCGACCCGGCAGGTCGCCTCGATGGCGCAGAAGCTGGCGGAAGAAATCAAGAAGGCCGGCTTCGGCCACGCGCGGGTCGAAGGCCTGCCGGCGGCGGACTGGGTGCTGATCGATGCGGGCGATGTGGTCATCCACCTGTTCCGCCCCGAAGTGCGCACCTTCTACAACCTTGAACGCATGTGGAGTTTCGACGGGTCGGAAACGTCGATGCTGGGTAGAAATTGATTTTGTTTTCCGCAGCCCCTCCGGGCTGCGAAATCCTCGCTCACGCGGCCTGAAGGCCGCATCGCTGCGGGCGGCCGGTCGGCCTTGCGGCCCGCTGCGCGGGCCGATTTGAGCGATGATCGGCCCCCTTTTGGGGTCGCAAGGGCGAACGCCCGCCGGCCGTTAGGCCGCCCCCTCGGCAGGCGAAGGCGTAGCCTTTTGCCGCGAGAGCAAAGGACGTCGTTGTGCTTCTCCACATTATCGCGCGCGGGAAGATTGGGCGGTCGCCTGAGGGTGAGCTGGTGGAGCGCTATGCCAAGCGCATGACGTGGCCGGTCAAGCTCACCGAATGGCCCGATACCGGTGCAGGCAAGGCCGCCGACGCGCTGACGCCGTGCCGCACCGTGCTGCTGGATGAACGCGGCAAGGCGATGCCGTCTGAGGCCCTTGCCAACCTTCTGGAGCGCTGGCGCGACGAAGGCGTGCGCGAGACGCGGTTCATGCTGGGCGCGGCCGACGGGCATTCCGATGCCGAGCGCGCTGCTGCCGACCTGCTCCTCGCCTTTGGCCCGGCAACCTGGCCGCACATGCTGGCGCGCGCGATGCTGATGGAGCAGCTCTACCGCGCCACGACAATCCTTGCCGGGCATCCCTATCATCGGGCATGAGCGTGCGATGCGCCGGCCCATCGCCTTATCCTTGTGCACCGTCATCGGGCTGGCTGCGGCCCTGGGGCTGGCCTTGCCCGCCAGCGAGGCCGCGCCTGTCGCAGCCTTGCTGGCCCCCGACGAAGCCGAAGCTGCGCTGGCCCGCGCGCTGCGTGACAGCCGCCTGGCCGAGGGCCGCGCTGTCCGCCTGACCGCCGATGCCCAGGCCGCCACCGAGGCTGCGAGCCGCACCGCCAGCGAGGCCGCGGCGCTGGCGGCCCGCATCCAGCAGGCCGAGGCCGATATCACCATTGCCCGGGCCCGCCTGACCATCGCCCAGACCCGGCGGGCGGCCGTATCAGCCCGCCTTGCCGCCAAGCAGGAGCCGACCGCACGCCTCGCCGCCGCGCTCCAGACGGCCGCCCGCCGTCCGCTGGCGCTATCGGCGCTGCAACCCGGCTCGCTCAAGGATGTGGTCCATGTCCGGGCGGTGCTGGATAGCACCGTGCCGCAAATCCGCGCGCGCACCGCCAGCCTGAAAAGCGAGCTTGATCGCGGGCGTGCGCTGGAGGCGCAGGCGGCGCGGGCGCTCAGCCAGCTGCGCATGGGTGAGGGCGCGCTGCGCGAGCGCCGTAGCCAGCTTGCCACGCTGGAGCAGCAGCAGCGGCTGGCATCGCGCACGGCGCGCGGGGCGGCGCTGCGTGAGGCCGAGCGCGCGTTGGCGCTGGCCGAAGAGGCCCGCGATCTTGATGGCCTGGTGGACAAGCTGGGCGAGGTGGCCGCGCTGCGGCGTGAACTGGCCGCGCTGCCCGGCCCGGTGCTGCGCCCTGCCGATTTGGCCGCCGCGCTCCCCGCCGCGCCTGCCGGAGAGCCCGCGCCGCTCCCCAGCGCGCCGCCGCCGCGTGATTTTCAGCTGCCTGTGCAGGGGCGCACGCTCACCGGCTTCGGCGCCCGGCGCGAAAGCGGTCTGGCATCGAACGGGCTGGTGCTGGCGCCAGATGCCGGCGCGCAGGTGGTGGCGCCGGCCCGCGGGCGGGTTGCCTTTGCAGGGGCCTATCGCGGGTTCGGGCGAATCATCATCATCGAACACAAGGATGGCTGGGCGAGCCTGGTGACCGGGCTGGAACGGGCGGACGTTGCCGTGGGCGACGCGGTGATCGGCGGCAGTCCGATCGGGCTGACCGATGCGCGCGGCGGGGTGCTGACGTTTGAACTGCGGCGTGATGGCAAGCCGGTCAATCCCCTGCAATTCATCAGATAATTGCCCGCTGCGCACCGCGTTTGCCGCCCTGCGGCGCATTCGTGCCCATCTATCTGGCGTTAAGGCAGGCAAGCCTATACATTTGCGCCACAAAGGAGCACCGAACGTCTCATGAAAATCGCCGCTCTCCTGCGCAGTGCCGCGCTGGTCACCGCCATCGCGCTCATCCCCGCCACCACCGCCACCATGGCGCAGGTCGATGGCCGCGCCGGGCCGGAATTTGCCAAGCTGTTCGCGGTCTTTCAGCGGGTGAAGGCGAGTTACGTCGAGCCGGTCGAGGATGACGTGCTGATCCGCGGCGCGATTGACGGGATGCTCGCCGCGCTCGATCCGCATTCGGCCTATCTGGACGGCGGCGATTTGCAGCGGCTGGAGACGATGATCGACGGCAAATATTCCGGCCTCGGCCTGTCGGTGGTGATGGAGGACGGCGCGGTCAAGGTGATCTCGCCGTTTCGGGGCAGCCCGGCGGAAACGGCCGGGATCAAGGCGGGCGATTTCATCACGCATCTTGATGGCAAGCTGATCGTCGATACCAAGCTGGATGACGCCGTGGCGCAAATGCGCGGGCCCAAGGGCACCGCCATCAAGCTGACGATTTTCCGCCCGGGCCGCGAAGAACCGCTGGAAGTCAGCGTGACGCGCGGCGTGATCGAGCTGGAGCCGGTGACCCACGAAATCGCGGCCGGCAATATCGGCATCATCAGCGTGAACGAATTTTCCGCCAATGTCGGCGCGGATGTCTTTGCCGCCTGGCAGGAGATCAAGCAGAAGGCCCCCGGCGGCAAGGTGGCCGGCCTGGTGCTCGACCTGCGCAACAATCCGGGCGGCAGCCTCGACGAATCGGTGGCGCTGTCCGACCTGTTCCTGACCGATGGCCGCATCGTCAGCCAGCGCGGCCGGGCGCGGGGCGAGACGATGCTCTATGATGCCGAAACCGTCTATCGCGGCGATATGGCCGAAGGCGTGCCGATGATCGTGCTGATCAACGCCGGCTCTGCCTCGGCGTCCGAGATCGTCGCGGGCGCATTGCAGGATCACCGCCGCGCGCTGATCATGGGCGAACGCAGCTTTGGCAAGGGCAGCGTGCAGTCGCTCCTGCCGCTCGGCCCGGACGCCGCGCTCAAGCTGACCACGGCCCGCTATTTCACCCCGGCGGGCAAATCGGTGCAGGAAGGCGGGATCCGCCCCGACATCACCGTGCCGCAGATTTCCGATCCCGATTACGCGCTGCGCCAGAAGTACCAGACCCGCGAAAGCGACCTGCGCGGCCATCTCATCAATGAACTGGCGGTCAAAGACGAGGCGATGGAGGATGACAAGATCGCCGATCCGCGCTTCCAGCTGACCGCTGCGCAGCTTGAAGAGCAGGGCATCAAGGACTTCCAGCTGAATTACGCGACCGAAACCCTGCGCCGCACCACCAAAAGCACCGTGGCGCTCAGACCTGCGGGGCGCGCTGTGACGCCGCGCGCGGCCAAGCCGTAAGGGTCTGAACAATGGACAATCTGGGCAAGGCCCGCGCGCTCGCCGTGGTGGTTCCGGCAGCCTTGCTGGGCGGCGCTTACGTGTCGCAATACGGGTTCGGCCTGCCGCCGTGCGAGATGTGCTGGTGGCAGCGTTACCCGCATTTCGCCGCGCTGGGCTTGGGCCTGGCCGCCTATGCGCTGAAGCCGCCGCAGGTGTGGACCGCGCTGGCGGGGCTGGCGATCCTGACCTCGGGGCTGATCGGCGGGTTTCATGCCGGGGTTGAATATGGCTGGTGGGAAGGGGTCACGGCCTGCACCGCGCCGGCATCGGGGATCGACGTGCTGGACTTCACCGCCGCCCCGCTGATCCGCTGCGATGTGGCCCCGTGGACGCTGTTCGGCATTTCGCTCGCCGGGTTCAACTTCCTGATTTCCGGCCTTGGCGGTGCGGCCATTGTGGCGCTGGCCGCGTATGGTAGGTACGATCTGCCTGAAGGAGCTGACAATGCAGCGCGATGAACTCCACCGCATGATCCGGGTCGACCAGGCCGGCGAATTCGGCGCGACCCGTATTTACGAAGGCCAGTTGGCTGTGATGGGCGACCGCGGCCCGCATTCGGCCGAAATCCGCCACATGGCCGCGCAAGAGGCCGAACACCGCGCGAAGTTCGATGCGCTGCTGGCGCGGCGCGGCGTGCGCCCCACGGCGCTGCACCCGATCTGGTCAGCCGCGGGGTACGGGCTGGGCGCGTTTACCGCGCTGCTCGGCCCGGAAGCGGCCATGGCCTGCACGGCGGCGGTCGAGACCGAGATCGACAAGCACTATTCCGAGCAGCTCGACCGGCTTGAGGAAAGCGGGGCGGACCCCGAGCTTGCCGAAATGATCGCCGCGTTCCGCGAAGACGAGCGTGAGCACCGCGATGCGGCTTTCGCCAACGGGGCGGAGCGCGCCCCGGCCTATCCCCTGCTGGCGGGTGCCATCCGCCTGGGGTGCAAGATTGCGATCAGGGTGAGCGAAAGGTTGTAAGTCGCGGGAGATAGAAGTGCCGTTTGTGCTGAGCTTGTCGAAGCACCGTTCTTCCTTCCTGATGTCCCGATAAAAAGGACATGCTGCCCTTCGCCAAACTCAGGGCGAACGGGGAAGGGCCTGACCCTCCTCTATAAACTCCAGTAAACCAGCTCTTCGGGCAGCCCTTCGCGGGCAAGTGCACTTTTCACGTCCACCAGCACGCCGCCGCTGCGCACGCGGGCGATCAGGGCAGCGGGGTTGGCGATGTATTCCGCGTGGTTCACCGCCAGCACCAGCGCATCCAGCTGCACTATATCCTCTGCCGGGCTCAGCGTGATGCCATATTCATGGGCCGCCGCTGCGGGATCGGCGAGCGGGTCGCTGACCAAGGCGGCGATCCCGTATGCGTGCAGTTCGGCGAGGATGTCGGGCACCTTGGAGTTGCGGATATCCGGCACGTCCTGCTTGAAGGTCAGCCCCATGACGCCAACCCGCGCTGCGCGGGGGGAGACGTCGTTTGCGATCAGCAGCTTCACGACCTTCTGCGCGATCGCCTGCCCCATGCTGTCATTGATCCGCCGCCCGGCGAGGATCACCTCAGGCCGGTAGCCAAGCTTTTCCGCTGCGGCCGTCAGATAAAAGGGATCGACCCCGATGCAATGCCCGCCGACAAGGCCGGGGGTGAAGGGTAGAAAGTTCCACTTCGTTCCCGCCGCCGCCAGCACGTCGCGGGTGGCAAGGCCCATGCGGTCGAAGATCAGCGCGATTTCGTTCATCAGCGCGATGTTGAGATCGCGCTGGGTGTTCTCGATCACCTTGGCGGCCTCGGCCACCTTGATCGAAGGCGCTTCGTGCAGCCCCGCATCCACCACCGCGCCATAGACGGCGCGCATCCGGGCAAGCGCCGCAGGGCTATCGGCAGCGATGATCTTGGTGATCGTTTCCAGCCGATGCACCGTGTCACCGGGATTGATGCGTTCCGGGCTATAGCCGAGCGCGAAATCCTGCCCCTGCACAAGGCCGGAATGCTGCGCCAGCCAGGGGCCGCAGATATCCTCGGTCACACCGGGGAAGACGGTCGATTCGAACACCACCAGCGCGCCCCTGGAAAGGCGCGGGCCGATGGTTTCGCAGGCGCGCTGCAAGGGGGTGAGGTCGGGGCGGCGTTCATCGGTGATCGGGGTGGGCACCGTGACGATAATCAGGCTCGCGCCTTCCAGCACCGCCGGATCATCCGAGACGGCAAGGCCGCATGACGTCAGCCGTGCATCGTCGATCTCGCAGGTCGCATCATGACCGGCGCGCAATTGGGCGATCCGCCCGGCGGCGATGTCGAAACCGGTTACCGCAACGCCCTGCGGCGCAAGTCGTTCAGCCAGCGCCACGGCGACCGGCAGGCCGACATAGCCCAAGCCCACCACTGCAATCTTCCGATCCATGCTCCGGCATAGCGGGCAAGGTTTCAACATTTCGCTAAACCGGCCCAGCACACCGGCTTCAGCCCGGGTTCAGCCCTTGCGCACTAGACAAATGCCCTCGGTCGCAGGCATGGCTGGCTGCATGACCTTGCGCCCCGACAAAGGATGACGCGCCATGAAGCACCTGTTCGCCTCCGCCGCCGTTGTGATCGCCATGTGCGCCGCCGCGGGCCCTGCCGCCGCCCAGAGCGCGGATGAAAAGATCAACATGGTGATCGCTTATAGCGAAGCCGAATGCCCCGTCGCTCAGCCCGGCGAAGTCGTGGTGTGCGAAATTCTGGTCGAGGAAGAGCGGTATCGCATCCCGTCGAACCTGCGTTACAGTGATAATCCCGCGAACAAATCGCCGGCAAGCCGGGTCGACCAGATCAAGTATGTCGGCGATTTTGGCGCGATGAGCTGCTCCCCCGCCGGCGCGGGCGGGTTTACGGGCTGCACCCAGAAGTTCATCGAAGCCGCCTACAAGGACAAGGCCGAGGAAGACGGGGTCCGCTTTGGCCAGCTGATCGAAAAGGCGCGGGCGGAACGCCTTTCCACCATCGACGCTGACGCTGCTGCGGAACAAGAGCGGGTCGAGATGATCGAGCGCGAATATATGCAGCGGCTTGAACGCGAACGGGCGGGCGAACTGCCGAGCGAAGGTGCTTTGCCGGCCCCAGCCTCGACGCCCCAGCCCGAATAGGCGACCTTAAGCCCGGTAATACTCCCGGTACCACGCCACAAACCGCGCGACCCCTTCGCGGAACGGGGTTTGCGGCGCGTACCCGGTGAGCGCTTTGAGCAAGCTGGCATCGGCCCAGGTCGCGGGCACATCGCCCTGCTGCATCGGCATGAAGTTTTTCACCGCCGCGCGCCCGCATTCGCCCTCGATCGCCTCGACGAAATCCATCAGCCGCACCTTGTCGCCATTGCCGATATTCACGACGCGGAACGGCGCGACCGGCGACAGGCTGTCGCCCGGCGCGATGTCCTCAGGGCTGCCGGGCCGCACCGGGGCGGCGTCGATCAGCAGGCGGATGCCGCGCACCAGATCGGCGACATAGGTGAAATCGCGGTACATCTCGCCATCATTGTAGATGTCGATCGGGGTGCCTTCGAGCACGCCCTTGGTGAACTTGAACAGCGCCATGTCGGGCCGCCCCCACGGGCCGTAGACGGTGAAGAACCGGAACATCGTGGTCGGCAGGTTCCACAGATGGGCATAGGAATGCGCCATCGCCTCGTTCGCCTTCTTGGTCGCGGCGTAGAAGGTGAGCGGGGTGTCGACCTTCTGGTCTTCACCGAAGGGCATTTCGGTGTTCGCGCCATAGACTGATGAGGTGGACGCCATCAGCAGATGATCCACGCCCAGTTCGCGGGCGCATTCCATCACGTTGAAGGTGCCGACCAGGTTGGCGTTCACGTAAGCGCGCGGGTTTTCGAGCGAGTATCGCACCCCCGCCTGCGCCGCCAGATGCACGATCACATCGGGCTTTTCCGCCAGCGCGAGGGCGTGGAGCGTCTCGAAATCCTCCAGCATCCCCTCGGTGCAGGTGAAATGCGGGTGTTGCAGCAGCATCTGGTGCCGCCGCTGCTTGATCCGCACGTCATAGTAATCGGTCATCCCGTCAAAGCCGACGACGCGGAAACCCTCTTCCAGCAAAAGCTGCGAGAGGTGGAAGCCGATGAACCCGGCAGAGCCAGTGACAAGTACGGTGCGCATGGGTGCGCTCCTTAACGCGCCACCCTTAAGAAAGCGCAATATCCGGCGCGTCTTCCTGCTTCATGCCGACAATGTGATAACCCGCATCGACATGATGCGTCTCTCCGGTCACGCCCGAAGACAGGTCGGACAGGAGATACAGACCCGCCCCGCCGACATCGTCGATGGTGACATTGCGGCGCAGCGGCGCGTTCAGCTCGTTCCACTTGAGGATGTAGCGGAAATCGCCGATCCCGCTTGCTGCCAGCGTCTTGATCGGCCCGGCGCTGATCGCGTTCACCCGGATGCCGCGCGGTCCCAGGTCATTGGCAAGGTATTTGACGCTGGTTTCCAGCGCGGCCTTGGCCACGCCCATCACATTGTAGTGCGGGATCACCTTTTCCGCGCCGTAATAGCTCAGCGTCAGGATCGTGCCGCCGCTTTCCGGCATCATCGCGGCCGCGCGCTGGCTGATCGCCACCAGCGAATAGGCCGAAATGTTCATGGTCATCAGGAAGTTGTCGAGACTGGTATCGACATAGGCCCCGCGCAGTTCGTTCTTGTCCGAATAGCCGATGGCGTGAACCACGAAATCGATGCTGTCCCAGCGTTCCTTCAGGGCGGCAAAGGCCGCGTCGAGCGATTCCATGCTCGACACGTCGCACTCGAAGGTGAAATCGCTGCCCAGCTCGGCCGCGAGCGGCTTCACCCGCTTGGCCAGCGCATCCCCCTGATAGGAAAAGGCCAGTTCGGCCCCGTGCTCGGCCAGCTGTTTCGCAATGCCCCAGGCCAGCGACTTGTCGTTGGCCAGGCCCATGATCAAGCCGCGCTTACCCTGCATCAGTCCGGTCATTTATGCATTCTCCTTGGCCTGCGCACGTTCATGCGCCAGCGCCGCATTCAATTCTGCCCCGATAACCAGCCCAAGCCCGACGAGCCAGAAAAACAGCAAGGTCACCATGCTGCCTGCAAGGCTGCCATAGGTGAGATCATAGGCGAAGACACTGCGCAGCACCACTGGCAGCGCCGCAGCAACCGCCAGCCACCACACGGTCGTGAACAGCGCGCCGGGCCACTTGGGCCACTGCCGCCCGCGGAACGACAGCGGCGTGAGGGTGACAAACAGCACCCACAGCGATCCGGCCAGCCCCAGCGCCGGGACAATCCGGGACAATCTGAGCGCGCCGATCCATTGGCTGAGCTGCGGGAACGCCGCGCCGATCACTTCCTGCGCGCCGCCGATCAGCACCTGCGCAAACAGCGACAGCATCATCAGCAGCACCGCCCCCAGGATCAGTCCGGCCGAGACCAGCCGTTTCTGCCAGAACGTGCGACCGGTCTTGGTATCATAGGCCCGGCGCAGGATATCGCGGATGCTTTCGATCAGGCTGCTCACCGTCCACAGACCCAGCAGCGCCCCCACCCACAGCAGCCAGCCCGAGCGGGAATAGATGACTGTCTCGGCCACGGGGGTAATCACCGCCGCCACCGAATCGGGCATCGCGCGGGCGACGGTCAGCACCAGCGTTTCGGCATTGTCGCGGCCGCCGATCAGATCGAACAGCGCTGCCCCGACGATGAAGAAGGGGAAGATGGCAACCATCGACAGATAGGCCAGATTGCCCGCGTGGATGAAGCCGTCGTTGACGGTATCGATCACAACGCGGCGGGCGACCCTGCCAGCATGGCGAAGACGGGGTTCTTGGGTAAGACGCGCCAGCATGGCCAAATCGCCCGGCTACAGGCCGAACTTCTCCCGCGGGCGCGCCGGATCAAGCCAGCCATCAAGCCGCTGTTCCAGCGCGGCGAGATCGGCCGGCAGCTGGATTTCGATCGTGACCAGCTGATCGCCGCGCTCGGCCTTGCCGTCGGTCAGCTTGCCATTCTTGCGCGTCCAACCCTTGCCCGCCAGTCGCAGCACCGTGCCGCTGCTGCTGCCCGGCTTGATCGTCAGCATGACCGCGCCGTCCACTGTCGGGCATTTGACCTTGGCCCCGCGCACCGCCTCATCAAGGGTGATCGGCAGGTCCATGCGGATATTGTCGCCCTCGCGCCGGAAGAAGGGGTGGGTGCCCACTTCGACCATCACGATGCCATCGCCATTGCCGCCGGTGCCGGGGTGGCCCTTGTCCTTCAGGCGCATCATCGTGCCGTCTTCAACCCCCGGCGGCAGCTTCAGATTGATCGCCTTGCCATCGGCCAGCGTGATGCGCTGGTCGCGTCCGGCGGCGGCATCGACGAAAGGTACGGCGAGCCGGTACTGGATGTCTGCGCCGCGCTTGGGCGGGGGCGGCGGGGGCTGGCGGCCAAAGCCGCGCCGCGGGGGCGGCTGTTGCTGCTGGCGCGCGCGGCCGCCGAACAGGCCTTCGAACAGGTCGCCCAGATCGACATCATCCGCGCCAAACCCGCCAAAGTCGCCGCCGCCCGGTGCGCCGCCACCGCCAGCGCCATAGGTGCCGCCGCGGCCATAGCCGGGCCGCGCGCCCATGCCCGCGAAAGGATTGGCCGGGTTGCCATCGCCGTCGATCTCGCCCCGGTCATACTGCGCGCGCTTGGCCTTGTCGGACAGCAGATCATAGGCGCGGGTCGCGTCGGAAAACTTCTCCGATGCCTTGGGATTATCCTTGTTGCGATCGGGGTGGAGTTCCTTGGCGAGCTTGCGATAGGCGCTCTTGATGTCCGCCTCGGACGCCGTGCGGGCAATGCCAAGAGTGCTGTAGGGATCGCGCATGGCGTATTAGCTAGGTGAGACAGCGCGGCTGCGCAAGCCGATGCTGGGCGCAAGGCTGGCGCGAAATTGCAAGAGACGCACTTTTCACCGTGCCAGCGGCCCCCTATGTCCCGCTCCGGTTCAGCAAGGACACCTTTTCATGCACGACGCCCCCCCTCTCGACGACACGCAACTGGCCGACAGCGTGCTGCCTGCCGGCGCCGATCCGTTCGTTCTGTTCGAGGAATGGTTTGCCGCCGCTCAGGTGGGCGAGATCAATGATCCCAACGCGATGGCGCTCGCGACCGCCACCGCCGATGCGGCGCCGTCGGTGCGGATGGTGCTGCTGAAGGGGCATGGCAAGGCTGAAATCGCAGGCGGCGGCTTCACCTTCTTCACCAATGCCGACAGCCGCAAGGGCGGGCAGATCCGCGCCAATATGCAGGCCGCGCTGCTGTTCCACTGGAAGAGCCTGCGCCGCCAGATCCGCATCGAAGGCCCGCTGATCGAGGTCAGCCCCGAACGCGCCGACGCCTATTTCCACTCGCGCCCCTACACCAGCCAGGTCGGCAGCGCGGCGAGCGACCAGTCGCGTCCCTTGCCCGACCGCCAGACCTATCTCGACCGCGTGCAGGATTTGTGGGCCGAGCATGAGGCGCAAGGCAAGGTTCCCCGGCCCGCCCATTGGACCGGCTTCACGCTCTCGCCCCGCCGGATCGAGTTCTGGATCGACCGCGACAACCGCCTGCACGACCGCCGCGAATTCATCCGCGCCGATGCCGATGCGCCGTGGTCCGACACGCTGCTTTACCCTTGAGGTTCGCGAACATGCCGCAGAAAATCCCCTACTGGCACGTCGACGCCTTCAGCGCCCGGCCATTTGGCGGCAATCAGGCGGCGGTGATGGTGCTGGACGAATGGCTGCCGGATGATGTGCTGGTGGCCATCGGGGCGGAAAACCTGTTTGCCGAAACCGCCTTCGTCGTGCGCGATGCCACCGGCGCCGCAGACTGGGAGCTGCGCTGGTGCACCCCCACCTATGAAATCGCGCTGTGCGGCCATGCCACCCTTGCCAGCGGGCATGTGCTGCTGACCCGCGATGGTGAAGGGCAGGCGCGCCAGCGCGTGACGTTCCGGACCCGCAAGTCAGGTATCCTTGAGGTGGTGCGCGCCGGGGATGGCTATGAACTGGCGCTTCCCGCGATTGCCACCCAGCTAGACACCGCGGCCCATCAGGCCGAGGCGATCCGCCTGCTTGGGGCCGAGCCGCTGGACATTGCCCGCTCGCCGCTGGGCTACAACATCTACCTCTATGACAGCGAAGCCACCATCCGCGCGTTGACGCCTGATATACGGGGTCTGGAACGGCTCGGCAGCGACCAGTTCATCGTGACGGCCCCGGGCGACAAGACCGATATCGTCAGCCGCGTGTTCGTGCCGGGCGGCGGGGTCGACGAGGATAGCGTCACCGGATCGGCCCATGCCGTGCTGACGCCCTATTGGGCCGCGCGGCTGGGGCGGAGCAGCTTTACCGCGCATCAGGCCAGCACCCGCGGCGGTGATCTGACCTTGCGGCTTGCCAAAGACGAAGACGGCGGCCGCGCATGGCTCGGCGGGCCCTGCGTGACCGTGGTCGAGGGTGCATTTTACCTCTGACCCCCCCTCCTCTCAAGAGGAGAGCGAAGGGGCGCTACCTGACCGGATAAAGTTCGAGAATATCCGCCGCCTGCTGCAACATCGGCGGACGTTCCTTGCTGTCCGAATGGCCAAGCCTGACCAACGTCACGCGCTGGCTGGGCGACACCAGCACATATTGCCCCATATGCCCGATCAGGCTGAACACGCTTTGCGGCGCCCGGTCGGGAAACAGCGGGTGCGCCGACGGATCGGTGCCGGGGATCGGACGGTTCAGCCAGGTCTGGAACCCGTAATGCGGACTGGCGGGCGAGGGCGAGATCATCGCTTCAACCCAGCGCTGCGGCACCAATTGCTCGCCGCCCGGCGCGCGGCCTTTGAGGCGCAGCATTTCGCCCAGCTTGGCCCAGTCGCGCGCACTCGCGTGCATCAGACTGCCGCCGATCAAGGTGCCGCTCGCATCGAATTCGGGCACCATGCTGGTCATGCCGAGCGGGCCCAGCAGCCGTTCCTGCAAGTAATCCGCGACCGCCTTGCGCCGCGCTTCCGGCTTGTCGCTGCTGGTCAGGGCGCGCGCGGCGATGTCGGCCAGAATCACGCTGGTGTTGGAGGAATATTCGAACACCTTGCCCGGCTCGGCTTCCAGCGGCTGTTCTTCGGCCCACTTGGCCATGTTGTCGCGCCCATCGAGGAACAGCATCCGCACTTCGGAGGATTCGTAGGGCGGATCGCCGGCTTCGGTGTGGCGCAAACCGCTGCGCATCTGGAGCAGGTGGCGCAGCGTGATTTCCCCGCGCGGATCGCCCTGCCGCTGCCACAGGGGGACAGGGGCGGGCTCGTCCAGCGCCAGCAGGCCATCGGCCACCAGCATCCCGATCAAGACGCCGGTGACGGTCTTGGCCATCGACCAGCTGACAAAGCGGGTGTCCGGATCATAGCCGGGGCCATAGCGTTCGGCGGCCAGCTTGCCCCCCGCCATCACCACCACCGCGCGCGTTTCGCCAAGGCCGGCTTGCGTAAACAGGTCGTCGATCTGGCGGGCCAGCTGGTCCTTGGGTGCGCCGGCGTCGGGCGTCACCGCCGCCAGCGCTTCGGGCGAAAGCGGCTGTTCGGCGGTCGGCGCGGCCCCGCAGCTGGCGAGCATCAGCAGGACTGGCGCGAGGGGAAACGCGCGGTTAAGGACAGCTTCGTTGAGGGTCATCGCGCCCTCATTCCCTGAAGCATGAAGGCTTGGCAATGGCGAAATCACCCGCTGCGCGCAGTGCGCCGCGACCTCAGGCGGGTCGGTCCAGACGCTGGGGGCTGTGGGTGCTGGCGATCGTCGCCGTGGGCATCAGTGGGGCGGCGTGGGCGTTTCGCGAACCGATCAACGGCTATGCCAGCATTGCGTCGGCCTATTCGGCGCGGGTGGGCTGTTCGTGCCGGTTTGTCGCCGGACGCAGCCTTGAAGATTGCCGCAAGGACAAGCTGGCAGGGATGGAGGCCGTGACCCTGCGCGACGATCCCGAGGCCAAAAGCGTCACCGCCCGCTTCCCGCTGGTGGCCGAAGCCACCGCGACCTACCGCAAGGGATATGGCTGCGTGCTTGAGCCTTACGAGGGTTAGGCTTCAACCCTTTCGGTCGAATCGATCCATCCGCCGCCGACAACACGCTCTCCGGCATAGATCACCGCCGCCTGTCCGGGGGCGACGCCATATTCGGGGGTCTCGAACCGGATCGTAACCGCCGCGCCGTCGCCCAGCGCGCCTTCGAGCGTCACGGGCACCGGCTTGGCGAGGCTGCGCACCTTGGCGGTCAGCGGCTCGCCATCCAGCAGGCCGATACGGTTGGTTTCGGTCACGCGCGCGGCGTTCACTGCCAGCATCCGCTTCGGCCCGACCCGAACCTCGCGCGCAGCGGCATCAAGGCCGATCACATAGAGCGGTTCAGGCTGTCCGCCGATTTCGAGGCCCTTGCGCTGGCCCACGGTGAAGTGGACGATGCCCTTGTGCGTGCCGAGCGGCTCGCCGGTGGCGGCGTGGACGATGGCGCCGGGGGCCGCGCCCTCGGGGCGAACCTTGGTGACGATCTTCGCATAATTGCCATCGGGCACAAAGCAGATGTCCTGCGAATCGGGCTTGGCCGCGTTCCTGAGGCCTGCTGCCTCGGCCAGTTCGCGCACCTGCGGCTTGGGCATTCCGCCCAAGGGAAAGCGCAGGTAATCAAGCTGGGCTTCGGTGGTGCCGTAGAGAAAATACGACTGATCGCGCGCCGGATCGAAGGCGCGGTGCAATTGCGGGCCGTCCGCCGTCATCACCCGCCGGACATAATGCCCGGTCGCCAGACAATCCGCGCCCAGTTCGCGCGCCATGCGGAACAGGTCGGTGAACTTGGGGCCCATATTGCAGCGGATGCAGGGCACCGGCGTGCGCCCGGCAAGATATTCGTCGGCGAACTGTTCGACCACGTCCTCGCGAAAGGCGCTTTCGTGGTCGAAGACGTAATGCGCAATGCCCAGCCGGTCGGCCACGGCGCGCGCATCGCGGATATCGTCGCCCGCGCAGCACGCGCCCTTGCGGCCTGTTGCCGCGCCATAATCATAAAGCTGGAGCGTGATGCCGATCACCTCCGCCCCGCTGGCATGGGCAAGCGCGGCGACCACCGAGCTGTCGACCCCGCCGCTCATCGCCACGACGATCCGGCAATCGGCCGCAGGGCGCGGCAGATCGAACAGCGCGGCGGCATCGGGCCCGGTGATCGGGCTGGCGGCAAGAAGGTCGGGCGTTTCCATGGATGCTGCGCCTATAGCGATGCTGCGCCCGCTTCGCCAGTGGGGCCAAATCTGCGCCCCGATCCTGGGCCCGATCTTGCCCCCTGATCTTGCCTGCCCGTCCAGCACTATTCCTAAGCTAGGGTAAATGCCGGTTTTACCGGATTTTGACGCACTCGGGTTAGACAAGGGGATGATGTTCGAAAAAGCAAAGCCACGCAGTGCCATCCAAGGCGCGCCGGGAACGGGTTATCCGGTCGAGGGCCGGTCACATTTGTCCGCTGCCGTGGCGGTCAGCGCAGACGACCGATTCGCCGGCAGCGCGGCGCGGCGGGCAGGGGACGCGCTGCGCGCGGTGGAATGGAGCGAATTGACCGCCCGCCTCAACGCCGCGCGCGACTTGCGCTTGCTGCTGCGCACCGAATCGCAGGCCCCGATCGAAGCGGTCGCAGCCAGCTTTGGCGATGCAGCCGCCAGTTACTTTGCGCTTCTGGATGATAGCGAACCTGGCATTAACCATACTACTTTAGAGCAATCTAAAGCTCTGGATGCGATGGTCGGAACGAGCAAAGCAAACCGCCATGGTGACGCGGCCGGATTTTCATCCGACGCGGTCCGCGGCGCGGCGAGAGACACACAATGATTGAGAACCAGGACATCCGCCCCGCACAGGTTATTGGCCCGCTTGGCGAGCCCCTGACCCTTGCTGACCTGCCTTCTCCTGCAACCAAGCGCTGGGTGGTGCGCCGCAAAGCCGAGGTTGTGGCAGCGGTGAACGGCGGGTTGCTGACGCTGGACGAGGCGCTGGCGCGCTATGGTCTGACGCTGGAGGAGTTCGCCTCGTGGCAACGCGCGGTCGATCGATCGGGCATGCACGGCCTGCGCGTCACCAAGATCCAGCATTACCGCGACCTCTACGAACGCCAGCTCAAATACTGACGCGGCGGCGATTGCCGCCTTATCCATGATCCCATGGCCTCGCCCGCGCTGCGGTGCGGGGCCTCGGTCGTTTGCGGCGCTTCTGCTTTCCAGCCTTTCGTCTAGGCAGCAAGTCATCGGTCGATGCGCGCATTGCGGCCAAGCGCCTGACATTCTATCAGGCATTGCAGTTGGTGACTTAGACGAGTAATACACTCGGCATAACGCCTGCGTGCGGCGCGGCTTTGCCCCGAGTGAGGGAATGGCGATGAATTACGAGACAACGATCAGGGCCGAGGCTGCCGACGGCGTCAGCACCGAATTGACGGGTGCGCGCGGCCTGCGTGCGCCTGCGATCCCGCGCTGGCTCACCCTCGGCGGGTTGGGCGTGTTCGGGCTGTTGCTGGCGATTGCCGCCTATTTCGCTTTGGCCGGCGGCGAGCCGGTCGCGGTGGATGATGACAACTCGCAGGCGCCCTCTGTCACGGTCGTAACGCCGGGGAAGACCACCGTTGCCGGTGAAATCGAAGCGCCCGGCACGCTGGCGGCGCGGCGCCCCATGCCGGTGGGCGTGGTGGGCGAAGGCGGGCAGGTGCTGCGCGTGACCGTTGATGCGGGTGATTGGGTGCAGCAGGGTCAGGTGCTGGCGGTGATCGACCGTTCGGTGCAGGTCCAGCAAGCCGAAGCGCAGGCCGCGCAGATCGAAGTCGCGCGCGCCGATGCCAATCTGGCGCAGGCCAACCTTGACCGCGCCGCGCAACTGGTGGCGCGCGGCTTTGTCTCCAAGGCCGATGTCGACCGGCTGACCGCGACCCGCGATGCAGCTGTTGCCCGCGTCAAGGTGGCGCAGGCGCAGTTGGCCGAACAACGCGCGCGCAACGAACGGCTGAATATCTATGCGCCCGCCACCGGCTATGTCCTTGCCCGCAATGTCGAGCCTGGTCAGACCGTTGGCGCCGGCTCGACAGCCCTGTTCACCATCGCCAGCGGCGGCGAGATGGAAATGCTCGCCCAGCTTTCGGAAGAACAGCTCGCCAAGCTGTCGGTCGGCACGATGGCAACGATCATTCCGACCGGATCGACCCAGCAATTTTCCGGGCAGGTCTGGCAGATCGCCCCTGTCATCGACCAGACCAGCCGTCAGGGCACAGCGCGGATCGCCTTGTCCTTCGCGCCCGAATTGCGGCCCGGCGGCTTTGCCACAGCCCGCATCAACAGCGGCAGCTTCAGCGCTACGGTGCTTCCCGAAAGCGCGGTGCTGGCCGATGCGGAGGGCAGCTTTGTCTATGTGGTGGGATCGGACAACAAGGCCATGCGGCGCGCGGTCAAGACGGGCGCGGTGACGGCCAACGGGATCGCCATCACCGAAGGCCTGAACGGGACCGAGCGGGTGGTGCTGCGGGCCGGCGGGTTCCTCAATCCGGGCGAAACCGTCAACCCGCAACCCTTCAAAAAGTAACGCATTCATCCCCGCAAGCGCGCGGCGCGTAACTTGGGGGGGCAGGCCACAGACCGGCACAATACAGGCAGGAATATCATGGCACTTCGCGACATCTCGGCCTGGTCAATCCGCAACCCGGTGATCCCGCTGGTGCTGTTCACCGGCCTGTTGTTCGCCGGGATCATCAGTTTCATGCGGATGGACGTGACCAATAACCCCGATGTCGACTTCCCCGCTGTCATCGTCAACATTGCCCAGCCCGGTGCCTCGCCGACCGAGATCGAGAACCAGATCACCCAGCGCGTCGAAAGCGCACTGCGGTCGATCAGCGGGGTCAATTCGATCCAGTCGACCGCGCGCGAAGGCAGTTCCAACACCTTTGTCGAATTCGAGATCGGCACCAACCTGATCGAAGCGGTCAACGAGGTGGAAACCGCGATTGACGGGGTGCGCGGCAGCTTGCCCGACGGCATTCTGGAGCCGCAGGTATCCAAGGTCGACGTTGTGGGCGAACCGATCGGCTATGTCGGGGTCGAAGCCAATGACATGACGCTGGAACAGCTCAGCTGGTTTGTCGATGACACGGTTGCCAAGCGGCTGCTCAAGATCGAAGGCATGGCCGAGGTCGAGCGGATCGGCGGGGTCGACCGGCAGATCGAGGTGATCCTCGATCCGACGCGGATGCAGTCCTTCGGCGTCACCGCCTCGCAGATCAACGCCGCGCTGCGCCAGAGCAACCTCGATGCCGCAGGCGGCCTTGCCGAGATCGGCGGCACCCGGCAGTCGCTGCGGGTGCTGGGCAATTCCGACACGGCCTTTGCGCTGTCGCAAACCCAGGTGCAGCTCGGCGGTGGCCGGACGGTGCGCCTGGCCGATATCGCGCAGGTGCGCGACGGTTTTTCGGAACGCACCTCGATCTCCGAAGTCGGCGGCAAGGAGGTCGTGAACTTCCTCATGAACCGCGCGCGCGGCGCATCCGACCTCACGGTCTATGATGCGGCGCTGGCAGAGATGGACAAGATCGAGGCGGAAAACCCCGGCGTCAAATTCATCAAGTTTTCCACCAGCACCACCTACACCCGCGGCCAGTACAAATCGTCGATGTGGGCGCTGGTCGAAGGCGCGGTGCTGGCCGTGGTGGTGGTCTTTATCTTTCTGCGCGATTGGCGCGCGACCTTTATCAGTGCGGTCGCCATTCCGCTGTCGGCGATCCCCACCTTCTTCTTCATGGATTACCTCGGCTTCAACCTCAATTTCCTGTCGCTGCTGGCGCTGGCGCTGGTGGCAGGGGTGCTGGTCGACGATGCGATCGTGGAGATCGAGAATATCGTGCGGCATATGCGGATGGGCAAATCGGCCTATCAGGCGAGTATCGACGCGGCTGACGAAATCGGCCTGCCGGTGGTCGCCACCAGTTTCTGCATTGTCGCGGTGTTCCTGCCGGTCGGCCTGATGCCGGGCGTGTCGGGTCAGTTTTTCCAGAATTTCGGTATCACCGTGGTGATCGCGGTGCTGATGAGCCTGGCTGTGGCGCGGATGTTGACGCCGCTGATGGCGGCCTATTTCCTCAAGGCCAAGGGCCATGCCGAACACGGCGAAGGCCCGCTGATCGATGCCTATATGCGCGTGCTGGCCTGGACGCTGGATACCGGCCGCATGGCCGTGCGCCGCGCCGGGCTCACTGGCCCGCGCCGCCGGATGCTGTATGTCCCCTCGCTGCTGCTCAGTGTGATCGCGTTGCTGCTGGTCTCGGCGCTGGCGATGTTCGAATTCGCCAATGGCTCCGTGTCGGCCAGCATTGCTGCGGGCGCCGGCGCGCTGCCGCCGTGGAAGGGTATCCTTGGGCTTGAGGTCCACAAGCAGATCGCCCTTGCGGTTTCGGCCGATACCAACGCGGCGCTCTACAAGGTTGTCGCCAAGGTATTTGAAGTGGCGCTGGTTCTGCTGGTGTCGCTGCTGTCCTTCCTTGCGGCTTTCGCCACCTTCAAGCTGATCGAGCTGCCCGGGAACGGCGACAGCCGGTTTGGACAGGGCACGCGCTGGCTGACCGCGCGGTTTTACGATCACCGCATCTGGATGGTTGGCATTGGCTGGTTTTCCTTCCTCGTCACGATCCTGCTGTTCGGCCTGATCCCCGGCCAGTTCCAGCCGACCATCGACGATGAAAACAGCCGCGTCGAAATCGAGATGGTGCCCGGCACCACGCTGGCGGAAACCCGCCGGGTGGTGAATGCCGTTGGCGATATCCTGCGCGACGAGCCTGAGGTTGAGCGCTTGCTCGAACGGATCCGGCTGGGCGAAACCTCGTCGATCTTCGTCAAGCTGAAGGAAGACCGCGCGCGCACCTCGGTTGAGTTTGAGCGTGAGTTGGCGCCCGAGCTGGCGAAGTTCCCCGATGCCCGCGTGCGCTTCCAGTCGCAGTCGGGCGGGTTCGGGTCGGGCCGCGATATGACCGTGATGCTCGCCGGGTCCGATCCGGTGCTGCTCGATCAGACCGCGACCCGGCTGGTCGAGGAGATGAAAGGCCTGAAATCGCTGGTCGCCCCGCGCATCAGTGCCGATCTCAACCGCCCGGAAATCATCATCACCCCGCGTGACAAGATCGCCGCCGAACTGGGCGTCACCACCGCCGCCCTGTCGCAGACGATCCGCATCGCAACGCTGGGCGAGATTGAACAGAACGCCGCGCGCTTCTCGCTGTCGGATCGCCAGATCCCGATCGTGGTGCGCCTGTCGGAGGCCGCGCGCACGGACTATCGCACGATCGAAAACCTGCCGGTTCCGCTCGCCAATGGCGGTTCGGTCCCGCTGAGCCGGGTTGCGGACATCACCTTCGGCTCCGGCCCGACCGCGATCCAGCGTTACAACCAGAACCGCCGCGTGCTGGTGGGCGCTGACCTTGCTGCGGGCGTGCTGAAGGGCGATGCCCAGACGCAGATCGATGCACTGCCGGTGCTGCAAGACCTGCCTGTCGGCGTCATCCGCGATGTGGTGGGCGAGGAAGAATGGCAGGCCGAGCTGATCGCCAACCTCATCATAGCGATCTTCGCCGGGTTCGGCCTGGTGTTTGCGGTGCTGGTGTTGCTCTACAAGCGGTTGATGAGCCCGCTGGTCAACATGACCTCGCTACTGCTGGCACCGCTGGGCGGCATCCTGCTGATCTGGCTCCTGGGCCAGCCCAATTCGATGCCGGTCTATATCGGGATCCTGCTGCTGCTGGGCATCGTGTCCAAGAACTCGATCCTGCTGATCGACTTTGCGATCGAGGAAATGAACAAGGGCGTGGGCAAGCTCGATGCGATCCTCGATGCCGGGCACAAGCGCGCCCAGCCGATCGTGATGACCACCGTGGCGATGACGGCGGGCATGGTGCCGGTGGCGCTGTCACTGTCGGGTGACGGGGCATGGCGCCAGCCGATGGGCATCGTGGTGATCGGCGGGTTGGTGCTGTCCACCCTGCTGACGCTGCTGATCGTGCCCGCCGGTTTCAGTCTGGCGGACGGGCTCGAAAAGCGGGTCGGCCCCTGGTTGCGGTCGCGGATGCTGACGTACAAGCCGGGCGATGAACTTGGCGCGGCCGATACCATCCCTGATCGGCCCTATGCGGGCTTCGGCAAATTGCCACCGGGCCGGGAACCGGCTGAGTAACCCGCGATCAGGGCGTGACTGCGACGCCCTGATCGCGCTAAGGCTACGGCATGGCGATGCGTTCCCCACGGCCTCTGACCTTCGGCGGCCAGCCGCTGACGGTTGATCGTGCACGGCGCATGCGCTGGACCGCGACGGGGATGCTCGCCGCCATGGCGCTGGTCTTCATCGCGACCCACGGCCTTGTCGCCGCGCACCCCGCCTGGGGCTATGTCAACGCCTTTGCCGAGGCCGCGATGGTCGGCGGTCTGGCTGATTGGTTTGCAGTCACCGCCCTGTTCCGCCGCCCCCTCGGCCTGCCGATCCCGCACACGGCGATCATCCCCGAAAACAAGGACCGCATCGCCGACACGATGGCGGCCTTCCTGCGCGAAAACTTCCTCACCCCCGCCGTGGTGGCGCGCCGCATGGCGGTGATGAATGTCGCCAAGGCGGCAGGCGAATTTCTGGCGGCCTCCCCTGACCGGGGGGGCATCGACCAACGCTCCCGGATCACCAGCGGCGCGGCTGAATTGCTGGCCGAAGTGCTCGAAAGCCTGGATCCCGACCGGCTTGGCAATCAGGTGCGATCGGGCCTTGCGAGCCAGCTTGCGAAACTCGACATCGCCCCGCTGGCGGGCCGGATGATCGAAACCACGATGGCCGACAAACGCCACCAGCCGCTGATCGATGGCTTTGTGCGCTGGGCCGGGCTGACGCTGGAGGACAACGAGGATACCATCCGCGACATCATCCACCAGCGGGTGGCGGGCGTGCTGCGCTGGGCGGGGATCGACAAGACGATCTCGTCCAATGTGCTCGACGGGCTGTACAAGCTGCTGGCCGAGGTGCTGGTGAACCCCGATCACCCCTTGCGCGCGAAGATCGAGGAAGGCCTTGCGAAACTGGGGCAGGACTTGCAGCACGACCCCGAGACACGCGCCAAGGTCGAAGACATGAAGCGCGACCTGATCGCCAACCCGGCCGTTGCCGTCTGGTGGACCGGCGTGTGGGAACGCATCCGCCGGTCCCTGATCGCCCGCGCGCGCGATCCTGACAGCAGCATGGGCGCGGACATGCGCGGCATGCTCGCCGAACTGGGCGGGGCCCTGCAAGCCGACACCCGGCTGCAACTCCAGATCAACCGTTTCGCCCGCCGCACCGCAGTGGGCGTCGCCACCCGCTACGGCGACCAGATCGTGCGGCTGGTGTCAGAGACGGTGAAGCGCTGGGACGCCCGCACCATCACCGACCGCGTCGAAGGCGCCGTGGGCCGCGACTTGCAGTTCATCCGCATCAACGGGACGCTGGTGGGCGGGTTGGTGGGGATGACGCTGCATTTCCTCACCACCGTCATGTAAGGGCGGGGCGCGTTACGGCATCTTGTACGTGATCGACGTCACATAATAGGACCGCATCGGCTTGCCCGAAGCGTCCAGCGCGGGCTCGAACCGGGCTTCCTGCATCAGATCGCAGGCCGGGCTTTCCAGTTTCTTGGTGGTCGTCGCCTTCAACACCACACAGCTTTCCACCGCGCCCGCCTCGTTCACGATAACCCGCAGCCGCGTGATCCCCTGCTCGCCGATGGCGCTCGCGCTGCGCGGATAGCGGGCCATGATCTTGCGGACCACGTCCTGCCCATTTGTCCATTGCGGCAGCCGCTGCGCTGTCTTGTGCTGCTCGGCATCAAGCCCCCAAGCGGTCAGCAGGCCCGCCGTGCACTGGTTGAGAACCTCGAAGGCCTTGCCCAGCGACCCGGTATCAAAGCGGACTTCCTGCCCGCGCTGACGGAACGAGAGATATTCCACGCCCGCCGCATAGCGCGTGTCGAGCGCGGGGAGGCCGCCCGCCCCAGCCGTTTGCTCCGGCTCGGCTTGGCCATAGGCCAGATTGATGCCGGAATAGACGAGCGCGTCGCCGATCCCCTCGACATCCCCCTTGAATGGCCGGGTTTCAAGCGGGGGGCGCCCTTCGGCAGTGTGCAGCGCCGTGGCTGCGCCATTGTTGAAACGGTTGAAGGATTTGCCCGCTGCCGTCAGGCCAGCGCCGGGGGCGGGCCAGTATTGCTCGAAAAACAGCAAGTGCCGGTCTTCACCCTCGCCGAAATACCCCGCCAGCCTGCACCGGTCCTCGCCGAAATCGGCATTCCACGGGCTGCTGGGCTTGAGCGTGACGACATCGGCCTGCGCAGGGGCGGCGGCGGCGAGGACGGACAGGGCAGTGAGGGAAATCAGGGTGCGACGCATAAAAAACCTCCGACAATCCCGAGAGACTGTCGGAGGTTTTTTGCAGAATAAAGTCTCTTGCGATGAAGCGTTTACAGCGCGTCGGTCAACTCTGGCACCGCGGTGTAAAGGTCCGCGACCAGGCCGATATCGGCGACCTGGAAGATCGGGGCGTCCTCGTCCTTGTTGATGGCGATGATGACCTTGGAGTCCTTCATCCCGGCCAAGTGCTGGATCGCGCCCGAAATGCCGATGGCAAAATAGAACTCGGGGGCGACGATCTTGCCGGTCTGGCCGACCTGATAGTCATTGGGCACATAGCCCGCATCGACCGCCGCACGGCTCGCGCCGATGGCGGCGCCGAGCTTGTCGGCGAGCGGGGTGATGGTGGCATCGAAGGTTTCCGCGTCCTTCAGCGCACGGCCACCCGAGACGATGATCTTGGCGCTGGTCAGTTCGGGACGCTCGCTCTTGGCGATTTCCGAGCTGACGAAGCTGGAGGTGCCCGCATCGCCCGCGCCGCTCACGGCTTCGACGGTGCCCGAGCCGCCTTCCGTGGCCGCCTTTTCAAAGGCGGTGCCGCGCACGGTGATCACCAGCTTGGCATCGGTCGATTCGACGGTGGCGATGGCGTTGCCGGCATAGATCGGGCGGGTGAAGGTCTTGGGGCCTTCGACCGACAGGATCTCGCTGACCTGCATCACGTCGAGGTGTGCGGCAACGCGCGGGGCGACGTTCTTGCCCTGCGTGGTGGCAGCGGCGAGGAAGGCGTCGTGATCGGCCATCAGCGCGGCCGCGAGCGGGGCGACGTTTTCGGCCAACCCGTTGGCATAGGCCGCATCATCCGCAACGTGGACCTTGGCAACGCCGGCGATCTTGGCGGCAGCCTCGGCGACCGAGCCGCAGTTGTGGCCGGCGACCAGCAGGTGCACTTCGCCCAGCTTCGACGCGGCGGTCACCACGGCCAGCGTGGCATCCTGCACCTTGGTGTTGTCATGTTCGACGAGAACCAGAGTCTTCATCTCAATATCCCTTCAAATACCGGGGGGCTCAGGCGATGCCGAGCGCCTTGACCTTTTCGACCAACGCGGCGACGTCGGCGACCTTTTCGCCCGCCTGACGCACCGGCGGCTCGGCGACCTTGAGGGTCTTGAGGCGCGGGGTCAGATCGACGCCGTAATCGGCGGCAGTCTTGACGCTGAGCGGCTTTTGCTTGGCCTTCATGATGTTGGGCAGCGAGGCATAACGCGGCTCGTTGAGGCGCAGGTCGGTGGTAACGATCGCGGGCAGGGCGAGCTTCACGGTCTGCAAGCCGCCATCGACTTCGCGCTTCACCACGACCGAATCGCCTTCAACAGCGACGGTGTTGGCGAAGGTGCCCTGCGGACGGCCCATCAGCGCGGCAAGCATCTGGCCGGTCTGGTTCGAATCGTCCGAGATCGACTGCTTGCCGAGGATGACGAGGCCGGGGGCTTCTTCATCGGCAATCGCGTTGAGCAGCTTGGCGACTGCGAGCGGCTCCACGTCTTCATCGGTTTCGATCAGGATCGCCCGGTCGGCGCCCATCGCAAGCGCGGTGCGGAGCGTTTCCTGCGCCTTGGCCGGGCCGACGCTGACAGCGACGATTTCAGTGGCCGCGCCCTTTTCCTTGAGGCGGATGGCTTCTTCCACCGCGATCTCGTCGAACGGGTTCATGCTCATCTTGACGTTGGCAAGATCAACGCCCGTGCCGTCGGATTTGACCCGTGGCTTGACGTTATAATCGATCACCCGCTTGACGGGGACGAGGATCTTCATGGGGTTTGTCCTTCCTCTCAATAAATCACTAGCCGAGATACGCTAGTCCGTCGGCCTTGGTTGCGCACCTAGCTTGCGTTTACGTAAACGTCAAGCAAAGCGAGAAAGAATGAACCACAGCGGACGGATCATAACGTCGGCCAGTATATCGCGCATTGCCGACCTGCTTCATCGGGAATGCCTTCGGCCAAATCCTCGTTCAACGCGTCCATTGCCAAGGCCTCTTCGAGGGTCGGCCATGGACGAGGCTCCAGACTTTCTCCGACCGCTGGCTTGTCGATCCCGAGTGGGATGGTGAACTCGTGGTTCACGCGATCGCCTCCTCGCAATCCAGATCGCTCAACACACTGTTTCGTGTCCAGAAATACGTGTTTGTTCCACGTTTTGTAGGCTCCGGCTTTCCATCGCCTCGCGATCTCTAAGAGCATCTCGTAGATTTCAGGTTCGAAGTACTTTCCTTCGTCGCGGCGCTTCAGTGCATCATCTGTGTAATAATCCGGCTGGGCCAACCAGAAGATGTGCTGGGCAGTACCAGCGTCGCAGGCATCCTGGGATATGATCCAGCGGGGACTATGGGATCCGTGGTCCCAGTTGAGATTCATAACCAAGCGATGCCAGTCGTCCGGACCCCTTTCGGCTAGCCATTCAAGCGTCTTCTCTCGAAGACATGAATAGTAGGCGCTGTAATCCGGCACGACTGGCATTTGTTTAAATCCTAAGCGGCCTTCTTGACCTCGGCCACGATCTTCTGCGCGGCATCGCCGAGGTTGTCGGCGCTGACGATGGCGAGGCCCGAATTGTTCAGGATCGCCTTGCCTTCGGCCACGTTGGTGCCTTCCAGGCGCACGACCAGCGGAACCTGAAGGTTTACGTCCTTCGCCGCCTGCACGATCCCGTTGGCGATCACGTCGCACTTCATGATCCCGCCGAAGATGTTCACCAGAATACCTTCGACCGCCGGATCCTTGAGGATGATCTTGAAGGCTGCGGTCACCTTTTCGGTGGTGGCGCCGCCGCCCACGTCGAGGAAGTTGGCGGGGAAGGCGCCGTTGAGCTTGATGATGTCCATCGTCGCCATGGCGAGACCGGCGCCGTTGACCATGCAGCCGATGTTGCCGTCGAGCTTGATGTAGGCGAGGTCGTATTCCGATGCTTCGACTTCGGCCGGGTCTTCCTCGGTCTCGTCGCGCAGCGCTTCGATGTCCTTGTGGCGGTACAGCGCATTGCCGTCGAAGCTCATCTTGGCGTCGAGCACCAGCAGCTTGCCGTCTTCGCTTTCGACCAGCGGGTTGATCTCCAGCATCTCGCAATCGGTGGCGATGAAGGCGTCATAAAGCTGCTTGGCGAGCTTCTGTGCCTGCTTGTTGAGATCGCCGGTCAGCTTCAGCGCGAAGGCGACAGCGCGGCCGTGGTGCGGCTGGAAGCCCTGCGCGGGGTCGACGCTGAAGCTGGTGATGAGCTCGGGCGTGTCATGCGCCACGGTCTCGATGTCCATCCCGCCTTCGGTCGAAACGACAAAGGCGACGCGGCCCGAAGCGCGGTCCACCAGCAGCGAGAGGTAGTATTCCTTGGCGATATCGACGCCGTCGGTGATGTAGAGGCGGTTGACCTGCTTGCCCGCATCCCCCGTCTGGATGGTGACCAGCGTGTTGCCGAGCATTTCCTTGGCGTGGGCTTCCACTTCCTCAAGGCTTTTGGCGAGGCGCACGCCGCCCTTGGCATCAGCCGGGAGTTCCTTGAACTTGCCCTTGCCACGCCCCCCAGCGTGGATCTGTGCCTTCACCACATAGAGCGGCCCGGGCAGCTTCTTGGCGGCTTCGACCGCTTCTTCGACGCTGAGGGCGGCATGGCCTGCGGGCACGGCGATTCCGTGCTTGGCGAGCAGTTCCTTGGCCTGATATTCGTGAACGTTCATTGCGTATCGATCCCTTCAATGCATTCCTGGGGAGAGGTTCGTCCACGCGGGGCCTAAGCACGGATCGACCCTCTTGAAAAGTGCTTGCGGCACGGCCAACACGGATGGCTCTCATGATTGACAGGTCGCACCTTGAAGCAATCGTCCGCGAGGCGGGCAGGATCGCCCATTCGCGCTGGCCGGGGTCAGGGCATGATCTGCACAGCTGGGACAAGACCCCCGGCAATCCGGTGAGCGAAGCCGATCTGGAGGTCGACCGGTTCCTGAAGCGCGAGCTGGGGCGATTGCTGCCATCGGCGGCGTGGCTGTCCGAGGAAACCGCCGATGACAAGGTGCGCACGCAGAGCGGGCTGATCTGGCTGGTCGATCCGATTGACGGCACCCGCGATTTCGTGGCCGGACGGCCGGGCTGGGCGGTATCGGTGGCGCTGGTGAGTGCGGGACGTCCGCTCATCGGGATGCTGGCGGCGCCGGCCCGCGGCGAGGAGTGGGTGGCGGTTGCGGGGCAGGGGGCGACACTGAACGGCGCGCCCATTCGCGCCAGCCAACGGACCGAATTTGCTGGCGCACGGGTTCCCACCCACGCCTTGCCCAAGGATGACAGCGATCTGGTCGCGGTCGATCAGCCCAATTCCATCGCCCTGCGCATCGCGATGGTGGCGGCCGACAGGGCCGATCTGGTGGCGACCCTGCGCTGGGGATACGAATGGGACATCGCCGCCGCCACGCTGATCGCGCGTGAGGCCGGGGCGGAAGTGACCGATGCGTTTGGCGGGCCGCTGGCCTACAACAAGCACGACCCGCGCGATTTCGGGTTGCTGGTGTGCTCGCCCGCAATCCACGCGGCAGCGGTGGAGCGGCTTGCGCAGCGGGCCGCAGCGCTGCGCTGATCAGCATAGCCTGGCAAGACAGAACGCAAACGGGCCGCCCCTAAGGGCGGCCCGCAAGGCCGGAGTCGAAGCCGAAGGCGCAGACGTGCTGAGCACACCTGCACGGCCGCTCGCAGCGACCGAGGATCGGGAGCGCCGAGGCGCCCCCGAAAACCTTAATTCCCGCGTGCCGCGTTCACATCGTCCTGGCTGATCGGGGTGATCTTGATTTCGACCCGGCGGTTCAGCGGCTCGTTGACATTGTCGCCGGTCTTGACGCGCAGATAGTCATACTGCTCGCCAAAGCCCTGGGTCGCCATGCGCGACCGTGCCACGCCGCGGGCTGCCAGATAATCGGCGACCGCCTGGGCGCGCTGTTCGGACAGGCGCTGGTTGGTGGCCGGCGATCCGGTGGTGTCGGTGAAGCCGTAGACGTCGATCAGGCTGTTGGGATAGCGGATCATGCTTTCCGCCACGTTGTTGAGCGTGTCGAGAAAGCCCGGATTGATCGCCGCCGAACCCGTGGCGAAGGTCACGCCATCGGGCAGACGCACCAGAATGGCGTCCTGATCGCCGATTTCTTCGACATCGACGCCGGTCCCGGCAGTCTGTTCCTTCAATTCCCTGATCTGGTCATCATACTGCTTGCCCAGCACTGCGCCGGCCGAACCGCCGATGCCGGCGCCGATGATGCGTCCGGTGTCGCCGCCAATGACGCCGCCCAGCAGATAGCCGAGCGTCCCACCAAGGCCGGTGCCAATTGCCGTGCGCGAGACTTTCTTCTCGCCGGTGTTGGGATCGGTCACGCAGGCGGTTGTGCCCAGCAGTGCCAGTGCGGCGGTGCCCGCCATCAAAATCCGTGAAATGGTCATGTCTGAACTCCCTGAATATCTCGCCACTGATAGCATGACACCCCCTCTGGCGATAAGGAAAATGGCGCGATGCGAATTGGCCATGGCGTGCGTCACCTTCACCACTCATGAACGCAAAGTCGCGCGCGGCGGCATATGTTCCATCGCCAAAGCGTTTGGCTGGCAAGGCACCGCGATTGTGCTAGCGAGGGCGCTATGGCTCCATTTCCTGTCACTGACCTGCTGATCATTATCCTGCTGGTCGTTATCAATGGCGTGTTTGCGATGTCCGAACTGGCCATCGTTTCAGCCAAGACCAATACGCTGGAGGCCAAGGCCGACGCCGGATCGAAAAGCGCGCGCATCGCCATCGCGCTGGCAGAACACCCGGGCAAATTCCTGTCGACCGTCCAGATCGGCATTACCCTGATCGGCATTGTCGCGGGCGCCTATTCCGGGTCGAGCCTTGGCGGGCCGGTGGGTGAGCGTCTGGCGATGCTGGGGCTGCCGCTCGAATATGCTGATGAGGCGGGCTTTGCGGTGGTGATCGCGCTGACCACCTATCTCAGTGTGGTGGTGGGCGAGCTGGTGCCCAAGCAGCTGGCGCTGCGCAATGCCGTGCCGCTGGCGCTGATCATGGCGCGGCCGATGGCGTTTCTGTCGCGCGCGGCGGCGCCGCTGGTGTGGCTGCTCGATTCAAGCTCGGCGTCGATCATTCGGTTGTTCGGCATCCGCCGGACAGACGAAGCCTCGGTCACCGCCGAAGAACTCCAGATGATCTTTGCCGAAGCGACCCGGTCGGGCGTGATCGAGGACGAACAGCGCCAGATCCTGACCGGAGTCGTCCGCCTTGCCGAACGCCCGGTGCGCGAGATGATGACGCCGCGCACCGATATCGACTGGATCGAGGCGGATGCCGATGCGGACGAAATCCGCGAGACGATCAACGAAACCTCGCATTCGCTGCTGCCGGTGGCCGAAGGTTCGCCCGATACGATCCTTGGTGTGGTCAAGGTGCGCGATGTGCTCGCCGCATTGGTGGCAGGAGAGCCGGTGTCGATCCGGGGCATGATGCGCCGGGTTGAGGTGGTGCCCGATCAGCTGGATGCGATGGACGCGCTGCGGGTGCTGCAATCCGCCGAAGTGGCCATGGCGGCCGTCACTGACGAATACGGCCATTTCGAAGGCATCGTCACGCCGGTCGATCTGCTCACCGCGATCGTCGGCAATTTCGCCAGCGACAGCGATGATGGCGACCTGCCCTCGGTGGTCGAGCGCGAGGACGGATCGCTGCTGGTGTCAGGCTCGCTTTCGGCTGACGCCTTGGCTGACCGGCTGGGTCTTGATTACGGCGAAGACCGCGAATTCGGCACGGCAGCGGGCTATGCGCTGTCAGTGATGAAGAAGCTGCCGGGCGAGGGCGAGCACTTCACCGATCAGGGCTGGCGCTTTGAAGTGGTCGACATGGATGGCCGCCGGATCGACAAGCTGCTGGTGAGCAAGGTCGCCGACGGGGATTAAAGGCTTCCCGCCCGCTCACAGACTGCGCAGGTATCGGTCGCACAGCGACCGCAAGCGCGACCGCGCGCCGCGGCCTATGCCGCGAAAGCCAAGGCGGACGGACGTCCGCCGCCCGGCGTTTGAGGATCAAATCAAGAAGGAATAACCGTCGTGGCCGACTGGCCATCGCCTTCGGGGGCGGCGATAATGTCGCGGGTCGTCCGGCCCTTGGCGACCGTATTGGTTCCGGTATCGCCCACCTGGCTGCGGATGCCGGGTGCAGCGCTGCCGGCCCGGTCGATCACGCTCGCTTCAACCCGGCTGCGCGGCGCGGGGCCGCCGAACAGGGCTTCGAGCGCCTGTTCGGACGCGCTGCCTTCGGCCGGGCGCGGCGCGCCGGGGGCGGGCGGGGTGAGCGTGAAATCAGGCGGCACCACCAGCGGCGCCTGCCGCTGCACAGCGAATTCGTCCGGCCGTTCGCGATTGAACACGCCGCCGCCGCCGCCGCCGCAGGCCGCCAGCATCGCCGAGGTTCCCGCCAGCAGGATCAGGGGTGTGAATTTACGCATCTGAAGGCTCTCCACGGGGCGTGTCCCCGGTTTTGGTCTCGTCCTTGTCGCGCACCAGCAGGCTGCGGGCAAGGATAATGACAACGCCGATGGTGATGGCGGCGTCGGCGATGTTGAAGATCAGGAACGGGCGGAATGTCCCGATATGAAAGTCGGCATAGTCGATGACATAGCCCAGATCATAGCGATCGCGGATATTGCCAATCGCGCCGCCGAGGATCAGCGCAAGGCCAATAATGTCAGCCAGCAGCCGCTCGCGCATCATCCACACCAGCACCACCAGCGCAATCGCCGCTGTCACCAGCACCAGCAGCCAGCGGGTTTCCATATCATTGGCCTGGAACATGCCGAGCGAAACGCCGCGGTTTTCGGTGTAGGTCAGGTCGAAGAACGGCAGCAGGTCGATCCGCCCCACTTCGCGCAAAGCCAGCGGGCCGATCACATACATCTTCACCGCCTGATCGATCACCGCCACGGCGACGGCGAGCGCAAGGCCGATCAGCCGGTTGCGGGTCACAGGCGCGGTCACGCGGCGCCGTCCACAGGGCCGACGACCGCATCACAGCGACCGCACAGCGCGCCCTCGTCTGCCACATCGGGCAGATGGCGCCAGCAGCGGCCGCATTTGTGGTGGGCGGTTTTCGAGACAATCACCCCGTCGCCCTGCCCGCGCGTGACTGTCGCTGTGATGAACAATTCAGCAAGAGCCTCGTCCGAAACGCCTTCGGGCACCGCGCTGGCGGGGACGACAACCTCGGCTTCGAGGCTGGAGCGGATGGTCTTGTCGCGCCGCAGCGGCTCGATCGCTTCGTTGACCTGTGTGCGCAGCGCCCGCAGCGCCTCCCACCGGGCTCTTTCGGTCACCACGCCGGGCACGCTGGGCCATTCGAGCAGGTGGACGCTGCCGCGCTGCCCGCTCTCATCCGCCTCGCCGTCCTCGGGATAGCGCGATAGCCACACTTCCTCCGCCGTGAACACCAGCACCGGCGCGGCATAGCGCACCAGCGCGTGGAACAGCAGGTCGAGCACGGTGCGGTATGCGTTGCGCGTGTTCGAATCCGGCCCGTCGCAGTAGAGGCTGTCCTTGCGGATATCGAAGAAGAAGGCCGAGAGGTCCTCGTTGCAGAAATCGACCAGCAGGCGGGTGTAGGTGTTGAAGTCGTAAGCCTCCGCCGCTGCTTTCAGCTTGCCGTCGAGTTCCGCCAGCAGCGCAAGGATATAGACCTCCAGCTCCGGCAGCTCGCCCGCATCGCCCATGTCGCCCACGAACCCGTCGAGCGCGCCCAGAAGGTAGCGGAAGGTGTTGCGCAGCTTGCGATACTGGTCGCCGACGCCCTTGAGGATCTCCTCGCCGATGCGGTGATCCTCGGTGAAGTCGACCGACAGCGCCCACAGCCGGATGATGTCCGCGCCGTAGGTTTCCATCACCTTCAGCGGGTCGATCGTGTTGCCTTCGCTCTTCGACATCTTCTTGCCCTTGGCGTCCATCGTGAAGCCGTGGGTGAGGATCTGGTCATAGGGCGCGCGGCCCCGCGTGGCGCAGGATTGCAGCAGCGAGGACTGGAACCAGCCGCGGTGCTGGTCGCTGCCTTCAAGGTAGAGGTTGGCGGGCCATTGCAGGTCCGGCCAGCGCCCCGAATCGAGCACGAAGGCGTGGGTGCAGCCGCTATCGAACCACACGTCGAGAATGTCGGTGACCATCTCGAACTCGGCAAAGTCGTAATCGGGGCCGAGGAAGGCCGCCTTGTTGGCGCTGTTCCACGCGTCCATGCCATCCGCGTTCACGGCGGCGACGATGCGGGCGTTGACGGCGGCGTCTTGCAGATACGAACCATCAGGCCGCACGAACAGCGTGATCGGCACGCCCCACGCGCGCTGGCGGCTGAGCACCCAGTCGGGCCGCCCCTCGACCATTGCGCCAATGCGGTTGCGGCCCTTTTCGGGGATGAACTGGACGCGGGCGATTTCCTGCGTCGCGATCTCTCTCAACGTCATGCCAGCGGAAGCTGGCACCTCGGGCGTATGGTCACTGCCGCCCGAGGCCCCAGCTTTCGCTGGGGTGACGGGAAGGGCCTTGTCCATCGGCACGAACCACTGCGGGGTGCAGCGGAAGATCACCTTGGCCTTGGAGCGCCACGAATGCGGGTAGGAGTGCGCGTAGTCCGCGCTGGCAGCGAGCAGCGCGCCCGCTTCGCGCAGGTCCGAGCAGATCGGCCCGTCGGGCGCGTTGAACTTGGGATTGATGACGCTCATGCGCCGCTCGTCGGCAGCGCCGAGCCAGCCCCAGTCGTCGCGGTAGCGCCCGTCGTCCATCACCGCGAAGACGGGGTTGATGCCGTTCGCCTTGCACAGGTCAAAGTCGTCCTCGCCATGATCGGGCGCCATGTGGACGAGGCCGGTGCCGCTATCGGTGGTGACGAAGTCGCCGGGCAGCAACGGGCGCGGGGCCGCATAGAACCCGCCGAGGTGGTGCATCGGATGGCGGGCGAGGGTGCCAGCGAGGTCTGCGCCCTTCAGATCATAAGGATAGTCTGCTCGTCCGGTGCTTTCAAATCGCACTTCATCAAGGAAGATCAGGACTTCCGAAACCTCGAATGAACTTAGGTCGACCTTTGCGACTTCCTTGCGAAGGCGATCCTCGAAATCATCTTTCAATGCCGCAGCCACGAGGAAGCTTCGGCCAACCACGTCTCCGAGAGCAGACTTCAGATGGGCAGTTGCCGCCAAGTTCTCCTCGGCGCTCCCATCAGCATTCGAAGGCCCCATGCAAGCGACACCGAAGCCGAGCAGTTCATACTCAACCTCCGGCCCATAGGCCAAAGCCTGATTGACCGGGATCGTCCACGGCGTCGTCGTCCAGATCACCGCGTGCGCGCCGACCAGTTCGGGGATGGGCGATTCAACAATCTCGAACGCCACGTCGATCTGGGTCGAGGTGATGTCCTCGTATTCGACCTCCGCCTCGGCCAGCGCGGTCTGTTCGACGGGGGACCACATCACCGGCTTCGAGCCGCGGTAGAGGTTCCCCGCCTCGGCCAGCTTCAGCAGCTCGGCGACGATCACCGCCTCGCTCTCCTTCTGCATGGTGAGGTAGGGGTGGTCCCAGTCGCCCATGATGCCGAGGCGCTTCAGCTGCCCGCGCTGCACATCGACCCAGCGTTGCGCATAGGCGCGGCACTCGTTGCGGAACGCCATGACCGCCGCTTCATCGCGATCCTTGCCGGTGAGGACGGGCTTGGCCTTCTTCTCCTTGCGGTACTGCTCCTCGACCTTCCATTCGATGGGGAGGCCGTGGCAGTCCCAGCCGGGCACGTAAGGCGCATCGCGGCCCAGCAGGTTCTGTGTCCTGCACACCATGTCTTTCAGGATGTGGTTCAGCGCATGGCCCACATGGATATCGCCGTTGGCGTAGGGCGGGCCATCATGGAGGATGAACTTCTCGCGGCCTCGGCGCGCCTTGCGCAAGGCGTCATAGAGCCCGATCTGCTCCCAGCGCGCGGCAATGCCCGGCTCCTTTTGGGGGAGGCCGGCCTTCATCGGGAAATCGGTCTTCGGCAGGAAGACGGTGTCCCGGTAATCGCGCTTTGCTGTGTCGTCGCTCATGGTGCGGGCGGCCTTAGCGGTAAGTGCTGCCAGTGCAAAGACTCGTCATTGCGAGCGGCGCAGCCGCGCGGCAATCCAGAGCGCATCGCGTGCCGCCCTGGATTGCTGCGCTACGCTCGCAATGACGAAGAGAGCAACCGCCGCGCCTCTTCGCAATCCTTGTCCATTTGCTCGATCAGTGCCTCAAGGCTGTCGAACTTGGCCTCGCCGCGCAGGAAGTGGTGGAAGGCGATTTCGATTTCCTGCCCGTACAGATCGCCCGAGAAATCGAAGAAATAAGGCTCCAGCAGCTCTTTGGGCGGCTCGAACTGCGGGCGGATGCCGATATTGGCCGCGCCGTGGAGCACTTGGCCGGTGGCCAGGATGCGGCCCGTCACGGCGTAGATGCCGTATTTGGGGCGGAGGTAATTCTCGACCCCGAGGTTCGCGGTGGGATAGCCGATCGTCCGCCCGCGCTTGTCGCCATGTTCGACAATGCCGCGGATCGCGAAGGGGCGGGTGAGCAGGCGCGCGGCTTGCTGCGGGTCGCCTTCGCGCAGGGCCTGCCGGATGCGGCTGGAGGAGACCACCTCGCCGCCTTCGCTGACCGCGTCGATCACGCGCGATTGCAGCCCCAGTTCGCCGCCAAGGCGGCGCAGCAGATCGACGTTCCCCTTCGCTTGCCTGCCGAAGGTGAAATCGCCGCCCGTCACCACCCCATGCGCGCCGAAGCGCTCGATCAGGATCGCGGTGATGAAATCTTCCGCGCTCGTCCCCGCCAGCGCGGCATCGAAATGGAACACCAGCATCGCGGTCGCGCCTGCGGCAAGATACAATTCCTGCCGCTGTTCGAGTGTCGTCAGCCGGAAGGGCGGCACATCGGGGCGGAAGAAGCGCACCGGGTGAGGATCGAAGGTGGCGATGATCGAGGGGCGGCCCTCGGCTTGTGCCCAGCGGATCGCCTCACCCGCCACGGCCTGATGGCCAAGGTGGAACCCGTCGAAATTGCCAAGCGCGATGATCGCGCCGCGCAAGGGCTCAGGCACGGGATCGCGGTGGTCAAGCCAGCGCATTAGACGTTGCTATTCCGAGAGGAACCCACTGGTGCAGCTTCTAAAAAGCAAATGCGTCCTGGGAAATCGTCAATGCTGCCTTTGGGTTTTTAGGCTGTGCCTTACGAGCCACCACCTTCGCCGCATAACGCTCTATTATTTGTTCACGGGCACGGCGCCGTGCCTCACCATCGGGTGCCGATACTTCAAAGATTGAAAAGGCAAATTCATCTTGATCTGCAGAGGCTTGGAAGCTTGCTACTTCTACACGACGCCACTCGCGAAACGATTCAAGGACGCTACTGGACAGAAAAGCGTCGGTGTCTGGGACTTCATGATCAACAATCGTCACGAGATAGCGATCAACGAGACTGTCGAACTGCTCATAAGTCTGCGCGCCACCGATTACGAAAATCTCTTCGTCAGCATTCTGCTCGGCTCGATACAGAGCTTCGTCCACGGACAGCACTAACTGGCATGTTGGCACTGCCTCAAAAAGCACTGAGTTGTGCGATAGCACAATGTTGTTGCGGCGAGGGAGTGGCTTGGAACCAATTGAATTGTAGGTCTTTCGACCCATAATCACCGTGTTTCCGATTGTTTTCTCTCGGAAAAAGGCCATGTCATTCTTCAGCCGCCACGGTAGAGTGTTGTCACACCCGATCGCTCCACGCAGGTCAATCGCGACAATCGAAGTGAGTTGGCGCACTGTGTTTTTCCCCGACATTATCGACATAGAATCTATTTCGAATCTCGTTTCAAGAGTCAGCTCGTGAAAATGCGATGAGTGACGTCGGTGATAAGGTGTCGAGAGACTGTGGAAATCACTTGAGCGCGTGCCCGACACGGGTGACATGGCCCATCTTGCGCCCCTCGCGCGCTTCGGCCTTGCCGTAAAGATGCAGGTGCGGCTCGCCCGGTTCATTCAGGATCGCATGCGCTTTCAGCGCATCCTCGCCGACGATATTGCGCATTTCGATGCTGGCAAAGCGGGTCGCCGTGCCGCCCAGCGGCAGGCCGCAGATCGCGCGGATGTGGTTTTCGAACTGGCTGGTGGCCGCGCCCTCGATGGTCCAGTGGCCCGAATTGTGGACCCGCGGCGCCATTTCATTGAACACCGGGCCTTCGCGCGTGGCGAAGAACTCGAGGGTCAGCACACCCACATAGCCGAGCGTATCGGCGACCTTTGCGGCGAGCTGGCGGGCGGCGGGGACCTGCGCTTCGACCAGCGCGCCTGCGGGCAGGATCGACTGCGTGAGCATCCCGCCTTCATGAAGATTTGCCGTGGAATCCCAGAATTTAATCGTTCCGTCCCGACCGCGCACCAGGATCACCGAAAACTCGGTTTCGTAGGTCACGAAGCCTTCGTAGATGCAGGTGACGCCGGGGAACGGCACCCCGCCCGCTTCCAGCGCCGAGCGCACCCGCCACTGCCCCTTGCCATCGTAGCCATCGCGCGCGGTCTTGAGGATGCCGGGGGTGCCGATGCTGGTCAGGGCCGCCGCGAAGTCAGCCGGGCTTTCGACCCGCGCGTAGGGCGCAGGCGTGCCGCCGAACTCGGCAGCGAAGTTTTTCTCGTTCAGCCGGTCCTGTGCCACCTCCAAAGCGCGCGAGGGGCAGGCAAGCAAGTGCTGGGGGATCGCGGAAACCGTGCCGAGCGGGACGTTTTCAAACTCCCAGGTCACCACAGCACAGCGCCCCGCAAAGGCGGCGAGCGCAGCGGCATCGTCCCACGCGGCGGTGATGAAATCGGCGCAAACATCGCCCGCGACATTATCGCCGGCAGGCGCAAAGCCGATGACCTTGTAGCCCAGCTGCACGGCCGCGACAGCCATCATCCGGCCCAGCTGTCCGCCGCCCAGAATGCCGATGGTGGAGCCGGGGGGCAACATCAACGGCCAGGTTCCCCGGCCGGCACCTCGGCCACGGCAGCGCTTTTGGCGGCGCGCCAGTCCTGCAACCGTTCCGACAGCGCCTCGTCTCCCAGCGCGAGGATCGCGGCGGCCAGCAGCCCGGCGTTCTTCGCGCCCGCCTCGCCGATGGCCAGCGTGCCGACGGGAATGCCGCCGGGCATCTGCACGATCGAGAGCAGGCTATCCATCCCCGACAGTGCCTTCGATTGCACCGGCACGCCCAGCACCGGCAGGTGGGTCATGCTGGCGATCATGCCGGGCAGATGCGCCGCGCCGCCGGCCCCTGCGATGATGACGCTGAAGCCTTCGCCTTCTGCGCCCTTGGCGAACGCCACCATCCGGTCAGGCGTGCGGTGGGCCGAGGTGATGCGCGCCTCGTAGGCCACTTCCAGCTCGTCCAGCACATCGGCGGCGGCCTTCATGGTCGGCCAGTCGGACTGGCTGCCCATCACGATCGCAACCTTGCCCCCAGCCTGTTCCATCATGCGTCCTTCAGATAGTAACGCTCACCCGTCACTGTGCTGCCGTCAAAGTCGTAGATGATCGGCTGGCCGGTGGGAATCTCCAGATCGGTGATGTCCGCGTCCGAGATGTTCGACAGGTGCTTGACCAGCGCCCGCAAGCTGTTGCCGTGGGCCGAGATGATCACGGTCTCGCCGCGGAGGAGCACCGGCAGGATGTCGCTCTCCCAATAGGGCAGCACGCGTTCAATCGTCAGCTTGAGGCTTTCGGTATTCGGGATCGCAATTCCGGAATAGCGCGGGTCTGCGGCCAGATCGAATGCGCTGCCTGCTTCCAGCACCGGCGGCGGCACATCGAAGCTGCGGCGCCAGATCAGCACCTGTTCGTCGCCGTGCTTGTCGCGGGTTTCCTGCTTGTCGAGGCCCGTCAGCCCGCCGTAGTGGCGTTCGTTCAGATGCCAGTCCTTGGTCACCGGGATCCACAGCCGTCCGGCTTCTTCCAGTGCGAGGTTCAGCGTCCGAATCGCGCGGGTCTGGAGCGAGGTGAAGCCCACGGTCGGCAGCACGCCTTTGGCCTTCATCAACGCGCCCGCGGCGCGGGCCTCGGCCACGCCCTGATCGGTCAGGTCCACATCCCACCAGCCGGTGAAGCGGTTTTCGAGGTTCCACTGGCTTTGGCCGTGGCGGACAAGGATCAGCTTGGGCATTTTGTCTCCGGGGTTCCGAGCCCCTGCTCCCTTTACGCAAACAGAGCGCGGGGGTTAGCTTTCGCCGGACGAATTGGGAAGGCCCTGCGTTGCATCCGGCGCATCCGAATCGCCCGCCGCCCCTGCTTCCGGCCCTGCTCCCGGCCCAGCCGCCGCGCGGGCCTGCGCCTTTCGCCGACGCAGATTTTCGCGCAGCTTGGCCGCGAGACGTTCTGCACGGTCGTTCCCCGGGGACATATTCTTGCGAGCATGTTCACTCATGGGCAACGCATTGGCCTTATTAACGCTGTGCTTCAAGCCTTGCTTGACAAGACGAGGCCGCGCGACAATAGGGCGCGCCTTGTCCGGCGCTGCTGTAGCTCAGTGGTAGAGCGCACCCTTGGTAAGGGTGAGGTCGGGAGTTCAATCCTCCCCAGCAGCACCATTCTCGCCCTTGCGGGGCGAGAATGGAGTCCTTGCGGTTTCGCTCGGACCTCCGTGCGAGCGTCCTCCGGTGCTATTCCTCCACATCGCTGCGCGACGTTCCGGGCACCTGCGGGCGCGCAGTCGCGCTTGCGGTCGCGGGCGACCGCGCGCGCTGGGCAGTCTGCTTAAGCCGATATCAGAATAATAGCTGCCGTTCGGCTTGCGACCCCGTTTAAGACATCAACATCATCGCCGCCTCGGGCCTGACCCGGCGTCCCGCTGCCTTTGCCCGTTTGGCGGTTCAGCAAGCTAAGGATGCGTTTCGGGCCGAGGAGTCGTCCCATGCGGCCTCCGCAGCTTCGGAGGTCAAATTGCTCAGGTCGGGAAAGTTGGTTCCCCGATAGGAAATGACCGTCTCATTGATGCCGTTGTTGTTCCACTCGTAGGCGATGGCGTAAAAGCCTGCGGCTTCGTCGATACGTCCATCAGCGGTTTCTCCAAGTAATGAGGAATCCGAGATAATTCTGGCGTTACCGATCCGAACATTTTGGAGGGGCTGGCCATTTGTATCGAAATTCGGAACTTCAAGATCGTTTAGTGTTTGGCCATAACTGCGGTTGTAAGCGTCGAGGGCCAGAAGCGAGAGGAAGACGTCGCGATTCATTTTTGAGTACCTTTCGAAAAGGCTGACCGACCGAGGAGCATTGTTCTTTGCTCACCATCTACTTCCATCCGCATCACATAGAATCCTTTGGGTGAGGGTGGCGGAAGCCGAGCCTCAATCCCGGTTGTCACCGGGTCATCGGTCAGCTCGACGGTGATGCGCTTGAGCTTCACCCCCTCGCCAAAGGTTGCCGCCAGATTATCGGGATCGACCTTGGCAACGCTGGTCGGATCGGCGGGATCGCCGAAGGTCACCAGCATCGGATAGGCCGACCGTTCTTGGATCCACAAGTCTGCGGGCCATGTGCGCGGAAGCGTCCGCTTGCCCGTGACTTCGAGGACATCGTCCAGCGCGTCTTCGAATGGCTTGTTCTCCTGCGGCGCCAGAAGGACATAAACCATGCTTGCCCAATTCGGATCATTGTCCGACCGCAGCAGCGCAAACAGCGTCTTGTCACCCGGTAGATCAACCGCCGCCGCTTCCCCGCGCACCCGCCGCTGGACCGCCTGGTTCGCCGGGACCGACCCGGCGCGCACAAGAGTTTGCTGCACCTCGATGACGCTTGACCCGGTTTTCAAACCGTCAGGCGTCTCGACCTCGACTGTGAGGCGGTAGCGATAGTCGGGGGCTTTGTTCTCAGCGAAGGAGCAGCCGGGTAGCAGAAGCGCGGCGAGTGCCAGCCATGCTGCCTGAATAATGCGCGCCATGTCGTTTCTCCGTCCCATAACCTAGACACGGCAGTAATCTCATGATTTGATGAAGAAACAATCAGCAGCGGGGCCCCGGGGCGGCCCGGGGCGGCGGGATGGCAGAAAACCACCCAGCTCCAGCCATAAAAAACCGAGCGCGGGTCGCCCAAAACCAGACAGCCCCAACGGTGACCATCGATCGCGCAGCGACCGCAGGGCGTGTGAGCGAGGATTTCGCGCGCCGAACGGCGTGCGGAACACAAAGACTCCCCCCACCCCCCAAAATTGACGATACGCCCCGCCCCCTGCCTCGGCTATCCCCTCGTCCCAACACGATAAGCCGGGGAGAGGCGCGATGGATCTGGGATTGAAGGGCAAGAAGGTCATCATGAACGGCGGGGCGCATGGCCTCGGGCTGCAATCGCTCAAGCTGTTCGCGGCTGAGGGTGCTGACGTCGCCTTCTTCTCCCGCAAGGAAGACAAGATCGCCGCCGCCGTCGCTGAAATCGACGCGGCAGGGCCGGGCAAGGTGTTCGCCGAAGTGTTCGACATGGCGAGCGGGACCGAGGCCTATCAGGCGTGGCTCGAAAAGGCCGCGAAGGAACTGGGCGGGTGCGACATCTTCGTTCACACCGCGAGCGCCTCGGGCACCGGCGGGGCCGGGGACTGGCAGGCGTGTCTCGACATGGACCTGAAGGGCGCGGCCTTCGCGGTCGAGACGCTGACGCCTTACCTCGAGGCATCCGGCACCGGTTCCATCGTGATGCTGTCATCCACCGCCGCGCTCGAAACCTTCATCGCGCCCAACCCCTTCAACGCGCTGAAGGCCGCGCTGATCACCTATGCCTCGCAGCTCAGCCAGGCCTATGCGGCCAAGGGCATCCGCGTGAACACCGTTTCGCCGGGCGCGATCTATTACAAGGGCGGCAACTGGGAGATCATCGAGGAGCACATGAAGCCGCTCTACGATGCGACCCTCGCCAAGATGCCGACGGGCCGCTTCGGCGAGCCGGTCGAGGTCGCCAAGGCGATCGTCTTCGTGGCGAGCCCCGCGGTGCCCTACATGACCGGCGCGAACATCGTGGTCGATGGCGGGTTCACCCAGCGCGTCCAGTTCTAAACTCCCCCCAAGCAAGGCGATAAACCATGGCCGAAATCGATCGCGACACGCTGCTCGACATCTACACCCGCACGATGAAGGTGAACCGCACCGACGAGAAGTTCCGCGAGCTGCTGATGGGCGGCAAGGTCGCGGTGATGTATTACTGCGTGCGCGGGCAGGAACTGGTCTCGGCTGCGGCGATGGCGGCCTTGGAGAAAGAGGACTACGTCGTCTGCACCTATCGCGGGCAGGGCGAACAGACCGCCAAGGGCATCCCGATGGAAAAGTGGTGGGGCGAATGCCTCGGCAAGGCGACCGGCACCTGCAAGGGCAAGGGCGGCACCATGCACATCACCGATCCCGAGACGGGGATTATGGTGACGACCGGCGTGGTCGGCTCGGGCCTCCCCATCGCCAACGGCCTTGCGATGGCGAGCCAGAACAACGGCGATGGGCGCGTGACGCTGGTGAGCTTCGGCGACGGCGCGGCCAATATCGGCGGCTTCCACGAAGCGATGAACATGGCCCAGCTGTATAAGCTCCCCGTAATATTCCTGTGCCAGAACAACCGCTACGGCGAGCACACGGCTTACGCTGATCACACCGACAGCCCCAGCATCGCCACGCGCGCGGCGGGCTACGGGATGCCGGGCGTGACGGTTGACGGCAATGATGTCCACCAGATCTACCCCGCCGTGAAAGAGGCGGTCGACCGCGCCCGCCGGGGCGAAGGGCCCACGCTGGTCGAGGCCATGTGCTACCGCATGATGGGCCACTTCTTCGGCGCGGACTTCAGCTACATGCCGCCCGAACACATCGCCGAAATGAAGGCCGAAGACCCGCTGCCCAAGCTCAGGAAGGTGATGCTGGAGCACCAGTTCACCGAGGAAGAATTGGACACGATCGTCGCCGACATCGACGCCCAGATCAACGCGGCGGTCGAACGCGCGCTCGCCGCGCCGCTGCCGGATACCGACGAAATCTACAAGGACGTGCTGGAGGAGACCGCCTGATGGCCCAGATCACCATGACCCAGGCGCTGAACCTCGCAATCGACGAGGCGATGGCCGACGATCCGGGCGTGTTCTGCCTTGGCGAGGACGTTTCCGCCAAGCAGGGCGGGGGCGTGTTCAAGGTCACTGCGGGCCTCACCGAGAAGTATGGCGAACACCGCATCCGCGCCACGCCGATCTCGGAGACCGCAATCATCGGCGCGGCGGTGGGCGCGGCACTCGCGGGCCAACGCCCGATTGCCGAGATCATGCTGATGAACTTCGTCGGCGTGTGCATGGACCAGATCGTCAACCACGCCGCCAAGCTGCGCTTCATGAGCGGCGGGCAGACCCCGTGCCCGATGGTGATCCGCACCACCACCGGGGTCGGCGTCGGCTTCGGCGGGCAGCACTCGGATATGCTGGAGGCGTGGTTCGCTCATGTCGCCGGCATCCATGTCGTCACCCCGTCGAACCCCGCCGATGCGCGCGGGCTGATGCGGGCGAGCATCGACGCCAATGACCCGGTGATCTTCATCGAGAACATCCTGTGCTATGGCCTCAAGGCCGAGGACCCGGGCCCGGGCTACCGCGTGCCGCTCGGCAAGGCCGCGATTGCGCGCGAGGGCACCGATATCTCGATCATCACCTATGGCCGCACCGTATTGGATGCGCTGGCGGTGGCCGATGATCTGGCGAAGGAAGGCATCAGCGTCGAGGTGATCGACCTGCGCACCATCGCCCCTTACGACGAGGCGACCGTGCTCGCATCGGTCCGCAAGACCGGCCGCGCGCTGACCCTGCACGAGGCCGTCCGCCCCTTCGGCACCGGCGCGGAACTCGCCGCCAACATTCAGGAAAAGTGCTGGGACAGCCTCAAGGGCCCGGTGCGGCGCATCGGCGGGACCTTCTCGGCGGTGCCCTTCGCCAGCCACCTCGAACAGGCGTGGATCCCGCAGAAGTCGGACATCGTCGCCCAGATCAAGGCATCGGTAGGCAAGCCATAAATCCCCCTCCCCTTGGGGAGGGGTTGGGGGTGGGGGTACGGCATCAGCGGGTGTGGAACCCCCATCCCAACCCTTCCCCACGGGGAAGGGCTAATTGCAGCTCAAACCAAGCAGGACAGGCGTAGAATGGCATCGGAAATCCGCATCCCCAAGCTCGGCATGAGCGCTGTCGAAATGACCCTCGTCGAATGGATGTTCGGCCCCGGCGAACGCGTCGAGAAGGGCGACATCATCTACACCGTCGAAACCGACAAGAGCACCACCGAGATCGAGGCGCAGGCCAGCGGGATCATCCGCCCGACCGGCGAGGAAGGCGCGGTCTACAAGGTCGGCGATTTGATCGGGACGATCGACGAGTAATGCCCTCAAGTAGCGGACGCGAAGCACAGCCGCAGGCTGAACCGGTAGGACAACAAGGACTCACCCCCAGAGAGTTGCTGGCTAACGTCTACGCCACCGCCGGCACCCGTGATTGGGACGCGGTCGCGGCGCTGATCCACCCCGATTTCGTGCTCTACGAGGCGAACTCGCTCCCCTTTGCAGGCGAATGGCGCGGGCGTGACGCGCTGCAACGCTGCGCCGCCGCCATGTATGGCACTTGGGGCAGCACCGATCTCGAAATTCTCGATTGCACCGGGGGCGAGACCCATGCGGTGATGGTGATCCGCCTGACCATGCACCCCAAGGACGGCAGCGCCCCCTTCACCCAGACCATCTGCGAGGCCGGGACCTTTGAGGACGGCCTGCTGCGCGAATTGCGCATCCACTATTTCGACGCCGCCGAGGTTGCCGCGCGGGCGTGATGCGTTGGACCTACGGGACAACCCTTTTCCCCGCTTGCGTCCCGTTATTGCCGTCACCCTGTGATTTGATCCGACGCCCGGCACGCATCAGCGCAGGGCCGGCAACTTGTTGGCCCGGCGCGGGTTCGCTCGTCCCCTTAATGCGACTGGAGACGAATGAATGCGACGCCCCTCAAAGACGGCCCCGGCCACCGCTGGCCTGGCTCTGTTGCTGGCGATCCCCGCCCAACTGCAAGCGCAGGGTGCGCCGGCGGAGGTTGAAACTTCGGCAGAAGACGGGGGCGATTTCCTCACGCTGGGCACCGGGGTCATTTCTGTCCCGAGCTACGAGGGTGCGGACGAGAACATCATCATCCCTGAAGTGGTCGTGCGCGGGAAGGTGTCGGGTTTCAACTTTTTCTCGCGGGGGCCGGCGATCTATGCCGATGTGATCCGTGATGAAGCGCCGGGACGCAGCATCGATGTGGGATTTGGCCCCGTGGCCGCGGTGCGCCTTGATCGAACCGCGCTGATCAAGGACCCGCAGGTCAAGGCGCTTGGCAAGCTTGATACCGCGATAGAGGTAGGCGGCTGGGCCGGGATTACCAAAACCGGCGTGATGACCAGCGATTACGATCTGTTGAGCCTGCGCGTGGACGCGCGCTGGGATGTGGCGGGCGCGCATGGCAGCTATATCGTCACCCCCACCATCGAATATGGCACGCCGCTGTCCACCAAGACCTTTGTCGGCGCATCGGTGCTGGCCGAATATGTCGGCAATGATTTCGGCGATTATTATTTCAACATCGATCCCGATGCGGCAGCGGCAAGCGGCCTGTCCACCTATGGCGAGGCTGGCGACGGGTTCAAACGTGCCGGGGTCAACCTGCTGGCGACCCATGCGCTGACCGGCGATCTCACCAAGGGTCTGACTGCGGTGGCGGTGGTGGGATATTACCGGATATTGGGCGATTTCAAGCGCTCCCCGATCGTCGCCGAAGCGGGCAGCGCTGACCAGTTCATCGCCGGGCTGGGGCTGACCTATACGTTCTAGCGGCCCCCTCGACCGCTTACGCACAATGGCGTATTCTCACGGCCCGGGACGCCGCCATAGAGCGGTGGCCAGTCATAGGGGCCGATCCGGTGAGACAATCGCTTATCAACCTGCTGCCGCCCGCAACCGTTGCGGCGATCTGGGCCTTCTGGGCCTTGGCGCCGGCTGCGTGGGTCGAGGGCGGCTGGGCGATCATGGCGGTGGGCCTTGGCACGCTGGCGTTTGTGCAGGTGCTGGAACTGCTGTTTGAACGCCACAAGGGCTGGCGCATCAATCGGCGCGAGCTGGCGACCGATGTGTTCTATGTCGCCTTCGGTTACGGCGTGATCGGGTTTTTCACAGATACGGTGGTCAACGGCCCGCTGGGCGAGCTGAAGCAGGCCTGGGGCATCGCCACCCCCTGGCTCGCGGACAGCCCCTTCATGGTGCAGGTGCTGGTGGTGATGTTCACCTTTGAATTCGGCCAGTACTGGATGCACCGGGCGATGCACAACTGGACGCCGCTGTGGCTGACCCATGCGCCGCATCATCACATCACACAGCTGAATGCGATGAAGGGTTTCATCGGCAATCCGATCGAGCTGTTCCTCATCAGCTTGGGCGTGATTGCACTGCTGGATGTGGACCTCAACGCCCTGTTCGCCGCCATCACCGCGTCAGGTGCGATTGCGGCTTTTGCCCATGCCAATGTCCGCGCCGATCCGCCGATCTGGTACGGCTATTTCTTCACCACCATCCGCAACCACTCGCTGCATCACACCGCGCTGTCTTACGAGGACACGCGCTGCAATTACGGCAACAGCGTGATTTTGTGGGACCGCGTGTTCGGCACCTACAAGGAGGGCGAGAGCGAAGTGGTGGGGCAGGATGATCGCAAGCGCTTGTCGATCAGGGAGCAGTGGCTGTTCCCGCTGCGCCCCTGGCTGGACAAGCGCGCCGGGGCAGGGGCCGAGGTGCAGCCCTAATCTTTCTCTTTCCAGCCCCACACCAGACGGCAGGGCAGGATATTGAGCCATTCGAACCCGCACTCGATCCGGTCGAAATGCTTTTCGGTGAAGGTCTGGGCCGATTTGCTGAACTGGTAGGTCAGAAACGCCCCGCCCGGACGGATTGCGCGGTGCGTGGCGGCGGCGATGCGCGGGCCGACGCCGTCGGGCAGGGTGGAAAACGGCAGGCCTGACAGGATGTAATCGGCCCGCTCGTGCCCGTGGGCGCGGATGATGTCTTCCACGTCCTCAGCCGATCCGTGCACCGCGATGAAGCGGCTGTCGCGGATGTGGCGGTTGAGATAGTCGATGAACAGCTTGTTGGTGTCGATCACGATCAGCGTGCCGTCGCGCCGCAAGCGGTCGAGCACCGGCTGGCAGAAGGTGCCAACGCCCGGGCCATATTCGACAAACAGCTGGCACCGGTCCCAATCGACGGGGGCGAGCATCTTGCGGATCGTGAAGCGCGAGGACGGGATGATCGATCCGACCATCACCGGCTCTTCCACGAACCCCTGAAAGAAGACGCCCCAGGCCCCGAAAAACTGTTGCGCTTTGCGCTTGAGAACAACCGAGCGGCGTTCCTTTGCAAGCTTGAAACCGGTCATTCTGGTTCAGCACCTCTCGCCGCGCCCCGGCCATGAGAGCCGATTTGCAAACCTGCCGACTCGCAAATTCGCCGCCAATAGGCAAGCACCTGCACGGGCCGGAATTGCGCCCTGTCGCGCCCACGCCCCGATATGGCGCGTGGGCGGACAGCAGGGGCGGATCAGCCGCCCTTGCGGCTGGCTTCGGCGGCTTCGATCACGCCCGCGTCCCACGTTACGCGGGTCTGGGTTTGCGGATTGAAGCGGTTGTCTTCGTACTTCGCGGCCTTCGCGGCGGCGATTTCGGCCTCGGTCATGTGCTCGCTCGGCGCGAGGGCGAAGACATCGATCCCGCGGCTGATCTCGGTGCCGTAGATGTGGCCATTGTACCAGTAGACCGACCAGTAACCGCCCAGCACCATCTGCTTGTCGTTGATCGGCCCGCGATCGAAATAGGCGATTTCCTTCGGATTGGCGCTGTCGGTGAAGTCCATCACGCTGAGCCCGCCCTGATACCAGGCCTGCGCAAACAGATCGCGGCCCGGCACCGGGATGATCGAGCCATTGTGCGCGACGCAGTTTTCCTTGTCGGATTGCGGCGCGGGCATCTTGTAATGGGCGCGGAAGACGAGCTTGCCGTCGACAATGTCATAGACCGCATTGGCGCCCCAGGTCTTGGGGTCGGACGCCTTGCAGCGCGGCCGCCCGCCGCCGCCCCATTCGTCGGTGAAGATCACCTTGGTGCCATCATTGTTGAAGGTGGCCGAATGCCAATAGGCAAAGGTGGTGTCGGTCACCGCGTCGATCCGCTTGGGGTTCAGCGGGTCGGCGATGTCGAACAGGATGCCATTGCCCGAACACGCGCCTGCCGCCAGCTTCAATGCGGGGAAGACGGTGATGTCGTGGCAGTGATCGGTCGGCGCGGTGCGCTGTGTGTTGTCGCCATGGTCGCCGCCGCGCCACAGACCGGCGATTTCGCCGGTCGCGGTGTCGGCAAAGACGCGCGGGGATTTGACGATGCGGGCCTTGGAGGGGTCGGCCAGCGGGATCTCGATCACATCGACCGAAAACAGCGCGGTGCGGGTGTCGCCGGGGACCTCGCCGATGCAACCGGCCAGTTCCTCGGTCTCGCGGATCCCGGCGGTGCCGGAATTGTAGACGATCAGGCGCGTGTCATCGGCACTGACGATGGAATGGGTGTGACTGCCCCGGCAGGTCTGCACTCCGCCGACCTGACGCGGACGCGAAAGATCGGAGATGTCGAAGATGCGCAGGCCGCGGAAACGGTCTTCATTGACCTTGCCCGGCGCGCCTTCCAGCCCGCAATCGACCCGGCCGCGGGTCTGCTCGACGCTCATCACAAGGATATTGCCCACCACCGAGACATCGCCCTGCCCGCCGGGGCAGACCACGCTGCTCATCAGCGCTGGCACGCCATCAGCGCCCAGCTTGTAGAGGTTGAACCCGTGATACGAGCCTGCGACCATCACATCGCTAAAGAAGGCAATGTCCGTATTGGCGAAATCGAGCAGCGGAGAGCGCTCCGCATATTCGGTGAGGTCTTCTTCCTCACGCTCGGGCGGGGTGGCTGCGGCTGCATCCGGCGCGGCCGCTACGGCTGGTGCGGCTTCGGGCTTGGCCTCATCCTTGGCGTCCCCGTCCTTCTTGGCGTCTTTCTTGGGCGGGACGGGCGGGCGCAGGTCGGCGGGGTTGGCGGGGTTGAAGAAGCCCGCAGGCTTGCCGAGGCTCGCGACCTTGGTGAGGTTCAGGATCGCCTCGCCCGCATTGTCGAAGCCCGCTGCAAGGCCCGAACGCGGATCGGCGGACAGGCCGGCGAGCAGCTTGTCCATCCGTTCGATCTCGCCGGTCTGCTCGCTGTCGATATCGCCGACGAACTGGTACAGCACCGGATCGGCGGCGGTGCCGTCTTCATCCAGCAGCTTTTCGACCATCTCGACCGCGCCTTCGTGGTGGGCGATCATCAGGGTGAGGAACTGGCGGTCGAACTCCACGCCCTTGGCCGCTGCCAGCGCTGCCATCTGATCTGGGCTCGCCATGCCCGCCATCATGTGATGCATATGCGCGCCGTGGCCTGCCATCTTGGGGTCTTCCGCTGGCTCCCCCCGCTCGGCCAGCCAGCCCTTCATGAAGGCGATTTCGTCCGCCTGACTGGATTCGATCCGCCCGGCGATATCCACCAGTTCCTTGGTGTTGGTGCGCTCCTTGACCAGCACGGCCATCTCCAGCGCCTGGGTGTGGTGCACGATCATGTGCTGCATGAAGGCGACATCGGACGCGGTGTAGCTTGCCTGCGCCAGCTTGGTCGCGTCTTCGGCGGTCAGGGTCTTGCTCGCCTGACCGGGCGCGCCCGGCTGCACGATTTGCACGCTTTGGGCATAGGCCACGCCCGAGGCGGATAGCAGCAAAGCGGCAAGAACACCGCGCGAGGCGCGCGCAGCGAAAGCATCGGTCATGGTAAAGTCCCCTAGGTTGTACGCTTGACCGCTAGAGTGCCGCGTCAACCCGCGCAGTCAACCCCGCCGGTGCCATGACGCGGGCCCATTCGACGAAACCACGATATCAGCCGAGCAGCCGCATCCTGCCTTCGCCATCGGCTGGCCCGCCCCGGTCTTGTGCGGCGCACCGTTCACCGCATGGGGCCAATTGCCTGCTTGCCGCGGCCATTCAGGCGTGGATAAGTGCATCGTTAAGCTCGCCGCAACCCTGTTGGAGTAGCCTCGTCGCATGGCACGCCCTCGCATCCTCGTCACGCTCACCGGCCTTGCGGCCTCCTTCGCGGCTATTGCCAGCCCGGCGGCAGCCAGTCCGGACGAGCTTCAGGCGACATTCGACAACACCTTCGGCACCCAGGCGCGCAGCCCGCAAAGCTTCGAGGCGGTCTACGCCTCCAGCTTTGAACAGCGCATCGCGGATCTCGCCAACCCGGCGATGGGACGCATCGGTGTGGCCGCGATTGACCTTGCCACGGGCGAGGAGGTGATGGTGCTGGGCGACCAGCTGTTCCCCATGGCTTCGACCAGCAAGATCGCCGTGGCAGGCACCTTCCTCGAAATGGTCGAGCAGGGACGCTTTTCGCTCACCTCCGAATTCCCGCTGATGCTGCCGGTCGCCTCGGCCAAGTATTCGTCGGCCAAGGCGCCCGTGCGCCCCGGCCAGTATCTGCCCGCGATCGATCTGATCGAGATCATGATTACGCGTTCCTCCAACCCGGCAACCGATGCGCTGCTGGCGGCGGTTGGCGGCCCGGCGGTCGTCAATGACTGGATCCGGCGTCAGGGAATTGCCGAGTTCTCGATCAACCGCGACATCGCCACGCTGGTGCGCGATGACGGCGAGCATAACCCGGCCGTCCATATCGACACCCGCGATGCCGCCACCCCGCGCGCCATGGTGCGCCTGCTGGCAGGGCTGTACCGCGGTGATTTCCTGTCGGACCAAAGCCGGCAAGTGCTGCTATCGGCGATGAGCCGCACCGTCACGGGCAAGCGCCGGATCCCTGCGCATATCCCGCTGGAAGCGCGGGTCAGCCACAAGACCGGATCATTGAACAACACGTCGAGCGATATCGGCCTGATCGAATGCCCGGATGGCCGCGTCATCGCGGTGGCGATCTATGTCACCGGGCAGGGCACCAAGCTTGCCCGCGAGGAGCGGATCGCCGCGATTGCCCGCGCGCTGTATGATGGCTTTGCCGTGCGCGCCCAAACCCTTCAGGCGCAAAACCCAACCCGCAACTGGGCCAGCGCGCCTTACGGCACTGGCGGCTGATTGGCCGCGTAATGGGTCGGACAGCAAAAAGGGCGGCACCGCGCGGCACCGCCCTTTTTGTTTTGCGCTGTCCCGCCGCACCGGCGAGAGCGCGCCCCTAGCTTATTCGGCAGCCTTTTCGGCTTCGGCAGCAACGTCGGCCGCTGCGTCACCGATGTCGTCGGCAGTCTTTTCGGCGGCGTCGGCAGCGCTGTCAGCGGCAGCTTCAACGCTTTCGGCAGTGTCGGTGGCAGCGCCTTCGATGGCTGCGCCCGCGCTGTCAGCGTTGGCTTCGGCATCGGCGGCCATCGCGTCGACGGCTTCTTCGGTTTCGGTTTCGGTGGTTTCGCTGCAGGCAGCAAGGCCGAGAGCCGAGGTGGCGATGGAGGCAGCGAGGATGATCTTGCGCATGGTATATTTTCCCTTCCGTGTGCGAAAAACACGCAGCGTTAAAGCTGCGCCGACCGGGTTCTGGCGTTTGCCCGGTTCGAACCTGAATCTAGGGGCACATCGCAGGGGTGACAAGTGAATTAGGGCGCCGAGCCGTAATTTTGCCGTAATTCTGCCACATTTTGATCGGCACCTCGGGGGTGCCTTCGCTGCGCCAAGCCTCTACCCGCGCTGGCTTGTGCCTGCTAGCAGGCTGGCATGTCGGAAAAGCAGCACCTCTATCTCGTCGATGGCTCGTCCTATATCTTCAGGGCCTATCACCGGCTGCCGCCGCTGACGAACCCGGAAGGCACGCCGGTCGGCGCGGTCTATGGCTACACCACGATGCTGTGGAAGCTGGCCGCCGATCTCGATGCGGCGGACGGGCCGACGCATCTTGCGGTTATTCTGGATGCGAGCGGGGTCAGCTTTCGCAACGATCTCTATGAACATTACAAGGCCAACCGGCCCGAGCCGCCCGAGGATCTCGTCCCGCAATTCCCGCTGATCCGCGATGCCACCCGCGCCTTCAGTCTGCCCTGCATCGAAGTGCCGGGGCTGGAGGCGGACGATCTGATCGCCACCTATGCCCGCCGCGCGCAGGAACGGGGGTGGGATGTCACCATCGTATCGTCCGACAAGGATCTGATGCAGCTGATCGGCGAGGTGAACGGCGCCCAAGGGCGTGGGCGCATCGACATGCTCGACACGATGAAGAACCAGCGCATCTGGCTGGAGGAGGTCGAGGAGAAATTCGGCGTCGGCCCCGAACTGGTGGGTGACGTGCTGGCGCTGATGGGTGATGCGGTCGACAATGTGCCCGGCATTTACGGGATCGGGCCCAAGACAGCCTCGAAGCTGATCGCCGAACATGGCTCGCTCACCGCGGCGCTGGATGCGGCGCCTGCAATGAAACCGTCGAAGCTGAAAGACCGCCTGATCGAAGGCCGGGCCGATGCCGAACTCAGCAAGGTGCTGGTCACGCTGAAAGAGGATTGCGATCTGCCGCAGCCGCTGGACGAAATGAAACTCGGCCCGGTGCCGCCCGAACCGCTGGCCGCGTTCCTTTCGCAGCATGGCTTTACCTCGCTCTTGCGGCGGCTGGATGCCGGTGCGGGCAGCCCGTCGCGCACCACCGATCTCAATCCGCCCAAGCCGAGCACGGCGGGGACGAAAGGTAATGCCGAGGCCAATCGGCAGGCCCTGCCCGATTTTCCCGCTGTCGATCACGCCGCCTATGAAACGGTACAGACCCTCGAACGGCTGGAAGCCTGGGTCGCCCGCGCGCGCGCCGCGCAGGCGGTCGCGGTGGATACCGAAACAAGCTCGCTCGATGCGATCCGGGCCGATCTGGTCGGGGTCAGCCTCGCGCTTGGCCCCAATGATGCGTGCTACATCCCCTTGGGTCACCATAATATCGGGGGGGGCGGCAGCGACATGTTCGCCGAAAAGCCCGAGCAGGTGCCGATGGCCGCAGCCATTGCCGCGCTGAAACCGCTGCTGGAGGATGAGGCGGTCCTCAAGATCTTCCAGAACGGCAAGTATGATATGAACGTGCTGGCGCGGCAGGGGATCATGGTCGCGCCCATCGACGACACCATGGTCATCAGCTTCGATCTGGATGCGGGGCGCGGTGAGGATGGCATGGGGGGCGGCCACGGGATGGACGAACTCTCCCAGCGCCACCTTGGCCATACCCCGATCCCGTTCAAGGACCTGTGCGGCACCGGCAAAAAGGCGATCGGCTTCGCCGAAGTCCCGCTGGACCGCGCGACTGCTTATGCCGCCGAGGATGCGGACGTCACCTGGCGGCTCCATGCGCATCTGAAACCGCGCCTCGCCATCGAGGGCGGCAGCAAGGTTTACGAACGGGTGGACCGCCCGCTGATCCCCGTGGTCGCCGCGATGGAGCGTGAAGGTATCCGGGTCGACCGGGCGCGGCTGGCAAAATTGTCAGAGGAATTCGCCATCGAAATCGGCCGGCTGGAAGGCGAAATCCATGCGCTCGCCGGGCAGGAATTCACCGTCGGCAGCCCCAAGCAGCTGGGCGATGTCCTGTTTGACAAGCTGGGTTACAAAGGCGGCAAGAAAGGCAAGAGCGGGCAATATTCGACCGACGTTTCGGTGCTGGAAAAGCTCGCAGTCGAGGGCGCGCCGATTGCCCGAAAGGTGTTGGAATGGCGTCAGCTGGCCAAGCTGAAGTCGACCTATACCGATGCCTTGCAGGAAGCGATCAACCCCGCAACGGGGCGGGTGCACACCAGCTATTCTCTGGTCGGCGCGCAGACCGGGCGGCTGTCATCGACCGATCCCAACTTGCAGAACATACCCGTGCGCACGGCCATCGGCCGGCAGATCCGCGAGGCCTTTGTGCCCGAACCCGGCAACGTGCTGCTGGCGGCGGACTATTCGCAGATCGAACTGCGCCTCGCCGCGCATATGGCTGATGTCGACAGCCTGAAAGAAGCCTTCGCCCAAGGCGAGGACATCCACGCCCGCACCGCGCGCGAAATGTTCGGCGAGGTGACGCGTGACACCCGCGCGCGGGCCAAGACCATCAACTTCGCGATCCTCTACGGCATCAGCCGCTGGGGCCTCGCCGGGCGGCTCGAAGTGTCGTCGGACGAGGCGCAGGCGATGATCGACACCTATTTCCAGCGCTTCCCCGGCATCCAGCGCTATATCCACGAAACGCTCGAAAGCGTGCGGGCCAAGGGCTATTCCGAGACTTTGTTTGGCCGCAAGACGTGGTTCCCGCGGATCAATTCCAAGAACCAGGCCGAACGGCAGGGGTCAGAGCGCGCGGCGATCAACGCGCCGATTCAGGGCACCAGCGCCGACATCATCAAGCGCGCGATGGTGCGGATGCTGCCCGCGCTGGCGGATGCCGGGCTGCATGACGTGCGGATGCTGTTGCAGGTGCACGACGAACTGGTGTTCGAACTGCCCGAAGCCCGCGTCGAGGCGGCGACGCCGATCATCCGGCAGGTGATGGCCGAGGCGGCCTTGCCCGCGGTTGAACTCACCGTGCCGCTGGGCGTGGACATCGGCACGGGGATGAGCTGGGACGCGGCGCATTAGGCGTTTATCGTCACCCCAGCAGACGCTGGGGCCTAGAGCAGCAAGCGCTGCACTATGAGGCCCTAGGTCCCAGCTTTCGCTGGGATGACGAACGATGGCCAATGTTTCACGTGAAACATTTCAGGAACGAAGCACCCCCGCTCAATCGTGCTTCTTCTCCCGCGTCGGCTTGAGCATGTCGGGCGAGAAGAACCCGATCGGCTGCACCGCCGCCGCGCGCTTCTTCAGCTCGCCGCGCATCTTCTTGTACTCGTCCTCCATCTCGACCGTCACCGTCGCGCGCGAATCCTTGAGCGCGGCGTCGAAGTCCTGCGCCGCGACTTCGCTGACATCGCCGCCCAGACGCCGCAGCGCAGCAAGCCCGGCGCGGCGCACGAGGTCTTCGAGATCGGCGCCGGTGAAGCGCTCGGTCTGCGCCGCGAGGCTTCCCAGATCGACATCATTGGCCAGCGGCATCTTGCCTGTGTGAATGCCCAGAATATGCTCGCGTCCGGCCTTGTCGGGGGTGCCGACATAGACCAGCTCATCGAACCGGCCGGGGCGCAGCAGGGCAGGGTCCACCAGCGTCGGGCGGTTGGTCGCGCCGATCACGACCACCGATTGCAGTTCCTCCAGCCCGTCCATTTCGGCAAGGATGGTGTTGACCACGCGCCCCGTCACCTGCGGCTCGCCCTGGCCTGATCCGCGGGCCGGGACAAGGCTGTCGATCTCGTCGATGAACAGCACGCAGGGTGCCACCGCGCGGGCGCGGGCGAATAGGCGGGCGATCTGCTGTTCGCTTTCGCCGTACCATTTGGACAGGAGGTCGCTGGATTTCATCGAGATGAAATTCGCCTCGGCCTCCTTGGCGACGGCTTTTGCCAGCAGGGTCTTGCCGGTGCCGGGCGGGCCATAAAGCAGAAAGCCCTTGGCCGGGCGGATGCCCAGACGGCGGAAGGCCTCGGGGTTTTTGAGCGGCAGCTCGATCCCCTCCTTCAGCTTGTCGGTCGCCTCGCCCGCACCGCCGATATCGTCCCAGCCCACATTGGGCACCTGCACCATCACCTCGCGCATCGCCGAAGGCTGAACGCGCTTCAGGGCGCTGAGGAAATCGTCGCGGCTGACGCACAGGTCTTCGAGCACTTCGGGCGGGACGGTGCGTTCATCCAGATCGAGCCGCGGCATGATCCGGCGCACGGCCTCGATCGCGGCTTCGCGCGCCAGCGCGGCAATATCCGCGCCGACAAAGCCGTGGGTGACACGCGCCAGTTCATCCAGATCGACGGCGCTTTCCAGCGGCATGCCGCGGGTGTGAATCCCGATAATCTCGCGCCGCCCGCGCTGGTCGGGGACGCCGATCACGATCTCGCGGTCGAACCGGCCCGGACGTCGCAGCGCCTCGTCGATGGCGTCAGGGCGGTTGGTGGCCGCGATCACGACGAGGTTGGCGCGCTTTTCCAGCCCGTCCATCAGGGTGAGCAGCTGGGCGACGAGCCGCTTTTCCGCCTCACCCGGCACCTGGGTGCGTTTGGGGGCGATCGAATCGATCTCGTCAATAAAGATGATCGCGGGCGCGGCGCGGGTCGCTTCTTCGAACACCTCGCGCAGGCGCTTTTCGCTTTCGCCATACCCCGAGCCCATGATTTCCGGGCCGTTGATGATGAAGAATTCGGCGTCGCTTTCGTTCGCTACGGCCTGCGCCAGGCGGGTCTTGCCCGTGCCCGGCGGGCCGTGGAGCAGCACGCCCTTGGGCGGTTCAACCCCGAGGCGGATGAACAGTTCGGGATAGCGCAGCGGCAGTTCGACCATTTCGCGCAAGGCCCGGATGGTCTCCTCCATCCCGCCGACATCGTCATAGTTCACCACCGCGCGGCCGTGGCTGGGGTCTTCAAACTCGGCGCGCAGTTCGACCTCGGTGTTCTCGTCGATATGGACGATGCCCTTGGGGCTGGTCGAGGCGACGGTGAGGCGGATCTGGGTCAGCGCGTAGGCCGGCGCACGCAGCAATTGGCGCACGTCGGCGGGCATGTTCTGCACGGGTTGCTGGCCGGTGGTGGCGACCAGATCGCCGGCCACCAGCGGGCGGCGGAAGAAGTTGCGCTTCAACGCCTGGGTCGGCCCTTGCAGCCGCATCTCGCGCTGGGCGGGGGCAAACACCACGCGGGTGGCCGGGCGCGATTCGCCGCGGGCAATCTCGACATGCTCACCCGATCCGCCTTGCGCATTGCCGCGCTGGAGGCCGTCCAACCGCACCACGTCAAGCGCATCGTCTTCGGGATAGGCGGCCATCGCGATGGCGGCGGTGGTGCGCTTGCCGCGAACTTCCACCACATCGCCTTCGGTGATGCCGAGTTTCTGGAAGGCGGCGCGCGGCATCCGGGCAATGCCGGCCCCGGATTCCTCCTGTCGGGCGGGCGCCACTTGCAGCCGCACGGTGCGGATCGGGGCGGGGGTTTCGGCATCGGCCATTAGGGGCGCTTCCTTGCAAACTTGCGATTTTTTGAACGAAACCGATAGCTAGGAAGCAGGGCGGCGGAATGCAATCAGCCATGCCGCAGCCGCGCAAGGCCCTATCTCGGCACGCAACCAGCGGGTTTGCCGAGGATGCGCGGCACATAAAAAAAGCCCGGCACTAGGTGCCGGGCTGGAAAAGTTTGGGAGAGGATGCCTGAAAGGCGAGACCTAAATGGCGCAAGGCGTGCAATTGTGCAAGTGCGAAAGGAACACATTTGATTGCAAAGAACGCAATTAACGTCCGGAACGGTGTGATTTTGTGCGCAAAGACGCACCGAACTGCTCAAAAAGGAGTCAATCGCCTAAATCTTAGGCAGAGTTCGCGATTATTACCGTTTTGCGACGCAACATGAATGGCGATTCGACTCGGCGACTCGCTTGGGCGTGACAGCGCCCCATGAACGCACTAATCACTCGCCAGATCCCGGAGACGGGATTCTCGTCGCGAGACCAACACCCACAGCATGCAGGCCATTTTCGATGTCCAAGCTTTATCCTGACGCTTCCAGCGCGCTTGACGGCGTTCTTCGCAACAACATGCTGATCGCCGCCGGGGGCTTTGGCCTGTGCGGCCTGCCGGAACGCTTGCTCGACGCCATCCGCGATGCGGGGGTTACGGGTCTGACCTTTGCCAGCAACAATGCCGGGATCGACAACGAAGGCATCGGCAAGCTGCTGCGCACCCGGCAGGTGAAGAAGATGATCAGTTCCTACGTCGGCGAGAACAAGGAGTTCGAGCGGCAGTATCTCAGCGGAGAGCTTGAGGTGGAATTCTGTCCGCAGGGCACGCTGGCCGAGCGGATGCGTGCAGGCGGCGCGGGCATCCCGGGCTTCTACACCCGCACCGGGGTCGGCACCGAAGTTGCGGTGGGCAAGGAGCACAAGGACTTCCCCGACCGCGATGGCGTGATGCAGACCTACATCCTTGAACACGGGATCATGGCGGACCTTGCCATCGTGAAAGCCTGGAAGGCGGATACCACCGGCAACCTGATTTTCCGCAAGACGGCGCGCAATTTCAATCTGCCCGCCGCGACCTGCGGCAAGATCTGCGTGGCCGAGGTGGAAGAAGTGGTACCCGCTGGCAGCCTCGATCCCGATCAGATCCACCTTGCCGGCGTATTCGTGAACCGGATTGTCTGCGGCGCACCCTACGATAAGAAGATCGAGTTCCGGACCGTGCGGGAGAGGGAGGCGGCATAATGGATCGCAGGCTTGCATTCGTTCCCTTGCTGGCACTGGCAAGCACAGCGCTGCCCGGTTGTGTGGCGGTCGCGATTCCGGCGTTGGCCGGATCGGCGGTGGTGGGATCACGGGTGACGGACAATCCGGCTGATCCTGCGCCTGAAGCAACGCCCGCAGTAGAGGCTGAACCGGCTGCGCGCACGGCAGTTTTGCCCCCTGTGACCGCGCCTGTGCCGCCGCAGGTTTCCGCGCCGGTTGCAGCGTCATCGGCAGTGCTCCCGCCGCCGCCCGCACTCCCGCCCGCGCCCGCACCCGCACCTGCCCCCGCTGCCGTGACGACGTTGCCGCCGGTGTTCACCGCGCCCGGACCATCCGCCGCCCCGGTGAGCGCGCCTGCCGAATTCAGCGAATTTGTCCGCTACACCCGTCTTGCCGCCGCTACGGCCGCCGAGGGCGAGGAAGGCAGGCTGTCGGCCATGCTCAGCGATCCGGTTGCCGTTGATGGGGCGCGCCGCCGCTGCGCTGCCAGCGAACAGACGGTTGCCGTGATCGACCTTGACCCGGTCGGAGGGGTGTTTGCAGTGCCGCCTGCCCCGCGGGCCGCGCCCGGCTTTGCACAGGCGCTTGCGTCCCTGCGCGAGGCGGGTGTGGTGATCGCGTGGATTTCCAACCTTTCGACGGACGAATCCGGCGCTATGCGCAGCGCGCTGGAGCAATCCGGGCTGGATCCGCGCGGGCAGGACATCATCTCGCTCCGGCTTGATACCAGCAATACCAAGCAGCAGCGCATGGAGAGCCTTGCGGCCACCACCTGCATCATCGCGATCGCCGGGGACGAACGCCCCGATTTCGACGAGCGGTTCAAATATCTGCGCAGCCCCGAAGCCGGGGCCGGGCTGGAACCTGTGATTGGCAAAGGCTGGTTCCTGATCGAGCCCCCCTTTGCGACCGAAGGAATGAATGCCCAATGACCCCACTTCCGACCGGCTGGACCCGCGACCAGATGGCCGCGCGCGCGGCCCGCGAATTGCAGGATGGCTATTACGTCAATCTCGGCATCGGCATCCCGACGCTGGTGGCCAACCACATTCCCGATGGGATGATGGTGACCCTGCAAAGCGAAAACGGGATGCTGGGCATCGGGCCCTTCCCCTATGATGACGAGGTCGACGCCGACCTCATCAATGCGGGCAAGCAGACCATCAGCGAATTGCCGCACAGCGCCTATTTTGACAGCGCGACCAGCTTTGCGATGATCCGCGGCGGTCATATCGACCTCACTGTGCTGGGCGCGATGGAGGTGGCCGAGAACGGCGACATCGCTAACTGGATGATCCCCGGCAAGATGATCAAGGGCATGGGCGGCGCGATGGATCTGGTCGCGGGCGTCAAGAAGATCATCGTGGTGATGGACCACACCGCCAAGGATGGGACACCGAAGTTTATCCCGGCCTGCACGCTGCCGCTGACAGGGGCGGGCGTGGTCGACATGGTCATCACCAATCTCGCCGTGTTTGCCCGCCCCGATCACGCCTCGCCGTTCCGCCTGATCGAGACCGCGCCGGGCGTTACCGAAGCCGATATCGCGGCCACCACCACCGCGCATTACATCCCGGCGCTGGCGCAAAGCTAAGCTGCCGCGGCGATGCTGGCCTTCAATACCTTTCTGTTCCTGCATCATGCCGGGGTGATCCTGCTGGTCGGCAACATCACGGTCACGGCGGTGTGGAAGGTGTTTGCCAACCGCACGCAGGATGCGCGGATCATCGGTTTCGGGCAGCGGCTGGTGACGGGCACCGATTTCGGCCTGACCGTGCCGGGGATCGCACTGACCATGCTGGGCGGCTATGGCGCGGCGATCGTGATGGATTATCCGCTGTTTGAAGATGTGTGGCTGGTCGCCAGTCAGGTGCTGTTCGTGGCAGCCGGCGTGATCTGGCTGGGTATTCTGGTGCCTATTCAGGTGCAGCAAGCCCGGCTGGCCCGCGGGTTTGAAGACGGCGGCACCGTCACCGCGGAATACCGCGCCTTGTCGCGCCGCTGGATCACGTGGGGCCTCATCAGCACGGTGCCGATGGTGGCGGTGCTGGTGCTGATGGTGGTGAAGCCAACGTGACCGATTGGCTGAGCGCCCCGCGCAACCCCAAGGCGCCGCTGGCGGGCCTCAAGGTGGTGGAACTGGCGCGGGTGCTGGCTGGTCCGTTTTGCGGGCAGATCCTTGCCGATCTGGGTGCGGACGTCATCAAGGTTGAAAGCCCCGAAGGCGACGGCACCCGGCTGTGGGGGCCGCCTTGGGTCGAGCGGGTGGACGCCACTGGAAAGGTTCACCGCGAGGCGGCCTATTACCACGCCTGCAACCGGGGCAAACGCTCGATCATCGCCGACTTCGGCGCGGCGGATGACCTTGCGCGGGTTCGCCAACTGTGTGCCGGGGCCGACGTGGTCATCGAGAATTTCAAGACCGGCAGCCTTGCCAAATTCGGGCTCGATTATGCCAGCCTTGCGGCCGCCAATCCGGGGCTGGTCTATTGCTCGATCACCGGCTTCGGCCAGACCGGGCCACGCGCGCACGAGGCGGGGTATGACTTCGTCGCCCAAGGCATGAGCGGGCTGATGTCGCTGACGGGTGAGCCTGAAGGCCACCCGGTCAAGATGGGCATCTCGATCAGCGATCTGGCGACCGGCGTGTGGGCGGCGAATGGCGTGCAGGCGGCGCTGCTGATGCGCGCGCGCACGGGGCGCGGCCAGCAGGTCGATATGAGCCTGCTCGATTGTTCGGTCGGGCTGCTCGCCAATCAGGCGACCTATTTCTTTACCACCGGGGGCAATCCGCCCCGCATGGGCAATGCCCATGCGCAGGTGGCACCTTACGGCGTGTTCGCGGTGAGCGACGGGCATGTGATCCTTGCACCGGCGAATGACGGGTTGTTCGCCAAGCTGATGGTGGTGCTGGGGCTGGGCCATCTGACGCGCGATCCGCGTTTTGCCGCCAATGGCGACCGGACGGCGAACGCCGCCGCGCTTGACGCGGAAATCGCTGCTGCGGCGGCAGGCTGGACCAAGCAGGGCTTGCTTGATGCATGCCATGCGGCGGGCGTTCCGGCGGGGCCGATCAACCGGCTGGACGAGGTGTTTGCCGATCCGCAGGTGATCGCGCGCGGGATGCGGGTGGAACTGGGCGGGATGGCTGGGGTGCGCAGCCCCTTTACCTTTTCGGACGCAGAACTGGCGCTGGACCGGCCTTCTCCGATCCACGGGGAACATGGTTAGGAAAGCGCTTTGGCGCCGGCGCGCCACAGACGTTCGAACGGGCCTTGGCCGAAGCGCTCCACCCATAAGGGCGACAACGCCAGCATCGCGGCCACCGGCACCAGTCCCAGCGCGAAGGCCTGCCAGCGGGTAACTTCGCCAAACAGGCCGAGGCCCCAGCTGGCAAAGATCGCGGAGAGAACCGCGCTGGTCATCAGATAATTGGTCAGCGACAACCGCCCCACCATCGCCAGCCGCCGCGTCAAGCCACTGTCCTGATTGAGAAATGCCATCCCCAGCGCGGCATAGCTCACGGCCAGCGCCATGTCGAACGGGGCTGACAGTATTAGCGCGACAGGGCCGACCAGCGCGGCGGGAAAGCCCTCGGCCACCAGCCATGCCGCCAGCCCTAGCAGCCCCGGCAGCGCCACCAGCGCCCCGAATCCGGCGATCCGTTGCAGGTGAAAGGTCCGCCATTCCCCCTTCAGCATCCCGCCCCGCCACAGCGCCATGCCCAGCGCCATCGCCGACAGATTGATCGGCAGGGACGCCGCCACGGCTTTCATCTGCGCCGGTATCGCCAGACCGCGCCGCGCGACCCGCTCTGACAACCCCTCGCGGCCCTGTTCCAGCAACAGCGTCATGGTCGGCGCGTCGCGGCCAAACTGCCGCTCGGCCCAGAGCAGCGCGTCAGAGCCCCAATGTTTCATGTGAAACATGGCCAAGGGCGGGCCTAACGCGCTCATGCCCAGCGCAAGATGGACCAAGAGCAGGCCCAGCGCCACCGCCAGCAACCGCCCCGCCGTCAACCCCGCCAGCAGCGGCATCGCCAGCCCCGCCAGCGCATAGGCGCGCAGCACGTCATTGCTGGCGAGCAGCGTCGCATGCACCAGACCGATCGCCAGCAGCACCGCCATCCGCGCATAATGCGCGCGCCACGGCGTTTCTCCGCTGCGTTCGATCAGGATCAGGCAGCCGACGCCGAACAGCATGGCGAACAAGGTGCGGAACTTGTCTTCGATGAAGACGAAACTGCCCAGCCACACCCAGTAATCGACCGGCCCGATCCCGCCGTAGGACAGCGGATTGTAATAGGCCGGGCCCGGCAGTGCGAAAGCGTGGACATTCATGCCGACAATCCCGATCACCGCAATCCCGCGCAGCGCGTCAAGCGCGGGGATGCGGGGCGGGTGAGGGGATAGGGGTGCCGACACACAGCACCCTTACCGCAAAATCAGGCCAAGAAAATCAGGCGAGTGCAGCCTTGAGATCGGCGACCAGATCCAGCCGTTCCCACGGGAACAGATCGCCGGTCGCCTTGCGCCCGAAGTGGCCATAGGCCGCAGTCGGCTGGTAGATCGGCTTGTTGAGGCCCAGATGCGTGCGGATGCTGCGCGGGGTCAGGCCACCGAGCTTGGCGATGCCGAGGATTGCCGCTTCGATCTTGTCGTCGCCGACGGTGCCGGTGTCATGCGTGTCGACATAGAGCGACAGCGGCTTCGACACGCCGATGGCATAGGCGATCTGGATCGTGCAGCGGGTCGCCAGACCGGCAGCCACCACGTTCTTGGCGAGGTAGCGGGTGATATAGGCGGCCGAGCGGTCAACCTTGGTCGGGTCCTTCCCGCTGAACGCGCCGCCACCGTGCGGCGAGGCACCGCCATAGGTATCAACGATGATCTTGCGGCCCGTCAGACCCGCATCGCCATCCGGCCCGCCGATTTCAAAAGTGCCGGTGGGGTTGATGAAATATTCCGTCTCGCGCAGCAGCACAGGCGGGATCACATCGGCGATCACGCCCTTTACATAGGCTTCCAGTTCCGCCTGCTTGGCCGGGTTGTTCTCGTCATAGCCCGGCTTGTGCTGGGTCGAGACGACCACGGCGGTCGCGGCGACCGGCAGCGAGCCTTCGTAACGCAGCGTCACCTGGCTCTTGGCATCGGGTTCGAGAAAGGGGGCCGCGCCCGAGTGGCGGTCAGCCGCCATGCGTTCCAGGATCTTGTGGCTGTAATACAGGGTCGCGGGCATCAGATCGGGGGTTTCGTCGGTGGCGTAACCGAACATGATCCCCTGATCGCCTGCGCCTTCATCCTTGTTCTCGCCGGCGTCCACGCCCTGCGCGATGTGGGCCGACTGGCCGTGCAGACGGTTGATGAATTCGAACTTTTCCCAGTGGAAGCCGTCCTGTTCATAGCCGATGCGCTTCACCGTTTCGCGGACGGTCTTTTCGATCTCTTCCTGCGCGCCGGGGGCCCATGCGCCGTTCTCGTAAACGCCCTTGCAGCGGATTTCGCCCGCCAGCACGACCAGCTGGGTGGTGGTCAGGGTTTCGCAGGCGATGCGCGCTTCGGGGTCTTTCGACAGGAACAGATCGACGATGGCGTCCGAAATCTGGTCGGCAACCTTGTCGGGGTGGCCTTCGGAGACGCTTTCGGAAGTGAACAGGTAATTGGTGCGCATGGGTATCCCCTGAGGGCTGGAGCTGCGGTGCGGCAAGGATCGGGATGACCTTATACAGATATAAGGAAACCTTTATGTCCTACGGCTTACGGCTTTGCCCTAGCCGTGCCGGTTGGTCAGCGCAAGCACTCTCGGCAAGCTCAGCCCGGCCACCACAAACAGCGCGGCCCACACCAGCGTCAGGCCATGGCCCCACTGCGCGAACAGGGTGGGGGCACGGGCGGCGGGGATGAAACCGTCCAGCTTGTCGGCCTTGCCGGTGCCGATATGCCCGCGCACTACCCCGTCCGCGTCGATCACCGCGCTGATGCCGGTGGTGGTCGAGCGCAGCACCGGCAGGCCTTCTTCGATTGCGCGCATCCGTGCCTGCCCGACGAATTGCGGCGATCCCCATGCGCCGAACCAGCCATCATTCGACGGGTTGAACAGGAAATCGGGCCGGTTCGCCGGGTCGGTGACCTCGCCCGAAAAGACGATCTCGTAGCAGATCTGCACCCCGATCTTGCCGTGCACGCCCAGATCCAGCGTGCGCGGGCCGGGGCCGGGCAGATAGTCGATGCTGCCCGCCACCAACCGCGACAGGCCGAGCGGCTCCAGCAGCGGGCGCAGCGGCAGATATTCACCGTAAGGCACCAGATGCGCCTTGTCGTATCCGCCGACAATCGCGCCTGCGCCATTGATCGCCATCACCGAATTGCGCGCGCTGAGCGCTGCCGGGATGCCATCGGGGCGGCGGCCGATATTGAGGTTCACCACCCCGGTCAGCAGCGCCGATTGCGGGCCGATCACCGTGCCGATGCGCTTGCGGGCGAGCGCCGGATCGCCGCCCGCGGTCATCTGGAGATAATAGCGCGCCGGATAACCGTCTTCGAGATAGTCCGGCACCGCGCTTTCGGGCCACAGCACCAGCCGCGATTGGTTCTGGCCGGGGCTGGTGAGCCGAGCGAGGCGGGCGAACTGCTCCTCGAACTTCGACCCGTCGTTGATCTCGGACTGCGGGATGTAGGGCTGGACCAGCGTGTAGCGCAGACCTTTGACCGGCGGGGTGACGTCGAGGGCAGAGATATGCATCGCCGCGGCCGTGACCAGCGCGCCTGCGCCGCCGATAACCCAGCGGCGCTGTGTCAACGCCCACAGCAGCAGAGTCGCCAGGATCAGGGCCAATCCCGACAAGGCATAGGTGCCCAGCCATGGGAGCAGCATCGCGAGGCCAGGCGCATCCCAGCCCCCCAGCAGCATCAGCCCCACCGGCGGCCACGGGTATCCTGTAAACACCCAGCCGCGCAGCCATTCGGTCACAGTCCACGCGCCCGCCAGCACCAGCCCGAAGGCCCACAGCGGGCGCCGGCGCGCCAGCAGGTGCGCCGCCAGTGCAGCGAGCGCCGGATACCACGCGAGGTAGATGCACAGCAGCGGCACAGCAGCCCAGCCCAGCACCTCGGGCATTTTCGCCTGATGGGTAAAGGCGGTCGCGATCCAGTTATTGGCGAGCGTCAGATGCGCCCAGCCGAACAACCACCCCAGCCCCAGCGCGCTGCGCCAGGTGGGGGCGGCGTGGATCAACCACACAAACCCCGCCAACGCGGCAAGGCCCAGCGGCCACAGATGGAGCGGCGGGTAAGCGCAGGCCCCGATCAGCCCCAACAGGATGGCGGCGAGCGCCGGGCGGCGCTGCACCAGCGCCGCTGCCGCAGCCAGCCGTTCCATCATAGCAATCAGTCGACCGTTTCGAGCGCGCCGCCGCTTTCGCCTGAACCGCCATCGTCGCCGCGGATCGACGGCGGCAGGATCGACGAATCGATCACCGCCCGATCATCGTCAGCGGCCTTGCGCGGGCGACGGGCGCGGGCAGGCTTGTCTGCGCGCGGTTCGGCAGCCGTCTCGGGGCGCGAAGCTTCAGCCCGATCGGAGCGGTTTTCGCCGCCTTCGGCCCGTTCGGCGCGTTCCGCACGGGGCGGGCGCGGGGCGCGTTCGGGGCGTTCTGCGCGGTTATCATCGCGTCCGCCTTCACGCCCATTTTCACGCCCACCTTCACGCCCACCTTCTCTGGGCGCCTTGCGCGGCTGGCGGCGGGCATTGGGCTGGCGGGCCTGCTGGTTGCCGCGGTCAGCGTGGCTGTCATCGCTGCGCCCGTCACCGCGCTCATCATCGCGGCTGTCACGCGCGAAGGATTCGCTGTCCTCACCCTGTTCGCTGTCGTCCGCACCTGCGCGCGGGGCATTGTCCTGCTGTTCGTAGCGCGAGCGCGTTGACTGATCGTTGCGGCGCACCGAGCCGAAATCAATATCATCGTCGCCGTAGTCTTCGGCCTGGTCACGCTCGTCATTGCGGCGTGCATTGGCGCCGGGGCCGCGCTGCTCGTCAACGCGGGCCTTGTTGTCCGCGATCACCCGGAAATAGTGGTCGGCAAACTGGAGATAGTACTCCATCTGCACCCGGTCACCATTGTGGTGGGCGTCCTGCGCGAGCTTCTTGTACTTGTCGAGCATCTGGGGGGCATTGCCGCGCGCCCGGCTGTCGATCCGGTTGAGCTGGGCGCCATTGCCGCCTTGACTGCGATTGCCGCGTCCACGACGACGGTTATTCCGGTTGTTATTGTTATTCAAGGAAGATGTTCCTTATCAGCGACCTGGCGCGCGGCAATCATGCCCCACGCGGTCAACAGACCCCTTGCCCTTGCACCACGCCTGGCCCGGACCAGCTGGCCACGCCAAAGCATGCCGCGCGCTCCGCGCTGCCGCAGTCGGGGACAAGCCCTGACGGCCGTATCAGCGGTAGTTTAGGAGCTTGGCTCAGCGATTTGCGCCCTTCGCAGATCATCTGGCCTGACGCGGACGTAGCGATGCCAAAGCGGTTTGCCAAGCCTTCGCAGTGTTTTTCTGTCAGCGAAGGATCAGCGCCCGCGCGCGCCCGGCCAGATCGCGGCGGAGATCGGCGGTGAACCCCGCCGCGTGGGCGAGGGCGCTCACAGCCTCGGCCTGACCGGCGCCGATCTCCAGAATGGCGATGGCTTGCGGGTTCATGAGCGCGCGCAGCTGGGGGATGAGGATGCGATAATCGTCCAGCCCCTCGGGCCCTGCAAACAGCGCGCTGGCCGGTTCGTGATCGCGCACTTGGGCATCCAGTGCCGCGTCCGCCTCGACATAGGGCGGATTGCAGAGGATCAGGTCGAAGGTGCCGAGGCCGTCCGTCCAGCCCGCCTGCCGCCAGTCGCGCAGGTGCAGTTCCCACGGATTGGCAATGCCGAGCGCGATGGCGTTCTTGCCCGTCACGTCGATCGCCGCGGCCGACGCGTCGATCCCCACACCCCGCGCGCCCGGGCGCTCCGCCAGCATCGTCAGCAGCAGCGCGCCCGATCCCACTCCGAGATCGACCACCCGGCGCGGGTCCGGTGAGGCTGCCAAGGCGGCCTCGATCAGGGTTTCACTGTCGCTGCGCGGAATGAGAACCCCCGGCTGAACCGCGAAGGAGCGCCCGTAGAACTCGGCGGTGCCGGTAATATAGGCAACCGGTTCGTGCCCTGCGCGGCGTTCGACCAGCGCGGCAAAGCCCGGCGGCGCGGGGTCGCGCATGTGGCGCAGCAGCAGATCCGAACGGGTGACGCCCAGCAGGTGCGCCATCAGCAATTCGGCATCGAGCCGCGCGGTGTCAGTGGTGCCCGCGAGCCGGTCGGCGGCGGCGCGGATCGCTTCGCCGACGGTCATTATTCGCTGAGCGCCGCCAGCCGCTTGCCCTCGTCCTCGGCGATCAGCGCGTCGACCAGCTCGCCAAGGCCCGGTCCGGCGAGCACTTCTTCCAGCTTGTGCAGCGTCAGCCCGATGCGGTGATCGGTGACGCGGCCCTGAGGGAAGTTGTAGGTGCGGATCCGTTCCGAACGGTCGCCGCTGCCGACCATCGCTTTCCTCGCCTCGGCCTCGGCGCCCTGGGTGGCCTCGCGCTGGGCGTCATACAGGCGCGTGCGCAGCACCTGCATCGCCTTTTCCTTGTTCTTGTGCTGGCTGCGGCCGTCCTGACAGGTGACCACGGTGCCGGTCGGCAGGTGGGTGATGCGCACCGCCGAATCGGTGGTGTTGACGTGCTGGCCGCCAGCGCCCGACGCACGGTAGACGTCGATCTTGAGGTCTTTCTCCTCGATGCTGACATCGACCTCGTCCGGCTCCGGCAGCACGGCGACGGTCGCCGCCGAGGTATGGATGCGCCCGCCGCTTTCAGTGACGGGCACGCGCTGGACGCGGTGGACACCGCTTTCGAACTTGAGCTTGGCGAACACGCCCGTGCCGGTGACATTGGCAATCACTTCCTTGAACCCGCCGATGTCCGAGGCGTTGATGCTGACGGCTTCGACCTTCCAGCCCTGCTCGGCAGCGTATTTTTCGTACATCCGGTAGAGGTCGGCAGCGAACAGCGCGGCCTCATCGCCCCCCGTGCCGGCGCGGATTTCGAGCATCGCGGGCTTGGAGTCGGCGCTGTCACGCGGCAGCAGCGCGATGGCGAGGCGGCGTTCGAGATCGGGCAGGGTGGCCTTGATCTGGGCGAGTTCCTCCTCGGCCATGGCCTTCATCTCGGGGTCGGCGAGCATCTCGGAAAGCCCCGCCATCTCCTCGCGCGCGGATTTCACCTCGGCGGCGATTTTCGCCACCGGTTCGAGTTCGGCATAGTCGCGGCTGGCGCGGACAAAGGCCTCGCCCTCGAGCGTGCCGGACGCCATGCGCGCTTCCAGCTCCGCAAAGCGGTGCGCGATCTGGTCAAGGCGTTCGGGGGGGATTTGCATGGCTTGCTGATTACTCGTCTTCCCGGACTTGATCCGGGATCCCGCTACTTAATGACCCGCCGCGAGAAGAAAAGCGGGGCCCCGGGTCAAGCCCGGGGTGACGATGAAGATGCAACGGCTAGGGATTCTTGTCGGCCAGTTGAAGCTCCATCACCTTGGTGACGCTATCCCAAAGCCCTTGGTCATGGCCCTTCGCCTGCCCGACCAGTTTACCGTCCTGCCGTCGCACAACGTAGATAATCGAAGCACCCGACTTGCTCGCCTTGTCGAAACGCTTGCGGAGCGAGCCGGTATCGAAGAGCTCTGCCGACAGGGCTTCCTCACGCAATGCCCGCATCGATTTCGCCGCGAATGCCTCCAGGCCTTCCTCTTCGATCACGAGCGCCACATCGGCCCAGTCATCTTCGGACGTTCCCACCAGCATCGCCAGCCGCTCGATCCCCGCAGCCCAACCCACGGCAGGCGTCGGCGCGCCGCCGAGGCTTTCCATCAGCCCGTCATAACGCCCGCCGCCCAGCACCGTGCTCTGACTCCCCAGCGCTGCGGCCGAAGCGCTGCCTTCGTCAGGGATGAACTCGAACGCCGTGTGGCGATAGTAATCGAGCCCGCGCACGAGGCTTTCCGCGCGCACCCACTTCACGCCTGCCGCATCCAGCCCGCTGGTGACGGCGGCGAAGAAGGCGCTCGCTTCCTCGGACAGGAAGGCGTCGATCTTCGGCGCATCGGCGAGGAACGGCTTGTCCCTCGGATCCTTCGAATCGAGGATGCGCAGCGGGTTTTTTTCGAGGCGCTCCTGCGATTCCTCCGAAAGCTGGTCCTTCACCGCCCGGAAGTAGTCGATCAAAGCCGCCCGCCATGCCTCGCGGCTTGCGCCGTCGCCCAGCGTGTTGAGGTGCAGGGTGACATCGTGGATGCCCAGCTCCTTCAAGAGCTGATCCGCCATCGCCAGCAGCTCCACATCCGCCTGCGGCTCGCCCGCGCCGATCACTTCGGCGTCGATCTGGTGGAACTGGCGGTAGCGGCCCTTTTGCGGGCGCTCGTAGCGGAACAGCGGGCCGTGGGTCGCGACCTTCAGGGGCGCATATTGCTGCCAGCCATTGGTGAGAAACGCCCGCGCGATCCCGGCGGTGAATTCCGGGCGCAGGGTCAGGCTCTCGCCGCCGCGGTCGTCGAAGGAATACATCTCTTTCGAGACGACATCGGTTGTCTCGCCGAGGCTGCGCGCGAACACCTCGGTCTTTTCGAACACCGGCATCTCCACCCGGCGGAACCGGTAGAGGCGCCGCACACGCTCGAAGGTTTCGACCACGAAGGCGAAAGCCTCGGCATCGCTTCCGAAGATGTCCTGGGTGCCGCGAATGGCCTGCGGGGTTTTCTTGCTCATGCGAAATCCTTTTCGGCGCCGCGATTAGGCTTACGCAGGGTCTTTCGCAATCCTGCGACACGCATTAAGGGCTCCGGCCAAGTCGCCCCTGCCTCTTATGCCGCACGCGAGCACGCACGGCCAACAACACGGGAACCACAATGCGCATCGACAAGATCCCCACCGGGGTGAACCCGCCCGACAACCTCAACGTCATCATCGAAGTGCCGACGGGCGGTGAGCCGGTGAAGTATGAATTCGACAAGGAATCGGGCGCGCTGTTCGTCGACCGTATCCTGCACACGCCGATGCGCTACCCGGCGAACTACGGCTTTGTGCCGCATACCCTGTCGCCCGATGGCGATCCGCTGGATGCGCTGGTGATTTCGCGCTCGCCCTTCATTCCGGGCTGCGTGGTGCGCGCGCGCCCGATCGGCGTGCTGAACCTTGAGGACGAGCAGGGCGGCGATGAAAAGCTGGTCTGCGTGCCGGTGAACGAGACGTTCCCGTACTATGCCGATGTGGTCGAAACCAGCGATTTGCCGAGCATCATCTGCCAGCAGATCGAGCACTTCTTCACCCACTACAAGGATCTGGAAACCGAAAAGTGGGTGCGGGTCGGCAAGTGGGGCGATGCTGCCGAAGCCCGTCAGGTGACGGTCGAAGCCATCGAGCGGTATAACGCGGGCAAGTAAAGACGTGCCAAGGGGCGGTCAGTGCTGCGCTGACCTCGGTTGCACAGCGACCACAAGGCCATGCTGCCGCCCCGCAGGTGCTCAAGCCCGAAGGGCTTGACGCTGCACCGAGGATGAGCGGGCGGAGGCCCGCTCCCAACCTAAAACACGCTCAGCGCGGACTTGAAGATCAGGGTCAGGCCGAAAGGCAGGCCGATCGCCAGCGCCCACAGCGTCATCACGTCACGCTTGAAAGCGGGCGCGTAGTCGGGGTCTGCCGCCTGCGTATCGTCCAGATCGGCCCAGCGCTGTTCAAACCAGCGGCACACCGGGATAATCCCTACCACCAGCACGATCAGCGCCAGATAGGGAAGGGCCGTTGACGAGCCTTCCGACAGGGCTTTGACTGTGACGAAGATTTGCAACGCGGTGTAGACCAGCAGCCCGTAAGCGACATGATCGCTCATCGCCTTGCGCCAGTCCCGCGCGGGGCTGGTGGGTAGCGCCTGCCCCTTGGCGCGGTCGTCTGTGTTTACCATTCGTGCCGCTCCCCGACGGTGTCACGTGAGAGCAACACTATCGCAAAGCTTTTGCAGAGTTGCAAGGAGGCGCGCGGATTCGTTATTTTGTTGCGTTTTGCGCATGATAGGCCGAGCAAGCTGCCGGAATCGCTGAGGCTTCAGGCAGGCGGGCGCCACTGGCAGCCGACTAAGCAAAAATCCTGCCAAACCCCATGCAGGCCTTTTCTGCGGCCCGAAGGCTGCTAAAGCTGCCAGGCATATGAGCACCACCGCCCTGACCCAACCGGCTGACCAAGCCACCCCAGCCCAGCCGCTTGGCAGCGGGCTTGAAGTGATCTCGATCGCCAAAAGCTATGACAAGCGCGCGGTGCTGACCGATATCTCGTTTGAAGTGGCCAAGGGTGAGGTGTTCGGCCTGCTCGGCCCCAACGGCGCGGGGAAGACCACCTGTTTCTATTCGATCATGGGGCTGGTGAAGCCGGATTCGGGCCGCATCCTGATGGACGGCGAGGATGTGACCAAGTTGCCGATGTATCGCCGCGCGATCCTGGGCCTTGGCTACCTGCCGCAGGAAACCAGCATTTTCCGCGGGATGACGGTCGAACAGAACATCAATTGCGTGCTCGAGCTGGTTGAACCTGATCCTGCCACCCGCAAGGGTGAGCTTGAGCGATTGCTCGACGAATTCGGCCTTGCCCGCCTGCGCGCCAGCCCGGCGATGGCGCTGTCGGGCGGGGAGCGGCGGCGCTGCGAAATTGCCCGCGCGCTGGCGGCCAAGCCTTCGATCATGCTGCTGGACGAGCCCTTCGCCGGGATCGATCCGCTGTCGATCAACGATATCCGCGATCTGATCCGCGATCTGAAAGGGCGCGGCATCGGGGTGCTGATTACCGACCATAATGTGCGCGAAACGCTTGATATCGTTGACCGCGCCTGCATCATTTACGGCGGGCAGGTGCTGTTTGCAGGTTCTCCGCAAGAACTGGTCGCCGACGAGAACGTGCGGCGGCTCTATCTCGGTGAGAGCTTCACGCTGTGAGCCTATCCTGAGGCGGCACAGGCATGGCATTAGGCCCCCGCCTTGATATCCGGCAGACGCAATCGCTGGTGATGACGCCGCAATTGCAGCAGGCGATCAAGCTGCTGGCGGCCTCGAACCTCGAAATTGAAAGCTTCATCGCCGACGCGCTGGAGGCCAATCCGCTGCTCGACACGGGCGGGCCTGCCGATGGCGGCGGGGAGCCGGACCGGATCGAACTTGCGCCCCCGCTCGCAGAGGAGGCGCCGGCCGATCAATTGATGCTGGCGGGCGGCGGCGAAGGCGATGCGCCGCTCGATCTGGGGTCGGTCGACCGGGATTGGGACACCGGCGATGGCGATGCGCGCGGCGCCCGCGATGCCGAATGGGGCGCAGCCGCCAGCAGCAGCGGCGACGGCGGCGAGGCGCCCGATTGGGAGCAGCTGCGCGCCGCAGACATCACGCTGGCAGACCATCTCGAAGCGCAGGTGGGGGTGCAGACCAACGACCCGCGCACCGGCTTTATCGCGCGCCACATTATCGGTCTGCTCGATGATGCGGGCTATCTTGCCGCATCGCTGGACGAGGTGGCCGAAGACCTCGGGGTCGAGCTGTTCGAGGCCGAGGCCGCACTGAACCTGGTGCAATCGCTCGATCCGTCAGGCGTGGGCGCGCGCAATCTGGCCGAATGCATCGCCATCCAGGCGCGCGAGGCTGATCGTTATGACCCGTGCATGGCGGCGCTCATCAGCAATCTCGATCTGGTCGCGCGCGGCGAGGTTGAACGCCTCAAACGCCTGTGCCGCGTGGATGACGAGGACTTTGCCGACATGCTGCGCGAACTGCGCAGTTATAACCCGCGGCCCGGTCTTGCCTTCATGCCATCCGACGCCAGCAGCGTGGTGCCGGACATTCTGGTCACCGGCAACGCGGCCGGCGGGTGGGATATTGCGCTGAACGAAGACACGCTGCCCAAGCTGATCGTCAACCGCGGCTATTTTGTCGAGCTGAACGCCGGCGCGACCAGCCGCGAATCGCAAGGCTGGCTGAAGGAAAAGCTGGCAGACGCGCACTGGTTGATTCGCGCACTCGACCAGCGGCAGAAGACGATCCTGAAAACGGCCGCCGAAATCGTTAAGCAGCAGGACGGGTTCTTCCGCCGGGGTGTTTCCGAACTGCGCCCGCTCACCTTGCGCGAGGTGGCCGAGAAGATCGAGATGCACGAAAGCACGGTCAGCCGGGTGACCAGCAACAAGTACCTCGCCTGCGCACGCGGGACGTTCGAGCTGAAATACTTCTTCACGAGCGGGGTCGGTCGGATCGGGGAAGGGGCGGACGGTGAGGGGGCGTCGTCCGCCGCGATCAAGGCGCGAATCAAGGCTTTGATCGATGCCGAGACCGCAAAAAGTATCCTGTCGGATCAGCAGCTTGCTGAAATGCTTCAGAAAGAAGGCTTTGATCTTGCTCGGCGCACGGTGGCAAAATACCGTGAGGCGATCGGGCTTGGCTCCAGTGCGGAGCGGCGGCGGGCCAAGAAGCTGGCAGGCGCATCCTAGCATTTTCCCGCAGTGGGCGGACCATTCGTAAACGTCTATCCCGGCGCAGCAATTCACTTTTGCGGGGTGTGGCGCGGAAGACTCACTTCAAAACGTTAACGCCTTAAACGTCTTATTAACCTTTTTTGGTGAGAAGTGGCGTGGTTAACAGATGGCAACCTCTCCTAAGCAGGGGTTACCAAGGGGCAAGGACAGGGGACTGCTATGCGCGTGCTGCTGATCGAAGACGAACCGACCACTGCCAAGGCGATCGAGCTGATGCTCACCACCGAAGGCTTCAATGTCTATTCGACCGACCTCGGCGAGGAAGGTTTGGACCTCGGCAAGCTGTATGATTACGATATCATCCTGCTCGACTTGAACCTGCCTGATATGCATGGCTATGACGTGCTCAAGAAGCTGCGCGTCGCCAAGGTGCAGACCCCGGTGCTGATCCTGTCGGGCATCTCGGAAATGGATTCGAAGATCCGCTCGTTCGGCTTCGGCGCGGATGATTACGTCACCAAGCCGTTCCACCGCGAAGAACTGGTCGCCCGCATCTATGCCGTGGTGCGCCGTTCCAAGGGCCACAGCCAGTCGGTGATCCGCACCGGCAAGCTGGCCGTCAACCTCGACGCCAAGACGGTCGAAGTCGATGGTGCCCGCGTGCATCTGACCGGCAAGGAATATGCGATGCTCGAGCTGCTCTCGCTTCGCAAGGGCACGACGCTGACCAAGGAAATGTTCCTCAACCACCTGTATGGCGGGATGGACGAGCCCGAACTCAAGATCATCGACGTGTTCATCTGCAAGCTGCGCAAGAAGCTGAGCCTTGCTTGCGGCGGCGAGAACTACATCGAAACCGTGTGGGGCCGCGGCTACGTGCTGCGCGACGACGAAACGGTGGTCGAAGCGGCGTAATTTGTTTTTCGCTCGCCCCTCCGGGCGAGCGTCCTCGGTGCGTTTCGATCCCTGCGGGATCGAGCACCTGCGCGCGCGCGGTCGCGCTTGCGGCCCTTCGGGCCGGAACAGCGTCCTTCAGTGAATTTGGACGCCCGGGGTGGAAACACCCCGGGCGTTTTTCTATGGGCCGCCCATGACAGCGTTCAAGGAAGGCGATCCGACTACCATTGCGCGGCTTTATGGCCGCTCGGTCGGGAAGAAATTGCGCAAAACGCAGCAGGGGTTGGTCGATAACCTTCTGCCGCAGATCAGCATGCCAGCCGAAGGGCCGGTGACGTCCGAGGTGCTGTTCGGCGATTCGCGGCCGCTGCATTTTGAGATCGGCTTCGGCGGCGGGGAGCATCTTGCCTACCGCGCCGATCTGCTGCCCGATCACGGCTTCATCGGCGCCGAACCCTTCGTCAACGGGGTGGCGCAGGCGCTGACTCATATTCAGGATCAGCGGCTCGGCAATATCCGGCTGCATCATGGCGACGCGCTGGAGGTGCTGGCGCGCATTCCCGATGGCGCGCTGACGATGGTCTATCTGCTCCACCCCGATCCCTGGCCCAAGGCGCGCCATGCGAAGCGGCGGATGATGAATGACGGGCCGCTCAATCTGATCGCAGCCAAGCTGAAACCGGGCGGCGAGTTCCGGTTCGGCACCGATCACGATATCTATCTGCGCCACGCGCTGATGGTGATGCAGCGCCACACGGATGCGTTTGAATGGGTGGTGGAAAAGCCCGCCGATTGGCAGGTGCGCCCGTCAGGCTGGCCCGAGACGCGGTATGAACACAAGGCGCGGACCGTCTACGGGCACGAGGTGTGGTATTTCCGGTTTCGGCGTAAGTGATACAAGAGCTTGAGCGCAAAACGTTCAATTTTTCAATAATTTAGATACGCCACTGTTTTCGATGCTTCGCCATGATTTCCGCTTGCGTGATTGCCAGGTGATTGCCAGAAAGGGACACGAGGTTCCGAAATGGCGACTGGAAAAATCAATAAACGTTCAATCGACGCGCTGCGCGCCAGCGACAAGAATCTGTTCCTCTGGGACACCGACCTTAAGGGCTTTGGGGCGAAGATTACGCCTGCAGGGGCGATCTCCTACGTTATCCAGTTCAGGATGGGGGGGCGAGAAGCGAGCACCCGCCGCTATACGATTGGCGTTCACGGTTCAGCGGAACGATGCGGCCTATGGTATTCCAGGCAAAGCCGGTGAAGGAATGGTCGCAGGCCCTGCGTACGGGGTCACGCCCGGCCAGTTCGAAGCCGGTGTAAACCCGCGCCCATTCCTCCGGATAGTCGTGCAGCAGCAGTTCGCCTGCGGTTGGCTCAGCCCCGCGCGGTTGGAGAGACAGGGCAAAATGATCGAAGCCAAGCTGCGTCGCCGCCCGGCCAAGAAGCGCTTCGAGCGCTGCGTCCGTTCTCACATCGTCAAACTGAGCTGCAAACTCCTGCGTCAGGTCAAAAGTCATCCGAGCGCCGTCGATTGACCGCGGCATCCCAACCCGCAACGGCCAATCGCCTGGTTATGGCCGACGAATTGCGGTTCCAATCCGCAGGAGCCAGCGCATTGCCAGTGTGTCCCCGAATGTTTCGGGGCGATCAGTCCCCTCCGCAGACTGACTGCGAATTCTGCGAAACCTAGCGAAGATCATAAGCCTGCGAAATATACAAGTTTCGCAGAGACTTCGGCGAACCGCAGGGGGAACAGACTGGCGCATTCCGGATCAGTCATGCAAGCTGCCCGGCAAGAAGATTGCGGTAGCCCGTCCCAGCGGTGCGACGTGCCTCTGCAAGCAGGCGCTGGGCCTGGCGCCGCTCGCCTGAGCTTTTCCAGTCAATGGCCCGGCTTTTGGTAGTACGGGCAGAGAGAATTTCGGCTGCGATCCGCCTGAGCAGGGAGCCATCCGCATCATTCCGGTCCACGAGATCGAGGATCGCAAGCAGACGAACGAGCCGATGGCGTCGATAAGGCGTCGGCAGGAAGGTGCCGACCGAACCGGCCCCCAGCACAAATGCGGAAAGCGCCAACAGCCGCTCTGGGATGTGCGGATCGGCAGGGATCCGGTACTCAAAGCCCTGTTGCGGGACGCCGGTGTCAATGATCCTTACGCGGTGGCGGGCGCGTCGCCCGTCAAGCACGAGATATTGTTTGGCACCCTCATGCTGTTCTGCGACGATACGACGCCCGACGGGGCCCGGTATGTGCGACTGGCGGGGTCGGCTGGCCGCGACGAGGACCACACATGCCGCGACGTCGGGGCGCCAGAAAGCCGGATAGCAGCGAACGTCGGCGGCAGGAGCAATGGCGAAAGTCCAGCCCCCATTGTCTTGCCATCGCGCGCATCTCCTTTCCCTGTGCGACCGGATCATGGCGCGAGGCAATGGCTGCATACTGGCGACGATAGTCGGGATTGCGGCGGAGGAATTCCTGCGCGAAGTCGGCAAGATCGTGCGAGGCAAATGAACGCTCATAGTCCGGCGAGATGGCCATGCTGCACCTCCTGTCAGAGGAGCTGGCATAGGCTCAGGGCCCGGCCGGCATCAGACCGCAAAGCCGGGAGGCCCATCCCCTGGCTCGGGGATGATTTCGCCGTTTACCGGCTGTCCTTGCCAATTCCTTCCGATTGCTTCACAAAACGCTAACGCAGAACGGTGACTGGCGTACGTCTGCGTGGAACAGATCCGCCAGACATCATGCGCGCCGGTCCGCTGAGCAGGTCCGGTGGCCAGGCCGGACAGGGGACGAGGTACGGACCCGGACGGCGGCAGACAGTCTGATGCCCCGCACCTGCACGCTTCGGCGTACAGCCATGTGGATGCGCCCTTTGTGATCCCTCATGAATTCCATTCAGGCTGGCGAGCGTCTGCGCCCGGGCCGCGTCGTGTTTCCCCTCGGTTGTGCGTTCGCGCGGCGCAGGGCTGTTCCACCAGATCCGACACTTGATGAGCTGTACCGGCGCGAGCGTGCCTCGCTTCTTCGCTATCTGCGCAAGCATGGCGGCGGCGATGAGACCGAGGACCTCCTGCAGGATGTTTTTGTCCGGGCTGCGGCCAGCAATCATCTCGTGGAACTGCGCAATCCCGGCGGCTATCTGTGCCGGATTGCACAGACTGTGCTGATCGACCGCGCATGCAAGCGAAGCTGCCGGATCCGCTGCCTGCCCATCGAAAACGCATGTGATCCGTCGTGCAACCCGGGCCAGGAAGAGGACTTGCTGGCACGCGCGCTCGAAGACGAGCTGCAGCGTGCGCTGCGCGCCTTGCCGCGGAAGACACGATCAGTCTTCATGCTCAACCGGTTCGATCACCTCAGTTACCGGCAAATCCACGAGCGCCTCGGAATCTCGGAAGCTACCGTCGCATACCATATGGGCAAGGCATTGGAGCAGCGCAGCTATGGTGCCTCGCGACTTCCCGAGGCCACCTTTTTCCCGGAGATGGAGCGTCATGCCGTGACCCTTTCCGGCCACCAGGCGGTCGCACCCGGGATCGAGGCGAGCATTGATGCCCTCTATTCGTACCGGCGTTCGGAAACGGCAGATGGTACGGCGCAGCAGCGCATTCGCCGCGAACGCTCGCTGCCTTCCTTGTCCTGCGCGCCAATCCCGATCTCAATGCCTATTGTCACAAGCTGATGGTGGCACGGGTGGACGGGAGCGGATCTCCGGTTGAGGTGAGCAGGGGCGGCGAGTACATCCGCGACGCCTATCCGCTTCGCGAGTTCACCACGATCTACCGGGGCTGGAGCCAGCCCGTGGTGCCGCGCTGGAGCCCGGATGGGTCGAGGATCGCGTTCCTTCGCCGGGAGAACGGCACAACGCAGGTCTGGCTGGCCGACCCTTCGGGTGGCACCCCGGCCACCCGGCTGAGCAGTCTTCCCGAGGATGCAGAGGATTTTGCCTGGTCAGCCGATTCAACCGGCCTTGTCATCAGCTCGCGTCCCGGCCTTCGCCGAAAGGCCGGGGAGATCGAAGAGGAAGGACGCGGCGGGTTCCTGTTCGATGATCGTTTCTCGCCGCAGTTTGCCGATCGGCCGATTCCGACGGGCAATGTATCGGTCGAATATTCGTGGCTGTCCCTCGCCGATCGTTCGCCGAGAGCGGCCACTTTGCGCGAGCAGGAACTGCTGGTTCCGCCGCGCCCCGCGTTCGTTCCGAAGGTCGCGAGAAACCTCACGATGGGACCAGACGGGTTTTCGGCATGGCTCGAACCAAAGCACCCCGAGAGGCTGCTCAGCCCCACCCGGATCGTGATGGCTGGGCCGAGCCCGCCGGTGAGAGGCTCGTCGGCGAGCAGCGCATCGAGATGCATCGGGGTCTCGGGGACACGGACGGACTGGGTGCGTGTCGAGATGCAGCTGTGCAGATAGGTCAGCGTCTCGCGGTCGTCGAGCCAGTCGACCTCGGGAAAGAACCCTTCGAAGAGGCGCAGCAACCGATCAGTGCGGTCGACAAAGCCGGCGAGCAGTTCGTGTGGATTGACGCCCCTTTCGGCCTTGCCCTCATAGAGCCAGCTTTCGGCGCGGGCGGCATCTTCAGCCGGCGGCATCCACAACAGGGTGAGAAAATACCGGCTCTCGAAATGTGCACCTTCTTCGGCAAATTGCGCGGCGCGTTCGCGTTCGACCAGCGCCGAGGCCGGATCGGGAAAGTCGCTGACGGGATATTCCAGCGCCGGACGCCGCACGGCTTCGACAAAGATTGCCCAGCCTGAGCCGAGGCGCCGCAGCGCGCTGTTGAGGCGCGACGTGGTCGCGATAAGTTCGGCAGGCGTCGCGCTGTCGAGATCGGGGCCCCTGAAACGCGCGGTACGTTGGAAGCTCCCGTCCTTGTTAAATACTACGCCGGGTGCGACCAATGCGGCCCATGGCAGGAAATCTGCAAGCCGGTCGGCCCTGTTCCGGTATTCGCGCAGCGAGAACATCGGTCAGACCTGCAAGTGCGCAGGATAGCGCAGGTGCCGCCGCGCGACGTCCGCGAAGTCTGGATCGCGCCGCGTTGCCCAAGGCCCCGGACCTCAGCGAGATCAGCCAGCCTCCGCCCGGTGCCATCACGCACGAGCACTGCGATCACATCGATGGTCTCGGCGATCAGCGCGCGCGGCACGGTCACCACGCGTTCCTGGATCAGCTGTTCGAGGCGACGCAGCGTGCCCAGGGCAGATCCTGCATGGATGGTGCCGATCCCGCCGGGATGACCGGTCCCCCAGGCCTTGAGCAGGTCGAGCGCCTCGGCGCCGCGGACCTCGCCGATCGGGATACGATCAGGACGCAGGCGCAGCGCGGAGCGAACAAGGTCGGAGAGATTGGCGACGCCGTCGATCGTCCGCAGCGAGACGAGATTGGGCGCAGCACATTGCAGCTCGCGGGTATCCTCGATCAGGACAACCCGGTGGCCGGTCAATGCAATTTCTGCGAGCAGCGCATTGGTGAGTGTTGTCTTGCCCGTCGAGGTGCCGCCGGCAACCAGGATGTTCTTCCGCCCTGAGACCGCCGTAGCAAGGGCGTTTGCCTGCGCGGCGGACATCATTCCCGCTGCGACATAATCGGACAGGGTGAACACAGCGACGGCTGGTTTGCGGATCGCGAAGCTGGGCGCCGCAACCACCGGTGGCAGCAGGCCCTCGAACCGTGCGCCGGTGTCGGGCAGTTCAGCTGAAACACGGGGCGCGCCGGCATGAACCTCAGCGCCGACATGGTGGGCCACCAGCCTGATAATGCGCTCGCCGTCAGCCGCGGACATTGGGCATTCGGTGGCTGCGAGGCCGGATCCCAACCGGTCAACCCAGAGCCGCCCGTCCGGATTCAGCATCACCTCGATTATGGTCGGCTCCTCGAGCCAGGCTGCGACTTTGGGGCCCAACGCCGTTCGCAGCATGCGCGCGCCGCGGGATGACGCTTCTGGCCTGATCGGAAGGACGCTCATGGGTGACCCCGGATTGCGGCAGCCGACCACCGGCTGCGCCTGCGAGGCAAATCAAGAAGACAGCGGAGGGCCCAGACACAACAGGAAAATGCCGCTCTCGCGCACCAGCGAGAAAGAAGAAATGATAGCGAAGGTCCACCTCGTCTGATCGCCGAGACGCAATCTGTCGTCAGGGCTGCGCGATACAGCGACACGGGATCGAATCAGGTCCGCGTACCCGCGACTGACCCGAACTCTGAACAAGCGCCTTTGGTGCTCGGGTTTCAGCGCTAGAAGAGCACTTCCGTTGTGCTTGCGGGTTGATTGTATCTCCAGTATCGTGGCAGCGGCGGGAGAAGCCCAGAGGCCGTTATGCGGTTCGTGGTGTTACTGGCGACCCCCGGTGTTCGCCGCGGCATTCGGCTTCGGTGTTCTCCCGCCACCCGTCTGCTTCCAGTTGGCGAAGCCTCAGCAATCGGCATCAAGGCGAGTAGCCCCCAAATCCGGGCGCACGCGGCGAACACGGTGCGCCGCCAGTACGACATGCACCGTGTTCGCCGGACGGGATCCGCTCGGCTCCGACCCGAGCGCAGCCAATGCCTGACAATGTGCTGCGGGGCGCCAACCGCGGCTCGTAGCTGTCTGGTACCGCGATAGCGGTGAACGGGGCTGCTCAGGCGATCGCGTGAACTGGTTTTGCTTCAAGGATACGAAGAGGCTCGGCGGCGATGCTGCCTGCACCGCGTTTGGTTGTCATGTTGGCACGATGGATCGCGACAATGCGCGGACTGATTTGGAGCAGCCGCGCGATTTCCTTGTGCGAACGTCCTGTGGCAAGGGCACCGAGCACTGCACTCTCGCGTCCCGAGAGCAATGACAGCTTGTCGCGGGCTTCGATCGTCAATCGGCGCGCTTTGTGCACCTCGATAGCTTCCCTGGTGATCCGCTCGATCGTCGCAGCGCCCGGATCAGCCTTCAAGGGAAGAACAAGATAGTTGAGCGCGCCGGCCTAGATCGCGTCTACGATACGCGAAGGGTTGGGGTTGAAGGCAACAGCAATGACAGGGAGCTACGCGCCGCGTTGAAGCAGGCGCTCCACTGCCATGCACATGCCACCATTGTCGGGACTATCTTTGATAAAGACGATACGCCGTAGGGCGTGAGCCCCAGAGGCGTTGGTGAGCATGAAAACGCGGCCGGGGTCCGTAGGGCGCCTGTTATGCCCTTGCCATGGCCTAGAAAGGGGATTTTGCTTTGTTTGATACGGATATTGGGCCATTGCTGAAACCATGATTGAGGTTTGCTCACCGCCGGCGATCGAGCCTGAACCAGGGAGCGGGTATCAACTGTGCTTCTGGGTTCTGGACCCGTTCAATTTCGACACCCCTTTCCGGGCGATGCTGGATGAGATCGTAACGGCCCTCGGCCTCGATCCCGACAAGCACCTGTCTCTCCCGGCATTTGCCGAGGGTGAGGATTTCATAGAGGGGACGATGCTCTTTCAAGAAGCGAGCCTCACCGTGTATTTTGAGCATGCGCGCAGTTATCTGAGCATTGCTTCGCGCGATCGGGCGGTGCTCGCAGATATCCTGCAGCGCGTATCGTCGAAGATTTGTGTCGCCAACGCCGCAGGCACGTCGCCAGAGACCGGGGCTCGCGCGCAATCAGCCATGTAAGCAAACCTACCAATATGTGGCTATTGGCGACACAGCTAATGCCTTGCCGTGCCATTAGAAACCTAGGTCAGTTAATGGTTTGGCATCATGCTCGAACTAGGAGTCGCCGTTGATGGTCACTGCCGCAAGCGCTGCGAATATGCCCGATTTTGAGCAACGCCCATCGATAGGCCAGCACCAAGCCACTCAGAGGATTGCAGAACGGCTTGAGGATCTCGCAATAGAGCTCCGCTCGATGTCGGATCACGGGTCCGGTACCGCTCCATCGACCGGCACCTTGATCAACCTCGCCCAAAAAATCTACTCGGCCCGTCGTGAGATCGACAAGATCTTCGGCATGTCTGGCTTCGCGGTTAGCCCGGGCTGGGATATCATGCTCTATCTTTATCAAGCTCGGATGGCAGAAAAACAAATCTCCATCACCCTTGCGTGCGTCGGTGGAGCCTGTCCGTCTACCACCGGTCTGAGATGGTTGCAGACGCTTGAAAACTTCCAGCTCATCGTCCGCAAGGCTGATCCGGATGACCGCCGTCGCCATGTCGTCGAGCTGACCGACGGCGGCAAGGTCAAAGTCGAGATCGCTCTGGCAGCGCATTTCTGAAAGCTCTCAAGTGGCTGGATCGCTCGCTTGGGAGTCTCGCAGGAAGGGCCACCTTGTCGACCGCCATCTGAACATGAGCGGCGCTGACATGCTGTTTTGCCGTGCGAGATGATCGCGAATCTGCGCTAGCCGTTCGAAGATGTCCCGACACAATCGCGCTTCCCCTTGACGTGCTGCCCTGGTTGTTGCCGGTCAGAGGTAGGGTCTGGCTCCTTCTGCTCTGCTACTCGACCCTTGACCACTAACCGGACCTCGCTGAATGCAGTTGATTGTCAGTGCAAGATCGCCTCCGGCGCTATGGCTGGGCGCAGGTGGAGCGAAGCGGAAACCGGACTACGCTCCGATTGGGATCACGCCGCGGCCTTCACCCGATGGATACGTCATACATACTACGAAATGATTTTTTGCGGCGCGAAGCGGCCAACCCAAGGCTCAGCGTTTGCCAGGGGGTCCTGCTCGCCTAGCTTACGAAAACATCGGCAGGCACACTCTCTTCACCGGGGCAACAAAGCGCTAGCGCGGCCTCGAACCAGATTATTGAACACTTGACGGAGCGAGGCAATAAACAAACATAGTCCTCTGTCGGTACTTTGAAAAAGGAAAACCTATGGCGTAAATAAAAAATAAAAAGCCGCTGTGCCAACCAAAGTAAATCCAAGTAAGGTTACGATTATCAAATCAATTTCCCACCAATCACCATTCTTTGCCGACTCATTTTCGATGCCCAGGCGAATTGCCACCCATTCTCTTAAGGATCTTAACACATTTCGTCCTAATGTTTCTTAATGCGATCTGCTGTTGGCCAGCTGCACATGGAAAATCTGTACTGAACAATGGCTCAAAAGCCACAAGCCAAATATCACACAGCAGCTACGTGATGGTTGAGTGTAAATTGATCTAAACAAAGTGACGGGTCGGCTTTTGAGCGACTAGCCTGACACGAACCTGTGTTTTTTACTGGCATGGCATCACCGAACAATGCCTGTGGTTACGCATGAGCACATAAAGCGCTCTGCCGCCGATAAGTGCCCCAAATCGCGCCTAGCACCTTCATACGATCCGATGCTCAGCGGGTATTATACGAAGCTAAGCCCTTTCAAATTACAGCGACTTCAGCTCAAACGCCATAATTCTGCCGTTGATAGCGTTGGAACCCGTCCACGCTCGGCCGACGATATCGATGGTCAAATATCGGCAATTGGGACGCGTGCCAACCTTGAATATGGACTCTCCAACGGCAAAGGGTTCTTCAAAGAACGCCGCTGCTTGGCCGCTGCATGAAATTTTCAGCTTGAGATCTTTGGTCTGCGCCAAGGGATCGATGTCGTGCGCTATGCGAATTTCAAATGGCACTTCGGGCGCGGGTATCAGCTTTGACGCCAGTATGCCTCCATTGCCCGGCTCAATTGAAAATTCCAATCCGGATAGGCTCTTGTTCGCCTCGGCCCTGAACCCTGCCGTGTCGGTAAGTTTCCAGTCGAAGGGGGGGTAGTCCGATTGCCAAGATACCTCACCCTGTTGCTGTTTGCTTGGTGCCGCCAGGCTGTAGATATCTGCTGCGGCTTCGATCTTCCCTTGTGCAACCAGACCGGCAATCAAGCGTTGATCAAAAGCGATATTGTCCAAGCTGATAACTTTCCGGATCGCTGCCAGATTGTCGAGCGTCCTTTGGTCGCTTACAGCAAATCCAAGAAAAGCATCGCGCCAGGGCAAGTCAGTTCCTAGAAGGCGGGAGAAAGCAAGCCTGGCTTCTTTCTGGAGCAATGCGTCGACCAGCAACGGAAAAAATTCTAGTTCGCGTTCAGGATGAACTCGCAGGATTTCGTCCAACGTATTTATCGCCCCGCTGTAGTCGCCATCATTGGCTTTCTGCTGGAGCACAAGACCCTGCAATGAGAGCTCTCGCCGATTGAGCTGCGAAGCAAGCAATATTAACCGTTTCCGCTTGATTGGGTCCTCCTGCGCCAAGGCAACAAGCGCGTAGGCTTTTGGAAGGATTGGTTCCAGCGTCAGAGCATCGCGAGCGGGCTTCGCCGCGCGTCCCGCAAACGCTTGGAGGTCGGATGGTCCGTCCTCAAGCTCGTCATTAATGTCAGCCCTGGTGTCACGGGCCGGTTCGGTCTCTTGAGAGAGACCGGCGTAGCTATCTTTGACGCTCTTGACGAATGCCCTGTAAGCCATTTTTTCAGCAGCCAGCCCGTTGGCTGGGAACACGGACAAGGCCAGTTCGGGCGAGCGGCGCAGGCTTGCGCTGCTCAATGCATGTGCCCCCGAAATGACGGCCAGTGGCAGACCGACAGCACCGGCTAGGAAAAGTTTCAGCGTTCTGCGCGGAATTGTCATCAACGGGGCTCTGTCGGCTCAACCCTGCATGCTCTGAGAGTCCTGATCTGTGCTCGAACCATAGCCATAGCCGTAGCCGTAGCCATAGCCATAGCCATAGCCGGCGGCATTGGCATCCAGTTTTGTCACGATGGCACCATAGACCCTCGCACCGGTGCGGGTCAGGCGGTCGATCGCACTTTCAATTGTGCGGATCTTTATGCGATCCGATTCAATAATGTAGACGACCCCGTCGACCGAGCGGGCGAGTTCCACGGCATCGGCCAAGCCAAGCATGGGCGCACTGTCGATGAGAACTTGATCATACAAGCCCCTCGCTTCTTCGAGGAGATTTCTGAAGCGCTCACCGGCCAGCAGTTCCACTGGATTGGGCGGCGTAAAGCCGTGCGGCAGATAGTCAAATCCGAAGTCTTCGATCTTCACCACCTGATCCTTGAGGCTCAAAGCGTTACCGCTCAGCAGTGCAGCCAATCCACCGTTCTTGGTGATGCCTTCACCAAGAAGCGCTTGCATACGCGAATTGCGCAGGTCCGCATCGATCAAGAGCGTGCGCTTGCCCAAGTGCACAAAGCTTGTCGCTAGCGCGAGCGTGGAGATGCTCTTGCCCTCGGATGGTACTGAGGAGGTCAACATGAGAGCCTTGGGCGCGCCATCAGGCGTGAGGAAGGAGAGATTGGTTCGCGTCGACTTGTAGGCCTCGCTCAGTTCAGATGAGCGGGTGATGATTTCGTCCCTGATGCTAGCGGCGGCAGACTGCGGGATCAGGCCGAGAACAGGCAGACCGAGCCTGCGGGTTACATCCTGGGGATCCCTGACCGTCTGGCTGAGCGTGACCCTGAGATAGACAACGGCGCCGGCCAGGGCGAGGCCTGCAACAATGCCAATCAGGAGATTTTGTGTCAGCGACGGCGCGTAGGGAAGCAGGGGCTCCTCGGCCTTGTCGATGAGCTTGATGTTATTCTGCCCGGCCCCGGCCGCTTCAAGTTCCTTGTAGCGCTGCAGCAAGGCATCATAGAGCTGACGGTTGGTATCGACCTCGCGCTTGAGGATCCCATATTGGATACTTAGATCCTGCTGACCAAGAAACCGCTCCTTGGCTTCTTCGAGTTTTTTGCGCAGCTCCCGCTCGCGGTTCATCGCCGAGTTGAAGGCCGCGCGCGATTCCGATGCCAGCGAGGCCTTCAGTGAGGCGACCTCGGCTTCTTTTTCGATCAAAGGCGGAAAGCGGGGGCCGAAGTTGGAACGCAAGCTGGCCACCTGAGATTCTGCCTTTGCCAGCTCCGCCCGCAATGAATTGCGCGGATCCTGCGACGGAAAATCGCCAGACTGGAGCGAGGCTTGAGCCGCAATCCGATCGGTCACGGCTTGAGCAAGAGCCGTATTCAGCGCTGACAGATCAGTCGCGATCAGCGTTTGCGCTGCGGTTTCAGAACCCTCTCGGCTCTCCCCTGCCTCGAGCACCAAGATCTCGTTGGCATTGGCGTATTGAACAAGCTCGCGCTCGGATATCGACAGGCGCTCACGCAATTCTGCAATCTGTTTATTGAGGAAGTCGCGTGCGTCGATGTTGGCGCCAAATCGCTTTTCATAATTGGCGGCGATGAATTCCTGCGCCCAGAGGTTCGTGATCTTGGCAGAGACGGCAGGCGAAGGACTGGAAAAGCTCACATCGACAAGGCTCGACTGGGTAATCGGTTCGACTGTGATATTCTCGAGCAGGACCTTTTCGATATCCCGAACCGTGACCTCGTCTTCGGTTTCGTCGAGCGCGAAGGCTTCCATGAACGCTTCGTCACGCAGAAGATTGCCGGCCTTTACAACGCGCTCCGCCATGAAGCGCGATTCCAGCAGCTCGTACTGCGTATTGAGATATTGCAGTTCGGACACACGGGATTCATTCTCGAGCGGATCAATGGCAGTCACATTCGAGGTGATCCGCGAGACTTCAATCCGCGTATTGGCGCGGTAAAGTTCGGTGGACAGCAAAGTGACCAGCAGGCCCGCAAGCACCGTTGCGGCAAGGATCCCGGCCAGCCAGTAACGCAGAGCGCGCGCCTCGATCCAGTAGCGTTCGAGATCCAAGTGGAAACCGTCCTCCACAGGCACGTCGCGCTGCACGGGAGCCTCCCAGCCTTGCGAGGAGAAATTTTGATCATTCATGATTGGCAGGTCACCGTTGTGAGATCAGGATCGCGGCGGTCGTCAGGATCGGCGGCAGAAGCTGCAGCAACGCATCGATACGGCGGCGCTCCGGCGAGTCCCCAACCATCACGATGTCGTTTGGAAAAAGCTGCGGGTCGGGATAATTTCCGCGCTGAATGGCCCGGAGATTATAGACACCGATGTAGCGTTGATTATCGACCGTGCGCAGAACAAGGACATCGTCCTCCTTGGCGAATTCTGTCAGCCCTTCGGCTTGGTTCACCACCCGCAGCAAGGTCTGGCGGCCAACGGCGGGATAGCTGCCAGGCTTTTTGACCTGACCACCGATCGAGATCGAAGGGACTGGAAATTCTTCCGGGATCACCCGAACCTGAGGATCCAACAGGAACTTGCCGCGCAGGCGATCCGCAATCAGGGTCGACGCCTCGCTCGGTGTTCGCCCTTCAAGTTCGACAACTCCAATGAGCGGGAACGCGAGGCGTCCATCGATATCGGTAAGGTAGGTCCCGCTGAGCGATTCGGCGCCCACCACTTCGATCTCGAGCTTCTCTTGCAGTCCGACGACATAAGAAATCTCCCCGCGCGGAGCAGGAAGCTCTTCAAGCTTGGTAACCTGAACTTCGGGCGCCAAGCCAATCGATCGATCTGTTGCGCATCCTGCTAGGAGCCCAGCAGCACCCAATAAAATAAAATGTCGCGTAATGCTAATCATGTTACCCCTTACAAGCCCTGCGACCCATAGCGCATTTCAAGCACCCGCCAATAATTTTTGACGGATCGGTTCGCATTCTCACGCTGACTGGTGCTTTGATATGACGCAGGCCTTCTCGCGTGCGAGGGACACCATCAGCCAGATAAACACTGCCTGAAAAATCGGTGTGCGCATCGGATAATCCACCAGCGAGGCTGCCACGATGATGGCAATGCTTGCCATCCAGAATGTCAGATAGCTCGCCGGCATCGTCGCCTGCCTCGCCATCGTCCACAACGCACTGAGCAGCCAAACACACAGTGCCAAGAACAACACCATAGCCGGAAGCCCGCCCTCAATCACGAGCTGCGCAAAATCATTATGCGCATGATTGACGTAACGTGGCAGGAGCAGAGTGACCGGCTCATAGAAGAGATAGACGGCATCAAAGGAGCCGAATCCGGTCCCAAGGAGCCAATGATCACCTATCATCGCGGCGATGACGGGCCAAAGCGACCAGCGCAGATCCTCGAACGAGCTGCGCGCCATAATGTCTTGGAGGGCTGGTGTGCGTTCCAACCAGACGAACATCATGACGACCAGCGCTAGGACAGCGGCAAAGGCGAGGGCGATTAACCCGCTGTGCTTGTGGAGTGCATTGCCGCCAGGGTGATGGCGGGTGCTGGCGACCTTTTCGCGCGATTTGAGAAACACCATCGCGCCGGCTGCAATGAGGACGGCCAAGGTGGCTGCATACCCGGCCCTTGAACCTGTCACCATTACCGCCAGAAGAATGAACATGAAAGCAGGCGCTGCAGCAAGCCGCAGCCAGCCAGGATTGTGCGAAACGCTTGTTTCGATGCTCAGCCGCACAATCGTTAGCAGTGCAAGGGCTGAAAAAACTGCCGAGTGATTCTCGTTGGCAAAAATACCCGCGGGCGCGCCGCGGCTTGTGATCGCAAACAGATACAGGGGACTGCGCGGACCACCGATCACCTGCAGCAGGCCAAAGGTTGCATTAGCCAAGGCGACGGCCACGATGATAAGCAAGACAAGACGCGCGCTCAATTTCATAGAGAGTGCAAGCAGTAAGGCCGCGACCGGGATCAGCATGCCCAAGACTGAATTCAGCCCGCGGAACGGTGCAAGGGACAAGGGCCGCCATGCCGCCTCGATACCTGCCAACGCATCGAGCTCAGCGATCACACCCCGTCCCGGCAATGCCTGCCAGAGGGCAGGCGGGAGCGGGACGAGCTGGATGATCATCCACGCCACCATCAGGCCGAGCAGAGTTCCAAGCGCCTTAACCCGTCGAAGATCGGCGAGCCGGAGATGGTAGAGCGCAGGGATGAGGATTAGCGCTGACAGCGGGCGCAGCAAGGCATTCTGAATGGGATCGGGCCGCGAGCTGCCCCCCAGAAGGGCTAAAGCGGCGACAAACAGGCCGATCCACAGCCACCACAGGTGCGGGGCAGTGGTACGGACACCGGCATTGGCCAAACGCCAGTTGGATTGCTCTGTGCTGCTCAACTAAAGAGCCTTCCCGCAGGTTAGATTGCGCCCTAGTACTAGGTGAGAGCGCCGGACAGAGAAAGAGCCTTGTTTTGCTTTGTGTCCACAGGCGCGGTTGAAAAACTAGGGGAGGCTTGTGCTCAAAAGCCATGGCGCAGCCTAAGGCCGAGGTTGCGCGTTATCGTTCATTTGCAGGGCCGTAGAGGCGATTGGGTTCGTTTGGTCAAATCGCAGAGGCGTACAGGACGTCGCCACTTGGCAAACGATGAAGCCGCGCCAAGATGAGTTGATCGAAGCAGCTCCAAAAGGCCTTGCTGACGAAATCCCCAAAGGAATTGCATGGTCATCTGGACGCCGCCAATACGGCATGATCTTTCACCGAAATGACCAGCCGAAGACAACGCGAGGCCAACCGGCGCAATGCTCAGCGCAGCACTGGGTCAAGAACGCCGGGGGGGCCGGGCCATCAGCAGCGCGAAACCGATCCGACCCCGCTAGGCAAAAGGCTTGACATGCGAATGTCTGGATAGTTTTCAGAAGAGCGAGCCGAACACGCTCTGAACCGCCCCGGGATTGCCGGAGGCCAGTTTCATCAAATTATGCAGCCATGGGCGTGTCGTCCAGCATGGCGTAGTAGCGCTCTTCGGCCTCGGCAGGCGGGATGTTGCCGATGGGCTCGAGCAACCGACGGTTGTTGAACCAGTCCACCCATTCGAGCGTGGCGTATTCTACAGCCTCAAATGAGCGCCACGGGCCTCGCCGATGGATGACCTCGGCCTTGTAAAGACCGTTGATCGTTTCCGCCAAGGCATTGTCATAGCTGTCGCCAACACTGCCGACCGAAGGCTCGATCCCGGCCTCGGCAAGGCGTTCGGTATATTTGATCGAGACGTATTGGCTGCCGCGGTCGCTGTGGTGGATCAACCCGCCGCGATGGGCTGGCCGCCGATCGTGGATCGCCTGTTCCAGGGCATCGAGCACAAAGCCGGCATGTGCCGTCCTGCTCACCCGCCAACCAACGATATAGCGGGC
>NZ_PKRO01000030.1 GCF_002855495.1 Porphyrobacter sp. TH134
CCGGCGGCCCGGGGCTTGCGTCCGCGCCGCCCCCCCCCCCCCCCCCCGGGGCGGGGGCCCCCCCGTCCGGTGGGGGGCGGGGCGCGCGGCGTTCGCCCCTCCACCCCGACCCTGCGGGTCGCGGTCCCCCTCCCCTTGCAGGGGAGGATCGAATGAACGACACCCTCCACAAGGTGACGCAGCGGGTGATCGAGCGATCGAAGCCCACCCGCAGCGCCTATCTCGACCTCATCCGCCGCGAAGGCGACAATATGGGCGAGCGCAATGCGGTGTCGTGCTCGAACCTCGCCCACGCCTATGCCGGCGCGCTGGACGATCAGGCGGCGCTGGTTTCGGGGCGCGGGGCGAATATCGGGATCGTCACCAGCTACAATGATATGCTGTCGGCCCACCAGCCCTATGGCCGTTACCCCGACCGGCTGAAGATCTACGCCCGCGAAATCGGCGCCACCGCGCAGGTCGCGGGCGGCACCCCGGCGATGTGCGACGGAGTGACGCAGGGCGAAACGGGCATGGAGCTGTCGTTGTTCAGCCGCGACGTGATCGCGCTGTCGGCGGCGGTGGCTTTGAGCCACGCGATGTATGACGGCGCGCTGATGCTCGGCATCTGCGACAAGATCGTCCCCGGATTGCTGATGGGTGCGCTGCGCTTCGGTCACCTGCCGACCATCTTCGTGCCCAGCGGCCCGATGCCGACCGGTATCCCGAACAAGGAAAAGCAGCGCGTCCGCCAGCTCTATGCCGAAGGCAAGGCGACCCGCGCCGAACTCCTCGCCAGCGAGATGGCGAGCTACCACTCGCCCGGCACCTGCACCTTCTTCGGCACGGCCAATTCGAACCAGATGATGATGGAGATGATGGGCCTGCACATTCCGGGCAGCGCCTTCATCCAGCCCGGCACGCAGTTGCGGCAGGCACTTGACCGTGAGGCGGTGCACCGCGTCGCGGCGCTGGGGCGCAAGGGTGACGATTACCGCCCGCTCGGCCTGTGTGTGGACGAGAAGGCGGTGATCAACGCGGCCGTCGGCCTGCTGGCCACCGGAGGCTCGACCAACCATGCGATCCACCTGCCCGCCATGGCGCGCGCGGCCGGGGTGATCTTCGACTGGGACGACCTTTCCGAACTATCCCACGCCGTCCCGCTGATCGCGCAGGTCTATCCCAATGGCTCGGGCGATGTGAACAACTTCCACAACGCCGGCGGCATGGGCTATGTCATTGGCGAACTGCTGGAGGCGGGTCTGGCTCACCCCGACATTCTCACCGTGGGACGCGGCGATTTCTCCGACTATGCCCGCGAACCGGGGCTTGAGGGCGACGAACTCGTCTGGCGCGAGGTTGGCCCCAGCATGGACGACACCATGCTCCGCCCGGTCAGCAATCCCTTCAAGCCCGATGGCGGGATGCGGTTGCTGCAAGGCAACCTTGGGCGGGCGTGCTTCAAGACCTCGGCGGTCGACGAAAGCCGCTGGACGATCGAAGCGCCCTGCCGCGTGTTCGAGGATCAGGCGAGCGTCGCGGCCGCCTTCAAGGCTGGCGAGCTTGACCGCGATGTGGTCGTCGTCGTCCGCTTTCAGGGACCGCGCGCCAATGGGATGCCCGAACTCCACAAGCTGACCCCGGCGCTGGGCGTTTTGCAGGACCGCGGGTTCAAGGTCGCGCTGGTCACCGATGGCCGCATGTCGGGCGCGTCCGGCAAGGTGCCCGCCGCGATCCACTGCACCCCCGAAGCGCTTGGCGGCGGGCCACTGGCGCGGCTGCGCGATGGCGACATCGTGCGGGTCTGCGCGGTCACCGGCGATCTCAACACCGATGCTGATCTGACGAACCGGGAACCTGCGCTCGATCCGATTGCAGACAGCGGGACGGGCCGTGAATTGTTCGGCATGATGCGCCGCTTCGCTGACGGAGCCGAACAAGGCGCGAGTGCGATGCTGGCAACCGGAGGAATGTAAACCATGACGATCGACACCATTATGCGCGTGGCCCCGGTCATTCCGGTCATCGTGATCGACGATGTCGCCCACGCTGTCCCGCTGGCCCAGGCGCTGGTGGCAGGCGGCCTCCGGGTGCTGGAAGTCACCTTGCGCACCCCCGCCGCTTTGCCTGCGATTGCCGCGATGAAGCAGGTGTCCGGCGCGATTGTCGGGGCAGGCACCGTCACCAACCAGCGCGAGCTTGACGCAGCGCTGGATGCGGGCGCCGAGTTCATCGTGTCGCCGGGCCTCACCGAACCGCTTGGCAAGGCCGCGATTGCGGCAGGCGTGCCCTTCCTCCCCGGCATTGCCAATGCGGGCGATATCATGCGCGGGCTGGATCTGGGGTTGGACCGGTTCAAGTTCTTTCCGGCGATGGCATCGGGCGGCCTTCCGACCTTGAAGGCGCTGTCCGGCCCGTTCAGCCAGTGCCGGTTTTGTCCCACCGGCGGGATCGTAAAGAACAATGCTGCCGAATGGCTCGCGTTCGATCCGATCTTGTGTGTCGGCGGCAGCTGGGTCGCACCCCGCGGCGCGCCGGACACGGCCCTGATCGAACAGCTCGCGCGCGAGGCTTGCGCCCTTCGTTAGGGGTTGCTCGCCAGCAGCCCGGCTCAGGCCTTTGCGGCAGCCTCGGCCAGCATCATGGCCCCGACAATCCCGGAATCGCCGCCCAGCCGCGGGCGGATGATCCGGTGGCGCGCGCTGCCGGGCAGGTAGCCTGCATCAAGCGCGCGGGCGCGGGCCGCCACCTGTTCGACCAGCCCTGCCGTTTGCGCCACGCCGCCGCCGATCACGATTTCCTCCACCGCCACGCTGGCGAACAGCGTGTGGCAGGCCTGCGCGATGTAATCGGCAATAATGGCGTGGCCCGGATGATCGGCGGGCAATTGCGAAAGCGATGCGCCCCAGCGCGCAAGGATGGCCGGACCGCTGGCAAGGCCTTCGAGACAATCGCCGTGATGCGGGCAAATGCCGGCAAATTCGCGGTCTTGCGGATGCCGCCGCGGGAAGATGTGGCCGACCTCGGGATGGGCGATGCCGTGCACCGGCTGGCCATCCAGCACCAACCCGCCGCCGATCCCGGTGCCGATGGTGAGATAAGCAAGGCTGCCGCCGATCGCGCCGGACGCGGCGTGTTCAGCCAGCGCTGCCCCGTTCACATCGGTATCGAAGCCAACGGGCGCGCCCAGTTCGCCGCCAAGATAGCCGGCAATATCGCAGTTCGCCCAGCCCGGTTTGGGGGTGGTCGTGATAAACCCCCAGCGCGGTGCGGTGCGATCAAGTTCGACCGGGCCAAAACTGCCGATGCCGATGGCCGCAAGGGCACCGTGTCCCGCCAGCCATTCTGCCGCTTCCGCCAATGTCGTCGCCGGATCGCGGGTGGCAATGGTATGGCGCGCGGTGATCCGGCCGGGCGACGGGCCGACCGCCAGCACGAACTTGGTCCCGCCCGCCTCGACCCCGCCCAACATCAACCGGCAGCCTCAGGATCAAGCGCGAGCACCCGCGTGTGTTCACCCTCCAGCGCCAGCCGCAGCAGCGGCGCTGGCACCCCGCCAAAGCTGCCGTCGGGCATGACATCGACAAAACTGCACACGGTCAGCCCGGCATCGACAAACCAGCTATAGGTCTGCTGGGGGCGATCAGCCGGGTTGGCGAGCACCAGCCCAGTGCCGTTCAAAGGCCGCCAGGGGCCTGCCATGCTGTCTGCCACCATCCCGTACAGCCCCCCCGGCGCATGGCGCAGATCGGGCGCAAAGGTCGCGCTCTGCGTCGACCAGAAGGCGTAGTAGTGTTGGCCGTGAAACACCAGATGCGCCCGCTCCAGCTCGTTATTCACGCCCTCTGCATGGAGGCAAGGCGGGGACAAGACCCACCCCGAAGCGGCCTTGCGCGCGATGCCGAACGCGCCGTTAAACGCGCTGTCAGAACCGGCGAGCGATGCGGTGAAGGCGAGGTATTCGGCGCCATCGGCAGGATCGCGGAAATAGGCCGGATCGCGGAAGGCCTTGATCGTGCCGGGTGCGCCTTCGTGGGCGTCGGCGGGCATGTAATGCGGGCCATAGCCGGTCACCAGCGGTGCCGGAGGCGACCAGTCGGCAGGCCAGCCATCCGCGCCCAGCCGCGCACTGGCTGACCACAATTCCTGCTGGTAGCCGCCCGCCCGCTCAGCGGTGCCCGCGGCGGTGAAGAACAGCGTGAGGACGCCGTCATCAAGCAACGCGCAGCCTGCCCATTCGCGTTCATAGGGCACATCGAAATCGGGCAAGACCGGGCCGAGATCGTGCCAACCGCCGCGTCGTTCGATCCAGTGGATCTTCGCCTCGAAATGGCGCAGCGCCGGATCACCGCGGTCAGGCGCGGTCAGCGCCATCCACAGCTCGCGTCCTGCCAGCGGGGCAAGCCGGCCCTGCGCATCCTGCACCGGCCACATGTCCCAATACAGCCGGGCCGAATCGAGGCCAGACCGGTCAGCCGTTGTCACCGCCGGTATCAGCACAGCGGCCGCCGGATCAATCCGGCGCACGTGTTCGGCTCTCCAGGCGCTCGTCATGGCAGAAATCTATCCCTTGTCATGATGCACAAAAACAGGCTGGCCGCCAAAGGGAGGGGGGGAGGTGCGGCGGCCAGCCTGCATGCTTCGGTCAGGTTCTAGAAATCGAACCGGACCGATGCGAGCACTGTCCGCCCGGCAATCGAGCGTGCCCGCACAATGCCATTGGCGGGAATCGAACCTTCTTCAGCCTCGGTAAAGCCGGTGCTGTTGAACAGGTTCTGCGCGTTCAACCCCAGTTCGACCCGATCGATCGGACGGAAGGCGAGGAAGGCGTTCACCTGCGCAAAGGCGGGCAGGATCAGATCATTATTGTCCTGCGTGAAGCTTTCGGACGTGCCGACGACATTGGCCCCCAGCGTGAACTGGTCGGCGTCATACTGCGCGGTGGCCTGATAGACGAAGTCTGCCTGACGGCGCGGGGTGTTGCCGATGAAGGCGGCTCGGCCGGGGTCGGTGTCCTTGATCTCGGCATCGGTCCAGGTCGCGCCAGCCGACAGCGAGAACGGTCCCGTGCGGTATGAACCTTCCAGTTCGATCCCGTAGGCTTCGTAATCGTTGTTGAAGACGCGGTTGGGCAGTTCGATGTTGTTTTCGTTGGTCTTGGCAAAGAACCCGGTGGCATAAAGCGCCACGCCGCCCGACTGGTATTTTACGCCTGCTTCAAGCTGATCGACGGTGGCGATCACGCCCGAATCCCCGCCCGGCAGGCCACCGGTCTGCGCGCTGACCGCAGGGCTGAACAGCGAACGGTCAGCCGTGTGGCGGCCGCCCTGACTGTAGCGGGCGAAGATCCCCAGATCATCGGTGACGAGGTAGTTGGCCCCCAGCGAGAAGCTGAAGTAATCGTAGGTGTAGTTCACCGGGCGGGCATTGCCGAGCGGCAGGATCGCGGTCTGCGCCTCAGCCGGGTTGATTGCGCCATTGCCATCAAAATCGAAGCTGCCGATCCCGACGCCGAAGCCGCTGTCCGACCCCGTGATGGTCCCGCTGGCATCGCCGAAGTCGTACCGGATCGAGGCATCAAGCGTCAGCTGGCCTGTCTGCACCGAAAGCGAGGCGAAGGGCGCATAGGTGCTGTAATCGACATCATAGCTGCGGCGGCAGCAATTGCCGAAGAAGTTGGCGCTGTAGGCCGCTGTGCCGTTTTGCGTGACGGTCTGTCCGGCTGCATTGCGGATGTCGACCAGCACCGCCTGCCCATCGCCGGCAACCGTCTGCACATGGCTGGTCCACAGCCAGTCGGTATCGACCGTTTGGCGCGAAAGGTAGAAGCCGGTGGTGAAGTTGGCTGTCCCGCTGCCGAAGTCGAACTGCTTGTTGACGCGGAAATCATTGGTGACGTTGTCGAGGCTGTTCAGCCGGACATTGAACACCACGACATTGGCCAGCAGGCCGTTGCCGCCGATGGTCGCCGGGGTGGCGACCTGACCGGAATTGGGGCCGCTGGCAAAGACGATGCTCGACCCTGCCCCGCCTATGCCGTTGGCAATGGTCTGCGCTGCGCCGGCTTCTGCCGGGAAAGGCGAGAGGAAGCCGCCCGAATTGTCCGAAAAGCGGAAGCGGTTGGTCAGCGTCCAGCCGCTGCCCACGTCGAACTCGCTTTCAATCCCGAACGCCTTGGACTGAACCGACAGGCCATCGCGGAAATCGAAGCTGGTGGGATTGTTGTTCCCGTCAAGCGTGCGCACCGGGGTGAGGAACGGGCTGTAAAGCGAATCGGTGCGCGGATCGAAGCCGGCAATCGCCTGATAATCAGGATTGCCGCCCGTGCCCGTCACCCGCACCGGCTGGGGCAGGATGGTGGGGGTGCGGTCATCGAGATACTTGGCCGAAAAGCGGATATAGCCGCTGTCAAATTCCTTGGTGATGTTGGCCTTGATCTGGCCGCCGTCATAGCCGTTATAGCCGATATCGCGCGGGCCTTCGCCGGTGCGATAGAAGCCGCCGACGTGGAAATAGAGGTCATCGGCGAGCGGCGCGCCGTAATCGAAATCGAGCCGGTAGCTTTCGAAATCGAGACCGACGCTGCCCTGGATCGCGCCGCCTTCCTGCTCGCCGGTCTTGGAGATGAAGTTGATCACCGCGCCCGGCGCGTTGGAGGCAAAGGTCGAGGCCGAACCGCCGCGCACCGCTTCGACGCGGGCGACCGAACGATCGGCGCGCAGGAAGTTGTCGGCATTGCCGAACACGATATCGCCGAATTCGAGGATCGGCAGGCCATCTTCCTGAAGCTGGACATAACGCCCGCCCCCGGTGGAAACGGGAATACCGCGCACTGCGATATTGGCGTTGCCTTCCCCACCCGAAGCTTCGGAACGGATGCCGGGGATCTGGCGGATAAGGTCTGCGGCCGAGGGCGCTGCAAGGTTGGTGATCGCTTCAGCGCCGATCGTGCTGACCGAAACGGAACTTTCGATCCGGTTCTGCCCGCGAGCAACGGCGGTGACGATGATTTCTTCGCCTTCAGCGGCCGAATCAGTGGCGGCATCCTGCGCGAGCGCGGGGGCGGCCATCAACACGGGGAAAGCGACACTGGCGCAAAGCGCGAAACGCAATTTCATGGCTGTTCTCCTCTCAGGTTCGCGCTTCTGCGGCGCTGACAGCATGCGGCCTAATCGTCCTGCAAACGATTGCAACAAGATTTTTGCAATCGTTTGCAAGTCACGCCGAATCATGTCACTTCTTGGCCACAGCGCAGGATATAAGGCGCAAGGTACGGGACTGGGATGAGGCATCATATGTCGGAAAAGCCGCGGCTTTCACTGCCGAGAATCATTGAAATGAACATTGGCTTTTTCGGCCTCCAGTTCAGTTTCGGGCTGCAACAGGCCAATATGGGGCCGATTTACGGCTTCCTGGGTGCGGACGAGGCATCGATGCCGCTGTTGTGGCTGGCAGGGCCAATGACCGGCCTCATCATCCAACCGATTGTCGGCGCGATGAGCGACCGCACGAACACCCGCCTTGGCCGCCGCACCCCCTATTTTCTGATCGGCGCTATCATCTGCACGCTGGGCCTGCTGGCCATGCCCTATTCGAGCGCACTGTGGATGGCAGCCTCGCTCCTGTGGATTCTGGACGCGGGCAACAACATTACGATGGAGCCCTACCGCGCCTATGTGGCCGACCGGCTGGCGCCCGACCAACGCTCCACCGGGTTCCTGACCCAAAGCGCCTTTACCGGGCTTGCGCAAACGCTGTCCTATCTGGCCCCCAGCCTGCTGACCGCGTTTGTGGCGCGCGATGTGCTTGATGCCAATGGCATCCCGGTGATCGTGCGGATCGCCTTCATCATCGGCGCAATCCTGTCGATCTCGACCATCGTGTGGTCGGTGTGGCGGGTGCGTGAATTGCCGCTGACCCCGGAGGAGGAGGCTGACCTCATCGCCAAGCCGCTGACCGCGCGGGCCACCTTTGCCGAAATCGCCGCGGCAATCCGCGAAATGCCGCGCCCGATGCGCCAGCTGGCAGGCGCGATGCTGTGCCAGTGGTATGCGATGTTTGCCTATTGGCAATACATCACCTTTGCGGTTGGCCGCAGCATCTATGGCACCAGCGATCCGGCGAGCGCCCTGTTCCGCGAAGCAACCCTGACCACCCAGCAGGCCGGCGCGCTGTATAACTTCATCGCCTTCCTCGGCGCGCTGGTGCTGATTCCGGTGGTACGGCGCTTTGGCGCGCGCCATGTCCACGCCGTGTGCCTTGCCGCGTCCGGCGCGGCGATGCTGATGATTCCGGGCGCTGCGACCCCTGCCGCGCTGTTCGTACTGATGCTGGGAATCGGCATCGGCTGGGCGGGGATGATGGGGAACACTTACGTGATGCTCGCCGATTGTATCCCCCCGGCGCGCAACGGCATTTACATGGGCATCTTCAATCTGTTCATCGTCATTCCGATGCTGATCCAGACGCTCACCATGCCGCTGATCTACCGACCGCTGCTGGGCGGCGATCCGCGCCATGTGCTGATGCTGGGTGGAGCCTTGATGCTGGCAGGCGCTCTGGCTACGCTGCTGGTGGATGCGGGGCACAGGCAACCGCGCACGCAAGGGCTGGCGACAAGCTGACAATGGACGAGGACAACGCCGCGCGCGTCATGGTGCGCAATATCACCGATCTGGCGCGGCTGGCCGGGGTTTCGCCCGGCACGGTCAGCCGCGCGCTGGCAGGCAAGAGCCTCGTCAACGCCAAGACCCGCGCCCGGATCGAGGCGCTGGCGCGCGAACACGGTTTTCGCCCCAATCAGATGGCAAGCGGGCTGCGCCGCCAGAAGACCGGCGTGATCGGGGTCGTGATCCCGCTGGGCCATGACAGCCGCCAGCAGATTTCCGACAGCTTCTTCATGACCCTGCTCGGCCACCTCGCGGATGAACTGACCCGCGAAGGGTATGACCTGATGCTGCGCCGGGTGGTGCCGGAAAACGATGCCGACTGGCTCGACCGGTTTATCGGTTCGGGCATGATCGACGGGGTGATCGTAATCGGCCAGTCCGACCAGTTCGACCGGATCGAGGATGTTGCCGATGGTTACGGCCCGATGGTGGTGTGGGGCAACCACACCGAAGGCCAGCAGCATTGCGTGGTTGGCACTGATAACCGGCTGGGCGGCAGGCTGGCGGCGGAGCGCCTGATCGCAGCCGGTGCGACGCGTCTCGCCTTCCTTGGCGATACCACCGCCATCGAATTCGCCGCGCGGTTTGCCGGCGCGCAGGATATTGCCGCCCGGATGGGCCTGCCGCCGATCATCACGCTGCCCACCCACCTGTCGCCCGACCGTGCGAGCGAGGAGATCGCCTGCCACCTCAGCCAGCACACCAGCACCATCGACGGGATCTTTGCCGCGACCGATACGCTCGCCGCGCTGTGTCTTACCGAATTGCGGGATCAGGGCATCGCCGTGCCTGAGGCGATGAAACTGGTGGGCTTTGATGACCTGCCGATCGCCCGCCAGACCGTGCCGCCGCTCACCACCGTGCGGCAGGATATTGCGGCCGGCGCGCGGGGCCTTGTCGATTTGCTGCTGCGGCGGCTGGCGGGGGAAAAGACCGAAAGCCTCGTCCTGCCGCCCGAACTGATGGTGCGCGCCACAGCCTGACGCGCTGCGCCCGGTAGGCAAACGCGCCGGCGTGCGATAGGGAGGCGAGCATGGACATGGCTGACCTTCTGCAACGCTATTTCGGCACCCGCGATCTGGCCGCCGTGTCCCCTGCCGCCCTGCCCGACGGAGTGGAGCGCATGCGGGTCGATTTCGGCATGACGCAGGACCGCGGGCAGCGCTTTGCCTTGTGGAGCCTGCTCATGGTGCTGGGCGATGCGCCCGATCTCGATGTCGCCTTTGCCGAGGAGGAAGACCGCGAGGCGGCGCGCAATCTGATGGACATGCTGGCCGCCGCCGGACCAGAATAGGTATAGCGCGGCACGCGCGCGATTTTACCGCAAGCCAAACACCCCGAAACTGTGTAAGGGACCCTGACCGACGCTCTGCGCGAGGTGGCCTTGCGGCCCGATCCGCGCCCCGCCGTCCCCCTTGTCTTCCCGCTGGCCCCCTGTGGCAGCGCCCTTGCCTGAAAGCCTTCTCCCCATGCCATTTCCCCATATTGCCGCTGGCCTCGCCGAGGCCTTGGCCACACGCGGCTATGAAACGCTCACCCCCGTGCAGTCCGCCGTGGTCGAGCCTGAAGCCCACGGGCGCGACCTTGTCGTCTCGGCGCAGACCGGCTCGGGCAAGACGGTCGCTTTCGGCCTCGCTTTTGCCGATCAGGTGCTGGACGAAGACGGCCGCGTGCGCCGCGCCTCCGGCCCGCTGGCGCTGGTCATTGCCCCGACCCGCGAATTGGCGCTGCAAGTCGCGCGCGAACTGGACTGGCTCTACAAGTCGGCAGGCGCGCGCATCGCCACCTGTGTGGGCGGCATGAACCCGCAGGTCGAACGCCGCGCATTGGCGGGCGGCGTCAGCATCGTGGTCGGCACACCGGGCCGCTTGCGCGATCACCTGGAACGCGGCGCGCTCGACCTGTCGGCGCTGTCAGCAGTGGTGCTCGATGAAGCGGACGAAATGCTCGACATGGGCTTCCGCGAAGAGCTGGAGGAAATCCTCGAAGCGACGCCGGAAGGCCGCCGCGTACTGATGTTCTCGGCCACCATGCCCCGCCCGATCGAAGCGCTGGCGCGCCGTTACCAGACCAATGCGCTCAGGATCGAAACCAAGGGCGCCGAACGCGGGCATGGCGATATTGCCTATCAGGCGGTGATGGTCACGCCATCGGAAATCGAGAACGCCGTGGTCAATCTGCTGCGTTTCCACGAGGCGGAAACCGCGATTTTGTTCTGCGCCACCCGCGACAATGTGCGCCACTTGCACGCGACCTTGCAGGAACGCGGGTTCGGCGTGGTTGCGCTGTCCGGCGAACATTCGCAGCAGGAACGCAACCAGGCGCTGCAAGCCCTGCGCGATCGCCGCGCCCGCGTGTGCGTGGCGACGGACGTTGCCGCGCGCGGGATCGACCTGCCCAGCCTCAGCCTTGTGGTGCACGTGGAGATTCCCCGCGATGCCGAAACGCTCCAGCACCGTTCGGGCCGCACCGGGCGCGCGGGCAAGAAGGGCATTGCCGCGATCATCGTCCCCTATCCGCGCCGCAAGCGGGTGGAATCGATGCTCCACCATGCCAAGATCAATGCCGAATGGATTACCGCGCCGGGGCGTGAGGATATCATCGCGCAAGACCGGGTGCGGCTGCTCGACAAGCTGATGCAGCCGGTTGAAGTCACCGATGGTGACCGCGAGCTGGCGGACAAGCTGCTCGAAACCAAAAGCCCGCAGGAAATCGCAGCGATGCTGGTGCAGGCGCACCGCGCCTCGATGCCGGAGCCCGAAGAACTGCTCGCCCAGTCGGTCGAAGCCCAGCGCGCGGCTCAAAAGGACCGTCACCGCGAAGGGTTTGAAGACACCGTGTGGTTCAAGATGGACATCGGCCGCCGCCAGAATGCGGAAGCACGCTGGATCATGCCGCTGATCTGCCGCCGCGGGCATATCACCCGCAACGAAATCGGCGCGATCCGCATTGCGCAGACCGAAACCTTCTTCCAGATCCCCCGCACCATCGCCGGCAAGTTCGCCGAAGCGGTCGCGGCGACCGCGGGGAGCGAGGAAAATGGCGGCTATGTCGCCATCCAGCAGTCGAATGAGCCGCCGCGCATGGCCGCGCGCGAAAACGCCAGGCGGGGCAAGCCCAACGGCCCCGCCCCGCAGCGCACCTTCAAGCCCAAGCCTGTTGGCCCCGGCGGCGCTGGTGGCCCCGGCGGCAAGCCGAAGCATTTCGCCAAGAAGCCCGGCGGGGGCTTCAAGGGCAAGCCCAAGGGCCGCGATTAAGGCTGAGGCCCGAACACGAAAAAGCCCCGCTCTCGCCATCACGAGAGCGGGGCTTTTTCATTCCCGGCAGGCTGTTCAGCCCAGCGCGACGTGGCGCTTCATGTGATGGTCGACATTGCCGAACTCGCTGTCGAAGATCGTCAGCCGCTTGAAATAGTGGCCGATCGCATATTCGTCAGTCACGCCGTTGCCGCCGTGAATCTGCACCGCTTCCTGCCCGATCAGCCGGGCCGATTGGCCCACCCCAACCTTCGCCGCCGATACCGTGCGCTTGCGCTCAGCCTCGCCTGAATCCAGCCGCAGCGTGGCGAGATAGGTCAGTGACACAGCGGTTTCATAGGCCGTGTACATATCGACCATGCGGTGCTGGAGCACCTGGAAGCTGCCGATCGGCACGCCGAACTGCTTGCGCTGGCGGCTGTATTCGACCGTCATCGCGTGGGCGACTTTCATCGCCCCGCAGGCTTCGGCGCACAGGGCGGCGATAGCTTCGTCGGTGACGAGCTCGATCAGCCCCAGCCCTTCGCCTTCCGCGCCGATCAGCGCGTCAGCACCGACCGCGACGTTTTCGAAATAGACCTCCGCTGCGCGGCGGCCGTCGACCGTCACATAATCGCGGGTGGTGATCCCGGCGGTGTCCTTGGCGACCACAAACACTGAAACGCCCGAGCGATCCCGGCGCTCACCGCCGGTGCGGGCGGTGACGATCAGGTGGCTGGCCCAAGGCGCGCCGATCACGACCGCCTTGTGGCCGTTCAGCACATAGCCTGCGCCGTCCTTCTTCGCGGTGGTTTCCAAGTCGGCATAGTCGAACCGGCCGCGCGGTTCGGCATAGGCGAAGGCGAAGACGGAAGACCCCGCGACGATCCCGCCGATATGCTCTTCCTTCTGCGCCGCGGTGCCGCCGTGCTTCAGGAAGCCGCCTGCGCAGACCACTGTGGGGACGAAGGGCTCGACCACGAGGCCTTTGCCGAACTCTTCCATGATGACCATCGCATCAACGGCGCCGCCGCCAAAGCCGCCATCGGCTTCGCTGAACGGCATCCCGAGAATGCCGAGCTCGGCCAGCTGCGCCCACACTTCGGGCCGCCAGCCTGCGGACGAGGCAATTGCCTTGCGCCGGGTTTCCCAGTCGTACTGTTCACGCACCAGCCGTGACAGGCCGTCACGGACCATGTCCTGCTCTTCAGTGAAATTGAAATCCACGTATTCTCTCCCGTCCGCGCGCCTTACAGGCCGAGGATCATCTTGGTGATGATGTTGCGCTGAATTTCGTTCGACCCGCCATAGATCGAGGTCTTGCGCATGTTGAAATAGGTCGCCGCCGCATGCTGGGCGTGGGCCGGGCCGACGGCATACTCGTTCGATCCGGTATCATTGGCGATGCTGCCGTAATAGGGCGCGCTGTAGGTGCCGACGGCTTCCAGCGTGAGTTCGGTGAGGCGCTGCTGGATTTCGGTGCCCTTGATCTTGAGGATCGAGCTTTCCGGCCCCGGCCCCTTGCCCGCCTGCTCGCCCGCAAGGGTGCGCAGTTCGGTGATTTCCAGCGCGGCGAGATCGATTTCGAGCTGGCTCACCTTCTTGGCGAAGTCGAAGTCCTTGATGAGCGGCGCACCATCGAGCGTCTCGTTCGCGGCGATCTCGCGCAACTTTTCAACGCCGCGCTTCGAGCGGGCGACGCCGGCGATGCCAGAGCGTTCATGGGCGAGCAGGAATTTGGCATAGGTCCAGCCCTTGTTCTCAACCCCGACGAGGTTTTCGACCGGGACGCGCACGTCGGTCAGCCAGGTTTCGTTGACCTCGTAGCCGCCATCGAGCAGCTTGATCGGCTTCACTTCCACGCCCGGGGTCTTCATGTCGACGAGGATGAAGCTGATGCCTTCCTGCGCCTTGGCGGTCGGATCGGTGCGGCACAGGAAGAAGCCCCAATCGGCGTGCTGGGCCAACGTGGTCCAGGTCTTCTGGCCGTTGATGACGTAGTGATCGCCGTCCCGCACAGCGGTGGTCTTGAGGCTGGCAAGATCCGAACCCGCGCCCGGTTCCGAGTAACCCTGACACCACCACACTTCGCCGCTGCGGATGCCGGGCAGGTGCTTGGCCTTCTGTTCTTCGTTGCCGAAGGTGTAGATCACCGGGCCGACCATCGAGACGCCAAAGGGCAGCGGCATGAAGGTGTTAGCGCGGGCGTTTTCTTCTGACCAGATGTAACGCTGGGTCGGGGTCCAGCCGGTGCCGCCGTACTCCACCGGCCATGCGGGCACGGACCAGCCCTTCGCGCCCAGGATCTTGTGCCAGGCGACCATTTCCTCGCGCGTCATGTCCTCGCGCATGCCGAAATCGCCCAATTCCTTGGGGTGGTTTTCGGCGATGAAGGCGCGGACTTCGTCGCGGAAGGCCTGTTCTTCGGGGGTGAATTCGAGGTTCATGGCGTGCTCTCTCCAGCAGATGATCTGTGCTTTGCGATACGCTTTGTCATGCCCGGCGGACGCGGAAAAGAGGCAATTGTACAGGGCCGCGTCGCCGTAGCGGCAAGCAGCCGGTCGGAAGCCGCGCGGGCGGGCCACAGGGGCGACGAATCGCTGGATCGCCGCTCCGTCATCCCGCGTTTGCGAAGCAGAACCCCGGCCCGCCAACGGACGGGCCGCGAGCGCACGCGCGCGAGCCGCAGGCGATCAGGCCCGCAGGGCCTGATGCTCGCCGAGGACTGCGCGCCGGAGGGCGTGCAGCAAACAAGAATCGTCTTACATCTCCAGCGGGCCGTGCTGGATATGCGGCAGCACATGGCGGGCGAACAGATCGGCCTCCTGTGCGTGGGGATAGCCCGACAGGATGAAGGCCTCGATCCCCTCGGCCTGATAGGCACGCAGCTTGGCGAGCACCTGGTCGGGCGTACCGACAATCGCCGCGCCGCAGCCGGAACGCGCGCGGCCGATGCCGGTCCACAGGTTCTCTTCGACAAAGCCATCGCCATCCGCCGCGCCGCGCAATTCCTGCTGGCGCTGGACGCCGTAGTTCTTGGCGTCGAGGCTCTTTTCGCGGATCGCCCGGCCCGCCTCGTCGTCCAGCTTGGACAGCAGGCGGTCGGCATAGTGGCGCGCTTCGTCCTCGGTTTCGCGCACGATCACGTGGACGCGGTAGCCGAACTTGAGCGTGCGCCCGTAATTGGCGGCGCGCGCCTTCAGATCGGCGATGTTCTCGCGGACCTTGTCCATGGTGTCAGGCCACATCAGATAGACATCCGCCGCCTCGGCCGCGCACTCGCGCGCTTCATGGCTGAGGCCGCCGAAGTAGAACGGCGGACACTTGCCATTGAGCGTGGTGATGCGCGGCGGATCGAGTTTCAAATTGTAGAACTCGCCCTGAAAATCGAGGTGCTCGCCATTGAGCAACGTCTTGACGATCTTCATGATCTCGGTGCCGCGGCGGTAACGCGGGCCGCTCTCGATCTTTTCGCCCGGCATGTCCGAGGAGATGATGTTGACGTTGAGCCGCCCGCCGGTGCCAGCAGCATTCGGGCCGAGGATACGGTCGAGCGTTGCAATCCGGCGTGCCAGCTGCGGCGGCCAGTCCTCGCCCATGCGGGTCGCCCACAGCAGCTTGATGCGTTTCACCTGCGTCGCCACGGCGGCAGCGAAGATCGTGGTGTCGACGCCGAGCTGATAGCCCGAGGGCAGCAGGATATTGTCGAACCCGCCTTCTTCGGCGCGCAGCACGATATTGCGGCAATGCTCCCAGCTTGACGCGAGGTAGGGATCGGGGACGCCGAGAAACTCGTAATCGTCGTCACACAGCGCGGAAAACCACGCGATTTCGCATTGCTGCTGGTCAGTCATAGCTTCGTTCCCATCCCAATTTCCGTTCGCCCTGAGCTTGTCGAAGGGCCGTTCTTCACTTCGGGCCTCCCGTGCATCCTCAAGCAGGACGGTGGTTGGCCTTTGGCCCGCTTCGCGTCCGACAAGCTCAGCACGAACGGGGGTTGGTGGTTATGGCAAAGGCACGCCCCGCGCGGCGACCAGCACCGCGTACCATTCCGTCCGCGTCCAGCGCACCTTGAGCGCCTCGGCGCCTTCCGCGATCCGCTCGGCGTTCTGCGAGCCGATGATTGGAATGATCCCCGCCGGATGCGCCATCAGCCAGCTGTAGGCCGCGACCGTGCGCGAAATGCCTTGCGCGTTCGCCACCGCATCGAGCGCGGACGCCACCGCTATGTCGCGCACCGTCTCGGGCGCGGCCAGACGCCCGCCGCCCAAGGGCGACCATGCCAACGGGGTCAGGCCCAGCATCATCGCCTGATCCAGCTCGCCATTCTCGAAGCAATCGATCCGCAGCGGGCTGATCTCGGGCTGGGTTGTCACCAACTTGGTGCCGAGGAAGTGATTGAGCGCCGCCGTCTGTCCCTGCGTGAAGTTCGACACGCCGAGCGCCCTCACCTTGCCGCTCGCCACCGCATCATCCAGCACGCGGGCGGTTTCTTGCGGATGGGCGAGGATATCGGGACGGTGGATCTGCCACAGGTCCACGCTGTCAACCTGCAAACGGCGCAAGGAATCGTCGATCGCCTTGCGGAGGTAGTCGGCACTCTGATCGTAAGGCAGCGGCGGAAGAATGCCGCCCTTCGTCGCCAGCACCATGCGCCCGCGCAAGGCAGGCTCGGCGGCCAGCACCTCGCCCAGCAGCACTTCCGCATCGCCGAAGCCGCCGCTACCGTCGAAGCCATAAATATCGGCGGTGTCGAGGAAGGTGATGCCGGCATCCAGCGCCGCGTGCACCAGCTTGGCCGCGTCAGCGGCGGTGCGGCCATCCTCGGTCAGCCGCCACATTCCCCAGGCGATGGGGGAGACTTCGATGCCGCTCGCACCAAGGGCGCGGGTGGCAGGTGGCAGGGGCAGTTCACTCATCTAGGATTTCCTCATTGGGGAAGCGACCGAAGCACGCTCGACAAGGTCATGGGGCAGGCGCTTGTGGGTGATGCCCCCGCCCGCGATCAGGATTTGGGTGGCGGTGCGTGCCAGATCAGCCATCGGTTGGCGGATCGTGGTGAGCGGCGGCCAGACAGTGCGCGCCAGCGTGGTGTCATCGAAGCCTGCGACCGACAATTCGCCCGGCACATTCATTCCGCGATCATGCGCCACAGCCAGCACGCCGGCGGCCATATCGTCGTTGGACGCAAAGATTGCGGTGGGGCGCTCAGGCTGATCAAGCAGGGCCTTGGCGCCTGCCACCCCGCTGTCGAAATCGAATTCGCCATCGACCACAAGGCTAGGCTCGAACGGGATGCCCACCCGGTCCAAGGCGCGGCGGTATCCGAACAGGCGGTCGTCGGACGCCATGTGGTTGGTGTGGCCCTTGATGAACCCGATGCGGCGGTGGCCTGCGTTGATGAGATGCGTGGTCATGTCGTCGGCGGCCTGCGCGTCGTCCATGAACACGCTGGACGTCAGCGCATGATTGGTCCCCGGCGAAATCCGCACAAACGGCACGTCCATCCCTTCAAGCGCGCGCAGCACCGGATCGCAATCGGTGACCGGCGAAGACAGGATGATGCCGTCCACATGCGTCTCGCTCACCAGCCCGCGCACCTGATCGCCGACGCGCGGATCGGCCACATCAACCGGCTGCGCCAACAGGCGGATGCCGTTTTCCTGACACACCTCCCAGCAGCCCTTCTGGATCTGGAACATGTAATAGGGGCTGTGATTGTCATAGATCAGCGCGACCTGACCCGACTTTGCGCCCGACAGAATGCGCGCGGCGACCGAGGGGCGGTAATCGAGATCGGCCATCGCCTGTTCGACCCGCGCCCGCAGTTCAGCGCTGACATAGGGGTGACCGTTCATCACCCGGCTCACGGTCTTGACCGCCACGCCTGCGCGGGCGGCGACATCCTTGATATTCGCGCGGGTGTTCATGCGGCTACCCTTGCCAGGCTGGCGAACAGCGGGGCGAAGGCGCTGTGCGGGCGGTAAAAGACCGGGGGCTGGCCCATCGGGGCGGGCACATCGTGCCAGCCCGGCGCGTAATCCGCACCGCTCCATAAGTGTCGCCATTCGCCCGCAGGCAGATAGACCTTGCGCATTACCGCCCCCGCTTCGATCACTGGTGCCACCATCAGGTCGGCACCATAGAGGTACTGGTCCTGGATCGTGAAGGTCTCGGTATCATCGGGATGATGCATAAACAGCGCGCGCTGGGCAGGAAGGCCGGCGGCCTGCGCTTCGCTGACCAGATGCCGGACATAGGGGGCGAGCGCGGCGTGGACGCGGCTCCAGCGGATGAAGCCTTCGATCAGCTCGGCGCTGCTATCGATCTGGAGGTTGTCGTCCGGGCGGTTGCCTTCATGGGTGCGCATCACCGGGCTGAAAGCGCCCAGTTCATACCAGCGCAGCAGCAGTTCAGGCGTGCGGACATTGCCGAACAGGCTGGTGTATCCGCCGACATCCGAATGGCTGAAAGCATTGCCGACGAGGCCGGATGACAGCGCGGCAGTGATGACCGTGCCGATGCCGTCATGGCGGCTGAAATCGACCGACTGGTCGCCCGCCCACAGCAAGGGGCAATGGGCCTGCACGCCCGTGTGGCCTGCGCGCATGAACCACAGCACATCGCCCGTCCGGCCCCGCGAGGCGACGGCGCGGGCGTTGACCTCGGCCCAGCGCACCGGCCAGCGGTTGTGCTCCTGCATCGGATCGCCATCGAACAGGCGCAGGTCGGTGGGCAGATATTCGCCAAAATCCGCCATCCAGCCATCAAGCCCGAAATCGATCATCCGCTTGCCGATCACCTCTTCGGCGAACCAGTCGGCGGCGGCGGGGTTGGTGAAATCGACCACGCCTGCATAAAACTCTCCGAAATCGACGGCATAGGGTTCATCGCTGTCGAGACACTTGGCGAAAAAGCCCTTGGCCGCAGCCTCCGGGTAAAGCGGGCCATCAACCGCAAGATAGGGGTTCACATAGCCCAAAAAGCGGATGCCGCGCGCTTTCAGGGCGGCGATGCGGGCGGGCAGGTCGGGGTAACGATCCGCATTCCACTGCCAGTCCCAGAACAACCGGCGGCCAAAGCTGGTTTCGCGCACGCCGACCCAGTCTTCGCACCACAGGCCCGATACGGCGGCGCCCGCAGCGATCAGGGCGTCGAGCCGGTCAAAGCTCGCCTCGCCCTGCTTGAGGCCGACAACCGCCCCGCCCAGCGCCCATTCGGGCAGCGCAGGGCGCGGGCCGAAGCGGGCGGCGAGCTGGCGGGTCAGATCGGCAGGCTGGCCCTCGAACAGGTCGATCGCGACCTCGCCCGACCACACATGCACCCGCAGCCGCCCGGGCACAGTCGCATCAAGTTCGGCATATTCGGCATTGGCGAGGCTGATCGCCCAGCCGCCGGAACACAGCGCCGTGGGTTCGGGATAATTGGTCGTCCAGTAATCGCCGCCCGCGAACGATCCATCCGCGCTCGCCTGATCGGTGAGCGGGGTGCCAGGGTCGCGTCCCACGCCCGGCTCACTTGTCCAGATCGGGAATGTACGGCCATTCAGCGCAAGATAACTCATCTGCTCGCCCCCGCCCCACAGCACATCATCCGGAGCGAGCGTAAAGTCGAGCGTGACCCGGTCATGCCCGGTCAAGGCCGTAACCCAAAGCCGCGGTGCGTCTGGCGCAAGCCTGATTGCCGCTTTTGCGCTGCTGTCGTCGCTGGCCAGCACCCAGGCGCCTGCGCCATCAACTTCTGCAAGAGACAGTGGCCCTGCTGCAACAGCATCATCCGAAAGGCGGAAATTGCCGCGCACCATCGCCACCTGCGGCGCACCTGAAGCCACGGAAATTGCGGGTTGATCCGGCCGGTGACGCAGCACAATGCGCCCAGCCAGCGCCAGGTCAAATCCGCCATCACATGACGTCAGCCGCACCATTCCAGCCCCTGCTTCCTCCACCGGGCGACCCCATGGCCCTGTCTGACACCGCTTGACAGATCGCGGCGGAAAGCGCAACCCGACCCCCGAAAGATCGACCGCACGGGCGATGATCTTTGGTTTGCGCCCGAAAGAATCGATCATAATGCAGGGGAGAGTTCTCAATGTCCGCCACCACCCGAATTGCGCTCAAAGCGCTGGGCCTCAGCGCCAGCGCCTTGGCCCTTGTTGTCGCTGCGCCAGCCATGGCACAGGTCGAGGAAATCATCGTAACCTCACAAAAAGTTGAGGAAAATGTGCAGGATGTGCCGATTGCCATAACGGCAGTTTCAGGCGACCGGCTGCAACAGGCGGTGGTCTTCAGCCTCGAAAACATCAGCACCGTGATCCCCTCGGTCACCTTCCGCAAGGGTACCACCAGCGCTAACAGCGCGATCGTGATGCGCGGCGTCGGCACCATCAGCTTCTCGGTCGCGGCCGAACCCAGTGTGTCCACCGTTGTCGATGGCGTGGTGCTGTCGCGTTCGGGCCAGGCCTTCATGGACCTTGTCGATCTGGAGCGGCTCGAAGTGCTGCGCGGGCCGCAAGGTACGCTGTTCGGCCGCAACGCCTCGGCCGGCCTTGTCAACATCGTCTCCAAGGGCGGCACCGATACCTTGGAAGCCGAGGCCAATGCCGATTGGTTTGAAGGCGACGAATACCGTCTGCGCGCCGCGATTTCCGGTCCGCTGGGGGAAAACCTCAGCGCCCGGCTGACCGGCTTTTACGGCAGCTTTGATGGCAATATCACCAACATCAATGGCGGCCGCAACAACACCGTCAATGGTTACGAGCGCTATGGTGTGCGCGGGATCGTGGATTTTGACAACGGCCCCGGCAAGGTTCGTCTGATCGCCGACTACTACAAGGCCGATGATGATTGCTGCGCCGATGTGACCGGCGTCAGCCGCGGTAATGCGGCGCAGGATGCCGAGCTTGGCCTGCCCGGCGGCCCGGCTCAGGGCGAAGACCAGCGCTTCATCAACCACAACCTCGTCACCCGCACCCAAGACGAGCAGTGGAGCCTGACCGCCACCGGTGATTTCGAGATCAGCGACACCCACACGCTGAGCGCGGTGCTGGGCTATCGCAACTGGTTCAACCGCGAACTGCGCGAAGGCGACTTTATGCCGCGCGCGATCGTCGGCGTGGGCGAGCTGCACGATACCGGCGTGGTGCGGACCGAGCAGCTTTCAGCCGAAATCCGCATCGCGTCCGATCAGACCAAGCCGTTCTTCTATCAGGCCGGGGTCTTTGCCTGGCAGTCTGACAACACGCAGGATTTTACCCGCAACAATGTCACCTGCGCGACATCGACCCTGCCGGTTGCCGCCAGCGGGGCGCGGCCGTGCAACCTTGCCGACACCGTCAACACGCTGTTCCCCACCGCCACCTCGCGCAGCGAAGTGACCTCGCAGAACTTTGCTGTGTTCAGCCAGGCGACCTATCGCTTGACCGAGCAGCTGTCGCTGACGGGCGGCCTGCGCTACACGTGGGACGATCTCGAATTCACGCACACCCGCGCGCCGGGGGTGAACCGTACCACCGGTCTGCCGGCGACCGGGCCGGGCGTGGTGGCCAATCCTGCGGGCGGGTTGATCGCCAATGGCGGCAACGGCACCAACACTTCGGCCGGATCGACCACCAATGGCAACCTGTCGGGCCGGGCGGTGATCCAGTTCACGCCGAGCGACGACGTGATGCTCTATGGCTCGTACACCCGCGGCTACAAGGGTCCGGCCTTCAACGTGTTCTTCAACCACACCGCGCCGGGCAACGCGCGGCCCATCGACGAGGAACTGTCTGACAGCTTCGAAATCGGGGTGAAGTCGCAATTTGCCGACAACCGGGTGCAGCTGAACGTCGCCGCCTTCAGCGTTGAGTATGACGGGTTTCAGGCCAACAACTTCGTGCTGATCAACGGCGCGAACGTCTCCAACCTGACCAACGCGGGCACAGTGAAGAGCGAAGGGTTTGAAGCCGATCTGATCGTCAATCCGATCGACGGGCTGAACCTGCGCGCCAGCGGTGCTTATGCCGATGCGCGGATCAAGGAGTTCAACCCCAACCCGCTGACCAACGCGCCCAGCGCGATCAACGGCACGCAGCTGCCGCTGGCACCCAAGTTCGTCTATACGCTGGGCGGCGATTACACCGCCGATCTGGGCGATGCGGCGGTCTTGTATCTCAACACTGACTATCGCCACACCAGCCGCCAGTTTTCGGACCTCGGCAATGTCGGCCTGATCGATCCCTATGGCATCTGGAACGCCTCCATTGGCTTTTCCGACCCGGAAGACCGCTACCGCCTGACCTTCCACGTCCGCAACATCACCGATGACAGCTATGTGCTGCTCAACATCGAGAACGGGCGCCGTTTGCAGATCCCGCGCGATGCTGACCGCTATTTCGGCATCAGCCTGCGCGCGCGGATGTGATCGGCCGCTTGAAGCTGTAACCTGCTGACAGGGCCGCCGGAGCGATCCGGCGGCCCTTTTCGTGCCGCCCGCTTGCTCTGTTGCCTTCTTGCCGTAGGAACCCGTCATGGCTGCATCCCCATCACCCATCCCTGCGCGCCTGCGCTGGTCGCTGTTCACAGTGTTGTGCATCGCGGGCGTGTTCAACGCGATGGACCGCCCGATCATTGCGATCCTGAAGCCCGACACGATGGCCGATTTCGGCTGGAGCGACAGTGACTTCGGCGATCTGGCGGCGGTGACGCAGTTTTCCGCCGCCTTCGCTTTCCTGTTCACCGGCTGGCTGGTCGACCGGTTGGGGGTGAACCGTTCGATGCAGGTGGGCGCCGCGGCGTGGAGCCTGGCTGCGGTTGCGCATGGCTGGGCGCTGACGACGTGGCAGGTGGTGGCCGCCCGCGCCGGGCTTGGCGTGACCGAAGCGGTGCAAACCCCGCTCACGATCAAGACCGTGGCGAGCCTGTTTCCGCCCGATCAGCGCAGCTTTGCCTTTGGCTTTGCGACGATGCTGGCGGGTGCCGGGACCATCGCGATGCCCTTCATCATCCCGGCGCTGGCGCTCAGCGTCGGTTGGCGCGGGGCGCTGGTGGCGGGCGGGATCGGCGGTTTTGTGTCGCTGCTCGCCTGGATGTGGCTGGCGCGCGGGGTGGCCCAATTGCGCACACGCACAGCCGATGCCGCCACGCAACCGGCGGGCGGCGCGGACTACGGCCCGATCCTGATGAGCCGCGCGACATGGGGAATCGTGGTCGCCAAGGCTTTGTCGGACATGACGTGGTGGTTCATCAATTTCTGGCTGGCGGATTACTACCGCAAGGCGTTTGGCCTCACTACGCTGGAGCTGGCCGTGCCGCTGGGGATCGCCTTTGCCGGATCGGGTCTTGGCGCGCTGCTGGCAGGCTGGGTGTCGACCCGGCTGCTTGAACGCGGGGTCAGCCCCAACCGTGTGCGCAAGGGCGTGATGCTGGTTTCGGCCCTGCTGGTCGCGCCGCTGCCGGTGGTGCTGGGCTTCCATTCGTTCTGGCCGGTCGCCTGCATGATCGGCGTGGTGATGGCCGGGCATCAGGGCTTTTCGCTCTCGCTGTTTTCGACCATTACCGATGTTGTTCCGCAGACCAAGGTCGGGCGGGTGACCGCGTTTGGCGCGTTCATGGGGAATATGGGCGGGGTGGCGATTTCGCTGATTGCGGGGCGCGTGCTGGATGCAGGCTGGGGGTTTGTGCCCTTGTTTATCTTTGCCGCATCCTCCTATCTCGTCGCGTTGGCGTGGTTCCAGTGGCTGCTGCCCGATATTCGCCGCCCGGACGACAAGGCCGCAGGCCTGTTCGAATAACGCCCTGCGGTTGCAAAGGCGGGCAGCGCACAGTAAGAATGTGACACCGCAAGACAGAGGTGGGCCGAACCGGAATGAAGCAAATGCCGCGCCCCGATTTCGAAGCCTTCGCAGGCGATCTGTTTGGCGAGATGATGCTTGCCGATACAGCCGCCGCCGCGCCCCGCGCGCGCAAGCCGCTGTCGCGCTTCGTTCCGGGCTTTGCGATCTGCATGATCGCCAGCGCAGCTGCCGCATGGCTGGCGCAGAATTATGGCGTGCCGGTGATCCTTGCCGGGCTGCTGCTTGGCCTCGCGCTCAATTTTGCCGCCGGAGACCCGCGCACACATGACGGGCTCGATTTCGTCTCGCGTCATGGCTTGCGCGGCGGGATCGTGCTGCTCGGCATTCAGGTCACGGTGATGCAGGTGATGGCGATGGGGGCGGTGCCGTTCCTTGGCCTTGCGCTGGTGATGGCCGCCGCGCTGATCGCGGCGCTGGCGGCGGCGCGCGCGACCGGGCAAAGCGCCGCGGTTGGCCTTTTGGGCGGCGGTGCAACCGCGATTTGCGGCGCGTCTGCCGCATTGGCGCTTTACGGCGTGATCGGGCGCGAACGGATTGATCAGGCACAGTTCACGCTGACACTGGTGATCCTGGCTGCCGCCAGCGCCATCGCGCTCGTCACCTATCCGCCGCTTACCCAGATGCTTGGCTTTACCGATGCGCAGGCCGGGTTCCTGACCGGGGCTGCCATCCATGATGTGGCGCAGTCGATCGGCGCGGGCTTTGCGGTGTCTGATGCCGCCGGTGCGCAGGCGACCGTGGTGAAGCTCACCCGTGTGGCGCTGCTGGCCCCGCTGGTGGCGCTGGCCGCTGTGTGGATTGCCCGCGCTGAGCCCTTGCCCCAGCGCACGGGCCGCGCGCGGGTGCCGCTGCTGCCGGGCTTCATCCTTGCGTTTCTGGCGCTGGTGGGGGTGAATTCGCTGGTCACCCTGCCCGCCCCGCTGGCCGGGCACGCGCTGACCGCGTCAAAAAGCTTGCTGCTGCTCGCTGTCACCGCCACAGCGATGCGGACGCGCACCGACCTGCTGCTGGGTCTGGGATGGCGCGCCGTGATGCCGGTGCTGGCGGCGACCATCGCCTCGCTGGGGACGGCGCTGGGTTTTGCATGGTGGATGATCTGATGGCTGAGCCAGAAAAAGCGACCTTTGATCTGGCCGTGATCGGCGGCGGCGTGAACGGCGCCGGGATTGCGCGTGACGCGGCCGGACGCGGGGCGCGTGTGCTGATGCTGGAGCGCGGCGATCTGGCCCAAGGCACCTCGTCCAATTCCACCAAGCTGATCCACGGCGGCCTGCGCTATCTGGAGCATTACGAATTTTCGCTGGTGCGCGAGGCTTTGACCGAGCGCGAAGTGCTGTGGGGCATCGCGCCGCATATCATCTGGCCGCTGCGCTTTATCCTGCCCCACCGACCTGGCCTGCGCCCGCGCTGGCTGCTCAGGCTCGGCCTGTTTCTGTACGACCATATCGGCGGGCGCAAACACCTGCCGACGGCGCAAGCTGTCGATCTGGCAAACCATCCGGCCGGCGCGCCCTTGAAGCCTGAATACACCCGCGCCTTTGCCTATTCCGATGGCTGGGTGGATGATGCGCGGCTGGTGGTGCTGAACGCCCGCGATGCGGCGGATCGCGGCGCTGAGGTGCGCACCCGCTGCGAGGTAACGGCGCTCACCCGCGAGGGCGACCACTGGCGGATTGAAGCGGGCGGGGAGACCTTCACCGCCCGCGCCGTTGTCAACGCCGCAGGGCCGCGCGTGCTTGATCTGCTGGGCCGTGCGGGCGAGCCGACCACCCAGAAAATGCGGCTGGTGCGCGGCTCGCACATCGTGGTGCGCAAGCTGTTCGACCATGATTATGCCTATTTCTTCCAGCTTCCCGACGGGCGGATCTTCTTTGCGATCCCCTATGAAAGCGACTTCACGCTGATCGGCACCACGGATGTCGACCATGATGGCAGCCTTGATGAGGTGCGCGCCAGCCCCGAGGAAATCGCCTATCTGTGCGCCGGGGCTTCGGAATATTTCCGCAGGGCCGTGACCCCTGATGACGTGGTCTGGACCTATTCGGGCGTGCGTCCGCTGATCGATGACGGATCGGGCAAGCCCGAAGCCGCCACGCGCGGTTACAGCTTCGAACTCGACGGCGGCACCGATGGCACGCCGGCGCTGCTTTCGGTCTTCGGCGGCAAGATCACCACCTACCGGCACCTTGCGGCCGAAGCCGTAACGCGGCTTGCCCCGTTCCTGCCGGGATTGGTGGCGGACGACTGGACTGGCACCGCGGCCCTGCCCGGCGGCGATTTCGGGCGCGGCGAAGCGGCCGACCAGATGCGCGCCCTTGGCCAGCGCTATCCGTTCCTCCCCCAGCGTGAAGCCCAGCGGCTGATCCGGCTGTATGGCACCCGTGCCGCCACACTCCTTGGCGATGCCACCAGCGCCGCCGATCTGGGAGAAGACTTCGGCCACGGGCTGACCGCTGCCGAGGTTGACTACCTGATCGCGCACGAATGGGCCCGCACCGCTGACGACATCTTGTGGCGGCGCACCAAGCTCGGCCTGCATTTCACGCCTGCCCAGACGGCGCGCCTCGCCGCTGCCCTCACTGAAAGGATTATCCCCGCATGACCCGAATCGTAGCCCTCGGCGGCACGGTCAATCCCGGCTCATCGACCGAGCAGGCCCTGCGCCTCGCCGCGTCGATTGCCGCTGCCGAAGGGGCCGAGGTGACGGTGTTCGGCGGCGAATATCTGACCGCGCTGCCGCATTATCTCGGCCCGCTGCATGATCCCTCGCAAGGGGCCGAGATGGTCGCGGCGGTCCGTGCAGCGGACGGCCTGCTGGTCGCCGCGCCGGGGTATCACGGCACCATTTCGGGCGTGGTCAAGAACGCGCTCGATTACCTCGAAGACCTGTCGCGCGACGAACGCCCTTATCTTGATGGCCGCGCGGTCGGGTTGATCGCGACCGCGTTCGGCGATCAGGCGTCCATGAGCACGCTGCTCACCATGCGCGCCATCACCCATGCCCTGCGCGGCTGGCCGACGCCGATGGGCGCGACGATCCGCACCTATCGCGGGCTGTTTTCGCCGGATGGCGAATGTCTGGACGAACGCGCACGCGGGCAGCTGGAACTGGTGGGCAAGCAGGTGGTGCTGGGCGCGAAGAGCTTCGCTGCTGGACGGGATCTGGCGTAATGAGCGCGGCCGATTTCGACGCGGCGCTTGGTGCGATTGCGGCGGGGCGGATCGTGGTGATTGCGGGCGACCGGCTGCGCGGCGGCGATATCGACCTGATGTGCGCCGCGCGCCATGTGACGCCCGAAGCGATCAATTTCATGGCCACCCACGGACGCGGGCTGATCTGTCTGGCGGTGACACCCCAGCGCGCCGAGCAACTTGGCCTCACCCTCGTCAACCCCGGCACCGCGCGCCAGACCGGGCGGCCCTTTGCCCGCTCGATCGAGGCAGCGCATGGCGTTTCGACCGGCATTTCGGCGGCCGACCGCGCGCATACGGTAAAGGTGGCGATGGCCGACGGCGCCAGCAGCACCGACATCCATTCCCCCGGCCACGTCTTCCCGCTGATCGCGCAGCCCGGCGGCGTGCTTGATCGCCCGGCGGCGTGCGAGGCGGCGATTGATCTCGCCCGGATGGCAGGCGCGGGCGATGCGGCGGTGATCTGTTCGATTATGCGCGACGATGGCGAAATGGCGCGGATCGACGACATTGGCGACTTGATCGCAGGCTATGGCTTGGCCGTTGCCCAGATTGGCGATCTGATCGCGCGGCTGGAAGGCGCGGAGGCTTGAGCGTGGCAGGCAGCACCCTCACCCGCCGCGCGCTGATCGCCGGGGCTGGCGGCGCCGCGCTGGCAGCCCCTGTTCTGGCGCAAAGTCTGGTCGATCTGGGCCTGCCGGGCGGGCCGAGCCTCCGTCCCCTTGACCCTGCCTTCCCCGGCAAGGGCGAAATGATCGTCCAGCGCATCCGCCCCCCGCTGCTCGAAACCCCGATGGACGTGTTCCGCGAAGGGGTCATCGCGCCCAATGACCGGATGTTCGTGCGCTGGAACTGGGACATGCCGACGGCGGTGAAGGCCGCGAACCACCGGGTCGCTGTGGGCGGCGCGGTCAACACGCCGGTTTCACTGACCCTTGATGAAGTCGCAGCGGCGGGCGAGACGGTAGAGGTTGTCGCGATCAATCAATGCGCCGGCAACGGGCGCGGATTGTCAGAACCCCGCGTGACCGGCACCCAATGGGGCAACGGCGCGATGGGCTGCGCCAAGTGGACCGGAGTGCGATTGCGCGATGTCCTCGCCAAGGCGGGCGTGACCGAGGGAGCCAAGCGTGTGCGGTTCGCCGGGCTTGACGTTCCGCTGACAGACGGCGCGCCGCAATTTATCAAGTCGATCCCGATGGATATTGCCCTGCGCGATGATGTGCTGGTCGCCTGGGCTATGAACGGCGAGCCGCTGCCGCTGCTCCACGGCTTTCCCTTGCGGATCGTGGTGCCGGGGTGGTTTTCGACCTACTGGGTCAAGATGCTCAGCACCATCGAAGTGCTGACGGGGGAGGATGACAGCTATTATGTCGCCAAATCCTACCGCATGCCTGCCGCCCCGATCACGCCGGAAGACAAGGATTTTGCCACGGTTCCCATCACCGAAATGCCGCCGCGCGCTTTCATCACCAGCCATGCCGATGGCGCGGTGGTTGCGCAGGGACAAGCACTGACGCTGGAAGGGATTGCGATGGGCGGCGCTGCCGCGCTGGCGCGGGTCGATCTGGTGGGGGACGGATGGGAATTGCCCTGCACGCTTGGCCCGGATGAAGGGCCCTATGCCTTCCGCCGCTGGCAGGTCACTGTGCCGCAAGTCACGGCAAACCTTGCGCAGATCGGCGTGCGCGCGGCCAATATCACCGGCGCGGTCCAACCCGAAACCCTCGCCTGGAACCCATCGGGCTATGCCCGCAACGTGATCGAGCGCATCACGCTGAGGCCGCAATGAGAGCCGCTGCGATCCCTCTCGCCTTCCTCGCGCTCGCTCTCGCGGCATGTGACAGCGCGCCCGTGGTAACCTTTGCCGACGCGTCGATCACCCTGCCCGACGACCCGATCGAATTGCCCGCGGGACCAGAACCGGGCCGCACCGCTGTGCTGGAGAACTGCACCGCCTGCCATTCGCCTTCGACCATGCTGCAACAGCCCAAGGTCAGCCGCGAAAAATGGGAGGGGATCGCACGCAAGATGATCGAGGTGTACAAGGCCCCCGTCGATCCGCAGGCGATCGGGCCGATTGCGGATTACATGGTGCATGTGCAGGCCAGCCAACCGCCGCGTTGACCGCCGCCCCTGGCGATTGACCGCGCCTGGGCGGCGCTTGGTCGATTATGCATCCGCCGGGCCGCCGACCCTGTAAGGTAGAATGAAACTTTTCGCGCCCGAGCACCTTGGCCAATGTGCCACGCAGTGCGTGCCCGACCTTCTGTCATGGAGACCCCCCTATGCCTGCCCGATCTTTCCTTCTGCTGACGCTCGCCGCCTCGCTGGCCTTCACTGCTTCGGCTGGTGCGGCGCAAGACCCGGCATCGGCCCCGTCACCGGCCCCTGCTCAGGCCCCGGCGGCTTTCACGCTCGCCCCCCTGCCCTATGCTGCCGAAGCGCTCGACCCGGTGATCGATGCCGAAACCATGCGCATCCACCACGGCAAGCACCATCAGGCCTATGTCGATAATCTGAACAAGGCGGTCGCCGCCGATCCGGCGCTGGCGGGCGCGGCACTGGATGATCTGGTCGCGCGCGCCGGCACTTTGCCTGCGGCAATCCGCAACAATGCGGGCGGGCACTGGAACCACACTTTCTTCTGGGAGACGATGGCACCGCTGACCGCGGTCGGCGCGCTCTCGCCCGAACTTGACGCGGCGATCACCGCCCAGTTCGGCTCGCTGGAAAAGTTCAAGGCCGCCTTCAAGGCCGCCGGCACCGCGCGGTTCGGCTCGGGCTGGGTGTGGCTGATTATCGGCGCGGATGGCAAGCTGGCGATCACCTCGACCCCCAATCAGGACAATCCGCTGATGGACGTGGCTGAGACGAAGGGCACCCCGATCCTCGGCAACGACGTGTGGGAACACGCCTATTATCTCAAGCACCAGAACCGCCGGGGCGATTACCTTGATGGCTGGTGGCAGGTGGTCGATTGGGCCAAGGTGTCGCAGCGCTATGCGGCGGCGACGGCGAGTAACTGAGCGGATCGCCCGCCGCCCGCCCTTTTCCCTGCAAGAGACATAATGACATCGCCGCGCCGCCTGTTTATGGGCGGCGCGCAATGTCCCGTTTGCGCGCCCTGATCCATGACCATCTCCGGCTGACGCTGGTGCTGCTGGCGCTGGTGCTGGCGGTGAAAGCCGTGATCCCGGCCGGGTTCATGCTGTCGGGCGATACGCAGCGGTTCCTGACTGTCACGATCTGTTCGGACGCCAGCGGCGTTCCCAAGCAGATGCAGATCGCGCTGCCCGCCAAGACCGGCGGGGCCAGCGATCACGGCAATGCGGCCGAAAAGGCCGCCGACAAGGGCAGTCCTTGCGCCTTTTCCGGCACCGGACATCCGATGCTGGGCGGCGCCGATCCGCTGCTGCTGGCAGCGGCGCTGGCGTTCATCCTGCTGCTCGGCCTTGCGCCGCTGCCCGCGCTGCCTGCGCGCGGCACCCCCTTCCTGCGACCGCCGCTGCGCGGGCCGCCCGCCTTTTCCATCTGATCGCTGCGATCCGCCCGCTGGCCTGAGCCACGGGTGCGGATCGGTCTTGCTTGTCGGCCCGGCATATCCGGGCCGCAGGTGCCGCGACGCTGCGCGCTGCACCGATAAAAAATCGGACGTATAACAATGCACTACCTCACCTTCCGCCGCTCGCTTTTGAGCGCCACTATGCTTGCCCTCCTCCCCGCCGCCGCCCACGCGCAAGGCATCGGCCAGCGGCAGGATGAAATCATCGTCACCGCGAGCCTTCAGGGCACGCCCACCGCCCCCACCCCCGAAGCCGCCCGCGCCGAACTGGAACGCGTCCCCGGCGCCACCGGCCTTGTCGAGGATGAAGGCTTTGCCGATATCTTCGCCCAATCCATCGGTGACGCGCTGGAGCTGACCCCCGGCGTTTTCGCCGACACCAGCGCCCCGCGCGAAAGTCGCATTTCGGTGCGCGGATCGGGCCTCAATTCCAGCTTCGAACGCCGCGGCCTCACCGTGCTGCGCGATGGCGTACCGATCAGCCGCGCCTCGGGTTCGACCGAGTTTCAGGAGGTCGACCCGCTGACCGTGCGTTACATGAAAGTGTTCAAGGGCGCGAACGGGCTGCGCTATGGTGCGGCATCATTGGGCGGGGCGGTGAACATCGTCAGTCCGACAGGCCGCACCGCCCGCGCACCGATTGCCTTGCGGGCCGAGGGCGGCAGCTTCGATACGGTCCGCGCCAATGCGTCGCTGTCAGGCACCAGCGGCGACATTGACTATTGGGGCGGGATCACCGGCCTCACCAGTGATGGCTATCGCGAGCACAGCGATGTGCGCAGCCTTTATGGCCATGCCAACCTTGGCTGGCGGGTGTCGGACACTGTCGAAACGCGCTTCTACGTCACCGCACTTTCCGACAATTTCGAACTGGCAGGCTCGCTGCGCCTCGCCGATGCGCTGGCCAACCCGCGTGCGGCGGGCCGCCCGGTGACGGCGGGGCCCGTGGTGCTCGACCCCGGCCCGGTGGCCGATGACTGGGACCGCAATCTCGACGTCTACCGCGTCTCCAACCTCACCGTGATCGACCTCGGCAGCACCGATCTGGAGCTGGGCGCATGGTATGCGCGCCGCAACCTCGACCATGCGATCACCCGCTTTGCCGGGATCATCGTGCAGGGCGAGGACGAGGTCGGCGTTTCTGCGCGGCTTGCCGGCACTTTGCCGATCCTCGCCGATCAGAGCCGCTGGCAGCTGGGGGCGATCTATGCCTCCTCCAGCAATGACGCCAGGACCTTCGCCAACAATTCGGGCGCGCGCGGGGCGCTGCGCACGCGGGCGGATCAGGATTCGCAGACGCTGACTGTCTATGGCCAAGCCGATCTCGGGCTGACCGATGCGGTCACGCTTGTCGCAGGCGGGCAATATGCGCGCGCGGTGCGTGATGTGACCGCGATCCTCGCGTCGGTGACGGGCCGGGGGGAGTATGACCAGTTCAACCCGCGCATCGGTTTGCTGGTGGATGCTGCGCCTAATGTGCAGTTTTTCGGCAATATCAGCCGCAGCTTTGAAGCCCCCAGCCTTGGCGATCTCACCAGCGGCGGGGCCTTTCCCTTCGCCCCGCTCGATCCCCAGCGCGCGACCGTGTTTGAAGTGGGCACGCGCGGGCAGGCGGGGATCGTCTCATGGGACATCGCACTGTACCGGGCCGAGTTGGAGAACGAATTCCTCGATCTTGCCGTACCGGGCGCGCGCGGGCTGGTGACGGTCACGGCCAATGCCGACAAGACGGTGCATCAGGGTCTCGAATTCGGCGTCGATGTCCGGCCGTTCAAGGAAGCGCTCGAAGCCAATGGTCAGGCCCTGCGGCTGAGCGCGGCCTATACCCTCAATGACTTCAGCTTCGATGATGATGCGGCCTATGGCAACAACGCCCTCGCAGGGGTTCCCCGCCATGTGCTGATCGCCGAAGCGCGGTTCGACAAGGTCGATCGGTTCTACCTCTCGACCACCCTGCGCTACATCCCCGATGGTCCGTGGGCGGACTATGCCAACACCGAAAGAGCGCCGGGGTATGAAACGGTGCAGATTACCGCCGGGGTCACGCTGACCAAGGGGATCGAGCTGTTCGGATCGGTCGAAAACCTGTTCGATACCGTGTTCATCTCCAACGTCACCACCAACGCCAACCAGCGCCTGACGGGCGAAGCGCTCTACACCCCCGGGCAAGGGCGCGCCGTATTCGGCGGCCTTCGCGCGGCGTTCTGAGGGAGGGACGCGGCGATGAGCATGAAGAACAAGACCGCGCGCTGGTCTTTCTCCAAACACCAGTGGCTGGGACTGGTCGGCGGCATCAGCCTGTTGATGTGGGGTCTGTCGGGCCTCACCCATATCGCGATGGTGCTGTTCGGCCCGCAGCAGGCGCAGTTCATGCCGCCGCCTGCGGCAGTGGCGCTGGAAGGCGCACGGCCCATCGCCGCAACCCTTGCCGGCAAAGGCATCACCGAGGCGGTGGCGGTGAAAACCGTCCCCGCCCCGGGCGGCGGGGTGCTGTGGCAGGTGACGGGCCAGCCGCAAGCCGAGCGGCGCTATTTCCGCCCCGCCGACGGGGCCGAAATTGCCGAGGGTGACAAGGCGCAGGCCGAATTCCTCGCCCGCCACTATCTTGGCACGGATCGCCCCTTGACCTCGGCCCGGCTGCAAACCGAGTTCGATGCTGATTACCCCTGGGTCAACCGCCTGCTGCCGGTGTGGAAGCTGGAGTTTGCAGGCGATGATGGGCTCACCGCCTATGTCCACACCGAAACCTCCAGCCTCGCGGCCGTAAACAACAGCGCCAAGGCACGGCTGCAATCGGTGTTCCGCGCGCTGCACACCTGGGAATGGGTGCCGAGCGGGATGGAGTGGCTGCGGGTGCTGGTGATCGGGGCGATGGTCACGAGCCTGCTCGCTTTGGCGCTGACGGGGATCGCGATGCTGGTGACGGTGCGCCGCAAGAAGCGCCAGCCGGGCGCGCGCGGCTGGCACCGGGCGGCGGGTTATGTGCTGGCGCTGCCGCTGATCATGTTCTCGGTCTCGGGCATCTGGCACTTGGTCCAATCTGCGCTGATGCCGCCGCAGAGCAACCTTGCGATGGGCCGTCCGCTCAAGCTGGCAGGGGGGCAGTGGCCGATCGAGGCGGATTGGCCACTGATCGCCAAGGGGCGCGACATTGCCTCGGTCGCGCTGGTCGAAGGCGCGGCGGGCCAGCCGCTCTACCGCATCGGGCTTGCTCCGCCCAAGGGCGCGATGGGCGGCGGCGAGCATGACCATGGCCCGGCCAAGGCGGCGATTGCGCATGGGATGGAAGGCCACGACCACGCGGCCATGATGGCGGCGCAGGCGAAGACCCCCACCACACCGCAGGAAATCCGCGAGGCGCGGTTCGCCGGGATCAGGCCCGATGGTCCGGCGATCTACCTTGATGCGGCCACCGGCGCGCCCGTGCCAGCCGGCGACAAGGACCTGGCCCGCGCCATTGCAGGCCGCTTCACCGGCGCGCCTGACAGCGCGATCACGGGCATGGAACTGGTCACCCGGTTCAGCCACGAATACGACTTCAGGAACAAGCGTCTGCCGGTCTGGCGCATCGATTACGGCGCACCTGTCAAGGCCAGCGTCTTTATCGATACCGGGGCGGGTGTGCTGGTTGACCGTGTGGCGGATTGGGAAAAGCCCGAACGCCTCGCCTTCAGCTTCATCCACAAATGGAACTTCCTGTTCCCGATCGGCCGGTTGGGGCTGAACATGGTGGTTGGCGCTGTCGTGATCGCGCTGATCGGGTTCATGGTGGTGCTGGGCCTCAGGATGGACCTTGCGCGCCGCCTGAAGCAACGCCGCAGCGCGCATCAGCGCCGCGGCGAAACGTGAAGAGAATAAGCCGCGGGCATGCCTCATCGGGATTGCACCCTTTGGGGCATTGCCCTAGGCAGCGCCCGCAAATTGATGAAATCGGCGGGATTGAAGCTTGATGCGTTTTCTTGTGACGGGCGGCGAAGGCATGTTGGGCCGCGCCTTTGCCGGACTGACCCCGCAACTGGCCGGCGCGGCAGTGTTCGCGCCGGGCAAACATACCCTCGACGTGCGCGATACAGGCGCGATGCTGGCCGCAGCGCCCCATGCGCAAGACGGCTGGGTCGTGCATTGTGCCGCCATGGTCAATGTCGAAGGCTGCGCCCGCGATCCTGATACCGCGCGCGACATCATCGTGGGCGGCACCAAAAATGCCATCGCGCTGGCCCGCGCGGCTGGTGCGCGATTGTTCTACCCGCAGAGCTTTCTGGTGCATGACGGGCGCGAAAACCCGATCCCGGAGACTGAAACACCCCGCCCGCTGGCGCTGTATGGCGAGCTGAAATATGAATGCCAGCGTCTGATCGAAGACGCCTTCGACGATGCACTGATCGTGACGATGGCTGGCTTTTTCGGCGGCGAGGAAGCCGATAAGAACTTTGTCGGGCGGATCATCCCGGCGATGCACGCGGCCATCCTGCGCGGCGAAACCCGCTTTACCATTGGCGACCGGGTATGGCAGCCGACCTGGACCCACGACCTTGCGTTCAATTCGCTCCACCTGATGCAGGCGGGCTGCGCGGGCCGTTACCAGATGGCCTGCCACGGCGAGGCGAGCTTTGCTGACCTCGCCGCAGAGATCGTCATCGCGCTGGGGTGGAGCGACCGGCTGGCCATCGATCCGGTCGATGCCGCGAGTGTTGCTGCCAACGAGTTGGGCCGCCGCCCCGACCGCGCCGTGCTGTCATGCGAGCGGCTGCGCGCCGAACGCTTTGATCTCCAGCGCGATTGGCGGGCGACCTTGCACGCCTATTTGCGCCATCCGTTTTTCAACCAGTACCGGTTTTCCTGAGAGACCCCGATCATGACCATGCTGTCCAAGCCGCTTGAAAACCCCGCCTTCATCGCGCTGCGCAACCGCACCGTCATGTCGGCGATGAGCCGCAGTTTCGCCGATGCCGAGCGCTGCGCAACCGACGAAATGGCCGCCTATTACGCCCGCCGCGCAGCGGGCGGCGCCGGGCTGATCCTGACGGAAGGCACGCTCATCCACGCATCGGGCGATGGCTGGGTCAATGCGCCTTACATCGCCGAAGCCAAGCACGCAGACGCCTGGCGCAAGGTGGTGGACGCCGTCCATGCCGAAGGCGGCGCGATTGCCTGCCAGTTGTGGCACATGGGCCGCATCAGCCACGCGGATTTCACCGGCGATGCTCCCGTCAGCTCCACGAACCGCGCTGCTGCCGGCGTCAACCGCCAGAACAACAAGCCCTATGGCGAGCCGCGCGCGCTCGAAGCGCATGAAATGCCCACCATCTATGGCTACTTCGCCGATGCGGCCGAGCGCGCGCTGGATGCCGGGTTCGATGCGGTGGAGCTGCACATGGGCCACGGCTATCTGCCCGATCAGTTCATGGACGGGCAGGTCAATGACCGCACCGATCAATATGGCGGGTCGGTTGAAAACCGCTGCCGCTTTGCGCTGGAACTGGTGGAAGCGGTGACGGCCCGCGTGCCGGGCAGCAAGGTGATGGCGCGCATTTCGCCCTCGCGCATGATGGGCGGCCTGTATGAATGGCCCGATCTTGATGCGATGATCGCGCATCTCATCCCGGCACTGTCGCAGCTGGGCCTGGGCGCGCTCGATGTGAGCTGTGCCAATTCGCCCTATCATGAAACCGCCGGGCGCATGGTGCGCAAGATCCGTCCGCTGTTTGATGGCGTGATTGTCGCCGGTGCTTCCCTGTCCGCGGACGAAGCCGAAGCCGAACTGGCGAGCGGCATGGTCGATGCGATCACCTGGGGCCGCGCCTTCATCGCCAACCCCGATCTGGTGCAGAAGATCGAGCAAGGCCAGGAGCTCACCCCGTTTGACGACGCGATGCGCAGCACGCTTGTCTGATCCGGTTCGGCATGTCCGGCGCAAGTGAGCCCCCAACCGCCGCGCGGCGGCGGGCGGTGCGCGCACTGCCTGTGCTTGCGGCGGCGCTGCTGGTTCTGGCGGCGGTGCTCAGGTGGTATGGCGCCGGCTTTGGCCTGCCTGCGCTGAATGATCCTGACGAGCTGATGTTTCAGCTGGGCGCGGTGCGGATCCTGACCAGCGCTACGCTTAATCCCGGCTGGTTCGGCCATCCGGCCACCACCACCATGTATGCGCTGGCGCTGGTCGATATCGGGGTGTTCCTGTCAGGCTGGCTCAGCGGCGCCTATGCTGGCTCGGCCGAGTTCGTGGCGGCGCTCTATCCGCGCCCGGAAATGCTGATTCTGCCCGGCCGGCTGGTGATGGCTGCATTTGGCGTGCTGGCGGTGTGGCAGACCTTGCGGCTGGGGCGGATGCTGCGGCCGGGGGCGGATGGCTGGATCATCGGCCTGTTTGCCGCCGCCTTGCTGGCGACCAGCCCGGTGTTTGTCCAATATGCGCAGATCATCCGGTCGGACATGATGGGCACGGCCTTTGTGATGCTGTGCCTTGGCGCAGCGCTCAGGATTGCCGATGATGGCCACACCGCCGATTATGGCTGGGCCGCGCTGTGGCTGGCGCTGGCGGTGGCATCCAAATGGCCTTTTGCCATTGCCGCGCTGTCCGTGGCCGGGGCCTGCCTGTCCTACACCTGGCACGCCGAAGCAAACGCCCGCGACCAGATGCTGCGACTGGCCGGGTTTGCCGTGCTGGCCCCTGTCTTGCTGGTGGTCATCTCGCCCTATCTGGTGCTGGATTACCAGACCGTGCTGGTGAACCTGACGGGTGAGGCCCGCCCGCAGCATCTCGGCTCGACCGGAGCCGGGCCGCTGGGCAATGCGTGGTGGTATATCAGCGGCCCCTTGTGGTCGGGTTTTGGTGCCGGCGGCCTTGTGCTGGCGGCAGGCGGGCTCGCCGTCATGGCGCGCGATGCCCGGCTGCGGCTGGTGCTGGTGCCCTTTCTAGTGGTGCATTTCGCTATCATCTGCCTGCATGATTTGCGGTGGGAACGCTGGGTGGTTCCGATCATGCCGATCCTGGCGCTGGGCGCTGGCCTGATTGCAGCGCGATTGATCGCGCTGGTCAAAGCGCAGCCGCGCCTGGCCCAAGGCGCGGTGCTGGGCGCGCTGGTGGTGATGCCGCTGACGCTGGTTCCGCCCACGCTCAGCGCCGCGCGGATGCGGATGAACGACACCCGCCAGCAAGCCACCGCGTGGGTTGATCGCCGCGCAGCGCAAGGTGCCACCATCATGATCGAACATTTCGCTTTCGACATGGTGCACCGCGCGCCCACGGTGTCCTTTCCCCTCGGCACGATCGGCTGCGTCAACGCGCAGGCAATGCTGGACGGGCGGATCGATTATTCGCTGGTCGAAGGCGCGCGCAAAGGGCGCTCCAAGTTCGATTACGGCACGATGGCCGCCGCGGCCCGGCCCACCTGCACATCAGACTATTACGTCGTCACCGAGATGGAGCGTTACGCGGCCGAGCGCGGCGCCTTCCCCGCAGAATACGGCGCCTATGCCGCCTTGCTGGAGGACGGCGTGATTGCCGCAACCTTCCGCCCTGAACCCGGCATCAGCACCGGCCCTGTGGTGCATGTGATCGCGCGGCGCGCCCCATAAGGCGTGCGAACCGCGCGCGCGGGGGCGGTTACTTCAGGACCACCAGCGAACCGGCGAAATCGGGCAAGGGCATGGCAGGAACAGGATGCTTTGCGAGAAAAGCATCGACCGCGTGGCGCACACCGGAATATCGCTTGTTGTTGTAATCATGAATGAAGATGAAGCCGCCGGGCGATAGGCGCGGATAGAAATACTCCAGCCCGGCCAGCGTCGGAGCGTAGAGATCAACGTCAAGGCTGACAAAGGCAAAGGTGTCTTCAACGCCGTGCACGCTGTCGGGGAACATGCCCTGATGAATGCGCACCTGCCCGGGGTTCGGCATGCGGGCCATCACTTTTTCGGCGCTGGTATCCTGAAAATCGCCCACGGCCGCAGCCGAAAAGCCATTGGTGTCAATGGACACCCAGTGTTACGAGCTAAGGCGACACCCAGTGTTACGAGGTGTCTCGTTGTGACCGTGCGATGATTTCAGGGGCGGGGAGCATG
>NZ_PKRO01000031.1 GCF_002855495.1 Porphyrobacter sp. TH134
TCCACCCGCATCGCGCCCTTGGCTATCTCGCCCCGCGCGAATACATCACCCAATCAACCAGTGAGGAACTGTCCGGGAATTAAGGGGCAACGACAGCGCCTGCTCCCCTTGGCCTTCCACGATCCTCGGTCTGACCGGTCTGTCATCACCACTCATTCACCCCGCGCCGTCAAGTGGCTGCAGACTTTCACTTCCTCCTTCGTGACCACTTCTAAAATAGAAATTAGGCCACTCTGAAGGGGGCAGATCAGACTCCGCTCTGCCTTGAGGTAGCACTCACCTAAGTTCAAGTGACTTTCGGACATACAAATCAGTGCTTATCCGGTGATTGCCAGAGCTGTAATTGGTTTGATGAGAATTATAAAAAATCGCGTAAAATCATCATATAAATGAAATTATGACACAAATTGTGGTATTTCCGGTTTCGGCGGCGGTGAACTCCCAGAGCTGATGGAAGACACGAACGCCAAACTGTGGGCGGCGCGCGTGTGGGGCGCAATCCTGCTTGCCGTCGCTTCGGGGTTGTTCGGAATCGCCGCCGAGTTCGCGCGTCCCCAACACCGGCTCGCAACGATCGGCGTTGCCACCCCTGGTGTGGTTGCCGATGTGGTCGGACGCGGAGGCGGCCGCAAGGGCCCGGTTTACTACCCCCTCGTGAGGTTCACCGATTCGCTTGGGCGGAGCCGGCAATTCGTCGGCACAATCGGCACAAAGCCATCATCCTACGAGCGCGGAGAGCGCGTTACCGTCATCTATGACCCCGCCGACCCGACGGACGCGATGATCGACAGCTTCATCGACCGGTATCTTGCCACCATTGCCTTGTGCCTGTTTGGCAGCGTGTGGGCATTGATGGGAGGCTGGCTGCTGCTCGGCGCCCGGCAGCGCTAGGCTTCCTGCCTCACCCCACAACCCCCGCGCTTGCCAGCACTGCCAGCGTCAGCACATCGGGCACAGTCGCTGTCATCGGCACGATCTGCACCGGCTTTTCCACGCCCAGCAGCATCGGGCCGATGGTGGCATTGCTGCCCAGCTCGCGCAGCAGCTTGGCCGACAGGTTGGCCGATTGCAGGCCCGGCATGATCAGCACGTTCGCAGGGCCCGACAGGCGGCTGAAGGGATACAGCGCCATCACCTTGGGGTTGAGCGCGGCGTCGGGCGCCATTTCGCCTTCATATTCAAAGCCCGGATCTTCGCGGTCGAGGATGGCGACCGCATCACGGATGGAATTCAGCCACTGGCCCGAAGGGTTGCCGAAGGTCGAATAGCTGAGGAAGGCGACGCGCGGTTCGTGGCCCATGCGGCGGGCAACGGCGGCGGTTTCCTTGGCGATGTGGGCAAGTTCGGCGGCGTTGGGGCGTTCGTTGATCGTGGTGTCGGCAAGGAAGGTGGTGTGGTTCTTGCCGATCATCATGTGGATGCCGAAGGGCAATGCGCCTTCCTTGTGATCCAGCACCAGGTTCACCTCGCGCACGGTCTGCGCAAAGGTGCGGGTCATGCCGGTGATCATCCCGTCGCCGTGGCCCAGCGCCACCAGCAGCGAGGCAAAGACGTTGCGGTCCTGATTGACCATGCGCCGCACATCGCGCTCGGTATAGCCGCGCCGCTGGAGGCGCTTGTACAGGTAATCGACCATCGCGGGCACATGCTCGCTGTCGGCCGAGTTCTGGATCTCGAAGCTGCCCGGATCGCCGACCGACAATTGGTGCAGCTTGTCGATCACGGCCTTGGTGCGGCCCACCAGAATGGGCGTGCCATAGCCGAAATCGCGGAACTGGATCGCGGCGCGCAGCACCACCTCTTCCTCGGCTTCGGCGAACACCATCCGCTTCGGGTTAGCCTTGGCGACCTCGTAGACGCCTGACAGCACGGAAGTTGTGGGGTTGAGGCGGCTGCGCAGCGCAACGCGGTAGGCATCGAAATCCTCGATCCGCGCGCGCGCGACGCCCGAATCCATCGCCGCCTTCGCCACGGCGGAGGACACGACCTCGATCAGGCGCGGGTCGAACGGGGCGGGAATGATGTAATCGGTGCCGAACTTGTGGTTCTTGCCATAGGCGGCTGCGACTTCTTCGGGCACCTGCTGGCGCGCGAGCGACGCGATGGCTTGCGCGGCGGCGACCTTCATTTCTTCGTTGATGGTGGTCGCCTGCACATCCAGCGCGCCGCGGAAGATGAAGGGGAAGCCCAGCACATTGTTGACCTGATTGGGGAAATCGCTGCGCCCGGTGGCGATGATCGCATCGGGGCGCACGGCCTTGGCTTCGTCGGGCATGATTTCCGGCACCGGATTGGCCATCGCAAAGATGATCGGCTTGTCCGCCATCCGCCGCACCCAATCGGGCTTCAGCGCGCCGGCGGCTGACAGGCCGAGGAAGATATCCGCGCCCACCAGCGCTTCTTCCAGACTGGTGGCGCTGGTCTGCACCGCATGGGCGCTTTTCCACTGGTCCACCCCGTCGCGGCCCGGCGTGATCGGGCCGGAACGGTCGCACAGGATCACGTTTTCATGGCGCACGCCCATCGCCTTGATCAGCGCGGTGCAGGCAATCGCCGCCGCACCCGCGCCGTTGACCACCACCTTCACGTCGCGGAAATCGCGGCCCGTGATGTGGCAGGCGTTGAGCAGGCCGGCGGCGGTGATGATCGCGGTGCCGTGCTGGTCATCGTGCATGACCGGGATTTTCATGCGTTCGCGCAAGGCGGCTTCGATGATGAAGCATTCGGGCGCCTTGATGTCTTCCAGGTTGATGCCGCCAAAGGTCGGCTCCATCAGCGCGACCGCATTGATGAAGGCTTCGGGGTCTTCGGTGTCGAGTTCGATATCGATGGAGTCCACATCGGCGAACCGCTTGAACAGCACCGCCTTGCCTTCCATCACGGGCTTGGATGCCAGTGCGCCCAGATTGCCGAGGCCCAGGATAGCGGTACCATTGGAAATCACGGCAACCAGATTGGCCTTGGCGGTGTAGCGGGCCGCGAGGGACGGGTCGGCCGCGATCGCTTCGACTGGCGCGGCGACGCCGGGCGAGTAGGCAAGGCTGAGATCGCGCTGCGAGGTCATCGGCTTGGTCGCGACGATTTCCAGCTTACCGGGACGGATCGTCTCGTGATAGAACAATGCCTCACGCGTGGTGAAACCGCCCTTGCTCTCTTCGGCCATGCTGCTGATCCCTATTGCAGTCCGTAACGTCATGCGCCGCTTAGCCTCACATCGGCCGCTGCGATAGGTCGGAAATCGCAAGGGGTCGGGGGAAAGCTGCAACTGCCGCGATTTCCGAATCGGGTCTGCCCGCGCTAGGCGGATGGCATGGCTGCGCTCGACAATCCGAAACCCACCCCGATGATGGCGCAATATCTGGCGCTGCGGGAAGAAGCGGGCGATGCCTTGCTGTTTTACCGGATGGGCGATTTCTTCGAGCTGTTCTTCGAGGACGCGCGCACCGCCGCCCAGATCCTCGATATCGCGCTGACCACGCGGGGCGAGCATGGCGGCGCGCCGATCCCGATGTGCGGGGTGCCGGTGCATTCGGCGGAAGGTTACCTTGCCCGGCTGATCAAGGCGGGCTGCCGGGTCGCGATTGCCGAACAGGTTGAAACGCCCGATGAAGCCAAGGCGCGGGCCAAGCGCGAAGGCACGCCGTCGTCCAAGGCGCTGGTGGGGCGCGCCATCGTGCGGCTGGTCACGGCAGGCACGCTGACCGAGGAAGCCCTGCTGGAACCGCGCCGCGCCAATATGCTGATCGCTTTGGCGGAGGTGCGCGGCAGCATCGGGATCGCGGCGGTCGATGTGTCGACCGGGGCGATGGTGCTGGAGGAATGCGCCGCCGACAGCCTTGGCGCGGCGCTGGCGCGGCTTGCGCCGAGCGAGGTCGTGGTGCCCGACGACTGGCAACACGGCGCGGATGAGGCAATCTACCGCCCGCGCAGCACTTTCGCGAGCGATGCCGGGGCCGAACGGCTGCGGGCGGTGCACGGTGTCGCCACGCTGGATGCCTTCGGTGATTTCTCCCGCGCGATGCTGGCCGCAGCCGGGGGCCTGATCGCCTATCTCGATCATGTCGGGCGCGGCAAGCTGCCGCTGCTGCTGCCCCCTGTCCCGCGCAGCGCGCAATCCGGGATGGCGATGGACGCGGCGACGCGGGCCAGCCTCGAAATCCTTGAAAGCGCCAACGGCGGCGGGCGGGCGGGGAGCCTGATCGGCGCGGTGGACCGCTGCGTGACAGGCGCAGGATCGCGGCTGCTGGCGGAGGACTTGTCCGCGCCGCTGCTGGATGCCGCCGCGATTCAGGCGCGGCTGGCGCTGGTGCAATTCTGGCTGGCTCGCCCAATCGAACGCGCGCAGCTGCGCGATGCCCTGCGCGCTATTCCTGACCTTGGGCGCGCTTTGGGCCGGGTCGTGGCGGGGCGCGGAAGCCCGCGCGATCTTGGCCAGCTGCGTGATGGGCTGAGCGAAGCCATGCGGCTGCACCACTGGCTGATCGGCGCGCCGGACAAGCCTGCGCTGTTGGACGAGGTGCTGACCCGCCTCACCGGCCACGGTGCGTTGACCGATTGGCTGGCGCGTGCGCTGGTGCCCACACCCCCGACCGAGCGCAGCGGCGGCGGGTTCATTGCCGATGGCTATGACGCCGCGCTGGACGAATTGCGCGCCACGTCGGGCGATGCGCGCCGCGCCATTGCGGCAATGGAAGCGCGCTATCGTGACGAGACCGGCATCGCCACGCTCAAGATCCGTCACAACGGGGTGCTGGGCTATTTCATCGAGGTTGCCGCGCGCCATGCCGATGCGCTTATGGCGCCGGACAGCGGCTTTACCCACCGCCAGACAATGGCGGGCGCGGTGCGGTTCAATTCGCTGAAACTGCACGAGGAAGCCGCGCGTATCGCCGAGGCGGGGGGACACGCGCTGGCAGCGGAAGAGGCGCATTTCGAGGAACTGGTCAGCGCCATCATCGCCGCGCGTGAGGCCATTGCCGCCACCGCCGCCGCGCTGGCCCGGCTGGATGTGGGCGCCGCCAATGCTGAACGCGCGGCAGAGGGCGACTGGTGCCGCCCGGAAATCGCCGGGGACGCGGGCCTCGCCATCACCGGCGGGCGGCATCCTGTGGTCGAAGCCGCGCTGGCCAAGACTGGCGAGCGGTTTGTGGCCAATGACTGCCAGCTTGCCGAGACCAACCGTCTGTGGCTGATCGGCGGGCCAAACATGGGCGGCAAATCGACCTTTCTGCGCCAGAATGCACTGATCGTGCTGCTGGCGCAGGCAGGGTCCTTTGTCCCCGCCACTGCCGCGCGGATCGGGCTGGTCGACCGCTTGTTCAGCCGGGTCGGTGCGGCAGATAATCTGGCGCGGGGGCGGTCGACCTTCATGGTCGAAATGGTCGAGACCGCTGCCATTCTGGCGCAGGCCACGGCCCGCAGCTTTGTGATTCTGGACGAGGTCGGGCGGGGCACGTCGACCTATGATGGCCTCGCGCTCGCCTGGGCCGTGGCCGAGGCGGTGCATTCGCAAATCCGCTGTCGCTGCCTGTTCGCCACCCACTATCACGAACTCGCGCGATTGGCCGAAACGTGTGAGGCGCTGAGCCTGCACCATGTCCGCGCGCGCGAATGGCAGGGCGATCTGGTGCTGCTGCATGAACTGGCCGATGGTCCGGCAGATCGGTCGTATGGTCTTGCCGTGGCGCGGCTGGCCGGCGTGCCCGCACCCGTGGTCGCCCGCGCCAAGGCTGTGCTGGCCAAGCTGGAAGCCACCCGCGAGGCGACGGGCGGGATCGCGGCCGGGCTGGGGGATTTGCCGCTGTTTGCAATGCTGGCCGCGGCCGAGCCGGCGCCCGCATCGCCCGAACATGAGCTTGCCGAGGCCTTGCGCAACGCCGATCTGGATGCCCTGACCCCGCGCGATGCGTTGGATTTGCTGTACCAATGGAAGCGCGCTCTGCCGCAGGGCGCGCCAAATCAGGGCGGTTGATTTCAACCAAGGCTTAACCTTGGCCCGGTTATCATCAAACGGTGTACAAGCAGGTCTTTCAGAACAGCAAAGTGGCGCTCCTGTTTGCGGGGATGACGCTGTTCAGCGCGGTGTCGCTTATCGGCACCCCTGAAGACAGCGGCGTACTGACTCAAGCGGCCGATCTGGTCGAAGCGCAGCGAGAAAGCTTTGCCAGCGACGTTCAGAACTTTGCCGACGGTCAGAGCGTTGGCGACAAGCCCAGAGCGGGCCGCCTCGTTTTCGGCGACTATGATCCTTCGGCAAAGACCGATGCGGCAGGCGGCCCGCCGGAAGAGCCCGAAGTTGAAGTGGACCCTTACATTGTCAATCGCGACTTGAAGGCCGTGTTGAAATAACGCCCTGTATCGCGGACGGTAAGGTCACACCTCTTCTTCATCGTCGGCAGACAACTCTTCGCCGTCAGCCGTAACCCAGTCGTCATCGTCATCATCGGTGGTCTCTTGGCCGTAGACCTCGGTCTCGTCATCATGATTAGGCTCGCCGGCAAAGGCGGACATATCGATCCGGCCTTCGCCTTCCATCCGGCGCATTTCGTCGATCAGGTCGGGCGCGTTGGCGGGGGCAGGGTCGAAATCGTCCGCGGCCGGTTTGGTGCTTTCGAGCGGGCTGGCCTTGTGGCTGTCATGGGCCCTCGCGTCTTCAGCGACATCCTGCGCCTGTTCGCCGCGTGCTTCCTGTTCGCTGTTATGAACTTCGGGCGGCAGGCCTGTGGGGTGGCCGGTGGTGCATGTATCACGCTGGGTCATGGGCAATCTCCTTCCCCATGCCTAACCGGGGCAAGCCCATGAATGTTGCCGCGCCTTGCGACGAAGCGACCCGCCGGTGCGCCTCAGCGCGTGGGGACCGGCGTATCCCCGGTATAGTCGTAGAAACCACGGCCCGTCTTGCGGCCCAGCCACCCGGCTTCGACATACTTCACCAACAGCGGCGCTGCGCGATACTTGCTGTCGCGGGTGGTGGTGTAAAGCACGTTGATGATGTCGAGGCAGGTGTCCAGCCCGACGAAATCGGCCAGTTGCAGCGGCCCCATCGGATGGTTGAGGCCGAGGCGGCAGCCCTTGTCGATATCCTCGATCCCGGCCGTGCTCTGACCGAGCACGAACACGGCCTCGTTGATCATCGGCAGCAGGATGCGGTTGACGACGAAACCGGGCTCGTCCTGCGATAGCACCACTTCCTTGCCCAGACCCTTGGCGAATTCGGTCACGCGGTCGGTGGTGGCCTGCGCGGTGGCGAGGCCGGGGATGACCTCGATCAGGCCCATCACCGGCACGGGGTTGAAAAAGTGCAGCCCGATGAAGCGCGCCGGGTCGGGCGAGTGGTTGGCCATCCGGGTGATCGGGATGGACGACGTGTTCGACGCCAGAATCGCGTTCGCGCCCAGCACCTTGCCCGCTGCCGCGAAGATCATGTTCTTGATCTCCTCCCGCTCGGTCGCGGCTTCGATGATCAGATCGGCTTCGGCAAAGGGCGCATAATCGCCGATCGGCGTGATCCGGGCGAGCAGGCGTTCCGCTTCTGCCGCTTCAATCTTGCCGCGCCCCATCAGCTTGGCGAGCGCCTTTTCGATGCTCAGCTTCCCGGCTTCCGCGCGGGCGAGATCGACATCGGTCAGCATGACATTCATGCCAAACGCGGCGATGGTCTGAGCGATACCGGTTCCCATCTGACCGGCGCCGATGACAGCGATGTTGCGCATGAGGCTCGTCCTTCGCAAGTGCAGCAAAGGCGTCGCCCTAGCGAGGCCCCCCGCCAAAAGCCAGCGATTAGCGCGCTATCGGTTCTGGCCGGGCACCCACTTTACATCCATTCGGCCATTGTCGTTCACCACCCGTGCGAGCACGAAGAGGTAATCGGACAGGCGGTTGATGTAGGATAGGGCCGCAGGGTTCACCGCATCCTGCGCCGCCAGCGCCACCATCGCACGTTCCGCAGCGCGGGTGACGGCGCGGGCGATGTGGAGGCGGGCGGCCAACTCGCTGCCGCCGGGCAGGATGAAGCTGGTCAGCGGCTGCAGCTTTTCGTTCAGCGCATCGATCCGCTGTTCGAGCCATTCGGTTTGCGACGCAACCATCCGCAGCACCATGTCCGACGGGGTAAAATCATCCCCCGGTGTCGCCAGATCGGCGCCCAGATCGAACAGATCGTTCTGGATGCGGGTGATTTCGGCCCCCGGCGCGCCCGCCATTTTGGTCGCGGCCAGCCCGATCGCGCTGTTCGCCTCGTCGACGGTGCCCATGGCATGGATGCGCGCCGCATATTTCGGGCAGCGCGAGCCATCGACCAGGCCCGTGGTCCCATCATCCCCGGTACGGGTGTAAATCTTGTTGAGCTTAACCATCGCGGCAGAAAGGCTTAGCGCGCTGCCATCATGATAATGGCGACCACCACGATCGCCAGCGCCTGATACTTGATGCGCGCAAACATCGCCTTGTTCTGCGCGAGCTGCATATCGGAAGCGGTTGAGCCTTCGCCCGTTTCAAGATCGATCTTGGTCGTCTTGAGAAAGGCGATGATGCCCTTGATCAGCGAAAAGGCGACCAGCCCCATAAGGACGATCAGGACGGGGATGAGTACATAGTTCATGCCTGCTATAATGGACGCTCGGCCATCAGGTTCCAAGTGACAAATGCTGCAACCTCAGTTGCCGGGCAAGCATCTGCCCATCTTCGCCCGCTTCGCGCCGCTGCGCCAAAGCAGGTGAGCCGCGCCGCTTGGCGAGCTTTTCGCCGCCGGGGTCCAGCAGCAGCCGATGGTGGTGCCAGCGCGGCGTGGGCAGGCCAAGCAGGGCTTGCAACAGGCGGTGCACGTGACTTGCGCCGAACAGGTCGGCCCCGCGCGTCACCAGCGTCACGCCGTCCGCCGCATCGTCAAGCGTGACCGCAAGGTGATAGCTGGCCGGCAAATCCTTGCGCACCAGCACCACATCGCCAAGGCCGGAAAGGTCGACCGCTTGCGCGCCGGCCAGGGCATCCTCCCACACCAGCGGGCCGGTCAGCGCGAGTGCGCGCGCGCTGTCCAGCCGCCAGGCCGCAGGCAGCGCCGGATCGGGCGGGGTGTGCTTGCAGGTGCCGGGATAGATCAAGCCGTCCGAGCCTTCGGCCGCGCCCGCCGCTTCGATGGCCTTGCGCGTGCAGGTGCAGGCAAACAGCACACCGGCGGCGCGCAATCGCTCGGCCGCCGCACCGTAACTTGCCAGCCGGGTGGACTGCGCGGGCACTTCGTCCCATTCCAGACCCAGCCATTCCAGATCGCGGCGGAATTCATCGGCGAGGTCAGGCCGCGAGCGGGGGCCGTCAATATCCTCGATCCGCAGCACAAACCGTCCGCCGCTTTCCCGCGCAAGATCATGCGCGATAATGGCGCTGAGCGCGTGACCAAGGTGCAGCCGCCCATTGGGGCTGGGTGCGAAACGGGTCACTTGCGGCACATGATCCGGCATCGTGCGGCCATGCCACATGACAGATTATTGCGCTATCCACAGCCTCTCAACAGGACATCAAATACGCGGCCCTGTGGATAGCCCGCGTGTAACGGGTTTGACTCTTTGCCATGCCACGTCAGGATGCAGGCCTGTCAGGGAGGAACGCAAGACCGTGTTCAATGCCGAACTGATCGAGAAAGTTGCCCGGTTCCGCGGGGTTGATGAAGACCCGACGCGCAATCTGTCTGCTTGCCCGGCGCTGGTGCTCAACGCCGATTACACCCCCTTGTCCTATTACCCGCTGAGCCTGTGGCCGTGGCAGACCGCGATCAAGGCGGTGTTTCTGGACCGTGTGGATATTGTCGCCAGCTACGACCGCGAGGTGCATTCCCCCAGCTTCGACATGAAAATCCCCAGCGTGATCGCGCTGCGGCAATATGTGAAGCATTCGGAATTTCCGGCCTTCACCCGGTTCAATCTGTTTCTGCGCGACCGTTTCCAGTGCCAGTATTGCGGCAGCACCGAACACCTGACCTTCGATCATGTCACCCCGCGGCGGCTGGGCGGGCGCACCACGTGGGAAAACATCATCACCGCCTGTGCGCCGTGCAACATGAAGAAGGGCGGCCGCACCCCCAAGCAGGCCGGCATGCCGGTGCACCGCACCCCGATTCGTCCGACAAGCTGGCAATTGCAGCAGCACGGCAAGCAATTTCCGCCCAATTATCTCCATGAAACCTGGCGGGACTGGCTGTACTGGGACGTCGAACTGGAGGCTTAGCGCAGTCTGCTCTGGCAAGCCTGCGGGCTTACCGGCAAGCATTGCGGATGCGGCTGGCCGGAAGCGCCATGCTGCCAAATCCCTTGCCTTTCGGCCCCCTCCCGCCTATCGGCGCGCACTTCACTGACACGAATCAATCAGCCAGCCTGGCGACAAGGGCTGCCATGGCAGGTTTCGACGTGTCTCTTTAAGGAGATGAAAATGCCCAAGCTGAAGACCAAGAGCGGTGTGAAGAAGCGCTTCAAGATCACCGCCACCGGCAAGGTCAAGCACGGCGTCGCTGGCAAGCGTCACCGCCTGATCAGCCACAATGCGAAGTATATCCGCACCAACCGGGGCACTTCGGTCCTGTCGGCCAATGATACGCCGACGATCAAGAAGTGGGCGCCCTACGGGCTGGATTGATGCGAGCGGCCTGACGGCCCACGCGTCCTCAAGATAAGGATATACTGATATGCCTCGCATCAAACGCGGTGTTACCACCCGCGCCAAGCACAAGCGGTTACTCGAACAGGCCAAGGGCTATCGCGGTCGCCGCAAGAACACGATCCGCGTTGCGCGTCAGGCCGTCGAAAAGGCCGGCCAGTACGCTTACCGCGACCGCAAGGTTAAGAAGCGCACCTTCCGCGCCCTGTGGATCCAGCGCATCAACGCGGCTGTCCGCATCGAAGGCCTGACCTATTCGCAGTTCATGCACGGCATCAAGCTGGCCGGTATTGAACTCGACCGCAAGGCGATGGCCGATCTTGCCATGAACGAAGGCGGTGCCTTCAAGGCCGTGATCGCTCAGGCCAAGGCCGCCCTGCCTGCATAAGGCACGCGCGAGCAGCATTGGCCGCTGCGGCTATCGCTGAAAACAATATGGGGCGGGTTTCTTGACGGAAGCCCGCCCTTTTCTTTGGGTGCGGCGGCGATATTGTTTGTGCTTGCGGCGGCCCAACCGCCACAGCCGCTTTGCAATCGCGGCGATTTGCCGCTAGCGGGCGGCGGCGAAAAACCGCGTGGCAGAGCATCCAAAACCCATGATCGACATTTCATCCCAGACCGAGGCGGCGTTGGCAGCAATCGCGACCGCCGAAACCCTCGATGCGCTTGAAGCGCAGCGGCTCGACGCGCTCGGCAAGAAGGGCTGGGTGAGCCTGGCTCTGAAGACGCTGGGCGGGATGAGCCCCGAAGAACGCACCGCCGCTGCGCCCGCGATCCAGTCGGCCCGCGCCAGCATTGCCGAGGCGCTGGATGCCAAGAAGGCCGCGTTGGAAGCCGCGGCGCTGGAAGAGCAGCTGGCGCGCGAGACAGTGGACCTCACGCTCCCCGCCGTGGCCGCGCCCAAGGGCTCGGTGCATCCGGTTTCGCAGGTCATGGACGAACTCGCCGAAATCTTCGCCGATCTGGGTTTCGCGGTCGCCACCGGCCCGGAGATCGAGGACGACTGGCACAACTTCACCGCGCTCAACATGGACGAGACCCACCCCGCGCGGGCGATGCACGACACGTTCTACTTCCCCGATCGGACGCCGGGAGGCCCGGCCTCAAGTAGCGAAGCGGTAGGCCAACAGGAGCGCGAGATCCTGCTTCGTACGCATACGTCACCCGTCCAGATCCGCTCCATGCTGGCGCAGGGCGCGCCGATCCGCATCATCGCCCCGGGCCGCGTCTACCGCTCGGACAGCGATGCAACGCATACGCCGATGTTCCACCAGGTCGAGGGGCTGGTGATCGACCGCGACATTCACCTCGGCCACCTCAAGTGGACGTTGGAGACCTTCTTCAAAGCCTTCTTCGAGCGTGAAGACATTACGTTGCGCCTGCGCCCCTCCTACTTTCCCTTCACCGAGCCGAGCGTCGAGGTTGACGTCGGCTACTCGACCGAAGGCGGCCGCCGCGTCGTCGGCGGGCACGGCGATGCGCCGGGGCATGCATGGATGGAACTGGGCGGCAGCGGAATGGTGAACCGCCGCGTGCTCGAATTCGCCGGAGTTGATGCGGACGAATATCAGGGCTTCGCCTTCGGCCTCGGGATCGACCGGATCGCGATGCTCAAATACGGGATGAACGACCTGCGCGCCTTCTTTGATGGCGACCCGCGCTGGCTGGCGCATTACGGCTTCTCGCCCTTCGACCAGCCGACCCTTTCCGCTGGCGTGGGAGCACGGGCATGAAGTTTGCGCTGACCTGGCTCAAGGATTACCTTGATACGACCGCTTCGGTGGCGGAAATCTGCGACGCGCTCAACGCCATCGGGCTTGAGGTGGAAGGCGTGGAAGACCCGGCCGAAAAGCTCGCCGGTTTCCGCATCGCCCACGTGCTGACCGCGGCGCGCCACCCCGATGCGGACAAGCTTCAGGTGCTGACGGTCGACACAGGCGACGGCCAGCCGCTGCAAGTGGTGTGCGGCGCGCCCAATGCCCGCGCGGGCATGAAGGGCGTGCTGGGGCTTCCCGGTGCGGTCGTTCCCGCCAACGGCATGGTACTGCGCAAAAGCGCGATCCGCGGTGTCGAATCGAACGGCATGATGTGTTCGACCCGCGAGCTGGAGTTGGGCGAGGATCACGACGGGATCATCGAACTGCCCGATGACGCGCCGGTCGGTACGGCCTTTGCCGATTACCACGGTTCTGATCCGGTGATCGAAGTCGCCGTGACCCCGAACCGTCCGGACTGCATGGGCGTCTACGGCATCGCCCGCGATCTCGCGGCCAAGGGGCTGGGGACACTGAAGCCGGTTCCCATGCCCGCCTTCAGCGCGAGCGGCGCCTGTTCGGTCGAAATCCGCACCGACGATCCGGATGGCTGCCCGGCCTTCTATGGCCGCGTGGTGACGGGCGTGAAGAACGGCCCCTCTCCCGACTGGCTGCAAGCGCGGCTCAAGAGCGCAGGGCAGCGCCCGATCTCACTGCTGGTGGACCTCACCAACTACCTGATGCTCGGCTTCGGGCGTCCGGCGCACGCCTATGATCTTGCCAAGCTGCAAGGCGCGGTCGTCGCGCGGCGCGCGAAGGATGGTGAAGAGGTGCTGGCGCTCAACGAGAAGACCTACACGCTCGATGCCGAGATGATGGTGATCGCCGACGACAAGGGCGTGCACGACATCGCCGGGATCATGGGCGGCGAGCATTCGGGCGTGTCGGAGACGACCACCGATGTGCTGCTCGAAATCGCCTATTTCGATCCGGCGCGCATCGGTGCCACGGGACGCAAGCTGGGCCTTTCGTCCGACGCCCGCACGCGGTTCGAGCGCGGTGTGGACCCCGAGTTTCTGGATCAGGGCCTCGATCTGCTGACCGGGCTGATCGTTGATCTCGCAGGCGGCACGCCTAGCGAGGCGGTGCACGCCGGTTCGCCGCCGAAAGCCGCGAAGATTGTCGCCTTCGATCCTGCGCTCACCACTCGTCTCGGCGGCGTCGAAGTGCCTGAGGGCGAACAGAAGCGCATCCTCGAAAGCCTTGGCTTCACCGTCGGCGCCGACTGGCAGGTCACTTGCCCGCTGCGCCGCCATGACATCGAAGGCCCCGCCGATCTGGTCGAGGAGGTCGTCCGCATCCACGGGCTCGACAAGGTGGCAAGTGTCGCGCTCCCCCGGGTCGAGGGCGTTGCCCGCCCCACCGCCACCCCGCAGCAGAAGCTGGAGCGGGGCTTGCGCCGTGCTGCTGCTGCGAGCGGGCTGAACGAGGCGGTGACGTGGAGCTTCCTCCCGACATGGGCGGCGGAACACTTCGGTTCGGACCAGCCGCTGTGGGTGCTCGCCAATCCGATCAGCGAGGACATGAAGGCGATGCGCCCCTCGCTGCTCCCCGGCTTGCTGATGGCCGCCAAGCGCAATGCCGACCGCGGCGCGGCGGCCTCGCGCCTGTTCGAGATCGGGCGGCGGTATTTCCGCGGGAGCAACGGCCTCAGCGATGAAAAGCCGACGCTCGGCATCGTGCTGGCGGGCGAGAAGGCCCAGCGCGGGTGGCAGTCCGGCAAGGCCAAGCCGTTCGACGCCTATGACGCCAAGGCGCTGGCGCTCCAGCTGCTCGAAGCGGCGGGGGCTCCGGTCGCCAACTTGATGGTGATGGGGGAGGCTGGGGCGCAATTCCACCCCGGCCAGTCGGCGACCCTCAGGCTCGGCCCCAAGGTGGTGCTGGCGCGCTTCGGCATGGTGCATCCCGCGACGCTCAAGGCCTTCGACGCTGATGGTCCAATTGCCGCGGTGGAGCTGTTCCTCGATGCGATCCCGGCAAAGAAGGGCGCCGCCTTCGCGCGCCCGGGCTTTACCCCGCCCGCCTTGCAAGCCGTGACCCGCGACTTCGCCTTCCTCGTCCCCGCCACGCTGGCAGCGGGCGATCTGGTGCGGGCGGTCCAAGGCGCCGACAAAGCGGCGATCACCGGCGTGCGTGTGTTCGATGTCTTCGCCGGGCAGGGCGTGCCCGAGGGCCACAAGTCCATCGCGGTCGAAGTGACGCTCCAGCCGGGCGATACCAGCTTCAAGGACGCCGATATCAAAGCGATCGCCGAGAAAATCGTCGCCGCCGCCACCAAGGTCGGAGGGGAGCTGCGCGGATGAAGCCTGTCTTGAGCCCAGTCGAAAGAACGGCTTTCGTCACCGGCGCCACCGCCGGAATCGGCCTCGCCACCGTCCGCCGCCTCGTCAAGGACGGCTGGCGCTGCGTTGCCACCGGACGGCGGCAGGAGCGATTGGACGCGCTGGTTGCCGAACTGGGCGCGGACAAGGTCCATGCGGCGTGCTTCGACGTGCGCGACACCGCCGCGCTCGACGCCGCGCTCGCTGGCCTGCCCGAAGGCTTCCGCGCCATCGATCTGTTGGTGAACAACGCAGGGTTGGCGCAAGGCCTCAGCCCCGCCCAGAACGCCAATCTCGATGACTGGCACACGATGATCGACACCAACGTCACCGCGATGGTGGTGCTGACCCGCAAGCTGCTGCCCCAGCTGATCGAGCGCAAGGGCGCGATCATCGCCATCGGCTCGGTCGCGGGGAACTACATCTACCCGGGCGGCAACGTCTATGCCGGGTCCAAGGCCTTCGTGAACCACTTCACGCTCGCCCTGCGCGCCGACCTCCACGGCACCGGCGTGCGCGTTACCAGCATCGAGCCGGGGATGGTCGAAACCGAGTTCACCGTGGTGCGCACCGGCAGCCAAGAGGCCAGCGACAAGCTTTATGCAGGCGTCAATCCGATGACCGGTGAGGACATTGCCGACACCATTGGCTGGATCGCCAGCCTGCCGCCGCATCTCAACATCAACCGGATCGAGCTGATGCCGGTCAACCAGGACTTCGCGGGCTTTCGCGTGGCACGCGAGGGCTGATGAGCCGAAAGGCGCTTCTCGTTCTTGGCGTGCTGCTTGCTGGCGTGGCAGTTGCCTGCTGGGTTGTGTTCGTCCTGCTCGGCCTGAATCCGGCTTACGAGGACACGCTTGCGACGCTCGCAGTGCTGGCAGCGGTGATCGGCGGCCTTCCGGCGCTGCTCGCCACATTCCGGACGCGCGTCGCGTTCATCATCCTTGTCGGGGTCGCGATTCTGCTCGGCATCTGGGGGGGCTCACTGATGAGCAGTTCCGGAGAAGATGCCCTGTACGGCTATATTGTCCTGCTTGCTGATATCATCCTCCTCACCTACGGCCTTGCGGTGATCGGACTGCGCGCCCTCATAATCAAGAACCACAAAGCATGACCAGCAACCGCCGCACCTTCGCGATCATCTCGCACCCTGACGCAGGCAAGACCACGCTCACCGAAAAGCTGCTGCTGCAAGGCGGGGCGATCCACCTGGCGGGCGAGGTCAAGGCGCGCGGGGCAGCGCGGCGGGCGCGGTCGGACTGGATGAAGATCGAGCAGCAGCGCGGGATCTCGGTCACGTCGAGCGTGATGACCTTCCAGAAGGACGGCATCGTCTTCAATCTGCTCGACACGCCGGGCCACGAGGATTTCTCGGAGGATACCTATCGCACGCTGACCGCGGTGGATTCGGCGGTGATGGTGATCGACGCGGCGAAGGGCATCGAGCCGCAGACCCGCAAGCTGTTCGAGGTGTGCCGCCTGCGCAGCGTGCCGATCATCACCTTCGTCAACAAGGTTGACCGCGAGGGCCGCGATCCGTTCGAGACTTTGGACGAGGTCGCGGATATGCTGGCGCTCGACGTGTCCCCACAGATGTGGCCCATCGGCATGGGCGGCGAGTTCGAGGGGCTGCTCGATTTCGCGACCGGCACCATTGGCCGCCCGGAAGGGCCGAGCCGCGAATACCTCGGCACGCGCGACACGGCGGCGATCCCGCAGCGCTTTGCCGACGAGATCGAGCTGGCGCGCGGCGGCTATCCCGAGTTCGACCTTGAGGCCTTCCGCAATGGCGACCTCACCCCGGTCTATTTCGGCTCGGCGCTGAAGAATTTCGGCGTCACCGAACTGATCGACGCCATTTCCCGCTTCGCCCCGCCGCCCCGGCCCCAGCCTGCGGGCGAGGAGCAGATCAACCCGGAGCGCGACGAGGTGACCGGCTTCATCTTCAAGGTGCAGGCCAACATGGACCCCAACCACCGCGACCGGATCGCCTTCATGCGGCAGGTGTCGGGCACCTTCAAAAGGGGCATGAAGCTGACGCCCAGTGGGTTGGGCAAGCCGATCGCGGTTCACTCGCCGATCCTGTTCTTCGCGCAGGACCGCGAGCTGGCCGACACCGCCGAAGCGGGCGACATCATCGGCATCCCCAACCACGGCACTTTGCGCGTGGGCGATACCCTGTCGGAGCGCAATCAGGTGCGCTTCACCGGCCTGCCCAACTTTGCGCCGGAAATCCTGCGCCGCGTGCAATTGCGCGATCCGACCAAGACCAAGCAATTGCGTAAAGCGCTCGACGACCTCTCCGAAGAGGGCGTGATCCAGGTGTTCTACCCTGAGATCGGCTCGGCCCACATTGTGGGCGTGGTCGGCCAGCTTCAGCTCGAAGTGCTGATCAGCCGTCTGGAGGCCGAATACAAGGTGGAGGCCGTGCTCGAACCTTCGCCCTTTGCCACCGCGCGCTGGATCAAGGGGGACGACAAGACCCTCGATGAATTCGCCAGCTTCAACCGCGCGAACCTCGCGCGTGACCGTGACGGCGACATGGTGTTCATGGCCAAGAGCCCGTGGGACGTCAGCTATCAGGTCGAAAAGAACCCGCAGCTCACCTTCTCGGCCACGAAAGAGCGTTAAGGGAGGAACGGTAATCTTGCGGCGGGCCGAGGTTCGCGGCATGGCGGAATCCATGCACACCGCCGGCCCAACCTCGCAAACCTTCATCTCGCAGCGCCTTCGCCTGAACTATCTTGATTGGGGCGGGCGCGGGAAGCCGCCGCTGGTGCTGGTGCATGGCGGGCGCGATCATGCGCGCTCGTGGGATTGGACCGCCGAGGCACTGAGCGCCGATTACCACGTCATCGCCATGGACCACCGCGGGCATGGAGACAGCGATTGGGTCACGGACGGGGTCTATTCCGCGGGCGATATGGTCTATGACCTTGCCCAGCTGATCCATCAGCTCGGCGTCGGCCCGGTGCGGATGGTGGCGCATTCGATGGGCGGCAATGTCGCGCTCCGCTATGCCGGAGCCTTCCCCGACATGGTGACCAAGCTGGTGGCGATCGAGGGCCTTGGCCCATCGCCGGAATGGCGCGAAAAGCAGCGCGCCGTACCGTACCCCGAACGCCTCGCCGAATGGATCGAGAAGAAGCGCAAGGCCGCCGGGCGCTCCCCGCGTAAGTATGAAAGCATCGAGGCCGCCTTCGCGCGCATGATCGAGGAAAACGCCTACCTTACCGAGGAACAGGCGCGCCACCTCACCGTCCACGGGGTCAATCGCAACGAGGACGGCACCTATAGCTGGAAGTTCGATCCGCACCTCAATGTCTGGCCGGTCGAGGATATTGGTGACGAGTTCATCGAACAGCTGTGGGGGGCGATCACTTGCCCGACGTTGCTGCTCTACGGGGCAGACTCATGGGCGTCGAACCCGGAGAAGGACGGACGCATCGCCCACTTCAAGACCGCGCGTGTGATCGAGTTCGAGAAAGCGGGCCACTGGCTCCACCACGACCAGTTCAACCGCTTCATCGCCACCTTGCGCGATTTCCTCTGACGGCTTGAAAGGAGCGTCCGATGGCTGAATTCACCGAGGCGCTCACCGAAAAGCATAGGGCGATGATCGCTGCCCAGCCGGTGTTCTTCGTGGCGACGGCTGCGGGCGACGGGCGGATCAATCTCAGTCCCAAGGGGTACGACGCCTTCCGGGTGCTGGCACCGACGCGGGTCGCCTATCTTGATCTGGGCGGATCGGGCAACGAGACCCACGCGCACCTTGCGGCGGACGGGCGCATCACGGTGATGTTCTGCAACTTCCAGCAGCCCGCGCTGATCCTGCGCATTTACGGGCGCGGGCGGGCGGTGTTGCCGCAGGACCCCGACTGGGGCGATCTGGCCGCGCACTTCACCCTGATGCCCGGTACCCGCCAAATCTTCGACATTGCGGTAGAGAGCGTGCAGTCCTCCTGCGGCTGGGGCGTGCCCTTCATGACCCTTGAGGGCGAACGCGAGACGCTCAAGAAAGCGCACCGCCAATCCGATCCGGCGCAGTGGGAGGCCAAGATGGCCTTGCGCACCCGCAGCATCGATGGCCTGCCGACCCGCGCCACTGATCGCTATATCGCGGGCGATTGACCATCATCGGGGCGCAAATCTTGCCCAAGTGTTAATCACATGATTAAAAATTAGGCAGGTATTATCCCGCAGGTGCGAAAGATCGCGCTGATTCCCGTGCGACAGGCCTGTTACACAAAATTGGCACGCTTGTTGCTGTGTCTTTGTTGGCCGGACCCGATCCGGCGCAACAGGGGCCACAGATGAAGTTCATCATCGCCATTATCAAACCGTTCAAGCTCGACACCGTGCGTGAAGCGTTGAGCGGCATCGGTATCGCCGGGATGACCGTCACCGAGGTCAAGGGCTTCGGTCGCCAGAAGGGTCAGACCGAAATCTACCGCGGTGCGGAATACTCCACCAACATGCTTCCCAAAGTGAAGCTCGAAATTGCCGCCAGCGACGAAATCGCCGCGCAGGTGGTCGAAACCATTCAGGCGACCGCCAACACGGGCGCGATCGGTGACGGCAAGATCTTCGTTCTGGATCTGTCGTCCGCCACCCGCATCCGCACCGGCGAGTCCGGCGAAACCGCGCTTTAAAGGGGCCATGCAATGAAGCGTATTTTCCTCAATGCTGCGGCGCTGATGACCGGGGCGGTCATGCTTGCCGCGCCGGCTTTTGCCGCGCCCGTGGCCGACGCCGCGGCGGCGGCTGCCGAAGCTGCACCCGCCGTTCCCAACCCGGGCAACAACGGCTTCATGATGACGGCCACCGTCCTTGTGCTGCTGATGATCCTGCCGGGCCTCGCGCTGTTCTATGGCGGCCTGACCCGTTCCAAGAACATGCTTTCGACCATGACCCAGATCGGTGCCGCGGCATCGCTGGCAATGCTGGTGTGGGTGATGTGGGGCTATGGCCTCGCCTTCGGCCCTGAAGGCAACGAATACATCAGCTGGGGCAAGTTCTTCCTCGCTGGTGTCACGCCGGACTCTACGGCGGCGACCTTCACCGACGAGGTGATCAGCGAATATATCTTCATCAGCTTCCAGATGACCTTTGCCGCGATCACCGTCGCGCTGGTGCTGGGATCGGTGGTGGAGCGCATGAAGTTCGCCGCCACGATGGTGTTCACCCTCGTCTGGCTGACGATCGTTTACTTCCCGATCGCTCACATGGTGTGGGAAGCGCGCGGCGTGTTCTTCGTAATGGGCGCGCTCGACTTTGCCGGTGGCACGGTTGTCCACATCAACGCCGGTGTCTCGGCGCTGGTCGCGGCCTACATCCTCGGCAAGCGCAAGGGCTACCCGACCGAACCGATGCCCCCGCACAGCCTGACGCTGACGATGGTCGGCACCGGCTTGCTGTGGGTGGGCTGGTTCGGCTTCAATGCTGGCTCGGCGCTGGAGGCAAACGGCTCGGCGGCGCTCGCCATGATCAACACCTTCGTTGCTACGGCGGCAGGCGGGCTGTTCTGGATGCTGACCGAGCGGGCGATGGGCCACAAGGGCTCGGCGCTGGGCTTCTGCTCGGGTGTGATTGCCGGTCTGGTGGCGGTCACTCCGGCAGCGGGCAATTCGGGCCCTTTCGGTGCGATCCTGCTCGGCGCGATTGCCTCGGTGGTCTGCTACTTCTTCGTCGCCAAGGTAAAGGCCAAGTTCGGCTATGACGACGCGCTCGATGCTTTCGGCATCCACGGCGTGGGCGGCATCGTCGGCGCGATCGGCACCGGCATCGTGTTCTCGCCGGCTCTCGGCGGGCCGGGCGGTGAAGACTTCGACATGGGAGCGCAGCTGGTGACGCAGGTTACCGCCGTGGTCGCCACGATCGTGATCTCCGCCGTCGGCACCGCCATCGCCATGTACATCGCCAAGGCCATCACCGGTCTGCGGGTCGATGAGGAAAGCGAAGTCAACGGTCTCGACATCTCCGAACACGGGGAGCGCGCCTACAACTAAGCGCACCCCTTACCAGCTTGGCGGGGGGAGACCTCTCTCTCCCTCTCCTCTCCCCCCGCCTCACCTTGTTCCTCCTGCGAACGAACAAACTGATACAGGCCGGAGCGGCGATAAGCCCTCCGGCCTTTTTTTGCGTTTGGCGTCTGCGTGCGACCCCGCCTCCGCGGGGTCGTCCTCGGCGCTGTTTCGCGCGTGCCGCGCGAGCGCCTGCGGGCGGGCGGTCGCCCTTGCGGCTCGTCCTGCGGCGGGCCGGATCAGCTCGTGCCGTTCGGAGTGGGGTTTACCCTCTTTCCGCTTCCATCACGAAGTCGGCGCAACGCTCCCCAATCATGATACTCGGCGCGTTGGTGTTGCCGCTGACCAGTTTGGGCATGATGCTGGCATCCGCCACCCACAGGCCATCGAGCCCGTTCAGTTTCAGGGTCGGATCAACCACGGCATCGGCGTCAGCCCCCATCCGGCATGTGCCGACGGGGTGATACACCGAATCCGAGCGGTCGCGGATCATGGCATCCAGCGCGGCATCATCATTGAGATCGACGGGGTGGCGGTCCTTGGGGCCGAACGCCTGCAAGGGCGGGGCGTCGGCGATGCGGTGCGACAGGCGCACGCCAGCGCGCAAACAGGCCATGTCGCGCTCGTCATCAAGGAAGTTGGGATCAATGACCGGGGCGGCTGCCGCATCCGCGCTTCCCAGCCGCACGGTCCCGCGGCTTTCGGGTCGCAGCACGCAGGCATGGAGCGAGAAGCCGTGCGCCTTCACCTTCTCGCGCCCGTGATCTTCCAGGATCGCCGGGACAAAATGCCACTGCACATCGGGCGCAGGACTATCCGGCATCACTGTCCAGAACCCGCCGGCTTCGGCATAGGGCGTCGTCATCACGCCTGTCCGCTTGCGGCGATGTTCGACAATTGCGGCGGCCATCCGCAGCGTGCCCTTGAACGTCCCGCCAATTGGCACATCGCTTTGCGTCTCCCAGCCGGAGACATAGTCGATATGGTCTTGCAGGTTCGCGCCCACCGCCGGACGATCCAGCACCACATCGATCCCGTGTGCCTTCAGGTGATCGGCCGGGCCAATACCCGACAGCATCAGGATCTGCGGGGAGTTGAACGCACCCGCGCTCAGCACCACGCCGCGCCGGGCGAACAGCGTTTCGGATCCTCCTGCGCCCCGGATCTGTACGCCGGTCACGCGCCCGCCCTCGATCACCAGTTTCTCGACCAGCGTATTGGTGCGGATCGCAAAATTGCTCTGCTGACGGATTGGTTCGACATAGGCGCGCGCCGAGGTCCAGCGCTCCCCCTTGCGCTGGGTGACCTGATACAGGCCAAAGCCATCCTGCCGCGCGCCGTTGAAATCGGCATTGGTGCGCAGCTGCAAGGCGGCGGCTGCTTCGACAAAGGCGTGGCTTGCCGGGTTCGCCGCCGTCTGGTCGGATACGAACAAGGGGCCGCCCGCGCCGTGGTAATCATCGGCCCCGCGCTCATTCGCTTCGGCGCGTTTGAAGTAGGGCAGGACGTCGTCATAGGCCCAGCCGGTGCAGCCCAGCGCGGCCCAATTGTCATAATCCCAGCGTCCGCCGCGAATATAAACCATCGCGTTGATGGCGGACGAGCCGCCCAGACCCTTGCCGCGGGGCTGATAGCCGGTGCGTCCGTTGAGGCCCTTCTGCGGCACGGTATCGTAGCGGTAATTCGACTTTTGCGGAATGAAGGGCATGAAGCCCGGCGTCTTGACCCAGACATTGTCGTTGCGCCCGCCTGCCTCCAGCAAACACACCCGGCGTGTGCCGTCCACGGCAAGGCGGCCCGCAACAGCGCTTCCGGCACTGCCACCGCCGATGACGATGTAGTCAAAGCTTTCCATGATCTCTCCCTTTGGCAGGGGAGATTAAGCAGCTTCGCCGATGTCCGCAATCCGGTTTCGAGTAGCAACTGATGTTGCAACCGGCGCAACGTCGGCGGTCACGCGGGCGTGCCATTTGGCGCGGATCATGTCGGAGGTTTCGCGGCTATCGTCATGGCTCCAGCCCGGTTCGCGCAGGAGGTAGGACAGCTTGTGCCGCCAGGGCGCGTGCCAGATATCCGCGATCATCCCGATCCATTCATGGAACACCGCCCACAACAGATTGAAACTGCCCAACTGCTTGACGATGCCGTAGCGGATCGGCTCGTCATCGACTTCCGGCTCAAAGGTGCCGAACATCCGGTCCCAGACGATGAAGACCCCTGCGTAGTTGCGGTCCAGATAGCGCGGATTGGTGGCATGGTGGACGCGGTGGTGGCTGGGCGTGTTCATCACCGCTTCGAACCAGCGCGGCATCCGCCCCACCGCCTCGGTGTGGATCCAGAACTGATAGATCAGATTGAAGCCGCCGCAGATCGCGATCATTGCCGGGTGAAACCCAAGCAATACCAGTGGGATGGCAAACAGCACCCCAAAAGTGAAAGGCCCGGTCCATGTCTGCCGCAGCGCCGTGGACAGGTTATAGTGCTGGCTCGAATGGTGGTTCACATGCGCGGCCCACATCCAGCGAACGCGGTGGCCTGCACGGTGAACCCAGTAATATTTGAGATCGTCGAGCACGAAGCACACAGGCCATGCCCACCATACCGTCCACCATTCCGGGCCGAAGTCGACCACGCGCCAGTCATAGGCTAGCAGCATCAAGGACACAGCAAACCCGCCCAAGAGCGCCCCTGCGATTGTCGAGCCTAGTCCGAACGACAGACTGACCAGCGTGTCTTTGGGCTCATAGGCTCCGGGCGCCCGAAATTTCGCCCAGATCATCTCGGCGAGCACCGCCACCACGAACAGCGGCACGGCATATTGGGTGGGGTTGAGATCAGGCATCGTGCTGCCCGTCTAACGCATTGATCGCGTCCGCCCAAGCCTCGGCATCGTGGATGGTCAGGAAGACCGTTCCGAAACGGACATCGCCCGGAATGACCTCGATCTGCCCATCGGCAACCCAGGCTGCCGCGCCGGTGCCGAGCACGCGTCCGGCAAAGCGGTTGCCGTGGCACTTGATGACCATGATTCGTCCTGAAGCATCACGGGCGAGTGCGCTCTTGCCTTCGCAGTCGCAGGCAGTGGCCAGCGGCGTGAAGCCGTCCTCGACCTCACCGGCAGCGCGCCGCACGGCATCCTCGCTGTCTAGCCGCGGCGCGCCGCCCAGCTTCAGCCACCATGCCAACCCTGCCAGTGCGAGGATCGCGACAAGCGAGCCGATGGTCTGGGCAATCAGTGCCAAGTTGCTGGCGCTTCAGCGTGCAGCGAGCATGTCGATCATCGCGCGAATCGGGCTGACGTCGTAGCCTGCCTGCGCTGCGGTGCGGGCGATCGCGTTGGGGTCCTCGCCCTGTTTTGCCGACGCAAGAGCCCACAAAAGTGTCGAACGGGTGCCCGAACGGCAATAGGCGAGAATCGGCCCCTCGGCCTGTTCCATCGCGGCGATCATCGCATCGACCTGCGGCTCGCTGAAGCCGGCATGACTGATGGGGATGGCCGTGTAGTTCAGCCCGGCTGTCGCTGCGGCTGCTGCAATTTCATCACCTTGCGGTGCGGAAGGTTCCTCCCCGTCGGGACGATTATTGACGATCATGCTAATGCCAAGGTCGGCCGCAGCCGCAATGTCATCCAGCGCAAGCTGCTGACTTACATAGATATTATCAGCGAGACGGCGAAAATCGCTCATGCTTGGGCCTGCTTTTTGCGGTGGTGCATGGCCGTGTCATGCCCAAACTGGCGGTGCGGCACAAGCGGTCTGCCACAAAACCGGCAGGCCGCCACCGGGGCGCAAGTAAAATCATTCGCAAAGCACCCTTTTGTAGGTTATATGCTGCAAGACGTGCGCTCCGGACCACAAGCTCGGCGCGGCTGTGAACGGTGCGGCTCGCTGTCCCCGCCACCGGCACATTTTAAGACGGGCAGTGTGGCAAGGTACGTACTGATCTATGGGTTACGATAGGGGACGCCGGCGCGGCCGCGACAAGCGCGACGGTTTCGGCGAAGATGGCTTTGATCCGTTTGGTGGTGGAAACGATGGTTTCTCGCCGCCCCGTGATTTTGGCGGTGGCGGTGATCGCTTTGGCGGTGGCGGCGACCGGTTCGGCGGCGGCGGTGGCGGTGATCGCTACAGCGGCGGCGGCGGCGGTGCACCGCGCAGCGGCGGCTTCGGCGGCGGCCCGCGCGGACCGGGCGGCGGCGGCGGTGGTGGCTTCGGCGGCGCGCCGCGCATGCCTGCCCAGATCGTTGGCACCGGCAAGGGCACTGTAAAGTTCTTCAACACCCAGAAGGGCTTCGGCTTCATCCAGCAAGATGGTGGCGGCGAAGATGTGTTCGTGCACATCAGCGCGGTCGAGCGTGCCGGGCTTGAAGGCCTCGCCGAAGGGCAGGAGCTTCAGTACAATCTCGTGGATCGCGGCGGCAAGGTGTCGGCGCAGGATTTGCAGGTTGTAGGAGACGTGATCGCAGTGGCCGCCAAGCCCGCTGCGCCGGCCCGCGAACTTACGGGGGAACGCGCCAAGGGCGTGGTCAAGTTCTTCAACGCGATGAAGGGCTTCGGCTTCCTCGTCCGTGATGATGGCCAGCCGGACGCGTTTGTCCACATCAGCGCGGTCGAGCGTTCGGGCCTGTCAGCCCTGAACGAAGGCGAGCGTTACGAATTCGATCTTGAAGTTGATCGACGCGGAAAACATTCCGCTGTCAATCTGACGCCGATCGAAGGCTGACCGCCGCCTCGATTTCGCCCATCCCGCAATTTTCGCGGAACCGGTGAAACAATAACGGATTGCAGATGGCGGCTCTGGTGAAGGGCCGCCATTTGCATTTCTGCCCTCTTTGTTTTTTGTTTGGGACACTGCCCATGTCTATTCCAGCGCTCATGCCCGTCTATCCGCGCAGCGGCGTGCGGCCCGTGCGCGGCGAGCACTGCCATCTCATCGACGAGGACGGCACCCGTTACCTCGATTTCGCCAGCGGCATTGCGGTCAACCTGCTCGGCCATTCGCACGAGGGATTGATCGGCGCGATCCAGAACCAGGCCGCGACGCTGATGCACGTGTCGAACCTGTATGGCAGCCCGCAGGGCGAGAAACTGGCCCAATGGCTGGTCGATACCACATTCGGCGATACGGTGTTCTTCACCAATTCGGGCGCGGAAGCCTGCGAATGCGCGATCAAGACCGCGCGCGCCTATCACCAGAACGCAGGGGACGAAGGCGACGCCAGCCGGTTTGAGATCATCACCTTCCACAACGCCTTTCACGGGCGCACGATGGCGACCATCAGCGCGTCTAGCCAGACCAAGATGCACCACGGCTTTTCGCCGCTGCTCGATGGGTTCAAGTATGCGCCGTTCGACGATCTGGAAGCGGCCAAGGCACTGATCGGGCCGCACACGGCGGGCATCATGGTCGAGCCGATCCAGGGCGAGGGCGGCATTCGCCCGGCCTCGCAGGAATTCATGACTGGCCTGCGCGCGCTGTGCGACGAGCACGGCTTGATGCTGATCCTCGACGAGGTGCAGTGCGGTGTTGCGCGCACGGGCAAGCTCTACGCCTATGAGCATTACGGGATCGAGCCTGATATCCTCGCCACCGCCAAGGGCATTGGTGGCGGCTTCCCGCTGGGTGCCTGCATCGCCACCGAAAAGGCCGCGCGCGGCATGACCTTTGGTACCCACGGATCGACCTATGGCGGCAATCCGCTGGGGATGGCTGCGGGCATGGCCGTGATGGAAGCGGTGGCGAACGAGGCATTTCTCGCATCGGTTGCCGAAAAGGGCGAACGTCTGCGCTCGCGCCTTGAACAGTTCATCGGCAATTATCCCGAACTGTTCGAACTGGTGCGTGGCAAGGGCCTGATGCTTGGCCTCAAGATGAAGATGGAAAGCCGTCCGTTCTACGTCCACCTGCGCGATCATCACCAATTGCTGACCGTGGCGGCGGGCGACAACACGATCCGCATCATTCCGCCGCTGGTGATTGGTGATGCCGAGATCGACGAGTTCTTCGACAAGCTGTCGGCCGGTGCGGCGAGCTTCAAAGTGCCTGAACCGGCATGACCGCGGGCACGGGGGCGTTCCGCCACTTCCTGAACCTCGGCGATGCCGGGGGCGACGCTATCGCGGCGATGATCAATGATGCGATTGATCGGAAGGCTGCGCGCAGCGGCCTGCCCAAAGGCGCACCCGATGCCGATGCGCCGCTCAAGGGCCGCGTGCTGGCGCTGGTGTTCGAGAAGAACTCGACCCGCACCCGCGTCAGCTTCGACATCGCCATGCGCCAGCTTGGCGGCACGGTGCTGCTGCTCGATTCGGGCTCAAGCCAGCTCGGCCGGGGGGAGAGCATCGCCGATACCGCGCGCGTGCTCAGCCGGATGGTCGATGGCATCATGCTGCGCACCGATGATCATGCCAAGATCGAGGAAATGGCTGCCCATGCCAGCGTGCCGGTCATCAACGGCCTAACCGACATGTCGCATCCCTGCCAGATCGTCGCTGACCTTCTCACAGTGATCGAGCATGGCAAGGCACTGCCAGGGCTGGAGGTGGCATGGTTCGGGGATGGCAACAATGTGCTGCATTCGATCCTTGAGGCGGCCGGGCTGATGAAGTTCAACGTCCGCGTGGCGACGCCTGCGGGTTACGAGCCGGACCCGGCTTTCGTCGCCTTGGCGCGTGCCGGCGGGGCGATTGTTACGCTGACGCAGGACGCCGCCGAAGCCGCGCGCGGGGCCGATGTGATCGTCACCGATACGTGGATATCGATGGGGCAGGCGCACGCCGAGGCAAAGCTTGCAGCGATGGCCCCCTATCAGGTCAATGCCGCGCTGATGGCGCAGGCCAAGCCCGATGCGGTCTTTCTCCACTGTCTTCCCGCGCATGTGGGCGAGGAGGTCAGTCAAGACGTGTTCGAAGGCCCGCAATCGGTGGTGTTTGCTGAGGCAGAAAACCGGATCCACGCGCAAAAGTCGGTGCTGTTGTGGAGTTTCGGTCTGCTCGGCAAGTGATGCGCGCGGCAAAAGGGGGTCTTTCGCCGGGCTCCATGCATCCCCATATGGCGCCGCATGGCTGATACGACCGATATGACCGAGACTTTTTCCGACCAATTGATGGGCTTCACCCTGCCTGCCCGCAATGCGCGCGGCCGGCTTGTGCGGATGGAGAGCGTGCTCGATCAGGTGCTGTCGGCACATGATTACCCCGCGCCCATCACGCACCTCCTCGGAGAAGCGCTGGTGCTGGGGGTGTTGATGGGCGGCTTGCTGAAGGGCGATGCTGCGCAGTTGACCATGCAGGCACAGACGCAGGGCGGGATCGTCAAGCTGCTGGTGGTTGATTATCGCGCAGGCGCAGTGCGCGGTTATGCCGATTTCGATGGTGAGCGCTTGGCAACGCTGGGCGCGAATCCCAGCCTGACGGCGCTGTTCGGTGAAGGATATTTGGCGATCACCTTCGAGACGGAAGGCAATCAGCGCTATCAGGGGATCGTTCCGCTGGAAGGCGATAGCCTGGCCGAAGCGTGCGAAAGCTATTTCAGCCAGTCGGAACAGATCCCGACCCTGATTCGCGTCGCCAGCCGTGCAGGTGCCAATGGACGCACGGCGGCCGGCCTGTTGATCCAGCATCTGGCCGATGGTGAGGAAGGGCGCGAGCGGCTGCATGTCCGCTTGGATCATCCGGACTGGGATCACGTCGCGGTCATGGCCGGTTCAATCAGCCACAACGAACTGCTTGATCCTGAGCTGTCGCTTGAGGGGATCGCCTGGCGACTGTTTCACGAGGAGCCGGAGGTACGGGTCCAGCCCGGCGCGGCGCTATCGCGCGGGTGCCGTTGCAGCGCGGCGCATTACGAAGCGATCATCGCCCGGTTTCCTGCCGAGGAACAAGGCGAAATGCGGGGCGCTGACGGTGTGATTGCGGTCGATTGCGCCTTTTGTTCGCGCAGCTTTGCGCTGGCGATCTGACTTTCGTAAGCTCGCAGCCTTACAATTTCTTGGCGGGCGACCAAATTGTGCCACTCGGATTGGCTGAAATCTGGCAAGAGGACCGGGATGAGCGTTCAAACCGACAGCAGAATGCGCGCGCTGGCGCTGGGCGGACTCGCAGCCGGGGCAGCGATATTGCTGACTGCGCCCAGCCTTGCGCAAGGCAGCGGCCTTGCGATGCTTGGCACGCTCGCCAAAGGTGAATGGACGATCAAGCAGCGCGGAGAAAAGCGCGAACGCAAGATTTGCGTCAAGTCCGGCAGCGAGGTGATCCAATTGATGCACCGTGAAAGCGGGTGCAGCCAGTTTGTGGTGGAAGATGGCGCCGCGCGTGTCACGGTTCAGTATACCTGTCCGGGCAACGGGTATGGCCGCACCAGCATTCGCCGCGAAACCAGCGCGCTCGTTCAACTGGAGAGCCAGGGCATCCATGATGGCATGCCGTTCCAGCTGACAGCAGAGGCCCGCCGCACGGGCGCTTGCTGATCGCGCTGCGTTTGCCTTTGCGGGCGCAGGTGGTAGGTGCGCTGCATGAGCGGTTCTGAATATACGCGCGCCCGGCCTCTTGCGGTGGTGCTGCTGTCCGGCGGTCTTGATTCGATGGTCACGGCTGCGCTGGCCCAAGAAGCGGGATTTTCAGTCCATGCGCTGACCGTTGATTATGGCCAGCGGCACCGGCTTGAGCTGGAATCGGCTGCACGCATCGCAAAACAACTGGGTCTTGTGCGCCAAACCCAGATCGCGCTCGACCTGCGCGCCTTCGGCGGATCAGCGCTGACAGACAGCATCGATGTGCCCAAGAGCGGGGTGGGCGACGATATCCCTGTCACCTATGTTCCGGCGCGTAACCTCGTCTTCCTTGCACTGACCACCGCCTGTGCCGAAGCTGCGGGCGCGCGCGATGTGTTTATCGGGGTCAATGCGCTCGATTATTCGGGCTATCCCGATTGCCGCCCTGAATTCATCGCCAGCTTTGCTGACACTGCGCGGCTGGGCACAAAGGCAGGGGTGGAAGGCGCGCCCTTCACGATCCACGCGCCGCTTCAGCACATGACAAAGGCCGACATCGCCCGCGAATGCGCGCGGCTGGGACTTGACCCGGCGTGGAGCTGGTCATGCTATGATCCGACCCCCGACGGTATGGCGTGCGGGCTGTGCGATTCCTGCCGGCTGCGGAAAAAGGGTTTTGCCGAGGCGGGCATTGTCGATAGCACACGCTACAACGCCTGATCGGTACAGCGCCCGCAACGGGCGATCATAAAAAGCGGGATAGGGGATCGATTGTGACCGAAGAGACCACGGCAGTGCCGGCGGACCGCAGCGATGCGCCAGCTTCGGCTTACAGCTGGTATGTGCTGGGCGTGCTGGTTGTGGTTTACATCCTCAATTTCATCGACCGGCAAATCCTCGCGATCCTTGCGGTCGATATCAAGCGCGATCTGCAACTGGATGACAGCGATCTGGGCTTTCTGGGCGGGGCAGCCTTCGCAGTGTTTTATGCGCTGTTCGGGGTGCCGCTTGGGCGGCTGGCGGACCGCTGGCATCGGGTGCGGCTGCTGACGATCGGCTTGGTGCTGTGGTCGACCATGACCGCGCTTTCGGGTTTTGCGCGCAATTTCCTTACGTTGTCACTGGCGCGCATGGGTGTTGGCGTGGGCGAGGCAACAGCGAGCCCGACCGCTTATTCGCTGATCTCGGACTATTTCCCCGCCCGGCAGCGTGGCACTGCACTGGCGATCTATTCCTCGGGGCTTTATCTTGGGGGCGGGGTGTCGCTGCTGATCGGCGCGCAAATTTCAAAATGGTGGGATGCGGCCTATCCGGGCGGCGGGATCGGCGGCCTTGTCGGCTGGCAGGCAGCCTTTATGGCGGTGGGGGTGCCAGGGGTGCTGTTGGCGCTGTGGGTGGCTTCGCTGCGTGAACCCGCGCGCCAGCCCGATACTGCGAGTGGTGAGCGGCACCCACTGATCGATTTCTTTATCGACCTTTCGATGCTGCTGCCGCCTCTCACTGTCATCCACGCCGCGCTGCGGGGTCCGAAGGCGGTGCTGATCAATCTGATGATGGCCGCAGCAATGACGGCCTTCGCTTTTGCCATGATCAAGCTGACCGGAAATGTGCCGCAGTGGGCCGCGATTGCATTCGGTTACTATGCTGTATTCTCGTGGGCTGCGACGCTGCGGCGGCACGATCCGGCGACCTTCCAGCTGATCTGGGGCACGCCGGCCTTTGTCTGCACAGCGCTCGGATATGGGCTGGTGTCGCTGGGGGCCTACGCGCTGGCTTTTTGGTCTGCGGCCTATGGTGAGACGGTTCTGGGTTTGCCGAAGGGTGAACTCGCCTTTGTGTTGGGCGGTTGCGGGGCGTCCTCGGGCTTCCTCGGCGTTATTCTCGGTGGCCACATGTCGGACTGGCTGCGATCGCGCAATCCTTCGGGCCGGATTCTGGTAGTGATGTTCGGGATCCTCGCACCCATCATTCCCATCTGGATCGGCTTCACCACCGAGAGCGCGGTGATGTTTTATCTTATGAATTTCCTCGCTGGGATGTTTGCGGCCACCGCGCTGGGGGCAGCGGCGGCAACGACACAGGATTTGGTCCTGCCACGGATGCGGGGGACGGCGACGGCGTCATTCTTCCTTGCAACCACGCTGGTGGGGCTGGGCCTTGGGCCGTTTATGGTTGGCGCGATTTCGGATCTTACCGGAAGTCTGCGGATCGGGGTCCTGTCGCTGATCGCGGTAGCGCCGATTTCGCTGGCGCTATTGGTGTATGCATACCGCGCCTTGCCAAAGGCAGAGGCAACGATTGCAGAGCGCGCACTGGCTGCTTCAGGAGCGTAGTGAAGTCGCCGGTGGCTCGTGCCGTAGCGCTGTCTTAGCGGGAATTGCCAATCGGCATAGAGCCTTGATCTATGGCAATTTGCTGCGTCGTTCATGCGTTCCTGTGAGATCCGTGCCCTAAGGCAAAGGATGATGGCCACGAGGCTTTGCAATTCTGCGGGTGCTACGCACATTTGATCGTTGGAGCATGCGTTTCAAGGTAAAGCTGGCGGCCTGACCTGCGCATAACAAAAAAGGGGCCGGATTACTCCGGCCCCTTTTAGTGTTCCTATGGAACCGTGACTTACATGCCCGAACCCGGACCGTAGGTCACTTCCACGCGACGGTTCTGCGCTTCGCGCACACCGTCGGCGGTCGGCACCCGGGGCTTGGTTTCGCCAAAGGCTTCACCCGTGATGCGTGCATCCGGCACGCCGCGGCCGGTCAGGTAGTTGCGAACCGCCGTATTACGACGCTCGGCCAGGCCGACGTTGTACTTCGGGCTACCGGCGCGGTCGGTGTGACCAGCCAGCATAACGCTCGCCGTGCCGCAGTTCGCGTAGGCGGTGACTGCGGTGTTGAGGATGCCTGCGGCTTCCGAAGTGATGTCCGACTTATCGAAGTCGAAGAACACAATGTACGGACCCGTGTTGCACGCAGCCTTGGGGGGCGGCGGCGGCGGCGGGGGCGGCGGGGGCGGCGGGGGAGGCGGCGGCGGGGGAGGCGGCGGCGGCGGCGGCGGAGCAGGCTCTTCACCACCGAAGTTGTACGTGATCGAACCCAGCAGCGAATGCGTGCTTAGGTTGGTGTTGACCCCACGTCCGAGGGGATCGATCAGGTTGACATCCGGTGCGTTGAAGAAGCGGTACTTCAGGCCAACATCCCACGAGTCGCTCAGCGGCGCGCGAATACCGGCAAGCAGTTGCCAGGCGAAACCTGTGTCAGAATCGTTCCACACGCCGGGGCCGTTAGCATTCACGCTACCGTCCATATCGATACGGGCAACACCAACACCGCCGCCAGCGAAGGCCTGCAGGCCGTCGTCGTCACCGAAGTCGAGCAGACCGTTCACCATGAAGCTCAGCGCATTCACTTCACCCAGCGCATCGCGTCGTCCGATGAAGGTGCTGAAACCGCCCGGGGCGGTCGCCAGCGGGTTGAGCGCAAGACCCTGCGCACCGGCCTGCACATTTTCAAGATCCGCGGCACGATAGCTGGCTTCGGTTTCGAGACGGAAGCCGCCGAAATCATAACCGACTGCCGCACCGAAATCGTAGCCGGTGTCGTAGTTCGCGGCTGCGTTGTCCGCCACGCCGTTGACGTCGAGACTCTGGTCTTCGACAATCATGACGCCGCCATCACCCTGAATGTACCACTGGCCATCGCGGGCCAGGGCAGGTGTGGTCAGCGCGGTCGAGGCCATCGCCATTCCAATGACGAGTTTGCGCATATCCAAAATTCCCCTTTATATTAGACTTGAGGCACGGTGCGTCTCTATCTTTTCCCCTAGCGCGAGGCAAGCAGTCAATGGACGTTACGTGTTGCAAGAATGTCGCTCTCAAGCAAAGGTGGGCATAATTGCAACATCAAGACCGCTCGAATTTGCGGCATTGTGAGAATTCAGACCACGTCGGCCCTCAGAATTCCGGCTGTTTGCATCACTTGCAAGAGACCGGAAATCGCTTCACGTGCCTCGACGTCGATTACCAAGCCGCCCTCCGGCAAGGCTGGCGTTATGGCCGATAGCCACTGGGACCTGAACACCAACGCCTGTCCGGTCGTCTGGTCAAACAGCTGCATTCCGTCTGATGGCTCGATATAGTGCCAGTCGCCGCCGATCCGCACAGCCAATCGGTCAGTCCGACCCGACCAGACCCCTGTCGCCGGGGCCGTGATCCTGAAGCAGTCGCCGTCATCGGGACTTGCGGGCGGTGCAGGCTGTGATGCTTTCACGATCCGCATGAACAAGGCGTCGATCAGACACATGGCCTGATTTACAAAGAACTCCTTCTGCGCCTGACCCGGAACCAGAAGCGGCAACCCAATAGCTGACGTTGTGTTTGAAAAAGTGACGGGATCGGGCATCACAGCCTCCTGATAACTACAATGATGGGGCAAGCAAAACGGCTGCCGAATGATCGAATGTGCCGACCTGTCTGACCCACAACTGGGCAGAACCATACGCAGCGAGCAGTTCTGCCCGTTCGGATTGTGCGAGATGCAGCTGTGCAGTATTGAGCTGCCACAGGACATGGGGGGCTTCGACCGGGCCATAACCCACAAGATAGGCTTCGCGCTCTTCCACAAGCGGAACGTCAACGCCATCGTCCCACCGCCATTGCCCGCGCGCGCGCCGTGTCCAGCGATAGAGGATTGACTGGTCGGCCCCAAGCGTCGCTTGCGGATGAACCGGACAGGGCGGCCGCCGCGCCAATCCGGCATTGACGAGCGGCACGACCACGGCCTCCGGGTCGCCCGTCCCCATGGCTGCCACGCGGGTATTCCCCAAAGAAGGAACAAGCGCGGGATCCAGCGGTATCAGGCTGTCATCGATCAAGATGACAGGCGTCTGGGCTGCATGCCCAATGGCGGCCTCGGGCTCGGTCCCGCCCCGACCGCGGAGCAGCCCGGCAATCCGCCACCGCCCTCCACCCAGCGGTTGCGCGCGCTGGAATTGCATAAGCTCGCCGCCGACCAGCAAACGGTTCGCGCCGGCAGCCAGGCCGGCAAGGTCTGTTTCGGCCAGGTCGAAATCGTCGGCGATGAAGTCGACAATTGCGGTGGCTTCAGGCTCAAACAGCATCGCTGCCGATCCGGCGAGCGGCTGCGCCAAGACGCCCAAGGCCGCGCGCTGGCTTCCCGTTGCGCCAAGATCGACCAACGTGTTTCCTTGGACCGCATAGAGCGCGGCACCGCGCCACGCGCTGTTCTGTGCTGATGCAGCCGCATAAGCGTTGGGGGCAGAAACATTCGCGCCAGTATCTGGCGGGAGCTCCACCGCTAACAGATGCGTCGCCGGAATGAGCAGATCGGGAAGCTGCAAGTTTTCACCGGGATCGCTGGCCCGGGGCGTGCCTGCGCTGGGTGCCAGTCGCTCAAGCTCCAAGGCGATGCCGCGGTCGAGCCATTCCCAGCTGCGCAATGTTGAAGGACAGTTCACAGGAGCCGTAAGGCGACATCCAGCTTTACGAGGTGTCGCCTTGGCCTGATCGATTTCCCGGCGGATGGTCTTCCGGGA
>NZ_PKRO01000032.1 GCF_002855495.1 Porphyrobacter sp. TH134
CTCGGTCGTTTCTGGCGAAACCCCGGAATCAGCGATCAGCAAGCGCGTCAAGCGCAACCGGCTGATATCTCCCAACTACTTTTGAGGACAGGCTCTTGGATGGCTAAAGCCATGGCGAGTATTGGCTTTGATATTTCTGCGTCCGGTGAATATGCAATAAAGAAAGAGGTCGTAAAATCTCAGATAAATGCCAAACACCTGATTCCGCTGCTTAAAGAAATGCCGCTTCAACTGGTAGTTGAAGATTTCCATTATTTGGAAGATGAAACTAAGAAAGAAATATTTCAGCAATGGAAGGCTTTCGTCGATGATGGCGTTTCTGTCTTGGTTGTCAGCACAACTCACCACGCGATTGATATTGCGCGCGCGAACCCTGATTTAAGTGGTCGCACTCGCTTCATTGAGGTCGGTAAGTGGAGCTTGGAAGATTTGGCCGAGATACCACGTAAAGGTTTTGCGATCCTTGGGATTAGAAACGGCGAATTGACTAGAAGTAGAATAGCAAAAGAATCGTGCGGCCTTCCGATCATTGCACAACAAATTTGTCAAGAAATTGCATTACATCACGATATGTCGCCCGGTTCGAGGAAGCGTGCGGCAAACGTCATGCCAGAAGCGGTTTCAAAATCTTGTGAATTTGTAGCAAACAACTTGTACGCCAACCATAAGGGCGATTATGAACGACTGATAACGGGACCTCGACGGGGTCGTCGTAAACATGCATCGTATGAAAACATTATTGGTTCATTTGCACTGGAGCCATTGTGTTTCTCATTGAAGTACCATGAGTTGATGGACAGGGTTGCAAAGCTTTCGGGAGAAAATCACATCCCGCAGGCTTCAATCAACGCCGCGCTGAAGGCGCTAGGAAAGTTTCAAGAGCGCAGTAAACTTCGCCTTTTGGACTGGCACGAAGGCGAAAGGACTCTTTATATCGTCGAACCCTCGTTCCTATTTTATCTGCGGCAGCGCCTTGATAACGGGACAGGAGAGGACTTGAACGAAAAAATCCTGCGTTTTTTCAGATTTGTTGATTCAGACGGCAATCCTTTTAAACTCGAAATCAAAATGGTTGGTCGACCACAGGGCACACCTTCGAGCGACCCTTAAGCTTAAGAGAGTTTCGGCGCCGGATGAGCGCACCAACGGCTCTAAGAACGACATGAGCCACGCAGAAGCCAGCGCGTCCTCGCGCATCACCAGCCGTCACCCTCTACCGTCACCCCGGACTTGATCCGGGGTCCAGCTTCCTTCCGCTGACACCAGCGCCCGGCCGCCCTGGGTCCCAGCTTTCGCTGGGATGACGGAGGCGGGGTGCGGGATGCTCTCGCATCGTCTTCCCGGGCTTGACCCGGGACCCCGCTTCTTCCCTCACCGTGGTAAAAGCCGGCCCGACCCCGGATCCCCGGCCTTCGCCGGGGCAGGCACGTCCGGGGCGACGTGAGGGGGTATGGCCCAATCACCCCCTTCCGCTTTCCTACGCTCCCGCCGCCGGGCTAACCTCGCGGTGGCCCTTCGTGGCCCGGCTCTTTCGGAATCGTCGCAAGCGCGGCTGCCGCCGCACAAATAGGGTGTTTTGCGCGCCAAAACCCTGTCCGTCCGGCCTCGCGGAACACCGCTAAGCCTATAAGAAATAACAGAATAATCCCACCATGCAAAGTTGACACGGTGTCACCTTTGTCCGCTTTGGCAGGGGCGCCCTCAGGCCCCGCACCATTCGCGCCGGGGACCGCCCCAGCGGGCCGCCAGCCCCTCGCGCACCAGCACCGCGCCGAGGCTCTGGCCGCCGCGGGTTACGATCCTCAGTTCGCGGCCATAGCGGTCGCGGGTGCGGCCATCGGGCGGGGGGGTGAGCGCGAAGGCTCCGGCGTTGAGCAGGCTGCGCAGCCGCTCGGTCGCCTGCCGGCCCAGCATCGCCTCCCGCGGACAGCCGGGGCGGCTGACTTCGGGGGTGTCGATATCGGCGAGGCGGATCTTGGCGCCGCGATACCAGATGGTGTCGCCGTCCACCACGCAGGTCACGCGCACCGGCCCCGCGCAGACCGGGAACAGCGCGCGGTGCGGTTCTGTCCGGGGGGCAAGGCCTTGCGCCTCGCCCTCACCGGGCAGGACGGAAAGAACACCGGCTGCCGCCAGCAACAGCGCAGCCAGCGCCGGCCAGCGGCGCGCAGGTGATGTGGTGAATGTCATGCTGTTATCCCGCTCCCGGCTTTACCGGGAGAACGGCAGGATTCCAGCGATTTTCGCCGCGGTTAAACGCCTAGGCGGTGGTATCAGGCTTCCGTATCGCCCCGCGGTGTGGTGCGGCGGTCGGCGCCCGAGCGGCGGTCGCCCTTGCGGCGATCCGGCCCTTCAAACGGGACTTGGTTCTGCCGCCGGTCGTGCTGCCTGCGCCCTCCGCCCGCTGGATCAGCCGCCGGGTCATCCTGCTGGTTATCGCTCATGATTAAAACTCCCCGCTTGATGACTACCACCTGACCGGCAAAACACCTAACTTGGCCATGCGACCCGGCACCAAGCCGCTTGGCCCCGCGCCCGCAAGCCGCTAGGGCGCGGGCAACAGCGCGGTAGCGCCCCCACGAACAACGGAACGCCGGTGACCGACAAGCCGAACCATCCCGAGGCCGCAGCGCCCGATCTGTCCAAGGCCGAAGTGCTGATCGAGGCGCTGCCCTATTTCCAGCGCTATGCCGGGCGCACCTTCGTGGTGAAGTACGGCGGCCACGCGATGGGCGATCCCGAGGCCGCGCGCGACTTTGCCGAGGATATCGTGCTGCTGAAGGCCGTCGGCATCAACCCGGTGGTGGTGCATGGCGGCGGCCCGCAGATCGGCCAGATGCTCAAGCGGCTGGGGGTGGAGAGCACCTTTGTCGATGGTCTGCGTGTCACCGATGAAGCCACCGCCAAGGTTGCCGAGATGGTGCTGTCGGGCGCGATCAACAAGGAGCTGGTCAGCTGGATCGCGGCGGCGGGCGGCAAGGCGATCGGGATTTCGGGCAAGGACGGCGGGCTGGTCACGGCCAGCAAGGTCACCCGCACCACCCGCGATCCTGACAGCAATATCGAACAGGTCGTCGACCTCGGCTTCGTCGGCGAACCGGCGATGGTGGACACCACCGTGATCGATACGATGGTGGCCGCCGGGATGATTCCGGTGATCGCCCCGATTGCGCCGGGCGCGGACGGGGCGACCTATAATATCAATGCCGACACCATGGCGGGCGCCATCGCCGCCGCGCTGGGCGCGGCGCGGTTGTTTCTGCTGACCGACGTTCCGGGCGTGCTGGATGCTGATGGCACGCTCTTGTCCGACCTCACCCCGGCCGACATCGCCCAATTGCGCGAAGACGGTGTGATCCGCGGCGGCATGGTGCCCAAGCTGGAAACCTGCGTTGCGGCGGTGCAGGCGGGCTGCGAGGCGGCGGTGGTGCTGGATGGCCGGGTGGGCCATGCGATGCTGCTCGAATTCTTCACCGCGCGCGGCGCGGGCACGCTGGTGCGCGTGTAACCAGCGGGAACTGAGATATGGCGCGAGGCGTATTAACCCGCTAATACGCCTGCCAGGGGATTACATCAGGCGCGGCTCGCTAACCCCAATGGCGGCCGCCCTTCGCAACGGAAACGGATCGCAATGACTGACGCATTCCTGCAGATTTTCCTGATGGTGCTCAACACCGCCAATATGCTGCTGATTATCTGGTTCGTGATCGGCCTGTTATTTGCCTTCAACGTGGTGAGCCCGAGCAACCAGTTCGCCGCCGCCGTGCATGATGCGCTCAGCCGTCTGTTTGAACCGGCGCTGCGCCCCATCCGCAAGGTGATGCCCGATACCGGCGCGATCGATTTTTCGCCGATGGTGTTCATCATGCTGCTGAATGCCGTGGCCTATATCCTTCAGGGTGCGATGGCCTGATGGGGGAAGCAGCGCGGATCGACGGCAAGGCGTTTGCCGAAGCCCTGCGCGGCCGGATCGGCGCGCTGGCGGCTGCCTTTGCGCAAAGCTGCGGACGGCGTCCGGGCCTTGCGGTGGTGCTGGTGGGCGAGGATGCGGCAAGTCAGGTCTATGTCGGCGCCAAGGGCCGGGCCTGCACCGAGGCCGGGATTGCCAGTTTCGAACACCGCCTGCCTGCCACCACCAGCGCAGGCGAATTGCTGGCGCTGGTCGAACGGCTGAACCGCGACGAAGAGGTTGACGGCATTCTGGTGCAATTGCCGCTGCCTGCCGGGCTTGACGAGCAGGCAGTGATCGCCGCGATCGACCCCGACAAGGATGTTGACGGGTTCCACGTCATCAATGCCGGGCGGCTCAGTGTCGGGCAGCCGGGCTTTGTGCCGTGCACGCCGCTGGGATGCCTGATGCTGCTGCAAGACCACCTCGGCGATCTCAGCGGGCTGGAGGCTGTGGTGATCGGCCGGTCGAATATTGTCGGCAAGCCGATGGCGCAGCTGCTCACCGATGCCAATGCCACGGTGACGGTGGCGCATAGCCGGACGAAGAACCTCGCCGAGGTGGTGCGCCGTGCGGATATTGTGGTGGCCGCCGTGGGCCGTCCGGAAATGGTGCGGGCCGACTGGATCAAGCCGGGCGCGACCGTGATCGACGTTGGCATCAACCGCTTGGCCCCGACAGACGACAAGCCGAAGGGCCGGCTGGTGGGCGATGTCGCCTATACCGAAGCCGCCGAAGTCGCAGGCGCGATCACGCCGGTGCCGGGCGGGGTCGGCCCGATGACCATCGCGGTGCTGCTGCGCAACACGCTGGTCGCCGCTCACCGCCACGCCGGGCTGGACGCGCCAGAGGGGCTGTAACCCGAACGGAGACTGACATGCGGCTCTTTGCCTGTGCTCTTGCCATTGCCGCGCCCTTGGCGCTGGCCGCCTGCGGCGGCGGTGCCGGAGGAGGTAAGCCAAACAGCCGTCAGCTGGCGGTCATCAACCGCGCGCTGGCCACTGCGCCCGGCGCCGCGCAGCCCAGCACCATCGTGGCCGCCGAACTCGCCTTTTCGCGCGCCGCGCGGGAACGCGGGCAATGGACCGCGTTCCGCCAGTTTGCCGCCCCCGGCGCGCTGCTGCACGGCAAGGACGGCCCCTTTGCGATCGAGCCGTGGCTGGCGACCCAGACCGATCCGGCAGAAGCCGTGCAGTGGGAGCCGCGCGTCATTGCGATGAGCTGTGATGGGGCGGTCGCGGTCAGCAAGGGCCGTTACCGCGATCCGCAGGGCAAGGTTGGCAGTTTCGTGACTGTGTGGGAACGCCAGAGCGACAACACCTATCGCTACATCTTCGATGTCGGCGGCGATGATGTGCCCCAGCCTCCCCCGCGCAAAGCGGTCGAGGAGGGCGATATCGTCGTAACCGAGATCGACGCCGTGCAGGGCATGGTCGCCACCTGTCCGCGCGGCGGCCCCGGCACCACACCGCCGCCGCCCGCAATGCCCATCGGCGAGGACGGCAAGGCTGATGCCCGCCTGTCGCGCGATGGCACCTTGCGCTGGCGCTGGGAACACCGGGCCGACGGCACGCGCTATATCGCCGCCGATTACTTCGATCAGGGCCGCTGGGTCACCGCGATCGAACAAAGCCTTGCGGCGACCGGCGATTGATGTGAGGGGGCGCGTAACCCTTCTCCAAAGACGATCATGGTGCTGACCGAACTTTTCCTTTCTGCCTTCGTCACCCTGTTCGTGGTGATCGACCCGCCGGGGTGCGCGCCGATCTATGCCGGGCTGACCAAGGGCGCGAGCCGGGAACAGGCGCGCAGCATGGCGCTGCGGGCGACCGGGATCGCGGCAATCATCCTGCTGATCTTTGCGCTGTTCGGGCAGGAACTGCTGGGCGCGCTGCATATCGAGTTGAACTCGTTCCGCATCGCGGGCGGGCTGATGCTGTTCTTCATCGCCTTTGACATGGTGTTCGAAAAGCGCACCCAGCGCCGCGAGGAACGCGCCGAGAAAATCGCCGCCACTCCGGAGGTTGAAGACGTCTCGGTCTTTCCGATGGCCATGCCGATGCTGGCGGGGCCGGGCGCGATTGCCGCGGTGATGCTGCTGATGAACGAGGCTGAAGGCTGGCCCGAAATGCTGGAAGTGCTGGCCGCGCTGGCAGCGGTGCTGGCGATCACGGCCGCCGCGCTGGTTGCGGCCGGGCCGCTGATCCGGCTGCTGGGCGACAAGGTCGAGGCGGTGATTACCCGCCTGCTGGGCGTGCTGCTGGCAGCGCTCGCGGCGCAATATGTGATTGACGGCTTGAAGGGCAGCTTCGGGCTATAGACCGGCCACCTGGCCATATCTTATGACAATGCAAGGCCGCAGCCTGATGCGGCGCGTGGGAAAGACATTCGATGTTCAAGCATTTCGGCGGCTCCTTGCTGTTCACGGCTTTCGGCCTCGCCCTCGGGGGCTGGTATGGCTGGGAACTGACCGGCACGTTTGATGGCGTGTTGTCGATGGTGTGGATCTGCGCCGTGCTGGCGGTGCTGGAGGTCTCGCTTTCCTTCGATAACGCCGCGGTCAATGCCTCGGTGCTGAAAGACATGGACCCGGTCTGGCAGCAGCGCTTCCTGACCTGGGGGATCGCGATTGCCGTGTTCGGGATGCGGATCGTGTTTCCGCTGGTCATTGTGATGGTGGCCGCATCGCTCGGCCCGATCGAAGCGATGAAGCTCGCGCTCAATCAGCCGGCGGAATACCAGCGCATCGTCAGCGAGGCGCATATCGGGCTGATGGGTTTTGGCGGTGCGTTTCTGGGGATGGTCGGCCTCAAATACTTCTTCGATTCCGAGAAAGAGGTGGATTGGATCGCCGTGATTGAACGTCCGCTTGCCAAGGTTGCCGATATTGAAGCGGTGGCCATCGGGCTGGTGCTGGCGGGCACCTGGGCGACATCGACCATGCTGGCCGATGATGATGCGCTGACTTTCATCACGGCCGCGATTGCCGGCCTGCTGGTCTATCTCGCGGTCGAGATCGTCAACCACCTGCTCGAACCGCCCACGCCCACCACCGGCGATGTGGCCAAGGCCGGGTTCGGCGCGTTCCTGTATCTGGAAGTGCTGGACGCCAGCTTCTCGTTCGACGGGGTGATCGGTGCCTTCGCGCTGACCAACAACCTCATCATCATCGCCATCGGTCTTGGGATCGGCGCGATGTTCGTGCGGTCGATGACGATCTTCCTGGTCAACAAGGGCACCATGTCGGAATACCGCTATCTTGAGCATGGCGCGTTCTATGCGATCATGGCGCTGGCGGTGATCATGTACATCAACACCTTCGCGCATATCCCGGAAGTCATCACGGGCGTGATTGGTGCGGTGCTGATCGGTGCGGCGTTCTGGTCTTCGGTGCGCTGGAACCGGGCCAACCCGGCCCAGCCCGAGGACGCGCTGATCTAGGCCCAGTCGCCCAGCAGCGGGGTGAACTCGTCGACCCGGATCAATTGCCACACCCCGCCGGTGAGGTAGGGATCATCGGCGAGGATCGCGCGTGCCGCCGCCTCGTTCTCGGCCTTCACGATCAGCAATGATCCGATAATCAGGCCATCGGCGCGTTTCAGCGGGCCGACGATGACGAAATGGTCGGCATTGGCATGGACAAATTCGAGATGCGCCGGCCGGTGAATTGCGCGCAGCCGTCCGCCGTCTTCGCCGTCGCGGCAGTGAAAGCAGAACATGCGCATGGTCGTGGGGCCTCTCTTGCTGGCGTCTCAGGCTAACGCGAGGCGTCGCCCCGATCAAGGAGAGGCGTTGCAAACACCGCGCTTGAAGCGCAGCCTCATGGCGTTCAGAGCGCCGGGCAACCTTTCGCGAATCGTTTCAGGTGAAACCAGATGGCTGATTATTCCCCCGCCGCCCTGCCTGTTTCCGGCATCGACCGCACCGATCTGCGCCGCGCCTACCGGCAGGAGGAAGAAGCCTGCATCGCCGAGCGTTTGCAGCAGGCGGCCCCGGCGGCGCGGGTGCATGAAGCAGCGGCGCGGCTGGCGATTGACCTGATCGAGGGCGCGCGCGGCAAGAAGGCCAGCGGGATCGACGCCTTCTTGCAGCAATATGGCCTCGACACCGAGGAAGGCATCGCGCTGATGTGCCTTGCCGAAGCGCTGCTGCGCGTGCCCGATGCCGCCACCGCCGATGCGCTGATCAAGGACAAGATCGGCAGTATCGAATGGAGCGAGCATCTGGGGACAAGCTCCTCCACCTTCGTCAACGCGGCGACCTTTTCGCTGATGCTGACGGGCGAAGTGCTTGATCCGCCCGATGCCCGCCAGCGCGGTATGGGGAGCGTGCTGAAGCGCGCGATGAACCGGCTGGGCGAGCCGGTGATCCGCACGGCGACGGGTCAGGCGATGAAGATCCTCGGCGGGCAGTTCGTGTTCGGCCGGACCATCGACGAAGCGCTCAAACGCGCCGCGCCCGAACGCGCACGGGGCATCACGCACAGCTTCGACATGCTGGGCGAAGCGGCGATGACCTTCGCCGATGCCGAGAAATACCGCCTTTCCTATGAAGCCGCGCTGGCAAGGCTGGCGCGCGAGGCGGGGGCCGGGGTGGCCGCCTCGCCGGGCATTTCCGTCAAGCTCTCGGCGCTCCACCCGCAATACACCTTCTTCCACGCGGACGCGGCGAAGGCGGCGATGATCCCGGTGATCCGCGACCTCGCAGTGAAGGCGCGCGATGCCGATATCCACTTCACCATCGATGCCGAGGAGGCCGAGCGGCTGGAACTCAGCATGGATATCATCGAAGCGCTGGTCGCCGATGACGATCTGTTCCGCCGTCCCGATGGCACCCGCTGGGAAGGCTTCGGCCTTGCCGTTCAGGCCTATCAGAAGCGCGGTGTTGCGGTGTGCGACTGGGCGGGCAAGCTGGCGCGCCGGCATGGCCGCCGCTTGTTCGTGCGGCTGGTCAAGGGCGCTTACTGGGACAGCGAGGTGAAGCTGGCACAGGTCGGCGGCTACCGCGATTACCCCGTCTTCACCCGTAAGGTGGCAACCGATGTCAGCTACCTCGCCTGCGCGGCGCGATTGTTTGAGCACGCCGATGTGATCCGCCCGGCCTTTGCCACCCACAATGCGTACACGATCGCGGCGATCAAGCATCTCAGCGAAGGCAAGGCGTTCGAGTTCCAGCGCCTGCATGGCATGGGCGAAGAGGTGTACGACGCGCTCCACGCCCTCGAAGGCAACCAGCGCACGCCGGTGCGCATCTACGCGCCGGTGGGGGGGCACAAGGAACTGCTCGCCTATCTGGTGCGCCGCCTGCTGGAGAACGGGGCCAACACCAGCTTCGTCAACCGCATGGGCGATGCGGATACCGCGCCTGAGGAGCTGGTGGGCGATCCGGTGGCCGAGCTTACCGCGCTGAACCCACGCCGCAATCCGGCGATCCCGCTGCCTGCCGCGATCTTCGGGGCACGGAAAAACAGCGCGGGTGTGGACCTCAGCGATCCGCTGGTGCGTGAACCACTGTTGGAGCAACTGCACGCGCTCGAAAGCCGCCAGTGGACCGCCGCGCCGACCTTCCCTTCGTCCGAAGCGGGCGCACAGGTGAATGTCACCTCTCCGCATGATCCATCGCACATCGTCGGCACCCGCCGCGATGCGACCGCCGAAGAGGTCGATGCCGCTTTCACCCGCGCCGCCGCGATCCAGCCCGGCTGGGACGCGCTGGGCGGCGAAGCGCGCGCGCTGCTGCTCGAACACGCTGCCGACCTGTTCGAGGCGCATACGGCGGAGTTCCTCAGCCTGTGCCAGCGCGAGGCGGGCAAGACGCTGCTCGATAGCGTACTGGAACTGCGCGAGGCGGTGGACTTCCTGCGCTACTATGCCGCCGAAGCGCGGCGCCAGTTTGCCGCGCCCACCATCCTCCCCGGGCCGACGGGGGAGGAGAACAGCCTCAGCCTCCACGGGCGCGGGGTGTTCGCCACGATTTCCCCATGGAACTTTCCGCTGGCGATCTTCATCGGCATGGCGAGCGCCGCGCTGGCCGCTGGCAATTCGGTCATCGCCAAGCCCGCCGAACAGACCCCGCTGATCGCCGCGCTGGCGGTGAAGCTGTGCCACCAGGCGGGCATTCCGCCTGAGGCGTTGCAATTGCTGCCGGGCGCGGGGGAGGTCGGCCAGCTCATCACCGCCGACCCGCGGCTGGCGGGCGTCGCCTTCACCGGATCGACCGACACGGCCCGCGCCATCAACCGCGCGCTGGCGATGCGCGACGGGCCAATTGCCACCCTGATCGCCGAGACCGGCGGGCAGAATGCGATGATCGTGGATTCCTCCGCGCTGCCCGAACAGGTGGTGCGCGATGTGCTGGGAAGCGCCTTTCAAAGCGCAGGGCAGCGGTGTTCGGCGTTGCGGGTGCTCTATGTGCAAGACGACATCGCCGATGGCGTGCTGGCCATGATCCGCGGCGGGTTTGCCGCACTGCATGTCGGGGATCCCGCCGATCTTGCCACCGATGTCGGCCCGGTGATCGACGCAGACGCCAAGGCGTTGCTGGAGGCGCATATCGCCGATTGCACCGCGCGCGGCCTTCCGGTGGAACGCCTGCCCGGCGCCCCGACCACCGGGCATTTCGTGGCGCCGACGATCATCGAAATCCCCTCGATCGCCGCGCTCCAGCGCGAGAACTTCGGCCCGGTGCTCCACGTGGTACGCTTCAAGGCAGGTGAGCTGGCGCAGGTGGTTGAGGACATCAACGCCACCGGCTTCGGGCTGACGCTGGGCCTTCACAGCCGCATTGCCGAAACCCGGCGCTTCGTGCAGGCTCACGCCAAGGTGGGCAATTTCTACGTCAACCGTAACCAGATCGGCGCGGTGGTGGGAAGCCAGCCGTTTGGCGGAGAGGGTCTGTCGGGCACCGGGCCGAAAGCCGGCGGCCCGCATTACCTCGCGCGCTTTGCCACCGAACGGGTGATGACGATCGACACCACGGCGGCCGGCGGCAATGCCAGCCTGCTGGCGGCGGGTTAGGCGGGCGGATGGCGATCAGCTTCAAGGTTGCCAGCTACAACATCCACAAGGGGCTAGGCACCGACCGCAAGCGCGATCCGGCGCGCATCTTGCGCGTGTTGCAGGAGGTTGATGCCGATATCGTCGCGCTTCAGGAAGCCGATCTCAGATTTGGCTCGCGCGCCAGCGTGCTGCCGCGGTTCCTGATTGAGGAGCACACCGACTACGTCCCCGTGCCGCTCGATGTGCAAGCCGATTCGTTGGGGTGGCACGGCAACGCGATCCTGGTGAAGCGCCATGTCGGTATCGTGGCCCACGACATTATCCATATCCCCTGCCTCGAACCGCGCGGCGTGGTGACCGCGACTGTCGCGGTTGCGGGGGTCGCGGTGAAGGTGTTCGGGATGCACCTTGATCTGTCGGGACTGTGGCGGGTGCGGCAGGCGCGGGCGATTGCCGCGCTGGGCGAGGCCGCGCGCGCGCATGGCCCGGTGGTGTTGATGGGCGATCTGAACGAATGGCGGCGCCAATCGGGCTGCTTTCGCGAATTCGGAAAGCATTTTGCGGTGCTCGATCCCGGCCCCAGCTTTCACAGCATTCGCCCCATCGGCCGGCTTGACCGGATCATGCATTGCGAGCGGCTGGCAGCCACGGCTTGCGGCGTGCACCGCAGCGCGCTGGCAGCGACGGCGTCGGATCACCTGCCGGTGTGGGCGCAGTTTGCGGTTCGGTAAGAGGGAATGGTGACTTTCGGGCGGCCTGCGATGAAGCGCAAAGGTCGGAAAGTGGGTGGGAAATGGACACTCAAGTTCAATCGCAACGTATTCCGCCCGGCTCGACACGCGCACGATATTCTTCATGAAGGGCTGAGTCATCCAATCGTTCGCGATTGCCGTCGCGACTGATGTCTACACTTAGGTTGCTCTTAAAGCCCGCGCCGAGCAGATAGACCATCTGAAACACGGCGGCATCAACCACGTCTCGAAGGAGCAGCAGGGCCGTCGCATCGTCCGTGTTGACGAGAGCATCCCGTATCCGCAGGACGCTTTCATTAGGCTTACGTCCGGGTGGATTACGATAAGCCCCCAGCAACTCCGCAGGTAGCGACTGACTCTCGATGACCATTGCGTCGAGCATCTCGCCTGAAAGTGTCGTCATGCAACCTCCGCGTCTAACTAGTCTGAGCCAGTTCGCACGACTGTCTTCATGACCGCAATGGAGTCGGTTCCTGAATGTCAGGAAATTTCTGCGAGCCGAGCCAAGCCGCCATGCCGCTTTCGGGATCGGGCGTGGTCCAAACGCATGGCCGCTCGTGGGTGCTTCAGGCGCAGTTCTACTTCGGCTGAAGCACCGCCGCAGCCAGCGCCAGCGCCTCACAAACCGCACCCTGATGGCACGGCTTGGTTAACCTTATCGATATCATTCTGAATTACCAGCACAGTTAGCCTGTCACGCGGATCGCAGCTGCTTTGCCCCCGTGTGACCGAAGAGACCAATTCCCCAAGGACGAGTGCAGCGACGGGCCCAAGACGCTATGGAAAGTTTCGGAACTGCCCACCACGATACCGGCCTGATCGGCCACTCCGGCTTTGTCGGCGGCGCGCTGCTGCGGCAAACCGACTTTGATGCCTGCTACAACAGCGCCACTATTGCCACTATCGAAGGGCAGGCATTTGGCACCTTGGTCTGCGCCGCCGCGCCAGGTTCAATGTTCGAAGCCAACCGTTCGCCGGAGCGTGACGCTGCGCAGATCGACGGATTAATCGCGCGGCTGGCCACGATACAGGCAGAACGGTTCGTGCTGATTTCCTCCGTCGCCGTGCTGGCGGACTTTGCAGGCGGCAATGACGAAGGCACGCAGGCCTTCCAGCAGGACCTCGCCTATGGCCGCCATCGCCGCGCGCTGGAAGCCTTTGTCGAAAGCCATTTTGCCAGCAGTCTGATTGTCCGCCTGCCCGCGCTGTTCGGGCAGGGGTTGCGTAAAAATTTCCTGTTCGATCTGATGAACCCGGTGCCATCGCTGCTGACCGAGGCAAAGCGCGATGCGCTGATGAAGGCGCTCGATCCCGCGCTCGGCGTTTGGGCGGCGTCGCTCTATGCGCCCGATGGGGTTACCGGGTTGCTGAAGCTTGACCGGGCGGCGCTCAATGCCGACAGGCGGCGCGCGGCGCTCGAGGATGCGGTAACAGTGCTGGGCGCTTCGGCGACGCAGTTCCATCATCCTGATACGACCTACCAGTATTACGCCATCGACCGGCTGTGGCAGGACATCGGCATCGCGCTGGGGGCGGGGCTGTCGCACCTGCATCTGGTGGCAGAGCCGCTGACCGCCGCCGCGATCCATGCGCGGCTGACCGGGCGGCCCATGCCTGACACGTCCGCACGCCTGCACCGTGAAGATATGCGCACCCGCCATGCAGGTTTGTGGGGGGCTGAGGGGCCCTATCAATTCGGCGCCGCTGCGACGCTTGACCAGCTCGCCGCGTTTTACACCAGCGAAAGGGCTGCGGCATGAAGCTCGCAATGTCCAATATCGCCTGGACGGCCGAAGAACGGCTGGAGGCTTATGCGATCCTCGCCGAAGCGGGGATTACGGGTCTTGAAATCGCGCCGGGCATCTTCTTCCACGCCGCCGACGATCCCTTCGTGCCTGACGAAGCAACCGCCCATGAGGCCTTGCGTGAGATAGCCGACGCGGGGCTGTCGCTGGTATCGATGCAATCGCTGTTATTCGGCGTCACGGGTGCGGCCCTGTTTGAAGGTGCCGAGGCGCGCAAGGTGCTCCAACGCGGAATGACACGCGCAATCACGCTGGCAGGGCGGTTCGGCATTCCCAATCTGGTGTTCGGCTCCCCATCACAGCGCCGCGTGCCTGTGGGCATGGCCATGGCTGACGCACTGGCAGAGGCCGCTGCCGTGTTCCGCCAACTGGGCGATGTCGCTGCCGCCGCCGGAACGCGTGTCACCATCGAAGCCAACCCGGCCGCCTATGGCACCAACTTCCTCACCTCGCTGGATGAGGCCGAAGCCTTCGTTGCGCTTGTCGATCATTCAGCGATTGCCCTGATCCTCGATCTGGGTGCGATGCACATGAACGGCAGTTTTGCCAGCGTACCTGCCCGCCTGCCCGACCTTGCCCCGAGCCTTAATCATGTCCACGTCAGTGAGCCTGATCTGGCCCCGGCCCCGGCGGATGCCGGGGCGCTGGTGCCGGTGCTGCGGGCCTTGCGCAAGGCGGGTTATGCCAAGGCGGTGTCTATCGAAATGAAGCGCTCTGCGCAGGGCCTTGCCGATGTACGGCGTGCCGTCGCGCGGCTGGTCGAGGCGGATACGGCAGCGCATCAGACGGAGGGGGCGATCCATGCGTGAACCCGACGCAAGCCAGTTCAAGAAACCGCGCGAAGACATGGTCGTCTCGGTTTGCTTTTCCGACCTTGCTGCAAACCCCGCCACCTTCGCCGCCTTGCGCGATGTGGCCGCCACGCTCGACCGCGCGTTCCGCTTCCGCGAGATCATCCTTGTTGTCGATGACACCCAGCGCGAGGCGTTCCTCCCGCTGATTGCCGAGGTGTCCAACACTCGCCTCTTCATAGTGCGGCGCGGGACCGAGTATTACGACCGGCGGGTCATCGCCGCCGAGGAGGCGATTGGCGATCTGGTGGTGATCGGCAATCTCGATGAAATCGCGCTGATCGACCTGGTCGCCTTCCTCGCCCATGCCGAGCGCGAGAATGCCGTGACGATGGCCTTTCGCGCCGTCCGCCGGCCGGTAAAGCGGCTGCTGGCCTGGCCCTTCATCGCGCTGGGCAAGCTGGCCGGGTTCAATGTCGACCCGAGCGACTTTCAATCCATCGCCGTGCCCCGCACGCATCTCAATCTGCTGCTGGCGCATGATGAGCCGCGGCTGGCCTTGCGCTTTCCGCCGCGCGATCCGCGCCTGCCGCTCGACTGGTTTCGCACCACGCGCAACGTGCCCGGGCGCACTGCCTTCATGGGATTGGCGCGCCGCGCGCAGCTGCTCCAGACGCTGCTGGTCTATCTGACGCCCACGATCCTGTCGGTGGTGGCGCTGTCTTCAAGCGTGCTGATGCTGCTCGGCATGGGCTATGCGGCATGGATTGTGGGCGCGGTCATCTTGGTCGACTCCCTCGCGCCGGGCTGGCTGACCACCAATGCGATGCTGGCGGTCAGCGCGGTCTTCATGGGGCTTTCGACGCTGGGCCTCAGCCTTGGCTTGCAACACCTGCTGAAACAGCAGCGGCGGCTGAAGGGCGGAATCGTGCCAGAGGAAGTCAACCGAATCGACCTGTTCCATCAGGTCGCCTTCGATCTCAATGTCGAACTGGAAAGCGATGTCCGCGCTGGCCCGGCAGGACCGGATTGATGCAGTCCGCCGCTGCCACCCCGTATGATTATGTCGTGATCGGCGGCGGCTTTTATGGCTGCTGCCTTGCGCTCTATCTGCGCTCGATCTCGGCGCGGGTGTTGGTGGTGGAGGCGGGGCCGCGGCTGATGGACCGTGCCTCGCGGGTCAATCAGGCGCGGGTGCATACCGGGTTTCACTATCCCCGATCCGCCGCCACCGCGGTCAAATCCATGCTGCTGCACCGGCGGTTCCTCGCCGATTTCCCGGACGCGGTGGTGGGCGATTTCCAGATGCTTTACGCCATCGCCCGGCGCCGGTCGAAGGTCACGGCCAAGAAATTCCACCGTATGTTCCGCGACATGGGCGCGCCGATCGAACCGGCGAGCCCAAGCCACCGGGCGCTGTTCAATCCCGACATGGTCGAAGACGTGTTCGCCTGTTTCGAGGTCGCCTTCGATCACAAGGTCCTTGGCAAGCAGGTAGCCACGCGCATGGCCGATGCCGGGATCGAGGTGCGTCTGGAAACCGAGCTGGTCGGCCTTGCTGACCATCGCAGCGGCGTGGTGGTCGCCTTGTCGGATGGCAGCGAAGTGACCGCGCGCTATGCCTTCAACATCACCTATGCCCAGATCAATGCGGTGCTGGCCAAGGGCGGCCTTCCGCAAGCGCGGCTGAAACACGAAATCGCCGAACTGGCGCTGATTGAACCTCCGCGCGAACTGGAAAAGATCGGTGTGACGGTGATGGACGGGCCGTTTTTCTCGGCGATGCCTTATCCTTCGGAACAGCTCTATTCGCTGACCCACGTGCGTTATACCCCGCATGAAAGCTGGGCCGACAATCCGCAAGCGCGTGATCCCTATCGCCATCTGGCCGCCGCGGCGCCCGAAACGCGCTTTGCCTTCATGCAGCGCGATGCCCAGCGTTATCTGCCCTGCCTTGCCGGGGCGACCTACCGCCGGTCGATCTATGATGTGAAGACCATCCTGATCAAGAACGAGGCCGATGATGGCCGCCCGATCCTTTATCACCAGAAGCCAGAGACAAGCCGAGTGATCTCGATACTCGGCGGCAAGATCGACAATATCTACGACCTGTTTGAAGCGGTGAAGGAGACAGCGCCCGAATTCGCTTCCCTCAATTCAGGGTTCGTGTTCGGGCACACCTATGCCTGACCGGGTACAGGCAAGCAGCAAAGCGCGCGGATGGTGGGCGCTGGCGGGGTTGGCGGCGGTGATCTGTGCCTTGCGCGGCGGTGTGCTGCTGTATGACCACAGCCTCAATTCGATCGATGGGGCGCTGCAGACGTGGTTCGCGCTCGATCACTTTGCCGATGGCGATCAGCTGGGAACGGCGTTCCAGTCCTATCTTGGAATCACGATGGTGCTGGCGTTGCTGCCGGTGTTTTTAGCCTTCGGGCAAACGCTGTTCGCATCGACTCTGGCCGCGAATGTGGCGGTGATAGCGGGGAGTTTCGGCGCGGCCTATGCGACCGTGTGGCTGATCCGGGCGGTGCCGCCCCGCGCGCGCTGGCAGACAGCGCTGGTGCTGATTTTCGGGTTCTATTACGCCGCGCCGCTGGTAGCCGAGGGCGCGGGCCTGCGCTGGCCCGCCACCTTTGATCCCGGCGTTTCGCTCCGGCCCTTGCGCGGGTTTCTGCCCTTCATCGTCCTGCCGTTCTTTGTCGTGCAGGTGCGCCGGGTGCTGCGCCAAGGCCGGGCGCTGCCGGGCGGTTTGCTGCTGGGTCTGGTCGCAGGGGTCGGGCTGCTGTGGTCGAATGATGCGGGGATGCCGCTGGTGATTGCGCTGACACTGGGATTGGTCATGGCGCTGCATCGGCGGCTGGCTTTGCTGGCGCGGACCGTGGCGGCATTCGGGCTTGGCGTCATGGCGGCAGCGGGCGCGATCCTGCTGGCGGTGACGCACGCTGCGCCGGGGCCGTGGCTGCAATACAATTTTCGCGATGTCGCGGGCGACCAGTTCTGGTTCTTTGCGCCATGGGATCGCAGCACGCGCATCCTTGGCGTGGGTGACCTGCCCAACATCTTGCGCCACGGCGATCTGCTGTCCACCGCCAGCCTGATTGTTCTGACGCTGTGCGTGCTGTGGGCGATGGTCCAGCGCCTGCGCGGCCGCAGTGCCCCGGTCCGGGGGAGCGCATTCATTGTCGTCGGCGCCAGCGTCATCGGCACCGCGCTGATCCCGCAGATCGGCGGGCATATAGGGGCCGAGTACAACGCCATCACCTTCGTTCTGGGTGCCTGCGCGCCCCTGATCGTCGGCCAGCGGGTGTTGCTGCGTCTGGCCAAGCCGGTGCTGCGCAGCGCCTCCCCGGCAAAGACCGGCATGGTTGTTGGTGTGGCGGCGCTGGCCATGGTGGGAATCGAAGCGGCGCGCTTTGCGACGATCCGGGCACAAACTGACCGCACCACTTATGACACAGGCCTCGGCTTCCACGTGACGCCCGAATATGCGGCGGATCTGGCGGCAATGCGGCAACTGGCGCAGGCCTGGGACGCACAAGGCATCGCGCAGGATCGGCGCTTGCTGTCGGTCTATACCTCGCCGCTGGATATCGCCGCCGGGGTAGACAGCCCGGCGCCGGTCGGATCGCTGATCCACGCATTGGGCGCGGACAACCGGGCAAGTTTCACCGCGCTGGTGGGTGAGCGCAAGGTCGCCGCCGTCACCACCATCGCGCCGGACTACAGCGGATGGGAGGGTTGGATACGCCGCGCCAACTGGCCATTTTTCCGGGCGCTGCACGAAAACTACACGCCCATCGCTCGCAATGATCAGCAGGTTCTGTGGGTGCGCGCCGAGACTGTCGCACCGCCCACCGCGGCCGCGACTTGCCAGGTTTCCGCGCCGTCGCGAAATACGCTGGCACTCGATATCGCAGCGCCCATCGCCGGGCTGGCCTCTGTCAGCGTTACCCGGCAACCGCCCTTTGCCACCGGGCGCAGCGCGATGCTGACCGTGGCCGAGGCTTCGCCCGATACCGCCGCCACGGCCGACCGCTGGGCCGACTTCCCCCGCTATGGCATCGGCAACACCGAACTGGTGTCGCTGGTCGCGCCTGTTTCTGCGGGCACCACAACCCGGCTGACGCTCGAGGTGCTTGACGGATCGGAAATCGGTACGGCCACCTGCACCGCGCAGGTCTTCGCCCCGGTCGATACCGCCGCCTTGCCCCGCCTGCCCGAAGGCATCGCCCGTTATCTGGCACAAGGCGCACCATGACGGAACTGTTGCGATTCTTCACCGTGACAGTGCTGGGGGTGGTGATTGACCTTGCCATCGCCCTTGGCTTGCACACCGGGCTTGGCGTGCCGCTCTGGCTGGCCGCTGCGATCGGCTTTACCCTGGCGGCGAGCGCGAATTACATCATCCATCAGACCTGGAGCTTTCAAAGCGGCCCGCGCAGCCTTTCGGCTCGGCGCGCAGGGCTATACGCGATGGTCGCGCTCGTCACGCTGGCGGTCCGGGTGGCGATTGTCGCACTGCTCGACCGGGTGCTGGCCGATGATCTGGCGCTCGCGATCCTGATTGGCGGCGCGGGCGGATCGTTCTTCGTGAACTTCGCCCTGAGCAAGTTCGTCGTCTTCGCTGCCGAACCGGATACGCCATGACCCTGCATCCCCCGCCGATCCTCGACGATAGCGATTGGGATGTGCCCGCCCACGAAACCGCGCTCTATGCCGAGCGGCGGCATCGCCATGCGCTGGTGATCCCGGTGATCAACGAGGGCGCGCGCATTCGCGACCAATTGCTGCGCATTCAGGCGGCGGGCCTGCCGGTGGACGTGGTCATCGCCGATGGCGGATCGACCGATGGTTCGCTCGATGCCGATTTCGTCGCTAAAGCGGGCGTGCGCGCGGTGCTGACCAAAACCGGGCCGGGCAAGCTCAGCGCACAGCTGCGCATGGCCTATGCCTGGGCCTTGCGCCAAGGTTATGCCGGGATCGTCACCGTCGACGGCAATGGCAAGGACGGGGTGGAGGCGGTCGCCGCCATGGTCGACAATCTGGAGGACGGCTGCGATTATGTGCAAGGATCGCGCTATCTGCCGGGCGGCGCGGCGGAGAACACCCCACTGGAACGCACCATCGCCAACCGGCTGATCCACGCCCCGCTGCTGAGCCTGTCGGGGCGGCACTGGTTCACCGACACCACCAACGGGTTCCGGGCCTATTCCGCTGCCTACCTGACCCACCCCGATGTGCGTCCGTTCCGGGACGAATTTCAGGTCTATAACCTGTTGTTCTACCTCACCGTGCGCGCCGGGCAATTGGGGCTGAAAGTCGCCCACGTGCCGGTGGTGCGGCGCTATCCCGATGATGGCAAGGTGCCGACCAAGATCGGCGGCTTTGCATCCAAGCTCGCGCTGCTGAAGGAGACCGTGATCGCCGCGACCGGCGGCTATACGCCGGATGATGCGGCGCGCGGGCGCGTGTCGCTGCTGTGGCCGCTTGCGGTGCTGCTGCTGGTGCTCGCCCCGTTGCTGCTGAGCGTGATCGCCGCGCCGCCTTACTCGCCCGATTCCTGGGCACTGTATGAATTGTCACAGACGGTGTTCGGCGATTTCTACCGCTTCAACCACTGGCGCAGCTATGCCAGCGACGTGCCCTATTCTACCAGCTTCCCGCCGCTGACCCCCGTTTTGATCGGGGTGATCGACGCCGTGCTGGGCACAGGACCGCGCACCGGACTCTATCTCGCTTTTGCTGCGTTTGCCGGGTTTGCGATGGTGTCGGAACAGATCGGACGCAAGGTCACCGGCGCGGCGTGGATCGGCCTGGGGGCAGCGCTGATCGGGCTGCTCGGCCCCAACATGCTTCTCGCCGAACTGGGTGCAGGCCGCACGATTCCGCTGCAACTGCTGCTGCTTGCGTTGATCCTGAGCAGCTTGCTTCAAGGCGCACGCATCAGTCTGGTTGGGGCGGCTGGGATCGGGTTCCTCGCCGGTCTTGGGGTGCTCAACCGGTTTGATGCGGTGCTGTTACCACTGCTCATCACTGCGATGATCTTGTGGCTGACGCGCAGCCCCAAGCGTGCCTTGGCGGCGGTGGCGGCGGCGGGGGTCGCCGTGGCGCCGTGGGTGATCTATTCCCTCACCACCTTCGGGACCGTCTTTGCGACCGACAACAGCGGCATCGCCACCACGCTGGACCCGGCCGCTTTCGTCACCGACTGGTGGCCAGCGCCGCAACCGGGATTGGCCGATGATCCTGCGGCATGGGCTGCGCGGGTAGCGGCCAACGCGTGGGGGGCATTCTACACACTTGCGGCGCTGCTGGCGACGGGCATGGGGCTTACGGCGGCGGCGTTTCTGGCGCCCCCGGCGGCGCTTCCTGCCCTTGCGGCCGGGCGACCGCGGGGGAATGATGGTCTGAAGGTGCTAATCGTGTTTACGGTGATCACCGCGTTGCTGTTGGCGCCGCAGGTGCTGACAGGCTATCTTGAATACCGCTACTTCGCAGCGTTAATCTGGGCCGGGCTGCTGGCGGCCGGGTGTTGGTGCATTGCGCAGGGCGCCACCCTCCACCAGCGCGCTCATGCCGCACGGTTGGCGTTCATGAGCGTGGCCGCAGCGATGGCAGTTTTGACAATCGGACAGGTCAAGGAGGCACTGGCCGCAGGTCGCGTGGATCGGGCAGAATGGGCCCGCTTTGATGCACCCGGCGATCTGAAGGCGCTGCAGGCTTGCGTGACGGACACCCCCCGGCCACGCATTCTGGTGCTGGGCGACGATCTGTTCGCCGCCCGCGCGGGCGCGCTAAGCGGGCTTCCAACCATGATGGAGCCGCGCAACATGGCGCGCGGGCGGCTCGGCATTGAGGGCAGCCGCGCTTTCGTCGCCGAATGGCAAGTCGATTACGTGCTCCCCAGAAACCTGGCGCGAGCGCGATGGGCAGCGACGAACCTCGATGTTGCCGAGATCAAGGACTGCCCGCTTACGCTGTATCGGGTCGCACGGGGCGGCAATGATGGTTGAGGAACAGCGCACAGGCGATCATACAACGGGCCGCATCGGCACAGAGTCAGGCGCTCCACGGGAGAAACACAAGATGATGTCTCGCCGATTGATGATGGCCGGTGGTGCGGCAGCAATGGTTGCGCCCGGTCTTCTTTCGTCCAGCCCCGCGTCTGCGCCATTGCGAGCGCAAGGACACACCCGGGGCGGTGCAATCCCACGTGATCCCGCGCTGGCGGCTGCCGCGCCCCCCGTGCGCCTCGGCGACACAATCTTCACGGCTGATGATCCTGCTGCTGTGTGGCAGAGCGCAGGGCTGCACACCGCCCGCGTGTTCCTGCGCAAGGGTCCATGGGCGCTGATCTGGTATCTGCAAGCCGCATCCCCGGTGGATGGCCGGCCTTTTGACGTGGTGGTGGTGGAGCGGCAACGCTGGGCCAATCTGGCGGCAGAAACCCCTGCGGTCAGCTATCAGGCCAGCGTGTTTGGTCGCAGCTTCCCGCTGTACGGCCATGGTGACTTCCAGCGCTGGGTCGTCGCATCCCGCGCATGGCCTGTATCGGATCGCGAGCTGAACCGCTGGCAAGCCAATGGCCTGTTGTTGCCGTGGGGCATCGGACCAAGGCTGCAACCGCCATCGCAATGGTCCTATATGGACCCGGTCCCGGATTACACGCCGCTGGACAAAGGCGGGCTCACGCCGGCGATGGGGACCACAGGATTGCGCGACGAAGTGGGGCCGATTGTCCACCGGCAGGCGCGCTACCTGATCGAACGCAGTGCAGAAATGCGGCGCGTCAGCATGAATTACGGGCTGACCGCGGCATCAATCCCCTGGCACGTGCGCGGGCCCGATGGCTTGCCGCTGCTGCTCGATACGCCCAATATACCGCTGAAAGTGCAGCAATATTATCAGAACTATCCCGAAGAGAGGATCATCGGCGTAAGCCCCGGGATGCAGTTTGAATGGGATATCGATAACGCGCACCGCCCGTGCCCGGCGTTCATTCCGGCTCTGCTATCCGAACTGCATCCGTTTTTCGTCGAGGAGCAGGTGTTTTCCGCGTGCACCGTGCTCAATACCGTGACTCCCGATTATCGCGGTGCCAGCGGCAAATTGATCGATCAGGGCCAGGGCCGCGACTGGGCGTGGTCCATGCGCGATGTGCTGCTCGCCTATGCGTTGCTCCGAGCCATGCCGACGCTTGACTGGTTGCCATCGGCAGAACGGTTCGATGCGATCCTTGCTGCCAACCTGGACCGCGCGGTCAGGGCACTCGCGGTGCCGGGGATGGGGCAATTGGGGATGTTCTGGGAAGGCGATGCCTACGACAGCGCACCCAATCCGACCTTCTGGCCATCGATCCGCACGGGGCAGCGGCCTGGGGTCTATACCGGGTCGATCGTCAACTACATCGCCTACACGCTGGATTGGGGGCGCCGCTTGCATGGCGATCCGCGCTGGTCGCAGTTGCAGATCGCCTTTGCGACAAGGTTTCAGGCGCGGCGCTTTCTGGCCAGCGGCCCGTTCTGCTTCCTCAATCTGCCCGCGCGGCTGGAAGGGCGCTGGTTCAGCGATTGGCGGCAAATGGCGCAGACGCTCGGCCTGCCTGCTGATATTGCGCAGCGGCCCTGGTACAGTTTCGACAAGCCGATCGATGATCCGCGCGTGTATGAATACACCACCGAGTATCCCGCGACTTTCTATCACGGCCTGAAACTGGCGCAGGCGGCGGGGGGCGCCAATGCCGATGTGGATACGGCGGTTGCGCTGCTGGAGGCGCAGATTCGCCGGGGTGATACGGAAAGCTATCCCGCCTTTGCCATGCGTCATTCGCGGTAGGTCGATCACGGGGCGACGAGATTGGTTGAATCCAGAACGGAGTCGCTCGTTGATCAACAGCTTTTGCCCCTGATCGGTGCAAACCGGACGCTCCGCTCGCCCGCCGTCGTCCCGGTTTTCGTCGGCGTAGGGAGAGGGGAGAGGGGATAGAATCGCGCCGCCCCTTGCCCCCGGCCCGCGCATCGGGAATCCCTCACACATGGCGATTCTCTCCGACAAATGGATCCGTACCCAGGCGCTCGAACATGGCATGATCGAGCCTTTCGTCGAAGCGCAGCGGCGCGATGGGGTGATCTCCTATGGCCTCTCGTCCTACGGCTATGACGCGCGGGTTGCGCCGGAGTTCAAGATCTTCACTAATGTCGATAGCTCGGTGGTCGATCCCAAGCAGTTCGATCCGAAAAGCTTCGTCGACCGCGAGACCGACGTTTGCATCATTCCGCCCAACTCCTTCGCGCTCGCCCGCACGGTCGAATATTTCCGCGTGCCGGAGGATGTGCTGGTGATCTGTCTGGGCAAGAGCACCTATGCGCGCTGCGGGATCATCGTGAATGTCACCCCGCTGGAGCCGGGCTGGGAAGGCCATGTGACGCTGGAATTCAGCAACACCACGCCTTTGCCTGCCAAAATCTACGCGAACGAAGGCGCGTGCCAGTTCCTGTTCCTGCAAGGCAACGAACGCTGCGAGACCAGCTACAAGGACCGCGCGGGCAAATATATGGGCCAGCGCGGGGTAACCCTGCCGCGATTGTGACTCACTTCCGTTCGTGCTGAGCTTGTCGAAGCACCGTTTTTGCTCTTCAACGGTGAGGAAGAAAAGCAGCCCTTCGGAAGCGCAGCTGTTGCGCAGCAACACCGGCTCAGGGCGAACGGAGATTGGATCACATGAGCACCCGCGAATTCGACATCATCGTCTACGGCGCCACCGGCTATACTGGGCGGTTGGTGGCGGAGTATCTCGCCCATCACTATGGCGCGCGCGCGGACGGCCCCAAGTGGGCGATGGCAGGCCGCAGCCTCGCCAAACTGGAGGAAGTGCGCGACGTGATCGGCGCGCCGGCCTCGATCCCGCTGGTGGTCGCCAATGCCGATGACAGCGCCGATCTGGAAGCGATGTGCCAGCGCACCAAGGTCGTGCTGACCACGGTTGGCCCGTACCAGCTCTATGGCGACAAACTGGTGGCCGCCTGCGTTGCAACCGGCACCGACTATGCCGACCTGTGCGGCGAACCGGCGTGGATGGCCGAGAAGATCGCCGAGCATCAGGCCGCCGCCGAAGCCAGCGGCGCGCGCATCTGTTTTTCGTCCGGGTTCGATTCCATCCCCTTCGATCTCGGCGTGATGATGACGCAGAAGGCCTGTGTGGAGAAGTTCGGCAAGCCGGCCCCGCGCATCCGGGGCCGGGTGCGGGCGATGCAGGGCACCTTCTCGGGCGGCACCGCGGCCAGCCTTGGTGCGACGATGAAGGCGGCGGCGAAAAGCCCCTCGCTCATCAACGTGCTGCGCAACCCGTTTGCGCTGACACCGGGGTTTGAAGGGCCGGATCAGCCTTCCGGCATGATCCCGTCGCACGAGGAAGATCTGGGCAAGTGGTCCGCGCCCTTCGTGATGGCGCCGATCAACACCAAGAACGTGCACCGCACCAACTTCCTGCTCGGTCATCCTTACGGCACCGACTTCCAGTATGACGAAATGATGTTGACCAGCCCCGGCGATGCGGGCCGCGCGGCGGCCAATGCGGCGCTGGAATTCATGAAAAACCCGTTTGGCGCAAAGCCGCCCAAGCCGGGTGAGGGGCCGACGCCCGAAGAGCGCGAGAACGGCTTTTATGATGTCGTCTTCGTCGCGGACATGGCCGATGGCGCGCGGCTGCAATTCGGCGTCAAGGGCCGGTATGATCCGGGCTATGGTTCGACCAGCCGGATGCTCAGCGAAACCGGCATTGCGCTGCTATCCTGCGCCAAGCCCGGCGGGATCGGCACGCCCGGCAGCTTCCTTGGCGAAGATCTGGTCAAACGGTTGGAAGAACACGCTGAACTGACCTTCAGGCTCGAAAGCTGATACGAAAAAGGGGCAGCCGGTCGCGGGAAATCCCGGTCCGGCTGCCCCAATTGCGACCCTGTTGCGGGCCCTGCGTCAGCTACGCATCAAAAGCTCAAACGGACGCTCGCGCGGAAGTTGCGGCCCACCAGCGGCACGAAGTCCTTGGTGAAGCTGGCATGGCGGCGGCCATTCACATCGAAGATGTTGTCGGCGGCCACTTGCAGCGTGACGTTCTGGTTGCCGGCCAGCGGACGCCACGCGATCAGCGCATTAACCAGCGTGAAGCTGTCGGTTGCGGTTTCGAAGGCGGTGACCCGGTCCTGTTCGCCAAACCACTGGACTTCGCCGCGCAGGTCGATGGCATCGGTCTGGGCTTCCAGCGCGCCGAGCAGGCTCAGCGGCGGGATCCGCGGGACTGCGGTGCCATCGGCCAATTCCGCTTCCACATAAGAGGCGCGCAGATCGGTCAGCAGGCGGAAGCCTTCGGTGTCGATGACGGGATAGCTGATGTCGGCCTCAACCCCCCAGAAATCGGAGTCCTGCTGGAGGTACTGGAACACCGGCAGATCGTCTTCTTCCTCGCCCGTTTCTTCAAGGAAGATGTAATTGCCGAACCACTGGCGGTAGGCTGTGAGATTGAAGGTGCCTGCACCGATGCTGCCCCGGGCATAGGCTTCCAGCCCCCAGGCGGTTTCGGTGTCGAGGTCGGCATCGCCGATCTCGAAGGCCTGGGTGGCGATATGCGGGCCGTTGGAAAACAGTTCCTCGGCGCTGGGCGCACGTTCGGCGCGTGAACCGTTAACGCCGATCCGCACGCCTTCGATGCCTTCGTAAACGAAGCCAAGCGCGCCCGAGAAGGTGTCATAATCCCGCGCGATCCCGAGGGTCTGGGCCTCGACATTGGTAAACTCGGCGCGCGCCGCAGCTTCGATCTGGAACGGGCCGGTGCCAAATTCCTGAAGCGTGAACAGCGCGACCTGATCGGTCAGGTTGGGCGGAATATAGGCTTCGGCGCCAACGGCAAAGAAATCGCGGTGGAGATACTGAACCCCGCTCGATCCGCGCAGGCTGCCGCCGGCATTCTGCACCAGTTCGGCACGCGCTTCGATGCTGGTGGCATCGAATACGGTGCCCACTTCACCCGGCCCTTCGAATTCGGTGTGCGTGTAGTCGGAATAGCCGACCCGCAGCTTCAGCCGCTCGAAGGCGCCCTCGCCCAGATAGACATCGCCCTTCAGGTCGGCGCGGAACTGCTGGAGATCGATGCGGACGTTTTCTTCGCCCTCTTCTTCCTCGGCCTCGCCGCCTTCCTCGCCGCCATGCTCATGCTTGAGGCCGGGGCGTTTGATGACGCCGTAATTGGTATCGTAATACCCGATGGCCGCGCCAAATGTGCTTTCGCCAAGGATCAGGCCAAGCCCTGCGTTGACGGTCCAGCTTTCCATATCGCTGTTGGGCACAAACCCGCGCTGACCGGCGGCCTCGCGGAATTCGGCGGCTTCTTCCGGTTCGCCGTCCGCGTCCTTTTCGGCCGCTTCTTCGAGGAGTTCGTCACGGAACTCGCGCGAGAGCTGGAAGCCGCCGATGTCCATATTGCCGGTTTTGCGCCACGACCCGTCGGCGTGGAACACGAGGTTATTGGTCAGGCCGACATCAAGGCTTGCCGCGCCGGTGCGCAGGTTGGTGGCGCTGTCGACGCCGGCAAAGCCATCAAAGTGCAGGTCTTCATCGGGCATCCGGGTCGGGATGCGCTTGTCGATCACGTTGACCGCGCCGCCGATCGCCTGACTGCCGTAGAGCAGCACGGCCGGGCCGCGCAGCACTTCGATCCGCTCGACGGTGATCGGTTCGATCGTGGTGGCGTGATCGACCGAGGTGTTGGACACATCCGCCGTGCCGACCCCGTCGATCAGGACGCGCACCCGCTCGCCCTGCTGGCCGCGCAGCACCGGGCGTGACGAGCCGGGGGCGAAGCTGGTGGCAGACACGCCGGGCAGCTTGGTCAGCAGGTCGCCGATCTGGCCGGTGACCATGTCGCGCTGGATGTCGCGGATTTCCAGCACGCTGGTGCCGGCCAGCACGTCGAGTTCCTTGAGACCCGAAGCGCTGACGATGATCGTGCCGTCATTGGCCGTCTGGCGATTATGCACATCGTCTTCAGCTGCGATGGGCGCAGCGGCGGGCTGCGCCTGGGCCTGGGCCAAAGCGGGTGAAGCGACACACGTCAGGCTGAGCACCGAGGCGAGCGCGAGCTGGGAGGAGACAAGGCGCGGCTTGTTGATCGTCATGGGATGTCCCGTTGTTTTGATGAGATAACGTATCGTGCGCCTAGCGTCATGCCCGGTTATTGCAAGCCGAAATCCCGCCAAAAGCTGACGCTGGCCGACCAAACGTTGCGGTTTTGCAACAAGGGACCCGGCCAAACCGGGATGATCGCCGAGCCACCCGTCCGCTGCCGACTTCGCATAGGCTGCCAGCAAGACGCCGGTTTCGCGGCCTCTTGCCTCGTCAGGACGATCTTGGGCGCGCTGACGGGCCGATCTTGCCCGTCATGCAAAGGACTAGGTTTCGTCCTTCGTTAACTCGCCATCCTCGGTGATGCGCACTTCCGTGCCGTCAGGCCGCTTGAAGACCACATCGGCGGTATCATCGATCTCCTGCCCGGACGCTTCCATCCCGGCGATGACCAGTTCGCGCGTGAGCTTGTTCTGAATGCGTCGGCGGGCGGGCAGGCTCCATTCCTCTTGTTCTGCCTGATACAGTTCGGCTTCGAGGATCGTCAGTGAAGCAAACAGAGCAGTGCGGGTCTCGCCGCGGCTGCCGTCTTCGTTGTCGCCGCCGTAGACCGGTTTGGTCAGGGCTTTGACAAGGCCTTCGGAGAACGCATCATTATCGTGCAGGCCTTCGGCCTGAAGCGTGCTCATCGATGCCATCAGCATGCTGAACATTTCCGGATCCATATCGCGGGTCGCTTCTGCGAATTCCTCCCCCAGCAGCTGAACATTGGCCACGCGCTGCAAGATTTCACCGCGATCAGCGGCGGTCTGGGCGGCGTCGAACTTGGCAAGGTCGGCCGGGCCGAGCGTGCCTTCGATCAGTTTGCGGGCGCTATCAAGCAGATCGGGATCGATGCCGGCAGTAGCGGATTCATCATCAGCTGTCTGGCGGGTCTTGCTGGCCGGAACGGAAAAGCCGGCCGATGATCTGCCGCCGCTCAGCTGAGGGGTCGACGAGTTGAAGGGCGGCAGCAAGAGGCCTGGGTCCGGTCGGCGCACGACGATTGGACTTGGGGGAGCCGGGGAATCCGGGGGAGGTGGCGCAGGCGGCGGCGTTTGTGTCGGCGGAGGTGGGGGCTCCGGTGTCGGTGCGGGCGGTGGCGGCGGTGGAGTCGGAGTCGGAGTCGGGGTCGGAGTTGGCGTCGGGGTTGGTTCAGGTGTTGGCGTCGGTGTCGGTGTCGGTGTCGGCGTCGGCGTCGGTATTGGAGTCGGAGTCGGCTCGGGCGGCGGCGCAGGCGGAGGTGGCGGCGGAGGCGGCGGCGCTGTCTGCAAGCCGTTGGAAAAGCCCGGCTGCGTCGCAAACAGCAAGGGCACTGCCAAACTCCCGGCCGCGCTGTCGCTCGCAGGCGCAGTGGTGATGGCGCGCCGCTGAATAATTCCGATTGTCAGCTTGTCCGTTTCAGACGTTGTCCTGCGCCGTACCAACGGAGAGATATCAGCCACCGTGGCAGCCGGCCTGCTGACCTCGTCTGTCTGATAGCCGATGCGATTGCTGTCGATGGTGGAAAAGCCGCGATGGACCTTCTCATCGAAGCTTATCCGCAAGCCGGTCACCGGATTGGTGGTTTGCGTGGTCTGGCCTTCGAGCAGGGTCACAGCATCGGTGCGATTGGCGATGCCGATGGTCTGGGTTGCCAGCAGATCCTGATCGGCGCTGAACAACCTGTCAAAGCCATAAAGGGCACTGTCATTGACCTGCGCCAGGATTCGCGGCCCAGGCGCTGGCGTTTCTGCGAGCAAGCCAAGCGATGCCCCCGTGCGCGCATTGACCTTTTCAAGCCGCCCGTCGCCGTTCACCCGGATTTCCGAGCGCACATCGAAATTGAGGTAGGGGCTGGTCCGCGTAAAGCTGCGATGAAACTTCTCATCGGCCATAGCAGACGCGATGTCGGTCACCGCATTGCCAAGCGCGTCGAACACCAGCTGGGTGCCTGTCTGCGTCACAATCACCCCGCCGCCCAGCAATGGCGTCACTGTCGCCCTGCGGAGGTCGGTGATGCTTACGGTTTTCGATACCCCATCGTTCAAGAACTTGAGATCATCACCTTCGGCAAGGACGTAACCCCCCTTTGACAGGCCGGTGAGCCGGATGGTGCGATCATCAATTGTTTCAAACGAAGCCGAGGTTTGAATGATTTCCCGTGACAACTCATCGGTTTCAACCAGATTGCCTTGACGATCGATCAGGTGCGTTTCCAGGATCCGTGTAACGGTTCCCCCAAGGTCGCGGTTGTCGTCGAAATTGGTCTCTCGGATGAATTTCTGCGTGATTACCAGATAGGTGCCATCGCCCGCCGATGCCGAGGCGAGCGTGGAAAGGCTGCTTTCGGTTCCCATACTGTCACGGAAAGTCTGGGTGTTACCGGGGCCGCCCAGCGTGTCTGTTGTGACGACCGAACTTGCGACCTCCAACGTTTTGACCGGAACCGCATCGAACGCAAAGGCAGCAGTCTCGTTGATTTCCACGATCCCGGCATTGGCTTCCCGCCCTGCGAACAATTGCAGGACGCCCGACCGGGTTTGCGGACTTCCGGCGTCGCGCAAGGGGCCGGGCAGGACGACCTCGGATGCCGTCAATCGGATCAAGCCGCCCGGCCTGCTGATGTCTTCGGCCGATGCATCGATCAGGGCTGATGCAGCGATGCGGATCGTCTGGGCGGCGCCCAACAACACGGTCCCGCCGGTCGCCCCCGGATCGCCCGACACATCGAGCCTTGCATCGCCGCCAATCTCCACATTGCCGGCGGCCTGCACAACAATCTGACCAGCGGCATTGGGCCCCGACTTCGCGCGCACCTTGCCTGTAAGGCGCACCGTATCGGCAAAGAACCCGGCCGCCCCGCGGCTCACATCAATATCGCCCATCAGATCCACGCGGCTGCCCGCCGTGCCATCAAGCGTGAAGGTCATCTGGCCCAGTTGCGAACTGCCGACAGTCACCGTGCGGGCGGAAGCTGCAATCACCTGACCATTGGGCGCATCAATGGTGCTGCCCGCTTCGGATTCCACCCGCTCGCGCGCGATCAGCCAGATCTGGCCGCCCGGCCCTGACGAGCGGGTGGTGACCTGGCTGCCGTCTTTCAGCACGATCCGGTTGACGAAGGGATCGAGCACATCGACCCCGCTTTCGCACGCGATCGCATTGCGGCACGCGAAATTGTAATTGCCCGCGAGGAAATCATTATCGGTGATGTCGAGCGTTGAGGCGATCAGCCCTGCTGTGTCGACGCGCGACTTTGCACCGAACACAATCCCGTTCGGATTGATCAGGAACACGCGGCCATTGGATTGCAACTGGCCCTGAATGTCGCTGAAGGATGTGCCGATCACCCGGTTAAGAACCGCGCTGCCCGCATTCACCTGATCGAAGCGCACCGTGCGGGCTTCATCGATCGAAAAGCTTTCCCAATTGATGATCGTGCCCGGTTCATTGACGATCTGCATGCCGTTGCTGAAGGTGTTGATCACCGCCCCGCCGTTCACGATCTCGGGGTTGCGCGGCATGTCCTGTGCAAGGACGGCGGTGCCGCCGAACGAGGCGCAGATGGCGAAAACCACGGGTTTGAAGTGTGCGGATGTCATGCGGGTCCCTCAGCGCTGAATGCAACCTGTTGGAGGCGGTGATGCCGCCGTGCGGGCCGATCGGCCGCGTTCATAGCGCCCACTCCAGCAGCACGAGCAGCCGCGTATCGCCTGCCTCGCTTTGCGGCAGATTGCGCGCGGTCATGACGCGGGCACCTGCAAGGTTGAGCTGAAGCCCGGGCCTGATCGTCCATTGGTAGGCAATGCCTGCGCTGAGCGCGCTCAGCGTGCCGACCTCGTTGGCCAGCGCCTTGTTGCGGCCTGCGACCGCGCCATCGACAAAGCCTGCGAGCCGGTGACCGGGCGCCAGCGTGCCCCAGTATTCCAGCGTCGCGGCAGCGCCGCTGTCACCGGCCATTTCGCTTTCGATCAGCCCGCGCATGAAGTTCTGCCCGCCTGCCCGGAACTGCTGCGGCGCGATCAGTGCATCGCCGGTCAGTTGCCCTTGCGCGCGAAGGACGAATTCCTGGCCCTTGCCGGTGGCACTGCGGAACACCGCGAAAGCCTCAAGCGTGGTCCAGTCGGGTGTCGCACCAAAGCGCGCCGCATTGTACCGCGCGGCCGTGGCAAGGCCGCCGAGGCCGGTGTTACGGCGCACGCGCAACTGGCCGAACGCATTCGACCGGTCGTTCTGCCAGGTGGCCGCCAGGGTCACTGACAGCGGCGCGGTGCCGACTTTGGAGCCAAGGTTCACCCCGAAGAAATTGACCACGTCATTATGCTCGGCCATCTCGAAGCCCGCTTCGATATACGGCTCCAGCGTGCCGCTGCGGGGTAGCAGGCGGCGGACGGATATGTTGGCGATCTTGCTGTTGCCCGATACGTCAAAGAACTCGTTCACAAGCCCGGGTCTGCTGCGCGAAATCGACGCTTCGGCCGACAGCAGCGTGGCAGCAGCGGGCAGCGGGTGCTGATACCGCAGGGCGAACTGGTGCTGGCGTTCAGGGTGGGTGATGGAAACCAGCGTGGTGATATCGAGCGCGCGTCCCGGGCCGAGCAGATCGCCATGCCCCACTTGCAGGCGCAGCCGCTGCCGGCCGGTCGCCGGTTGCCCCGCATTGTCGACGAGCACACGGCCATAATACGGGGTGCTGTCGCTGACGAGAATTCGCGCATCGAGCATCGAAGCATCGTCCTGCGTCTCCGAAAAGCCGGGAAGCCGGGTGATTGGCACGGCTGCCGGAATGTCTGCGGCCGAGGCGATGGGCCGTCCTTGAACATTGGCGGACGACGGTCCCAAAGGCACGCGCGCTGGCGCTGGAAGGGCTGGGCTGCCCGCAGGGGCTGCGGTTTGGGTCGCCGAATCTGACCAGCGAAAATCGACCGATATCCGGCGATGGGGTTGCAGATTGGCAAGGCGCAGTTCGCGGTCGAGCGTTTTCAGATTGGGCGTTTCGCCCGCCCGCAGCGCCGGGAGCGCTGCCATCGCCTGCGCCGCCACCGCTGGCGGCACTTTGATCGGGGCCGCTGCGCCCGCTGGCAGGCCGACCGTGATCGCCGCCAAGCGCAATTGCTGAACACGGATTAGCGCGGTCGTGCCCACCATGAACGGCGCATCAACGCTGACCAGAGCAACGCCTGCGTCGTCATGCGCATCCGAAACGGCAAGCCGGACTTGCTGCAACAGGGCCGGGGTTACTGGCTGGCCGATAAACGGTCCGGCTGCGGCGGAAACCTGCGAGACCGGCAGGGCCGTGCTGCCCAGCACCAGAATGCCGCCAAGCGTGGTTTGCGCCTCTGCCGGGGCGGGCGAGGCGGGCGCCGGGGCGCCGGTCTGCTGGGCTGATGTTGCCGTGTGCAGACCCGTGGAAGCCGCCATAACCATCGCTGCGGCGCGCAGTCCGGGTCGCAGAGGCCTGCCAGCGGCGATCACGGCGGCGAAAGTTTGACGCGGCGCTGGCTTGTCTCCGGCAGACCGGGCCAGAACGGCAGGAATCGAATTGCAATATGAAATCACCGGCACGCAGCGGCCCCCGCGCTGCCAGGCCCCCTTGGAATGGCACCGCAATCAGCCGCTTAACGAAAGCCCTAGGCGCGCGCGTCCACCATCTGTTTACCCAGCGGCGCCGCGCGCGCACACAAACCGGTAGGCGAGCCTGCACAGGTCTGCAAAACCGTTCGTGTCGGTCTTGTCGTAGATCCGGTGCAGATGCGTGCGGGCTGTGGCGCGGGCCATGCCCAACCGTGCGCCAATCGTTACCAGATCACCCTGTTCAACGGCGGATTCCATCACGCGCGCCTCGGTCGCGGTCAGGCCATAGGCCTTGGCAATGGCCGCGTAAGCGATGATCCTCGGGCGGTCGACGATGCCGATATGAATGGCGTGGGTGGCTGCCTGATTTGTCGAAAGATCACCAAGCCGGTTGCGCTGCAATTCCTGCGCTTCGCACAGCAGGCGGGTGATGGTGCTGTTTCCGGCAGTGAGTTCGGCGATCACCGGCTGGCTCGTGGCAATCGCATCCTTCACCGCTTTCCCGAAGCCGCTGTGCCCGATTGGTTGGCCAATTTGCAGACCGACGATGGCGGCAAGCTGCGGGTCGAGTTCCACAATCGTCCCGTCTTTCGACAGCAGCATGATATGATCCCGCGCCCCGGCGCTGCTTTGCCGAAAGCCGTCTGCGGTGTTTTCGCCGTCGATCAGCCGGCTCTGGATCAGCACGGCGCGCCGCAAGTGCGGCACCAGTTCGCGCATTCTGGCGATTTCAGCCGGGCCGTAGACCGCAAAATCCCCCATCCGCAGAATGGCGAGCGTCGCGATCATGCCCGGACGCTTGATCAGGTTGATCGCCATGTTGTCGACAATGCGCTGGGGGGCGATAAATCCGTTGTAAAATACGCTTTCAGAAACATCCGGTCGCAGAAAATACGGGGCTGCGGGGGCCGGCTCACCTTCGGGAACAGCGACGAGGATCGGCCGAAGGATATCATGTTCGGCAAATTCTTCGACATATCGGCGCAGCCATGCCGGATCATTGCCGAACTGAACGTCAAACCCGCAATTTCGTTCGAAATCATGCCATCCAAGAAAGGCAGCATTGCCGCCAATTTCTTGCGCAATCGATCGCAGCAAGGGTTCAAAGCGAGGCCGGTCGAACGCGGCGTCGTAAATCTGTTCGATCAGAGACATCGGGAGAGATGTACACATCGTCCCTGGTGCAGTCATCCTGTTTATAGTTGAACAATACAGGCTCTAGTTTGATAGTTTAGTTGGGGTCAGAATTCAGAACACTGACAACACTCGTTCCCCACAGGGATCGGCGGCGCAAAAGCGAAGCGCCTTCCATCTTGGATTCCCTTGTCAATGGACACCCAGTGTTACGAGCTAAGGCGACACCCAGTGTTACGAGGTGTCTCGTTGTGACCGTGCGATGATTTCAGGGGCGGGGAGCATG